>JBGVKW010000085.1:0-108146 GCA_045123895.1 Agathobacter sp.
GCTAAAGGGAAACCAGTCGGGAACCGTTCCCAATGCCAAGGAACACTACAAAGCAACTCAGAAGGAATTAAAGAAAGGAAATAAGGTGTCTTAAGATGGAGAGAAAGCTGACAAAAGTTGTTGATGGAACCGAAATAACAGAGACTGGAAAAATGTGTTCATGTGGCACAGACGTGGCGAATGATTTGTGTTCATGGGAGAGTACCGACACATGTGGAGACGGTGTGCTTGCTTTCTAAGAAACCTTGATTTTATGCGGGTTATAAACAGCTTAATTATATTGATAACTTAAGAAGCATAACAGTAGCTTTGCTAATTTTGTATCATGCCGCAATGGCTTACAATTCATGCGAATGGAATTGATATTAGTGTTTATTCCGAGGATTTGCAAAATGATTACATTTCGTTGACAGATATCGCAAAGAAAAGAGAAGGCGAATATCCAGGATATGTTATTCAGAACTGATAGAAAGGGAACAATATAAAAAATGGATAATAAATTTAAGAGAATTACGGTTGTTGCATTAATTATAACAGGGTTCATAGGTGTATGTATAAATTGGTATGTAAATACTAAACATTTCGTAAAAAAGAGGATAGAAATACAGCTTGAATCCAGATATGGAGTGGAGTTCAGTATTACAGAAATAGAAGAAGAAAAAGAAGAAAAAGATGAAGAAAAGAATGAAGGGAGATATTCATTTGTTGGCCAAACAGAGGATTCTGTTTTTGTTATGGGCTATTGTGACAAAAGAGGAAAGCTATTAAGGGAATCTTATGTCCATTACTATTATGCGCCAGAGTTAAATAAAAAACTTGAAGAAAAGATTGGAAAGTGTTTTGATGAGTGCTTTATAGTACGAAACTGTATTGATGGGTATTCATGCGAAGCGGCATTAGAATCATTGGATGTGGATAGAACAGAGACCTTTGAGGATTATATGAAGTGTTATAAGGCTACTCCAATTATGTTTGATGTATACTTAAAAGATGATGTTACTGATGAACAGCTACAGCAAGCAATGGATATTATGGTAGATGAGAAAACTTCATATTGGATAGATTTTTACAGAGTGTCCGATGATACATATTCAGGTTTGAAAAAAGCAAACCGACAGTGCTATTTTCTGGCTTCAGAGAACTTGGAATATATACTGGAAAATGGAGATTTTAAGGACTCAACTGAAATACAAGTGTTGTTTTACGAACCTAGAAAACACGCCGATGCAAGAATTGATTTAGAATATGGTGTATGTAGGATAAAAAATGAAGAAGATAAAGATGAAGAGTAAAAGATAATATATGAAAATAAGACAAGCTAAAAAATGTGATATAGAAGGAAAGATTAGGTTATGCATTTATCTTGTATGAAAAAATTAGTGAGACGACAAGTACATATCCGGTCAAAAGTATGTATATTGATGATTTATGTGTTGATGAACAATATCGTGGCGAAAATGTAGGAAGAGAGCTGTTTGAATATTTAAAAGAAGAGGCAAAAAGACAGTTGTGTGACAGAATTACACTTCATGTCTGGGAGTGCAATCCAAATGCATATGGTTTTTACCAGCATCTTGGAATGAAGCCACTATACACGAATATGGAATATATGGTAGAATAGTCAGTAACAGATGCGGGAAACTAAGCTCTTTCAAATTACAGATAAATGAGTTAAAGTGTTTTCGATACGGAGGACAAGTATGAAAACGTTATATATTTTCGATAAACACAATTATACAGAGGATATGAAGGTATTTGAAAGATTTGCTGTCAGGGGAATTGTGATACGTGATGGTAAAATAGCCATGCAGCAGGCCGGTGAAGGATATTACAAAATTCTTGGTGGCGGAATTGATAAGGGTGAGACTAATGAGCAGGCACTTATCAGGGAGGTCAGAGAGGAAGCCGGTCTTGTTGTCATCCCTGACAGCATTAGAGAATGTGGTGAGATTATTGAGAAAAGAAGAGATCTTTTTGAAGATGACAAGATATACCTGTGTCACACATATGTCTATTTCTGTGATGCTGAAGAAACGCAGGTTGATACGGAGATGACAGAGAGCGAAATAGCACTGGATTACCATTTGTCGTGGGCTTCTGCGGATGATATAATTAAGGCAAATACTTCGTTTTTGGATAAAGAATGGATAGCGCGGGATACCAGAGTTGTTGAGTTGATAAAAGAAATGTGTTAAAATAATGCTTGGACTTTATAGTCTGGGCATTTTTCTTTTTAGAATAATATTTTTTATAAAAAGAAAGAGAATTAATGAAAAAGAGGGAATATATATGGATGAATTAAAAGATGTATGCAACCCTGTTGTAGAAGAGTTAATGGAGGTTTATGCAAAAGATACCACTTCAGAAAATCTTAATAAACTTGTAAATGAGGTTGTAAAGGGGAAATTTTTAATACCGGCAAAGATGAATGAGAATAATCAGCCCGCTCCACTAGTGATAAAAAATAGTGATGGTGGCGCTTTTCTTGGAATTTACACAAGTCAGGAGCATCTTCCAAAGGAACAGATGGCGCCGGGAATGTTAACTATGCCATATCCGGCAATTAATAATATGGCTCTTCATATCAACATTGAAATAGGTGGAATTGTAATCAATCCATTTACACATAATATTTTATTTAAGATGCCACTTCTTAATAGAATTGAAGAGGTAGAAAAGGAAAAGAAAGAAAATGGTGGAAAGCGAAAAATTAAACTGACAGAAAAACAGTATGCTATTTTTGAGAGAGTTCGCTTTGAACACGTGTTCTTGCCAACAAAGTTGTTTGCTGATAAAAAGGTCTTTGTTGACAGCTTAAGTGATAGAAGAGAAGCGTATATTGATGAACTATATGAAGAGTCATATCAGCAGAAGAGAATGTATCCATACATTGAAGAAGATTTTTCTGTTATGCCAATGCAAATATCTGAAGAATTGCAGGTTCTAAGAGTTGATTTCCCAACCAGGGATATGGCGGTAGGATGTGCAATACGTGCATATATTGTATGGGACGTAAAAGACGAAAAGGGAAGATATTTTACAATAGATATGGGAAAATCAGATACTCATCAATTGCATGAGGTTGATGCTGAAAATAAGAAAATAGATTTGGGTGAGGCACCGGTAGAGGGCGCTGAGCTTCAGACTATTCTTGATATGATAAATGATGAGACTCTCACAAGTTAATATAGATAAGATGTCAGCATAGGAGATTAATATGAAAGAATTTCTCAAAAAGATTAAGATTGATTTTCTGTTATCGTCAATAATGAGTGTTGTACTGGGTATTATTTTTATTGTGTTTGGTTCTTCAATATTAAAGACAATAGCAAGCATATTTGCAATCGGGCTTATAGCAATTGGACTTATCTACCTTTGTAGCTATTTTTTGAAGATTGTGACAAATAACTTTTCAGTTGTGGTTGGAATATGTATCCTGGCAGTCGGAATATGGTTTCTTGTACGCCCAAAGGTTGTAGTGAGCATTGTTCCGGTTGTAATAGGCGTTTTGCTTGTATTTCATAGTGTACGAGGTATTATTGAATCTGTTCATGCCAACAACCTTGGGTATGAGGCGTGGAATATAGGTCTTATTTTATCTTTGATTAGCATGTTGTGTGGAATAATATGCATAACAAATGCATTTAATTTAATGACAACCGCCACAGCTGTAGTTGGTGTTATTTTGATTTACAATGGTATTTCTAATATCTGGATTACAAGCAGAGTAGTAAAAGCACAGAAAAATGCAGACAACGGTTCTGGTGAAATCAACGATAAAGTAGAATTTGAAGCGGAATTTATAGAAGATAAGAAGGGCAGATAAATGCGTCGAATGGAATTTAAGATGGAAAGACCAGGTCTTACAAAAGTAGGAGACCATCTTAAGATAACTGAGAGTAAGCTTCCGACATCGTACTATTATACGATAGAGCATGCAATTGCTATGTCTGGAAATTATCTGGTAAGTGAAAGACTTAAATCCAGAGAAGGTGATGTGGTTGATGTGAGGGAGACGGAGAAGGGATTCTTTGTGACAATGGAGTTTGATGAGTGATGACACAGCAAAGTAAAAATGCAATTGATTTGGTGTTAGCGGAAAGTCTGGTTGAACTTTCGGCAAAAAAGCCAATTGAAAAAATCACAATTAAAGAGATAACAGATAAAGCTGGTGTGATTCGACCTACTTTTTATAATCATTTTCAAGATAAATATGAATTAATAGAATGGATTATAAATAATGAACTGCTAGAACCAATCAAACCACTAATCAATGCAGATATGACATTTGAAGCTGTAGTACTTCTTCTTACAAAGATTTCGGACAATTCCGTGTTCTATAAAAAGGTCATGAAGATGGAAGGACCGGTTACTTTTAATGACATAGCTCTTAAATGTGTATATGAGATGTTTGTTAAGATAATAGAAGAACGTGCATCGGGAAAACAGTCCAAGTATAAATGGCTTACGCCGCCTGTAATTGCCAGATATTATGCTCAGTCATTCTGTTTTATTACAGCGGGATGGCTTATGGATGGAATAGATGAGATTGAGCCAAGAGAGATGGCAGAGGCATATATGTATCTCATTACCCGGTCAATGGATGATATAATTAATGAACTTTAGCAGGACAGGTGAATTTCTAAGAAGAAAGCCTGTATTACAAATTACAATTTTATACATATGTAGATACTGATATACAAAATCATACTTTTGTATATCAGAGCCTACAAAACGAAAAGATTGAATATTTTCTTATTCAGTCTTTTTTTTTATACTCAGAAACGAAATAAAGAAAGAGTGGTGAAAATATTATGATTAATTTTGGAAAAGGAGTAGTTAAAAACAGAGTTCTAATTCTAATACTTTCGTTTCTGCTGTTAATTCCAGCGGGAATAAGCTTTATTAATACTAGAATTAATTTTGATATTTTGTCTTATCTTCCGAAGGAGATAGAGACAATGAAAGGTCAGGATATTCTGGTAGATGAATTTGGAACAGGAGCCTTGTCATTTGTAATAATAGAGGATATGCAAGATAAGGATATTGAAATTCTTGCAAACGATATAAAAGAACTAGATGGGGTCGAGAAAGTAGTCTGGTATGGAACAATTGCAGATTCAAGTGTACCTAGAGAGGTTCTTCCAGATGAACTGTATGATTTTTTTAACAATGCTGATGCAGATAGTCAGCTTATGCTGGTAACATTCAGAGATACAATGGGTTCTGATGAAACAATGGAGGCCATTGATAAAATGAACGAAATGGTGGAAAATCACTGTTTTGTTTCCGGAATGGCAGCCGTAAATACAGATACAAAAAATATGACGCTTCAGCAGGCTCCGATATTTGTTGTAATTGCATCAATACTTTCACTTATTATTATGGCAATTACTATGGAGTCGATTATGGTTCCAATTTTATTTTTGCTAAGTATTGGAATGGCAATCATTTATAATCTGGGAACAAATTTTATTCAGGGCGAGATATCGTATCTGACATTAGCCCTTACAGCAGTACTTCAGCTGGCGGTTACAATGGATTATTCAATCTTTTTGTGGCACAGCTATCAGGAACAGATTGAAAGATATAGCGGTGATAAAAAACGTGCCATGGCACATGCGATTTCACACACCGTTGTATCTGTTGCAGGAAGTTCAATTACAACGGTAGCAGGATTTATAGCACTTTGCTTTATGAGTTTTACGCTTGGACTTGATCTTGGAATAGTAATGGCAAAGGGTGTAATAATTGGAGTTATTGGATGTGTTACAATCCTTCCTTCCTTAATCCTTTGTTGCGATAAGGCGATTGAGAAAACAAAGCACAAGATTCCAATGCCAAAACTTTCCGGGATTTCGGACTGGATAACAAAACATTTTTATGTGTTTATAATAATGTTCTTAATAATATTGGTTCCTTCCTTGATTGGTTACGCAAAAACAGATGTATATTATGATCTTGCAGGAACAATGCCTGATTCAGCATATAGTAAGCAGGCAAATGATA
This sequence comes from Agathobacter sp., assembly GCA_045123895.1. Lineage (GTDB taxonomy): Bacteria > Bacillota > Clostridia > Lachnospirales > Lachnospiraceae > Roseburia. Next base: position 6,010 of record JBGVKW010000085.1, read on the forward strand.
AGTTGGCTGAACAGTATGCAATGGGGGCATCTCATATTATTATTGCTCCAAGCGATATGTCAAAAGCTGACAGTATCAGTATGATAGATGAAATAAAGAAAGTTGACGGTGTAAAACTTGCAGTAAGTCTTGATTCCATTGCCGGGCCAAAAATTCCGGATGAGATGATTCCAGACCAGGCAAGAGAGATTTTTAAAAACGGTGATTATCAGATGATGGTTGTTGCTTCAGAGTATGCAACTGCAACAGATGAGGTAAATGACCAGATAGAGAAAATTAATGATATTGTCAAAAAGTACAGTGATGATGCAATGCTTATAGGTGAAGCACCATGTACGAAGGACCTTATTACAATTACAGATACTGACTTTAAACGAGTAAGTATAGTATCAATAGGAGCTATTTTCATTATTATTTTACTGGTATTTAAATCAATTTCCCTTCCGGTAATTCTAGTATCAGTAATAGAGTTTGCGATTTTCGTAAACATGGGAATTCCATATTATACGGGAACAGTTATTCCGTTTATTGCAAGTGTGGTAATAGGAACTATTCAATTGGGGGCAACCGTTGATTATGCAATCCTTATGACAAATAAGTACAAGAAGAACAGAAGACTTGGAATGGAAAAACAGCCAGCTGTTTCAAAGGCATTAAATGACTCGATGATGTCAATCATTGTAAGTGCACTTTGTTTCTTTGCGGCGACCTTCGGTGTAGGTTTATATTCCAACATTGATATGATTAGTTCAATCTGCATTTTACTTGCAAGAGGAGCAATAATAAGCATGTTTGTAGTTATTTTAGTACTGCCTTCAATGTTTATGGTATTTGACAAAATAATATGTGCGACAAGCTTTGGGTTTAAAAATAAAAATAATTGATGGAGGATATTGAGATGAAATTACCAGAATTAAAAGAAAAACTTAAAAATAAATATGTAGTTCGTGTAGTGGCAGGTGCCCTTGTAATTGCAGTAGTGGGAAGTGCAATTGGAGTGTCCACAGTAATGGCGGATAAAAACACAAATGAACAGGAGCAGACACAGACTATATCAAATGAAAAGGAAACAGATGATACAGATGAATTAACTGAAAGTGTATTAGATAATGTGACAGAAAACGATGAAGAAGTTGACAAGGAAGAAAGTGTTTATCTGATTTCAGATGCCAATGGAAATGTTAGCGAGACAATCGTGGTTGACCATCTTACTAACAAGCAGAAAACAGATTCTTTATCTGATGCTACAAATCTTGCGAATATTACTAATGTTAATGGTAATGAAACTTTTACTCAGGAGAGAGAAAAGATAACATGGAAGTGTTCTGGTAATGAAATATATTATCAGGGAACAACTAATCAAAAACCACCGGTTACACAGTCTGTTACATACTATCTCGATGGAAAACAGATTACACCTGAGGAACTTGCAGGTAAAAGTGGAAAAGTTACAGTAAGATTTAACTATACAAATACAACTACATATACCAAGCTTGTTGATGGGGAGACTGTAACAGTATCGGCTCCTTTTGCAGCAGTGTCAGCAATTGTGTTAGATGACAGTTTTACTAATATAGAAGTAACTAATGGAAAAGTTGAAAAGAATGAAACATCAAACATCGTAATAGGTTATGCTCTTCCAGGTTTAAAAGAGAGCCTTGGAATTGAAAATGGGGATATGGAAGAGGATGTTAATATCCCGGATTATTTTGAATTTACAGCAGATGTTAAGGATTTCTCTTTTAGCACAGCTATGACTGTAGTGGTTAATGCCTCTGACTATGTGGGTTCAGATGGAATAGATACAGGTGATTTGGATGATATGCTTGCACAGCTTTCTGACGCGTCGTCAAAGCTTCAGGATGGATCTTCGGAGCTTGCTGATGGAATGGGAGAATTAAAAAGTGGAATAGAAGCATATCTTGCAGGTTCGGAACTTATTAACGCTGGACTTAATGAACTAGGAGGAAATGTTGGAACCCTTGTATCAGGAGTTAATGATTTAAATACAGGTGCTGGAAAACTATATTATGGAATACAGGATGCAAACAATGGAGCAGGGCAGCTTAGCGCAGGTCTTGCTCAGGCAAATACAGGAGCAAGTCAGTTGGCAGCTGGAATGGCCAAACTCAATGAGAATTCACAGACAATTAGAGCATATATGTTAAAGGGAATACAGTATGAGCTTGATGCAACAGTGAATGCTAATAATCTTGTAGGACTTTTGTCAGCAGCAGGCCTATATTCAGGAGGAGATACTTCTGTAACAACGGATAACATTGATACATTCGTTGCAATACTTACAAATGAAAGCTATGCAGGAGTTATTAAATCTACAATTGATTCACAGATGGGAGCTGGAACTTATGATGCTCTTGTAGGTGGCCTTAAAAAAGCACAGGGTGGAATTGCTTCAGCAAATGATCTTCCTTCAAATACAGCTTCTCTTGCCCAGGGAGCTAATCAGTTAGATGTGGGACTTGATCAGCTTGAAACAGGAGCTGCAAATTTGGATACTGGTCTTGATCAGCTAGAGGCGGGATCTTTGCAACTTCAAAATGGTACTCAGACACTCGCTGATAAAGTGCCTGCTCTTACAAATGGAATTAATCAGCTGGTAACAGGTTCAAATACACTCGTGTCAAATGATGCACAGCTACGTGAAGGGGCAAGTAAACTTGACAGTGGAGCAAATGAGCTTGCAGATGGAATAGTTCAGTTTAATGAGGAGGGAATTAATATAATTCTTGGATCATATAAGGGCGATTTGAAGGGACTGGCAAACAGACTCTCAGCTGTAATAGATGCAGGAGAAGAGTATCAGGTATTTACATCACTTGCAGAAGGTCAGACTGGAAATGTTAAATTCATTTACAAATTATCTGGAGTAAATGCAGAAAAAGATAACAAATAATAGGAGGCTTATATGGGCTGGATAGAAAAATTGTTGATTGTAGCAGGTACATCGCTTGATATATTTGCAATAATGGAATGCCAGGGGTCTCTGGTAAGTAAAGTGAATAAGAAACAGCTTTGTGGAATCTGCATACTAACGGCAGTATATCAGCTCGCGGCCATGTATATAGGATATTTTCTTGCGGAAATTGTATGCAGAAAAAATCCTGTATCAGATGAATCAATATTGGGTGAAATAATATCAATAATTATATTTATGGGACTTGGAATACGACTTATTATAAAGGCGATTCGAAATGAGAAAATAGAAGAGCATTTGCAGCAAAAATTGGATATAAAAAAATTATTGATACTTGGAATAATCACTGGACTATATACGGTGCTTGCTGGAATTGCTTTTGGATTTTTAAAAAGTGGTGTCGTTGCTATTATGATTATGGTTGCATTGTTTACAGTAGTATGTATTGTTGCAGGAATGTATACAGGATATCATTATGGATATGAACAGAAAAGAAAAGTATATATTACGGGTGCTGTAATATTTTGGGTGGCCGGTATAGATGTTGTCCTTCGGCTAGTGAATAATTTGTTGTAATTCCAATAAGAAAGTATGATATAATACCTCAGGATGAAATACATTTCGTCCTGAGGTACTTTTTGTTAAAAAAGGAATGATTATGCATTTCTTAAAAGGTTGAAAATACAAGAAAGAACAAGGTAATTAAATGAAGATTTTACTTACGGCAATAAACGCAAAATATATACATTCTAACCTGGCAGTGTATTCTTTAAGAGCGTGTTCAAAGAAATACAAAGAAAATGTTGAACTGGCTGAATATACAATCAATAATCAAAAAGATTATATTCTTGAGGAATTGTATAAAAGAAAGCCGGATGTTCTGTGTTTTTCGGTGTATATTTGGAATCTGTCATATGTATTAGATATTGCCAGAGAATATAAAAAAATTTGTCCGGATATACCTATCTGGGTTGGTGGACCAGAGGTGTCATATGAGGTTAAGAGTTTTTTAGATTCGTATTCCTTTATTGATGGTGTGATGATTGGCGAGGGCGAAGATACATTCAGGGAGGTATGTGGCTTTTATATTGAGAAGGCAATGCCGCTTGCCTTGATTAATGGAATAGCATATAGAGAAAACGGTGAAGTTGTTTTTACACAAAAGAGAGCGATAATGGATATGAGCCAGATTCCGTTCTGCTACGATACTATAGAGGATTTCTCAAATCGAATAATATATTATGAGAGCAGCAGAGGCTGTCCGTTTTCATGCAGTTACTGTCTGTCGTCAGTTGATAAAACACTACGATTTAGAAATATAGACCTTGTAAAAAAGGAATTGAAGTTTTTCATAGACCAGAAGGTTTTGCAAATAAAATTCGTTGACAGGACATTTAACTGCAACCATGAGCATGCAATGAAAATCTGGGAATTTATTAAAGAAAATGATAACGGGGTAACAAATTTCCATTTTGAAATATCTGCAGATTTGTTAAATGAAGATGAACTTTCTTTGATAAGTTCAATGAGACCGGGGCTTATCCAGCTTGAAATAGGTGTGCAATCTACAAATGCGGTCACTATCAGAGAAATTCACAGAACAATGAAATTGGAACGACTTAAAGAGGTTGTGGGGATTATTCAAAAAAGCAGAAATATACATGAACATCTGGATTTGATTGCAGGACTTCCGTATGAAGATTACGAAACATTTAAAAAATCCTTTGACGAGATATATGCGCTTAAACCAAATCAGTTACAACTTGGTTTTTTAAAAGTATTAAAGGGGTCATTTATGTATGATCATGCTAAGGAATATGAGATAATTTATCATGATAATCCGCCGTATGAAGTATTGTCTACAAAGTGGTTAAATTACGATGAAATTATTCTTATAAAGCGCGTAGAAGAGATGCTTGAGGTCTATTATAATAGTGGACAGTTTGAGATAACCATGAAGCTTGTTGATAAGATTTTTGACAGTCCGTTTATGTTTTTCCAAAAGCTTGGTAATTTCTATGAAAACAGAGGCTATTTTGGAATGAGCCATTCAAGAATAAGAAGATGTGAGATTCTTTTGGAATTTTTGAGTCAGATTGTAACAGATGATGTATATATGATGATTGAGGAAGCTTTGTTGTTTGACTTGTATTATAGGGAAAATTGTAAAAGCAGACCAAAGTGGGCGGCTGATCCTTCTTCATTTAAAAAGGTAACGCACTATTTTTGTAAGAATGGAAAACTTTCCCACGTTGAGCCTTTTCATTACAAATTTCCGGAAAAACATAATCATACATTAGCAAAACTTCCGATTAGAAGAGAAAAACCATTATATGCATTGTTTCATTATGACAGTAGAGACCCATTGGACAATCAGGCATTTGTGGAGTATGTGGAATATGAGCAGGAGTAAGAACTATACAGTTATAGATCTTGAAATGACAGGACTATCAGCAAAGGCTGATAAGATAATAGAGATTGGTGCCGTTAAGGTAATAGATGGAAAAGTGGCAGATACTTATCAGACGCTGGTAAATCCTAAGCAGCATATTCCTGAAAGGGTACAGCAGCTGACTGGGATAACAGATGAGGATGTTCAGTCGGGAGCACCAATGGATGAGGCATTGGGAAAGCTTCTTGACTTTATTGGCGACGATGAGATAGTTGGTCAAAATGTAAATTTTGATTATAGTTTTATGAAACAGTGGGCAGTTAACAATAAAATACCACTTGAACTAAAGGCATATGATACATTAAAGCTAGCGAGAAAATGTCTTCCGCCAGAACAACCCAAAAAGCTTGAGAATTTGTGTGAATATTTTAATATAGCAAGAGAAAATGCCCACAGGGCATTAGATGATGCAATGGAAACACAGCAGATTTTTGAAAAACTATGCGATTTAATGGAAGAAAAAAATGAGACAGTTGAAAGTCAGATTTTAACATATAAAGCTAAGCGCCAGACGCCTGCTACGGCCAGACAGATTCAGAACTTAAAAGAACTTATTGCTGCAAACAATATAAATGACGTGATAGCCTGGAATAATCTTACAAGAAGTCAGGCATCACGTCTGTATGATGAATATCGCATTAAAGTTCAGAAAGAGCAGCAATAATTGTGTTTTTTGAAAGTGATTTTAATTTTTCGGCACTTTCAATCAGTTCCTGAATTTTTTCACTTTGATTGTCTTCTATGTAAATGCTGGCAAGCATTGTGTAAATTGATTTTGAATCGGCACCTTTTTCCACAGCAAATTCAAGAATGGATTTTGCCAGGTCTCGTTCATCATTGGCGACTAATTCGGAACAATATGACGGAACGTATAAGACAAATTCACTAAAACGCGTATCACATTCAGATAGCTTCTCAAAGTTTGTTACACCATATTGTAATTTTAAATCAGTATTTGTGTAACCTGTAAGGTTGAGAATCTCTTTATCTTTTAACATCAACAAAGCTTCTTTTGCATCTGATTCAAGATTGGTTGAAAAGAACTCATCTGGTATGGTAATATATTCAAGATTGCTTATATCTTTTTTGAGTGTGGAATTCGCTTCACGTTCGCGATTCCAAAACTGATCAAAAAGCTCTTGTTGATTTGCGTCTTTATTTTTGATAGTAAGAGTGAGAATGATTATAAACAAAATAAATAAAATTGTGAAAAGTGGAAACATTTTTTTGATTATTCCTTTCATATATCATACAAATATTATAACTTATTTTGAAATTGAGGTGAATAGTATGTACAATTTTAATAGCAAAAAAAATAAAAAGCTGTTTGGAGTGATAGCACTTATTATTGTTGTGGCAATGATAGTGACAAGCATAGTGGCGTCCTTTGTGTAGTTGTGTCTTGAAAATTCATAATATTGTGATAAAATATGGAAACGACGGTATTTTGATTTAGAAAAGGATTGTATTATGAGAAATATGAAAAGAGCAGGAATGCTTTTAGCAACAATGGTTTTTTCTTTGAGTGCATTATGTGGTGCTGATAAGGTAAAAGCTGATTCATCAAAAAAGAATGACGTGATACTTGATGGGGTTTATATCGGAAGTGTTGATGTCGGTGGAATGACAAAGCAGGAAGCGGCAACAGCAGTAGACGATTATGTAAAAAGTCTTAAGGATAGTGCTTTTAAACTCTCAGGTGAAAATGGATCAATTGATGCAACTGCACAGCAGATGTCAATTACGGCAGATTCAAATGCAGCCGCAGAGGAGGCACTTGCGTATGGAAAAAAAGGAAATCTTATTGACAGATATGAGGAAGTAGCGAAGCTTAAGTCTGGAAAACATTCTGTTAATATGCATTTGTCAGTTGATAAGCAGATTACTGCAAAATATATTTATGACAATAAAGCGACCCTTGAGATTGCTGCTACAGACAGTACATTGGAGAGAACAGAAAGTGGCTTTAATTATGTTCCGGGAACAGAAGGAAAAGAAATTGATGTTGTAAAATCTGTTTATGCTATCAATGATTTTCTTTCAAATGAGTGGGATGGAAGCTCAAATGAAATAAAACTTGTTTCAAATGTGGTAGAACCAAGAGGTTCAGAAGAGGAACTCGGAAAAATCAAAGATAATCTTGGTTCTTTCTCAACAGATTTTAGTTCTTCTGCATCTGGTCGTGCTGCCAATGTACGAAATGCGTGTAGTCTTATAAATGGAAGTATTGTGTATCCGGGAGAGGAATTTTCTGTTTATCAGGCAATCAGTCCTATCACTACAGATAATGGATATGCAATCGCAGGAGCATATGAAAATGGACAGGTAGTAGAGTCCGTAGGTGGTGGTGTATGTCAGGTGGCTACAACACTTTACAATGCAATCATCAGAGCAGAACTTGATGTTACTCAGAGATTTAATCATTCAATGATTGTTTCGTATGTTTCACCTTCAGATGATGCAGCGATTGCAGGAACTTACAAAGACTTGAAATTTAAGAATAACTTGAGCAGTCCTATTTACATTGAGGGATATTGTAGCGGTGGAATCATTACATTTACTATATATGGAGAGGAAACTCGTCCGGCAAACAGAGAGATTTCGTTTAGAAGTGAGACTTTGTCAGAGACAAATCCTGATACACAGTTTAAATATGATGCGTCTCAGCCACTTGGTTATTATCATGTAGAGCAGAGTGCTCATCGTGGGGTTGTGGCAAGATTATGGAAGACAGTAAAAGTAAATGGTGTGGTTGAAAGCGAAGAGATATTTAATAATAGTACTTATAACGCTTCGCCAAAAATTGTAACAGTAGGTACAGGAGGAGCTACACCAGAATCGCTTTCTGCGCTCCAGGCTGCAGTAGCTACTCGTGATGAAGCTGCTGTAAAATCTACAGCTGCTTCTGCAAAGGCTGCACAGGAACAGGCTGCACTTCAACAGCAACAGCAGCAACAACAACAGCAACAACAGCAACAACAGCAACAACAGCAACAGCAGCCACCGGCAGATCCAAATGCTGGTCAGCAGGCGCCACCGGCTCAGCCAACAGATCCGAATGCTGGTCAACAGCCGCAGTAATAAAAAGGTATATATTAGATAGGACTTAGACACACAAATGTTGTGGTTATGTAAAATTGATATTTGGGCTGCTCCAGATGATGGAGCAGCCTTAATCCCTATAAGGGGAAAGGATATATTTTGAAAAATTCGAAGATTTCAGAATCGATATTAAAGAGATCGGTATTAAAACAACTTCACACAAATCATGAAAAAGTAATTATGAAATCGGCTGTCGGGGAAGATGCGGCTGTAATTGATGTATCTGATGATAAGAATTTAGTCACTGCTACATCGGTTATGATTTTTGAAATAGATGATGCTTGGACCAGGGCGAGTCTGGCAGTAAACAGAGCAGTAAATAATATTGTGGCATCAGGAGGAAATCCTGTTGGAATTGAAGTTGCGGTTTTGATTCCCACTACAGATAATGAGGCAAGATTAAGAGAATTAATAAAAGAGATTGATAGAGCTGCTTATAAACTGGATATTACTGTTGTAGGTGGACATACACAGGTGACAAGAGCCGTTAAAAATATTGTGCTTACTGTTACAGCTTTTGGCACCGCGGAAGATAATCTTACTTTTTCCAAAAAGATGAAACCGGGAATGGATATTATTATGACTGGTTTTGCAGGCTCTTTTGGTGTTGGTATTTTAGCTCAGGAAAAGGAAGAGGAACTACTTAGCCGTTTTTCTAAGAACTTTATCGACAATGCAAAGAAGTTTAAAGAGGAATTAATAATTGCAAAAGATACACGAGCGGCGATGGTTACAGGAGAAATAGCTGTGCATGACGTCTCAGAGGGAGGTGTTTTTGCTGCATTGTGGGATATGGCAGAGGCTGCAAAGACAGGACTTGATATAGATTTGAAAAAAATTCCCATTAAGCAGGAAACTATTGAGATATGTGAATTTTTTGACCTGAATCCATATAAGCTTTTATCAGATGGATGTGCAATTATTGCTTCTAGAGATGGAAATGCAGTTGTAAGAGAGATTGAAAAAGCGGGAGGTACTGCATCAATTATCGGAGTTGCAACAGATTCTAATGATAGAGTGCTTATTCAGGGGGATGAGAGGAGATTTCTTGAAACCGCACAGACAGATGAGATATATAAAGTATTATAATTAGATTTAAAAAGATGTATTAATGAGGATAGAAATATGAGAGAGAAAATATTAACTTTTATTGAAAAAAACAGCAGAATAGATTTAAAAGATCTGGCTATTATGCTTGGTGTAGACGAGGCTACTGTAGTGGAAGAGTTGCAGAGGATGGAAGAAGAGCGCATTATCTGTGGATATCACACACTTATTGATTGGGACAAGGCTGGAATCGAAAAGGTTACAGCTATGATTGAGGTTCGTGTTACACCACAAAGAGGTATGGGATTTGATAAAATTGCAGAGCGAATTTACAACTATCCGGAAGTGAATTCTGTTTATCTCATTTCAGGTGGATTTGATTTGATGGTTACTCTTGAGGGAAAAACTCTTCGCGAGGTATCTCAGTTTGTGACAGATAAATTATCTACACTAGATCAGGTGCTATCTACAAAGACAAACTTTATTCTAAAAAAATACAAGGACCATGGAACAGTTATGACTGCTCCTTCCAAAAAAGATGAAAGGACTATGATGTCATAATGAGAGATCCATTATCAAAAACAATAAAAACAATTCAGCCATCAGGAATCAGAAAGTTCTTCGATATTGTAAGTGAGATGGAAGATGCAATCTCATTGGGTGTTGGAGAGCCGGATTTTGATACTCCATGGCATATTAGAGATGAGGGTATTTATTCCCTGGAAAAAGGAAGAACATTTTATACTTCCAATGCGGGACTTAAAGAATTAAAAGTTGAGATTTGCAATTATTTAAAGAGAAGATATGAGCTAGAATATGATTTCAACAAGGAGACACTTGTTACAGTAGGTGGAAGTGAGGCGATAGATATTGCCATGCGTGCAATGTTAGACCCGGGAGATGAAGTAATTATTCCACAGCCAAGCTATGTTTCATACGTACCGTGTGCCGTTTTGGCGAACGGAAAACCTGTGATAGTAAATCTTCAGGAGAAAAATGAATTCAGACTTACTGCCAAGGAGCTTGAGGCTGTAATTACTCCGAAGAGCAAGCTTCTTGTCCTGCCTTTCCCAAACAATCCAACGGGTGCGGTTATGGAGAAAAAGGATTTAGAAGCAATAGCTGAGGTGGTAAAAAAATATGACCTATTTGTATTAAGTGACGAAATTTATTCTGAGCTTACTTATCTTGAAAAACATGTATCAATTGCAAGTCTTCCAGGCATGAGAGAGAGAACTATTGTAATAAATGGTTTCTCAAAGGCGTATGCCATGACAGGATGGAGACTTGGATATGCATGCGGACCGGAAGTGATTATAAAGCAGATGACAAAAATTCATCAGTTTGCGATTATGTGCGCTCCAACAACTAGCCAATATGCTGCTGTTGAAGCACTTAGAAATGGCGATGATGATGTAGTAAAAATGCGTGAAGAGTATGACCGCAGAAGAAAATATCTGGTACATAGATTCAAAGAGATGGGACTGCAGTGTTTTGAACCATTTGGTGCCTTCTATATTTTCCCAAGTATTAAAGAGTTTGGTATGACATCTGATGAATTTGCCACAAAACTTCTCAACGCAAAAAAAGTGGCTGTTGTACCGGGAACTGCGTTTGGCGACTGCGGAGAAGGATTCCTTAGAATCTCATATGCTTATTCACTTGATGATTTAAAAGAAGCTCTAGGACGAATCGAAGAATTTATTACAGAGCTTAGGGAGAGGTAAGATGGCAAAGTTAAATGTAGTTTTATTTGAACCTGAGATTCCAGCAAATACGGGAAATATTGGACGTACTTGTGTTGCTACAGGCACAAGGCTTCATCTTATAGAGCCGTTAGGTTTTTCTCTGTCAGAAAAGGCATTAAAAAGAGCCGGAATGGATTACTGGAAGGATTTGGATGTGACAACTTATGTGGACTGGAATGATTTCTGTGAGAAAAATCCCGATGCAAAAATTTATTTTGCAACAACAAAGGCTAAACACGTGTATTCTGATGTGAAATACGAATCAGACTGTTACATTATGTTTGGCAAGGAAAGCGCAGGGATCCCAGAGGAGATTTTAAAAGAAAATCCAGAGACCTGTGTTAGAATTCCAATGTTAGATGAGATAAGATCCCTCAATTTATCCAATTCAGTAGCTGTTGTATTGTATGAGGCATTAAGACAGAATGATTTTGACCATATGCAGCTTGAGGGAGAACTTCACAGATTAAGCTGGGATGATTAATTAGGAAATTAAGTATGGGTATAATAAAGACAAGTAAACTGGTTCACGAGTTCTTTAGAAGAGATGAAGAAAAAAATATTGAGTCTATTACAACTGCATTAGACAATGTGGATTTGGATGTGAAAGAGGGAGAGTTCATTGCGATTCTGGGACATAACGGTTCGGGAAAATCTACTCTTGCCAAGCATATAAATGGACTTCTTACGGCAAGTGAGGGGACTATCTGGGTTGACGGAATGGATGTTTCAAAGGAGGAGAATCTTTTTTCTGTGAGAAAGGCTGCCGGAATGGTTTTCCAGAATCCTGACAATCAGATAATTGCCAATGTGGTTGAGGAGGATGTTGGATTTGGACCGGAGAACCTTGGGGTAGCAACCGGGGAAATCTGGAACAGAGTAAATTATGCCCTTAAATCAGTAGGTATGTCAAAATACAGAACACATTCACCTAATAAGCTTTCCGGAGGACAAAAGCAAAGGGTGGCAATTGCTGGTGTTGTTGCAATGGAGCCAAAGTGTATTGTCTTTGACGAGCCAACCGCCATGCTAGACCCAAATGGAAGGCAGGAGGTACTCGCAACCGCACACGAACTAAACAAGCAAAAGGGTGTTACGATTATATTGATTACACATTACATGGAGGAAGTAGTATTTGCTGACAGAGTTTATGTAATGGAGCAGGGAAAAATAATAATGGATGGAACACCACGTGACATTTTTTCAAGAGTAGATGAGCTGAAGGAACACAGATTAGATGTACCACAGGTTACTCTACTTGCACATGAACTTAGTAAATCAGGAATTGATATTCCACCTGGAATATTGACAAGAGAGGAACTCGTAGAGGCAATAATGAAGGTGGCCAGATGATAATTTTAGACAAGGTAAATTACTGTTACAGTGAGGATTCGGCATATAGAATCCAGGCATTAAAGGACATTAATCTAAAAATCGAAGACGGACAGTTTATTGGAATAATTGGTCATACCGGTTCCGGAAAGTCTACACTCATTCAGCATCTGAACGGTTTGCTAAAAGCTACCTCTGGACATATATATTACAATGGCGAAGATATATATGATGAGGATTATAATCTTCGGGAACTTCGCAACAAAGTAGGAATGGTATTCCAGTATCCAGAGCACCAGTTGTTTGAGGTTACTAATTTTGAGGATGTGTGTTTTGGACCGAAGAATCAGGGGCTTGACAGAAAGACTGTTGAGCTTAGAGCATACGAGGCGTTGCAGAATGTAAATTTTCCGGATGATTTGTATTTTCAACCTCCATTTAATTTATCAGGAGGTCAAAAGAGAAGAGTGGCCATCGCAGGTGTTCTGGCGATGAAGCCGGAAGTTCTCATATTGGACGAGCCAACCGCGGGTCTTGATCCTGCCGGAAGAGATGAAATTTTGGGAATGCTTTCGGAAATGCAGCAGAAGCTAAAAATTACAATTATTCTGGTATCTCACAGTATGGAAGATGTTGCAAGATACGTTGACAGGTTAATTGTAATGAATTCTGGAGAGATAATGTATGATGGTGCGCCGAGAGAGGTATTTTTACATTATGAGGAACTTGAAAAGATAGGTCTTGCTGCACCATCAGTAACATATCTTATGCATGATTTAAAGAGGAATGGTCTTGATGTAGATGTGGATGTGACTACTATTTCAGAGGCAAAAGAGTCGATTCTTAGAGCTCTAGGGAGATAATATAGTATGATTCGAGATATTACTATAGGTCAGTATTATCCGGCAGATTCCCGGATTCATAAACTTGACCCAAGAGTGAAATTGTTTGCAACAATGATATATATAATAGCCTTGTTCTGTTTTAAGGGAATTGTGGGACTAAGTTTTATCATTATATCGCTGGCTTTAGTGATAAAAATGTCAAAGGTTCCTTTCAAATTTATCATTAAGGGATTAAAGGCGATAATAGTTCTTCTTGTAATAACGGCAAGTTTTAACTTGTTTTTTACAAACGGGGATAATGTCGTATTTGAGTACGGAATAATTCATATAACGCAAACCGGAATTATCAATTCGGTGATAATGGTTATAAGGCTTGTTATGTTGATAATAGGTACTTCTTTGATGACACTTACGACAACACCAAATCAGCTGACAGATGGTCTGGAAAAATCACTAGGTTTTCTTTCTAAAATAAATGTGCCGGTTCATGAGATAGCAATGATGATGTCAATTGCACTTAGATTTATTCCTATTTTAATTGAAGAGACTGATAAAATTATGAAAGCACAGATGGCAAGAGGAGCCGATTTTGAGAATGGTAATATTATTAGAAAAGCAAAAAATATGGTTCCACTTATTGTGCCGCTGATTATATCTGCATTTAGAAGGGCGGATGATTTAGCAATGGCAATGGAGGCTAGATGCTATAATGGCGGACAGGGAAGAACAAAAATGAAACCTCTTAAATACTGCAAGGCAGATTATGTTTCTTATGCAATAATACTGGCTTTTTTTGTGGCTGTAATTGTAATCAGGATTCTTATTCCGTTCCCACAGTAGGGAAACAAAGGCGTTATTAAAAATCTAAGCTTTAGATGATTATTAAATCATATTATAATAGGAGCATTTATGAGAGTAAAAATGGTGGTTGCCTATGATGGAACCAATTATTGTGGCTGGCAGATTCAACCAAATGGTATAACAATAGAGCAGGTTCTTAATGAGCATCTTAGCAGACTTTTAGGAGAAGAAATTACTGTTACAGGTGCCAGCAGAACTGACTCTGGAGTACATTCACTTGGAAATGTATGCATTTTTGATACAAATACCAGAATGCCGGCTGAGAAAATAAGTTATGCACTAAATCAGAAGTTGCCAGAGGACATTGTGGTTCAAAGTTCCTGCGAAGTATCTGAGGATTTTCATCCGCGTTTTTCAAATAGCAAAAAGACATATGAATATAGAATTTTAAATAGAAAGTTTAGGAATCCAACCAGAAGGCTGGATACCTATTTTTTTCATTATGAACTCGATATAGAGAAAATGAAAGAAGCTGCATCCTATATAGAAGGAGAACATGATTTTGCATGTTTTTGTTCGTCTGGTGCGCAGGTTAGTTCAACAATTAGGAAAGTATACAGTTGCATTGTCCAAAGAGATGATGATACAGATATTGTCTCTATTAGAGTCCAGGGAAATGGATTTTTATACAATATGGTTCGAATAATTGCAGGAACCCTGATTAAGGTGGGAAATGGTGATATAGAACCAAAACAAATCAAAGAAATCATAGAATCGAAGGATAGGAGTAAGGCTGGTCCGACAGCTCCTGCACATGGTCTTACGATGATAGGACTCGAGTACTATGACGAAAACACTTCAAAGTAAAATGTTCGATAAGTCGTGGGCAATTTTGAGTAAAATGTTTGTTAACTCGATTGCCCACTAGAATTTTAAAATCAAATCTGATAATTTTCTTCCTGACAAAGTTGATATATAAATTGGAGGAAGAAATGAAAACATTATACCCATTGGTGGCAGCCCAGAAAATGCATCACAACTGGATAGTAAATTACAAGACACAGCAGGTTTCTGGTGTTAGCGTAATAGCTTCACTTCAGACAGAACTTGATTTTGGACTATTAAAAAAGTGTATTCAGCTGGAATTTGAAAGATATGGATGTATGAGAATTAGAATTACAGCACCAGATGAAAACGGTGAGGTAAAACAGTACATTGCAGACAGAGAGACAAGGGATATTCCAATTAAAGATTTATCAGGAATGACAATGGAGGAAGCTGATAACTTAATGCAGCAGTGGGCATATGAGACATTTGACGGTGACGATATTCCACTTTGCGATGTGACTATGATGAAGCTTCCAGATGGATATAATGGATTTTTTATTCATATGGACCACAGACTTATAGATTCCTGCGGACTAATCGTTATGATAAACGATTTGATGCAGTTATATACACACTACAGATTCGGTTCAGAATATCCTGCAGATTTAGCAGATTTTGAGGAAGTTCTCAAAAAAGACATTAAAAAGGCAACAAACGAAAAGCGTTTTGCCAAAGATAAAAAATTCTGGGATGACATGCTCGATGAGTTAGGAGAGCCTCTCTACTCAGATATTCAGGGCCCAAAGGTTCTTGAGGCTGCAAGAAAAAAACACAACAATCCAAATCTTAGAGCTGTTGATGTTGACTTAGTAAATACATTTGTAGCTGTAAAGGATTACTACCTTGAGCCTGAACCAACAAAGAAGCTTATGGATTTTTGTACTAATAACCAGCTTTCAATGACAAATCTTCTTTTACTTGGAATCAGAACATATTTGTCGAAAGTAAACAATGGTCAGGAAGACATTACAATAGAGAACTTTATCTCAAGACGTTCTACACATGATGAATGGACTTCAGGTGGAAGCCGTACAATTATGTTCCCATGTAGAACAGTAATTTCTGGAGAAACAGATTTCCTTTCAGCAGCATATGAAATTCAGAATGTTCAAAATAAAATTTATATGCACAGCAATTATGACCCAGAGCTTATTGAAAAGGAAATGAGAAGAAGATACAACACTCCAGAGCATACAACATACGAGAGCTGCTATCTTACATATCAGCCAATGACAGTTAAGATGGATAATCCTTACTTAAAGGATATCAAGCAGCATGCAAAATGGTTTGCGAATGGTGCAGCAACAAAGAAAATGTATCTTACAGTTTCACATACTGATGATGGAAGCACATGCTTCTCATATCATTATCAGACAGTTGAATTAGAAGAACATGACATGGAGCTTTTATATTACTACATGATGAGAATTCTTTTCATGGGTGTAGAAAATCCAGAACTTACACTTCAGCAGATAATGGATGCTGTTTAAAGCAAAAGCATCTTTATTATAGAACAGGTTAACAGAGATATATAGAAAGAAGGAAGAATTATGAAAAATAAAATTAAATTTAAAGAAATCGTTGCACAGTATTGTGATGTTACACCAGATGAGATGACATCTGATATGAAGTTTAGAGAAGACCTTGGATTTAGTTCATTAGATTTTATGTCTTTTCTTGGAGAAATTGAAGACTCTTTTGATATTGAATTAGAGGAAGATGACGCACTTAAAATTTGGACTCTTGGAGAGGCTTACGATTTATTAGACAGTTACGTGGAGGCATAAAATGATTCAGACAATAAAAGAAATTTTTGATAACAGTGTTAGTTCTTTTGCAGATATTCCAGCGGTAAGATGGCTTGTAAAAAAGGAAGTTAGCGAAAAAAATTACAAAACGCTTGGTGAAGATGTAGAGTCTATTAGAAAGGCTTTGTTTGCAGAGGGATTTGCAAAGAAGAATATTGCTCTTATTGGAACAAGCTCAATTGAGTGGATTGAAGCATATCTTGCAATCGTAACAGGACAGACTGTTGCGGTACCTCTTGATGTGAATTTACCAGAGGAGGATTTAGTAGAACTTATTAATCGTTCACATTCCGCCGCTGTATTTCTTGGGGCAAAAAGCGAAGGTCTTGCAGAATCAATAAAGAGTCAGTGCCCGGATGTTGAGAAAATCTGGATGCTTAGTGAAGTGTCAGAACTTATTGAGTCAGGTAAAAAGCTAACAGAGGACTCTGCGGTTGCAGATGCAGATGATATTTGTACTATTATCTTTACTTCTGGAACAACAGGAAAGAGTAAGGGCGTAATGCTTACACAGAACAATCTGGCTTCCAATGTAATTAACGTACCAATTTCAGAAGAAGCTGGAACAATTATGATGAGCGTTCTTCCAATTCATCATGCATTTTGTCTTGTGATGGATTGGATTAAAGGATTTTCACTTGGAGCAACAATATGTATAAATGATTCATTTATGCATATGGTTAGAAATATGAGCATATTTAAGCCACACATTATGCTTATGGTTCCAATGATGATTGAGACAATTTATAAAAAGCTTGCAACAGCAGACCCACAGATTCCAAAGCCAATGCTTGCAAAGAGTGTTTTTGGAGAAAATCTGAAAATTATCTTTACGGGTGGAGCACACCTTGACCCATTTTATATTGAAAAGTTTAAAGAGTATGGTGTAGATGTGTTAGAAGGATATGGAATGTCTGAGTGTTCACCTGTTATCAGTGACAATACACCAGAGGAATTCAAACCGGGTTCAGTTGGAAAACCTCTTGATAATGTAGAAATCAAATTTGAAAATGATGAAATCTTAGTTCGCGGAAGCAGTGTAATGGCGGGATATCTTGATATGCCAGAGGAGACTGCGGAGACATTAAAGGATGGTTGGCTTCACACAGGAGATAAGGGATATATTGACGAGGACGGTTATCTGTTCGTAAATGGTCGTGTAAAGAATCTTATTATTTTGTCAAACGGAGAGAATATCTCGCCGGAGGAGATTGAGAACAAGCTTGCTCTTGATCCGTTGGTTGCTGAGGTAATCGTAACAGGAGAGAATAATGGACTTACAGCAAGAATTTTCCCAGAGCAGGCTGTTGTTGAGGCAATGAAGCTTGATGAAACAGGAATTCAGGCTTATCTTGATGAATTTATAAAAAAATACAACAAGATCCAGCCGACATATAGACAGATTACTGGACTTGTTGTAAGAAAGAAACCATTTGCAAGAAACTCAACTCAGAAGATTATTAGGCAGAAAGCTTGCGATGAATGATTTTGTTAAAATGTCTGCGACAAAATCTACCGGAGCTTTGAACTGATCCTTGGTCCATTTGTGAAGAATACCGATTGTACCACCGATTGCACAAGCGATGATATAAGCGTATTCTTCAGAAGAAATCGAGGTATTTTCGAGATTGTTTGCCACGGTTTTTACATAGTCGTGAAACATTTTTAGAATTTTTTCAAAGAACTCATTTCCTTCCGGACGAAGTAAAAGTCTGGAGAGAAGTGGGTTTGTTTTTATATATTCACAAATTGCTTTATAAAATGAAAAACATAAATTGTAATCATTCTTTGGATGAAACTTTTCAAGCATTGAAAAAATGTCGGATATAGTTCTATCTTCAATGCCTTTAATAAGTGCTGGAATATTTTCGTAGTGATTGTAAAAAGTACTACGAACTATTCCGGCTTTTTTTATTATATCTGAAACGGTAATTTTATCTATTTCCTTAATTTCAATTAGTTGCATAAAAGCATCACAAATTGCTTCTTCAACAACGTAGTAACGTTCGTCTGTAATAACCATGATGTCCTCCCTTTTATAGTTTTGTACTCTCGGAATCTTTTAAACAGATGCCGAGAGTACATAGTTTGAATATCAAACAATAATTGTATGATAATATATTTTTTATTTTGTAGCAAGAAAAAAGATTAAATAAAAGAGTTGACAGTATCAATAGAAAAAAATATAATGTTCTTAACGGTTAGTAATTAACTAATAGTAACTAATCGGAAGAAAATATCATATAGCACTTAAGAAAAGAGGGACATTTATGAAAAGAAAAGTAGTATTAACATTAATGATGGGATTGACATGTTCATCTTTATTGATGGGATGTAATAAAGAGGACCTTGGTAAAGTTCAGAGTGAAAATGTAACTACTGAGGCAACTACTGAGGCAACTACTGAGGCAGTCACTGAGGAAACAACTGAGGCAGCTACTGATGAAGAAACAACTAATAATACAGAAAGTGAAAATATAACAGCTGATGATACAAACGATGTAGCTGATAATTCGTCTGATAACGTTCAAAATGATGATGCTGGGGATTCATCAGTTTGGAAAGCTGCATATAAAGAAAAGATAGAAGAATGTAACAAAGAAGACAGTGATTATCTTTATTCGCTTTGTTATATTGATGAGGATAATGTTCCTGAACTAGTGGTAGATAATCCGCATGTTGATATGAGTATATATACATATTCAGATGGGGCTGTTCACGTTGTAATGGAAAATGAAGGTTATGGATTAGGAGGACGCCCTTTCTTTTGTTATGAACCCTATAAAAATCATTTAGGTTATGACAGCTTTTCCGGAGGAATATATGAAGGTCATACTTATCTAAAGATGGGTGAGAGAAAAGAAATCGAAGAAATATACTCTATTAGCAAGGATTTCGTAGATGATAATGGAGAGTATCTTTATAGTTTAGATAGCAAAGGACATTGGAAATATATCTATAAGACAGGTCAGCAGTCAACTGAAATATCTGAGGATGAGTATAACGAAAAAGTGGTAAATTTATCTGAGATAATATCAGGAGAGTATGAATCGAGCAAAATGCTGGAACAGCTAAAATAGCTAACCAAATATGATTAACAAAAGAGGAGACTAACTATGAGAAGAAAAACGATATTAACACTTGTAATGGGACTTACATGTTCAGCATTAATGATGGGATGTAATAATAACGATGGGAATGATAATAATAACGATGGGAATGATAATAATAAGCAGATTGAACAAGATGATAAGCAGAAGAATGATATAGAAGATGCTAAAGATAGTGAAGCGACAGGTGATACAACAGAAACCGATGTGCAAAGGATATCAGAAGATTCAACTGAATGGAAGAATGCATATACTGAAGTGGTTAATAAAAGCAGTGCAGAAGACAAGGAGTATAAGTATTCACTTTGCTATGTTGATGAGGACGAGATACCTGAACTTGTAGTAGACAAACCAGGTTATTATGTGAGTGTTTATACTTATGCAGATGATACGGTTTTTACAGTATGTGAGAAGGAACCTTATGGTACAGGATCGTGTGTAATGTATAATTATGAGCCTTACAAGAATGTTATTGGATATTATTCTCATAACGCATCTGGCTCGTTTGAGGGATATTTTTACTATATGATAGATTCAAATAAAGAGTTAACTGAATCATATGTAATCTTTTCTGAATATGTTGATGATAATGGAGATCAGCTTGATAATATAGAAGCTGGCGGAGTGTGGGAATACACTTATGGTACTAATGATGAAGGTGGAAGTGCCTGTGAAGAAACTATTACAGAAGATGAGTATTCTTCAAAAATTAAAGATTTGCCTTTCGATTTAGTTGGAAATTATAGTGCAACTGAAATTCTCGATCAGTTAAAATAAAGGTACTCTCGGAATTTATAAGGAGCTCTAAATGGGTAAAAAATATATAATAGCGACAATTATGATAGCGTTATTTTTGACCGCATGTAAGGGGGAAAACGATATTTCTGATGGACAAAGCGGCCCTACAAATTGTAACGATGATACCGAAAAAATATATGATATGATTGGCGGAAAATGGATTGCACAGAATGGTATAAAAACTAGTAATGAGCTTGTTAATAAATATTTTCCAGGGTTGGATGGTTTAGTAATGACATTTTGGGAATATGAATCACTAGGAGATGATAATTCATCTGCAGTTGGACCTTCCGATTATTGTTACAAGGGATATATTGTATTAGAGGCTGGAAAAGTAAGCCAGCTATTTGATGAGTATTCATGGGAGGAAACTGATTTTTCTCCATCATCAGAAAATATTGATATGTCTGATTATGATGAAGATACATGGTATTACAGTGAAGAATTTCAGGAGCAGGTTATGAAAAAAACTGTTGCTGGAAAGATATATGGCAATGGCGAGATTTTATGGTTTGAATTTACTACCATGTGACGAATTATCTCTAGTTGAACCAGGTATGCTATTATGTTTAGTTAATAGGATGACATGATTTAGTTTTTGATTGCAGGAATGCGCAGAGGAAGATGTCAGCAAAGCTGACGCGCATTCCGCAGCAAGAACGCTGGAGCGTTCTTGATTTTTTAGATTGATTTTTAATCGAATCTATGTATAATGGTGTGGTAAACCCAAGCAGTTCGGGTCCGATATCCTGCTTGTAAAATATTAAAACCAAAGGAGAACAAAATGAATTTCATTAAGAAGGAACTTGAGGATTACAAAATCCTCCTAAGAAGCATACCATCACTTGTGGTATCATTATTTATCGTCAGCGTGATAGTTATGAATCTGCTGGCAAACAAAGAATTATTTTCTACAAAATATCTGGCACTAGACTGTGGATTTACAGTCAGCTGGGTATCATTTCTATGTATGGATATGATTTGTAAACACTTCGGAGGAAAGCAGGCAGCGAAGATTTCTCTGCTGGCGCTTTTTATAAACCTTATGGTGTGTTTACTTTTTAAATTAATGTCAATGACACCTGGAATGTGGGGAGAGTATTACAGCTCAGGACTTAATGAGGTAAATGACTCGCTTAATTCTACATTTGGTGGAAGCTGGTACATCGTATTAGGCAGCAGTACAGCAATGCTTGTTTCTGCAATTTGCAATTCACTTATAAATACCTTTATTGGAAAAAGACTAAAAAAAGATAACTTTGCATCATTTGCGATTCGTTCATACATTTCAACAGGAATAGCACAGTTTTTAGATAATCTTGTTTTTGCTGTGATGGTTTCGTATGTATTTTTCGGCTGGTCTCTTGTTCAGGTTATTACTTGTTCACTGACAGGAGCCTTCGCAGAACTTTTATTTGAGGTGGTTTTAAGTCCGATAGGATACAAGATTACCAAGGGCTGGAAGGCTGAGAAAGTTGGAGAAGAATACATTAGGAGTGCTTCATGAATGTTTTGATAACGGGAACGTCCATGGGAATTGGCCAGGGCGTAGCAAAAATGTTTTTGGAAAAAGGTCATACGGTTTTTGGATTTGATAAAAAGGAATCTTCTATCGAGCATGAGAATTACACTCATTATATAGTAGATATTCGCGATGTGGATAGTTACCCAGAGCTTCCAGAGATTGAAGTTTTGGTGAATAACGCAGGTGTGCAGAATGCTCCGGTTAGTGTTGGAAAATCCACCATAGTAAATGCCGATAAAAATTGCGATATTGATGTTAATCTTAAAGGCACTATAAAAATAACAGAACATTATGGAATCCATTCTGGAATAAAATCAATTATTATGATTGGTTCAGCTAGTGGACATACAGGCTCCGAATTTCCAGAATATGCGGCAAGTAAAGGTGGAGTTTTGGCATACACAAAAAACGTGGCACTTAGAGTGGCTGAATATGGGGCTACCTGCAACAGCTTGGATTTTGGTGGAGTTAAGACTGAACTAAACAAGCCTGTAATGGAAGATGAAAAATTATGGAAACAGATAATGGATGTGACGCCTCTTAAAAGATGGATGACGGTTGAAGAAGCTGCTGATTGGGTTTACTTTATGGCAGTCACAAACAGGTTCTGTACAGGTCAGAATATATTGATAGATGGACTTGAAGCAGGTAACTGCAACTTCGTCTGGCCGGAATAGGTCCATTAGTAGTATGTTTTTTGAAAAAGATTTATACAATTTTTTGAAAAAGGTATATATATTTTTGAAAAAGGTATATATATTTCTTGACATAAGTATATTGAGAATGTATAATATCCAAGTCTGTAAAAGTAAGTAAATGCAAGTCAATTAGCCCTGACGAGCATTTCAGATATATGAGATAAGCCGAGATTTTTGGAGGCAGAGAGCGGACTTCTCACCCGCGAACTGGTGATGATTATTGAGGCCTAAGTGAGGGAATAGCGTCCGGACATACGAGATTCCAGGTACACGTCTCAAGTTAACATTTGAATTTTTTTAAGGAGGAAACCCCATGAAAACATTTATGGCTAGTCCTGCTACAATCGACAGAAAATGGTATGTAGTAGACGCTGAAGGTAAGACATTAGGACGTTTAGCATCAGAAGTTGCTAAAGTATTAAGAGGAAAGAATAAAGCTATCTTTACACCACACATCGACACAGGTGATTATGTAATCGTAATCAACGCTGAGAAGATTAAAGTAACTGGTAAGAAGATGGATCAGAAGATTTACTATCATCACTCAGATTATGTTGGAGGAATGAAAGAGACAACATTAAGAGAGATGAACCAGAAGCACCCAGAGCGCGTTATCGAGTTCGCTGTTAAGGGAATGCTTCCAAAGGGACCTCTTGGACGTCAGATGTATAAGAAATTATTCGTATACGCTGGACCAGATCACAAACATGCAGCTCAGAAACCTGAGACATTAGAAGTTTAATAGGAGGTAAAGTAAATTGGCTACTACAAAATATTACGGAACAGGAAGAAGAAAATCATCTGTTGCTAGAGTATATTTAGTACCTGGAACAGGAAAAATCACAATCAATAAAAGAGATATCGACGAGTACCTTGGTCTTGAGACATTAAAGGTAGTTGTTCGTCAGCCGCTCGTTGCTACTGAGACATTGGATAAATTTGATGTTTTAGTAAACGTTAAAGGTGGTGGATACACAGGACAGGCTGGAGCAATCCGTCACGGAATCGCACGTGCCCTCCTTCAGGTAGACGCTGAGTACAGACCAACTCTTAAAGCTGCTGGATTCCTTACAAGAGATCCACGTATGAAAGAGCGTAAGAAATACGGTCTCAAAGCTGCTCGTAGAGCACCTCAGTTCTCAAAACGTTAATTATCGTTTTATTACAAGAATCTTATCCCGGAAGCCTTTTGGGCTTCTGGGTTTTCTTTATATCAACAAAAGTAGTTGAAAAGTCTTTATATAATCAGCATAAATGGTTGATTACAAATTAAAATATTCAGATTGGTCAAATTGATAGGACTACTATTTGACTAAAAATCCAGAATTTCAAAGTAGAGTCACCGTAAAATGATTGTGGAGTGACTCAAAATCCAAAATTATTATATAGAGTCATCGAAATAGCTGCTTTAGGTGACTGTAAATTAAAGAATTCAAAAGCGAGTCAACTAAGTAGGTGTCATTGGGTGACTGTATTTGCAAAATGCTCAGAGGGAGTCAATGCGGTGAGCAAAAAGAGTGACTCGCTGAATGGAATATATGAAATGAGTCATTGGGGCGAGTAAAAAGGGTGACTCGCTGAATGGAATATATGAAATGAGTCATTGGGGTGAGTAAAAAGGGTGACTCGTTGAATGAAATCTGTAAAATGAGTCAATCGGACGAGTGAAAAGTTGACTTGTTGAGTGGAATGTATACAATGAGTCAATGCAAAGAGAAAATAGGAGTGGCAAAATAAGAGACTCATTGATGAAAATAAAAATTAAGAAAATAAATTAACATTTCTAATTATAAATCATAAAACAAATCAATAAAAGAGGGGGAGAATTATGCAGGGATTAAAGGAAATGCTACTGCAAGAACAACAAAGATTAAGGGGGATAATAGAAAGAGCCGAAAAAGAGTTATCTATGGCACCTGATGGTTGGCTTAGGGTGTCTAGAGATGTAAACAAGATTCGCTATTATCATTGTACTGATGACAAAAATGGTGTTTATATTCATAAAGTAAATACGGAATTGCCGAAGCAATTAGCCCAGAAAAAATATAATATGACTGTGATGAAGAAGGCACAAAAGCGGGAGAAGGACATAAAAAAATTATTAAGAGATTATTCAGATGACGAAATTGAGGAGATATATAAATCTTTACATAAAGAACGCCAAGCATTGGTTATGCCTGTTGAACCTACATGGGAGCAATTAGTTGAACAATGGTATTCAGTAGAATATCAGGGCAAAGAATTTCGAGAGGGGGCAGCTATAATTCTAACTGAAAAAGGGGAAAGAGTAAGATCTAAGTCTGAAAAAATACTAGCTGATTACTTTTATAGGAATAATATATTGTATCAATATGAAAAACCATTAAAACTAAAAGGTTATGGTATCGTTTATCCTGATTTTACACTGCTATCAAGGAAGACAAGAAAAGAGATGTACTGGGAACATGAAGGGATGATGGACCAACCAGAGTATGCTAGAGCAGCAGTTGCTAAAATAGATTCATATCAGAAGAATGGCATTTACATAGGGGAGAATTTGATAGTAACATTTGAAACAGAGAAGAATGTATTAAGTACTAAAACGATAGAAGAATTAGTGGAAAAATACTTGTAAAATACATAGGCTATATGCTGCCCCTGTTTTGTGATATTATAAAACTATGTAAATTCGGTGGAGTTGCCAGAAAGTGAGACGTAAAGAACGTCGAAGGAAAAGGTAAAAATGAAAAATACAATTTTAATAGTAGAAGACGACACAAATATTAATAAAATGTTATCTCGATTGCTTCAGCAGAATGGCTACAATACAATAAGTGCGTATTCAGGAACGGAGGCGGTTTTAGTCCACGATGAAAGCGTGGACCTGATAATACTTGACATAATGTTACCAGGGAAAAATGGAGACGAGATAATAGAAGAACTGAAAGAGAAGAAGAATGTGCCAATTATTATTTCCAGCGCGATAGTTGATGTGGACAGCAAGGTTAAAGCATTGATGATGGGGGCGGATGATTATATAACAAAACCATTTTCCAATGAGGAACTGTTGGCTAGAGTGGCAGTCAGACTCAGAGACACAAATAAAGCTGATGATGCAGGAACAAAATCGAAAAAAATAGAGTATAAAGATATAGTAATTAATCCTGAAGATTTTACGGCGGTCTGCAACGGGCAGGAAATGGAACTGGCAAAAAATGAATTTCTGTTGCTAAAGCTACTTGTAACAAATTCAAGCCGAACCTGTACCAAGAGTATGATATATGATCAGGTGTGGGATTATGATGAGTCGGCAGATGACAACACCTTAAATGTTCATATCAGCAAATTGAGAAAAAAGCTAAAGAAATGTAATCCGGATAATGAATACATAGAAACTGTATGGGGAATCGGGTATAGAATGAAAAAGTAATAAATTAAGACTTTATTAAGATTTGCGTTAAGAGTTATTTCAGAGTGCTTTGTTATGATGATATTACAAAATAAATGATTCAGGAGGAAAGTATGAAAGATATAGCAATCAAAACAAATCAGCTAACAAAAAAGTATAAATCATTTGTAGCACTAGATAACGCAAGTATTACTGTCTATAAAGACGATGTATACGGAATTATTGGTAGAAATGGCGCTGGAAAAACAACATTAATGAAAACAATCACAGGGCTTGCAAATCAAACAAGTGGTGAGTATGAGATTTTTTCAAAAAAGGATGCAGAACTGAAGAATCAAAGACGAAGAGTCGGATGTCTTATAGAGAATCCAGCATTCTTTGGAAATATGACAGCATATGAGAATTTGAAATATTATTGTATCCAAAAGGGGATTACAAATTATGAAAAAATCAATGAGGTTTTAGATGTAGTAAAATTAACATCTGCTGCCAACAAAAAATTTAAATCTTTTTCACTTGGTATGAAGCAAAGGCTGGGAATTGCGCTGGCAATAATTGATGATCCTGACATAATTGTGTTGGATGAGCCGATTAACGGATTAGACCCAATAGGAATAAGTGAGCTAAGGGAAACTTTCCATAGACTAAACGTGGAAAGAGGAATTACGATTCTGATTTCAAGTCACATTTTGTCGGAATTATATGCAGTGGCAACCAGATTTGTATTTATTGATCATGGAAAAGTTATCAAGGAGATTACAAAGGAAGAGTTAAATCTCGAGTGTCAAAGATGTAATGTTGTCAGAACAAACGCCGTAGATGAAGCTGCAAGAGTTGTAGAAAAGATACTCCATGTGCATGACTATAAGGTTATCAATGATAGAGAAATCAGAATTTATTCAAATGAGATTTCAAGAAGTGAATTAAACAGAACACTTGTTGAACAGGGAATAGAAGTTGATGAGATATTCGAAACAGGAATTGGTCTTGAAGATTATTTCAAGTCGTTGATAGCATAGGGCAGGAGGTATTGATATGTTAAATATGATTAAATCTGATTTATATAGAATGACAAAAAGCAAAAGTTTTTACCTGTACTGGATTCTTCTGGTGTTGACATACGCAATAAGTGTTGTTATGAAAGCTGCTGGTGGCGTTCAGGTTGGTATGGGTGTTGATCCAACTTTAAAACTGGATTTGCAGATGGTAGCCATGAATTTTACTTACTATTTTTTGTTTTTGTTCCCTGTTTATGGAATAGTAGTAAGTGATTTTGGAGAAAAGACAGTCAAGAATACAATCTCTTCGGCAATTGGCAGAAAGACATATTTGTTTTCAAAATTTGTTTTGACAGAGGTTTATACTATAGGTTCTTTTGTATTAGGGAATGTGATGTATTATGTTGCAAATTCATTGGTAAATGGTAAAAAATATACGTCAGAGTTTTCTACATTCATGGCAGCAGTATTAAGACAATGTCCTATTATGATAGCGGTAGTGGCATTGCTAGTGGCGATTGGATTTTTGCTTAAGAGAATGGCTGCATTTAACGCAATTACAATACTTGTTCCAATGATTTATACATCAGTTGCTGTATCTGTCTACCAGGCAGGAGCGCAAAAATTTGCAGAAGAATATATGTTAAAATATGAACTATCAACTATGCTTAACAAAATAGTAGCGAACGTAAATGCAGATTATTTTAGAAATTGTGTTTTGGCTAGTGCAGTAATACTGGTAATATCTGTTGTAATTGGGTACAATTCATTTAAAAGGGCAGAAATAAAATAAGCTTGAATCAAGGAGATAAAAGTGATTGGGATAATAATAGCATTGTCTGTAATGTTAGTTGTGATGATAGTGTTTCTTGTATTGCAAAAAATAGAGACGGCACAACTAAAATCAGAATTGCAGGAAATAATTAAAAATGAAAGTAATCAGAAGATTCACAGAAGAATAGGTGTAATTGACCGTGAAATGGTGAATGAAGTAAATAAAATGCTTGATCTGGTTAATAGAACACGAATTGATTACAATAGAAAAAATCATGAAATTGAACAGATGATGACTAATATTTCCCATGATCTTAGAACTCCGCTTACATCGGCGTTAGGTTATATAGATATGGTTTTGGACTCAAAAATGAGCGATGATGAAAAAGACGAAGCCCTGCGGATTATTGAACGCAGGCTTATTCGCCTTAAGGAATTAATCGACTCATTTTTTGAGTTTTCTATGGTTATTTCGAAAAACGAAAAGCCGGAAATGAAAGAGGTAAATCTCGTTGCAGTTTTGCAGGAATCGATTGCTCATTATTATGATGATTATTGTGAGAGAGCAAGAGAAATAGAATTTAGCTGTAAAAGTAACAAGATTCTTTTGAATTCCAATGTCAATATGATGATGAGAATATTTGACAATTTGATTACCAATTCCTTGAAGCATGGTCAGGGGAATTTGATTATCAAGGTTGAGGAAAAAGGAACTGATATGGTAAGTGAAGAGATACGAATTTCATTTACTAACAGGATAGAAGAGCAGGATTTGGATGTAAGCAGGCTGTTTGATGAATTTTATACAACGGATATTTCCAGAACCAAAGGGAATACAGGTCTTGGGCTTGCAATAGTAAAACAGTTTAGTCAGATAATAGGATGGTCGATAAGTGCAGAAGAAAAAGAAGGCAATTTATCAATTAATTTAAAAGCTGAAAGCAATGGGGAGCGGAAATGTTAGATATAATAATAGTTGAGGATAATAGGGAAATAGGAATGCTGCTCTGTGATTTTTTGAGGAAAGAAAATTATGTGGTAAGCATTGCGGAAAATGGGGAAAAGGCAATTGAATTGTTTGAAAAATATGGCGCCAAGCTGATAATCCTTGATATTTGTCTTCCAGGAGTGGATGGATTTGCGGTTTGTCAAAAGATAAGGGAAGATTCAAATGCACATATAATGATAGCCAGTGCCAGAACAGCAAAAGAAGATATGTTAAAAGGGCTTGGATTGGGTGCGGATGATTACATAGAAAAGCCATATGATATAGATATTCTGCTTGCGAAAGTAAGAGGCGTATTCAAAAGAAAATATGCATTGGATGAAGTGGTGTCTGATGAAATAACACTAAACACGGTTACTAACACCATATACGTAAATGGAGAAGAGATAGAGTCTACAATCAAAGAGTTTGAATTACTAAAATTTTTCATAGAAAACAAGGGTGTAACTTTGAAAAAAGAGTATATTTTTAATACTATTTGGGGAAGCGACAGCGAATCGGAATTGCAGACGCTGACTGTGCATGTGAAATGGCTCAGACAGAAAATAGAAGTGGACCCAAAACATCCAAAGCATATTATCACAGAGTGGGGAGTGGGATACAGGTTTGAGTAAATATAGTAAAATTGTCTTTTTATTTATCGTGATAGAACTATTTCTGTTCGTATCATGTGAATATTTGGTGGTTAAAAATTATGATGAACTGGATAGAAGGCAGTATAAAGTTGATATAAGCAGAATAGTATCAAAAATGGAAGCGGGAGAAAAATACGAACTAAAAGACTATTCTACTATTGTTTCGGTTAAAAAATTTGATTTTGCAGAGAAAAGCGATTATGAATATGCAGTGGAATCTGTTAATGGGGAGTTGTATCGTTTTGAGTATGAACAGGAGAATAGATTAAATTTCCTGACAATATTGAACTTGCTGTTTGCAGTTATATTTTTATTTTCACTTTCTGTGTTTATTTACATAAAGAAAAACATTATCAGTCCGGTTAATAATATGAATAAACTTACAGCAGAGCTGGCAAAAGGTAATTTGTCAGTGCCCATAAAGCAGGAAAAGAGTAAGTATTTCGACAAAATGATCTGGGGTATAGATATGTTAAGGGAAAAATTGGAAG
Source organism: Agathobacter sp. (assembly GCA_045123895.1). GTDB lineage: Bacteria > Bacillota > Clostridia > Lachnospirales > Lachnospiraceae > Roseburia. Next base: position 36,391 of record JBGVKW010000085.1, read on the forward strand.
ATGATAAGCGTCGTGAACTTGAGCTTCTCAGGGAAAAAAAGACGCTTATTTTGTCGTTGTCCCATGATATAAAAACTCCACTTTCCGCTATTGATTTATATTCGAAAGCGCTTAGGTCAGGTCTTTATACAAGCGATGAGGAAAAGCAAAATGTCTTAGAGGGAATAGAGAAAAATGTGTTGGAAATCAAACGATATGTATCTGAGATAGCAGATGCATCAAGGGATGATTTTCTGGCATTGGAAGTGGAGAACAAGGAGATTTATCTAAAGAGTGTTCTCGATAAGGTTGATGATTTTTATGAGGACAAGTGTAAACCCCTTCATATCTTGTTTGAGATTGTGCCGTTTAAAGACTGTCTTATATGGGGAGATTTTGACAGGATAGTTGAGGTGTTTCAAAACATTATAGAAAATGCCATCAAATATGGGGATGGAAAAGAAATTAGAATTGCGGTAGATGAGGAAGAAGATTGCAAGCTGATAAGTGTAAGTAATTCAGGAGGGGGCATAGAAGCTGAAGAAATTCTTCATATTTTTGATTCTTTTTACAGGGGAAGTAATAGTGAAAAAGTAGAAGGAAGCGGTTTGGGATTATATATATGTAAGGAACTTTTGAAAAAGATGGATGGAGATATTTTTGCCCGCAAATCAGGAGGTGAATTTATCATGACAGTGGTTCTTAGAAAAATATAAAATCATTTAAGGATTATTTAATAATTTAGAAAGTATAGTATGTGTATAAACTAAAGAAAGGAAGAAATTCATATGTATTTTGATATCTTGAAGAAGGATTTAAAACGAAAAAAGACAATGAATATCATATTGCTTTTGTTTGCCATACTTGCTTCAATGTTTGTTTCATCAGGACTTAGCAATGTGATTACAGTAATGAATGGAACGGACTATTTTTTTGAAAAGGCCGGTTTGGGTGATTATATGGTAATTACTCAAAATGGAGATGGTGGAATTACAGATATTCTGGATAAATCCTCCAATGTAGAGAGTTACCGAAAAGAGGATTGTTTTTGGGGACAAAGAGACTTATTTGCCATTAATGGGAAAAAAATAAAAACGAAAAACAGTGCTCTTGTTTTACAAAGTATTAGTGACGATGGAATAAAATACTTTGATGAAAATGACAAGGAACTTAAAAGTGTAAAAAATGGTGAGGTTTTTGTAGCGGCAGGAATGCTTGCAGAAAATAATGCAGAAGTCGGAGACGAATTAGAAGTCGAAGTCATGGGTAAAAAAAGAAGCTACAAAATAGCCGGTGAGATAAAGGATGCCTTCCTTGGATCTCAGATGATGGGAAGTCAGAGACTAATAATAAGTCCAGAGGAGTTTTCTAAGTATACAGAAGATGAGGAATTAGAGCAGTATATTGGTAATATGTTCTATATTGATACAAATGATAAGGTTGCACTTGCTTCAGAAATGGCCAATGCCACAAATATTATGTTTGATGGGGATCGGGCTATGATTAAGATTAGCTACGTTATGGAAATGATAGTGGCAATGATTGTAATGGTATTAAGTGTTGCGCTTTGTTTGGTGTCATTTGTTCTTCTTAAATTTGTTATTTCCTTTACAATAAGTGAAGAATTTAGAGAAATTGGTGTAATGAAAGCCATCGGAATTAAGAATTTCAAAATCAGAAGTATCTATATGACAAAATATTTTGCTTTGTCAGCTATAGGTGGTGTGATTGGATTTGTAATCGGATTATGGTTTGGAAATATATTGCTTGATTCGGTTTCTAATAAGATGGTTCTGGGAAATGATTCGGGGATAGTGTTGAATATACTAGGAGCCTGTATTGTAATTTTTGTTATGAGTGGATTTGCATATTTATGTACAGGTAAAATCAAAAAGCTTACACCGGTTGACGCCATTAGAAGTGGACAGACAGGTGAGCGATTCAATAAAAAAAGTAAATTATCACTTAGAAAAAGTGGATTAGGTAATGCATTTTTTATGGCATTAAACGATGTGCTTAGCGCACCAAAACGATTTATTACAATAATATTATCGTTTTTGCTTTGTTCGCTCATCGTGTTTGGTGTGGTGGAAGTTGCAGATACAATGAAAAGTGACAGTTTGGTTTCGACGCTTGCTAAAAAGTCGGACGTATACATCAATGACGGAAAAATTATGAAAATGTCGGATTTGTCAGTTGATGGAGATGAGAATATACAAAATAAAATTGATAAATTAGAGGCAGATTTGACCAGGATGGGTATGCCTGGAAAAGTGAGTATAGATGTATGGTATAAGTACTCAATTACTTCAAAAGATGTCACAACCTCATTTTCTTTTCAACAGAATAAGTATGTAAATGCGACCAAGTATGAGTATACAAAGGGAAGTGCACCTCAAAGGGAAAATGAAATAGCAATAACTGAGCAGGTTGCTGATAAGCTTGACCTTGAAATAGGAGATACAGTAACTGTTGATTTTTATACAGAGAAAAAAGAGTGTATGGTAGTTGGTCTTTTTCAGTCAATGAATCAGCTTGGTTCTGTTATTAGACTTCATGAGGATGCACCTACATCAATGGAATATGCCAGTGCGATGATGGCTTATCAGATAGATTTTGATGATAATCCTGATGAAGAAGAGGTTGATAAACGAATCGAAAAGATTAAGGAGCATTACAATATTAAAGGCATATATGATGCGGCTGATTTTTGTGATGATTGTATGGGAGTTGCAGGAACCATGGATGCAATTGCCAAGATGCTTCTTCTTATTACATGTATAGTTGTAATTCTGGTTACTATTTTGATGGAAAGATCATTTATATCAGATGAAAAGAGCCAGATTGCATTGCTAAAGGCTATTGGCTTTAGTGATGGATTTGTAATTAAATGGCATGTACTTCGTTTTATGATTGTGGCAATTTTGGCAGAGGTGCTTGCTGTTGCTTTAACAATTCCGGTAACAAAGTTATGGTGTGACCCAATCTGGAAAATGATGGGAGCGACTGATGTGGCATATGTTTTTAAACCTCTATCGCTCGTAGTGATTTATCCGGGCATAGTATTGCTAATAAATCTGGTGTCTGTATTATTGACAGCGCTTTATACCAGAAAAATTAAAAGCAATGATGTAAGAAATATTGAATAGATGGAGGAAGAAGAAATGGCAAATATATTGGAAGTAAAAGATTTATGCAAAACATATATAGTAGATAAAAGACAAAACAATGTATTGAAAAATGTGAATTTTCAAGTAGAAGAGGGCGAAATGGTAGCAATTATGGGACCTTCCGGTTCTGGAAAATCTACACTCTTATACTCGATATCAGGCATGGATGAGGCCACAAGCGGGCAGGTTTTATTTGATAACAAGGATATCACAAAACTAAAAAGCAATGAGCTTGCTAAAATTCGACTTGATCAGATGGGATTTATTTTTCAGCAGATGTATATGATGAAAAATCTTACTATATTAGATAATGTAGTTTTACCTGCAGTTGAAAGCAAGGAGAACAAAGCGACAAAAGCACAGAAGGTGGAAAAAGCAGAAGAACTCCTTAGAAAACTTTCTATTATAGATGTGGCTGACAATGATATAAATGAAGTGTCCGGTGGACAGCTTCAGAGAGCCTGCATTTGCAGAAGTATGATAAATGATCCCAAAATTCTTTTTGCAGATGAACCAACTGGAGCACTAAACAGAACTTCTTCCATGGAAGTGATGGATGAACTTGTGAAGCTTAATAATGAAGGAACAACAATTGTAATGGTTACACATGATTCAAAAGTAGCTGCAAAGTGTAAAAGAGTATTATATATAGTAGATGGAAATATAAGAGGGGAGTATGTCATGACACAGGATGACAATGAAAAACAATCTGATAGGGAAAGGAAGCTTAACAACTGGCTTATGGATCTTGGCTGGTAATCCTTAAGGTATCTGCATATTGACATATAGCAAGCTATACGATAAAATACATTCTGTTAATATCAAAGTGAAATAAGAGAAAAGGAGTTTATTGTGAATTATTTTGGAAATGCTATTCCTGGCTTGAGAAAAATGGGATATATGCAGATTGGGGTGCTTGTCTGTGGTGTACTTGGAATTATTCCGGCAATTAATGTTGTTGTTGCAATTGCAGGGTTTGTTTTGTCAATTTTGTATTTGATTGGCCTTTATCAGGCTGGAAAGGACATTAATGGGTGTTCAAATGCATTTTATGCCTCTATCATGGTAATCGCGTGTGGTTTTTTGATAAGAATTACTACTTATATTCCTGTGGTTTCATTGATTTTTTCGCTTATTGTTTTCGGGCTTAACATTTGGATTTGTTATAGCATATGTGCATCAGTAGGTGAAGTTTTTGAGATGAAAGGGCAAAATGATCTTGCTAAGTTAGGGAATACAGTTTGGTTTATATTTTTAATCTGTAGTGTTTGTTCTATTTTATTATCAATAGTGTTTAAGTTTATCCCATTAGGATTTTCGCGGATTTCTAATATAGTATTGACTATTTTTAGTATTATTCAGTCTATCGTTTATGCAATCTTCCTTATTAAAAGCGCAGATGGGCTTGAGACATAGAAAAGAAAAATAAGAAATAAAATAAGAACTTGATTAATTAGGAAAAAGGTGCTAATATATGAAGCGGTCGCTGAAAAATATCAGTGACCGCTTAAATGTTGTAAAAATGCATAAAACATTTTGAATATTGCAAATAAGTTTGTCTAATATTTTTTTGAGAAAAAACTTGCAAATTAATGTTTTGTCATTTATAATACAACTTGCTGTGACATGATAGCGATGAAGTTTGAGGTTACTGCTTGCGTGGCAGAGAACTCGGCGGAGCGAATGTCAAGTTAGGAAACTGACGACAAGTCACTGTACAGAACATAATGGTCTACAAGAAGTAGAAACAACGTGTGCAGGCGAAGCGAAAGAGGTCATCCGCGAATGGTTTTTGGAGCAGGACACACACGGAGAAGTGTACAGTCACCACTTGTCGTACTGAAATTAAAGTGCGAAAAGGAGGCGGCTTTTTTTATGGCAAGTCAAGTAATGAGAATTACTCTCAAAGCGTATGATCACGAATTAGTAGATTCAAGCGCAAAGAAAATCATCGAGACTGTAAAGAAGAATGGATCACAGGTGAGCGGACCAGTACCTCTTCCAACAAAGAAGGAAGTAGTTACAATTCTTAGAGCTACTCACAAATACAAAGATTCAAGAGAACAGTTCGAGCAGAGAACTCATAAGAGACTTATTGATATCATCAATCCTACACAGAAGACAACAGAGTCTTTATCTAGAATTGAAATGCCAGCTGGTGTTTACATTGATATCAAAATGAAAGAGAAATAAATCTTTCGGCAATTAATTAGTTATATCCCTGAATGGTTTATATATAAACTGCTCTAGGATGAACGGTTCCGCTACTTGTTCCAACTAAATTCTTCGCGGGTTGGGTATAACAGGCAAGAGGCGTTCCGCTGTAGAAAACAGGAGGTAAAGAAATGAAGAAAGCGATTTTAGCAACAAAAGTCGGAATGACACAGATCTTCAATGCAGAAGGAACTTTAGTTCCAGTTACTGTATTAGAGGCTGGTCCATGTGTTGTAACACAGATCAAGACAGTTGAGAATGATGGTTACAGCGCAGTACAGGTTGGTTTTGGCGACAAGAAAGAGAAAGTTGTTGAGAAAGATGCCAACGGTAAAAAGAGCGTAGCACACAGACATGGTGTTAACAAAGCTCAGATGGGACACTTTGCAAAAGCTGGTGTTTCAGGAAAGAGATTCGTTCGCGAATTTAAATTCGAAAACGCAGATGAGTATAACTTAGCAGATGAAATCAAAGCTGATATCTTCGCTGAGGGAGATAAAGTAGATGTAACTGCTATTTCAAAAGGTAAAGGTTTCCAGGGTGCTATTAAGAGATTAGGTCAGCACAGAGGACCAATGGCTCATGGTTCTAAATTCCATCGTCATCAGGGTTCTAACGGTGCTTGTTCTTCACCAAGTAAGGTATTCAAAGGAAAAGGAATGCCAGGACATATGGGAAGCGTTAAAGTTACAACTCGTAACCTTGAGGTTGTAAGAGTAGATGCTGAGAAGAACTTACTTTTAATTAAGGGTGCAGTTCCAGGAGCTAAGAAAGCCCTTATCACAGTAAAAGAGACAACTAAGTCTGGTAAATAGTGCGAATTAAGAAAGGAGGAACTTTACGATGGCTAAAGTAGCTGTTTATAATATGGAAGGTAAGGAAGTTGAGAAAATTGACCTTGCAGATTCCGTTTTCGGCGTAGAAATTAATGAGCATTTAGTTCATATGGCTGTACTTCAGCAGCTTGCAAATAAACGTCAGGGAACTCAGAAAGCAAAAACACGTTCTGAAGTTCGTGGCGGTGGTAGAAAACCATGGAGACAGAAAGGAACAGGACATGCACGTCAGGGTTCTACAAGAGCTCCACAGTGGACAGGTGGTGGAGTAGTATTCGCTCCAACTCCAAGAGATTATTCATTCAAGCTCAACAAGAAAGAGAAGAGAGCTGCTCTTAAATCTGCTCTTACATCAAGAGTTGCAGAAGAGAAGTTTGTAGTACTTGATGAGTTAAAGATGGATGAGATTAAGACAAAGAAATTTGTTGAGATTTTAAATAACCTTAAAGTTGAGAAGGCGCTCGTTGTATTAAACGAGATGGATGAGAAAGTTATCGCATCTGCAGCTAACATCCCAACTGTTAAGACAGCTCAGGTTAACGAGCTTAACGTATTTGATGTATTAAAATATGACACAGTTGTTGTATCAAAGAACACTGTAGCAACAATCGAGGAGGTATATGCATAATGGCAAACGTACAATACTATGATGTAATCCTCAAACCAGTAGTTACTGAGAAGAGCATGTCTGCAATGGCTGAGAAGAAATACACATTCTTAGTTCATCCAGAAGCAAACAAGACAATGATCAAAGAAGCAGTAGAGAAAATGTTCGAAGGAACAAAGGTTGCCAAAGTTAACACAATGAACTGCGAAGGAAAAAACAAACGTCGCGGAATGGTAACAGGAAAGACTGCTAAGACTAAGAAAGCAATCGTTCAGCTTACAGAAGACAGCAAAGATATCGAGATTTTCGCTGGTCTTTAATTAGAACGAAGCTTCGAACTATGTGCAGAGATGCACGATAAGAAATATCGAAAGGAGAACTACAATGGGAATTAAGACATATAACCCATATACACCTTCTAGAAGAAATATGACTGGTTCAGATTTCTCAGAGATTACAAAGACAACTCCAGAGAAATCTCTTACAACTTCTTTAAAGAAGAATGCTGGTCGTAACAATCAGGGTAAAATCACAGTTAGACACCACGGTGGTGGAAATAGAAGAAAATACAGAATCATCGATTTCAAGAGAAATGCAAAAGATGGTATTCCAGCAACTGTTATCGGAATCGAGTACGATCCAAACAGAACAGCAAACATCGCTCTTATCTGCTATGCAGATGGACAGAAATCATACATCTTAGCACCAGCTGGTCTTACAGACGGAATGAAAGTTATGAACGGACCAGAGGCAGAGGTGAGAGTAGGAAACTGTTTACCACTTGAGAACATCCCTGTTGGTACACAGATTCACAACATCGAGCTTATCCCTGGAAAGGGCGGACAGTTAGTTCGTTCAGCAGGACTTAGCGCACAGCTTATGGCTAAAGAAGGAAAATATGCTACACTTCGTCTTCCTTCAGGCGAAATGAGAATGGTTCCTATCGGATGCCGTGCTACAATCGGTGTTATCGGAAACGGTGATCACAACCTCATTAATATTGGTAAAGCAGGACGTAAACGTCACATGGGTATCCGCCCAACAGTTCGTGGTTCTGTTATGAACCCTAACGACCATCCACACGGAGGTGGAGAAGGAAAGGCACCTGTAGGACGTCCAGGACCATGTACTCCATGGGGCAAACCTGCACTTGGCTTAAAGACACGTAAGAAAAACAAACAGTCTAACAAGATGATCGTACGTAGAAGAGACGGTCGTGCAATCAAATAATTAGGAGGTTGAATAAATGGCACGTTCATTAAAAAAAGGACCATTTGCTGATGAAAGCTTACTTAAAAAAGTAGATGCTATGAACGCTTCAGGTGACAAACAGGTTATCAAGACTTGGTCACGTCGTTCAACAATCTTCCCTTCATTCGTAGGACACACAATTGCTGTTCATGATGGAAGAAAGCATGTTCCAGTATATGTTACAGAAGATATGGTTGGACATAAACTTGGTGAGTTCGTTGCAACAAGAACTTACAGAGGACATGGAAAAGACGAGAAGAAATCAGGCGTAAGATAATATTTATTGAAAGGAGGTTTCATCCATGGCAAAGGGACATAGATCCAAAATTAAGAGAGAGAGAAACGAAGTTAGAGATACAAGACCTTCAGCTAAGTTATCTTATGCTAGAGTGTCAGTTCAGAAAGCTTGCTTCGTATTAGATGCTATTCGTGGAAAGAGTGTTAACGAGGCTCTTGCAATCGTAACATACAATCCAAGATATGCTTCAAGTTTAGTAAAGAAATTATTAGAGTCAGCAATCGCTAACGCAGAAAATAATTATCCAGAAAAGAACTACAAGGCAGAGAACCTTTACGTTGCAGAGTGTTTTGCAAATAAAGGACCAACAATGAAGAGAATTCATCCTAGAGCACAGGGTAGAGCTTATAGAATCGAGAAGAGAATGAGCCACATTACAATTGTGCTTGATGAAAGATAGGAGGCAGTCATGGGACAGAAGGTTAATCCTCATGGAATAAGAGTTGGCGTTATCAAGGACTGGGATTCCAAATGGTATGCAGAGGGTGATTTCGCTGATTACTTAGTAGAAGATTATAATATCAGAACTTTTTTAAAGAAAAAATTATATGCAGCTGGTGTTTCTAAGATCGAAATCGAAAGAGCATCTGACCGCGTTAAAGTAATTATCTACACAGCTAAACCAGGTGTTGTAATCGGAAAAGGTGGAGCTGAGATCGAGAAGATTAAAGCAGAAGTTCAGAAGCTTACAGACAAGAAATTAGTTGTAGATATCAAAGAGGTTAAGAGACCAGATAAAGATGCTCAGTTAGTAGCTGAGAACATCGCATTACAGCTTGAGAACCGTGTATCTTTCCGTAGAGCAATGAAATCTTGCATGGGAAGAGCAATGAAAGCTGGAGCAAAAGGAATTAAGACATCTTGTTCAGGACGTCTTGGTGGAGCAGATATGGCTCGTACAGAGACATACAACGATGGAACTACACCACTTCAGACACTTAGAGCAGATATCGATTATGGATTCGCTGAGGCCGATACAACTTACGGTAAAGTGGGTGTTAAGGTTTGGATTTACAAAGGCGAAGTACTTCCTACAAAAGGTAACAAGGAAGGAGGAGCTAAGTAATTATGTTAATGCCAAAGAGAGTTAAACATAGAAAACAGTTCCGTGGTTCTATGACAGGTAAAGCTAGCCGTGGTAATAAAATTACAAATGGTGAGTTTGGTATCGTAGCAGCAGAGCCATGTTGGATTCGTTCAAACCAGATCGAGGCAGCTCGTATTGCTATGACACGTCACGTAAAACGTGGTGGTAAGGTTTGGATTAAAATTTTCCCAGATCATCCAGTAACAGCTAAACCAGCTGAGACACGAATGGGTTCAGGAAAAGGATCATTAGAGTACTGGGTAGCAGTAGTTAAACCAGGTAGAGTATTATTTGAAATCGCAGGAGTACCAGAGGACGTAGCACGTGAAGCTTTACGTCTTGCCACACACAAATTACCTTGCAAATGTAAAGTAGTTTCTCGTGCAGATTTAGAAGGCGGTGAATCAAATGAAAACTAGTGCATATGTTAAAGAGTTAAAAGCACAGAGCGTTGAGCAGTTACAGGCACAGCTCGTAGATGCTAAAAAAGAACTTTTCAATTTAAGATTCCAGAATGCAACAAATCAGTTAGATAACACAGCAAGAATTACAGAGGTTCGTAAGAATATCGCTAGAATTCAGACTGTAATCACTGAGAAAGAGAAAGTTGCTGAATAATCATTAATCCTATCAGGAAGGAGATTTAAACCGTGGAAGAAAGAAATCTTAGAAAAACACGTGTTGGTGTTGTTGTTAGCGACAAGATGGATAAGACAATCGTTGTAGCTGTTAGAGATAACGTAAGACATCCACTTTACAACAAGATCGTTAAAAAGACTTATAAATTAAAAGCTCATGACGAGACAAACGATGCTAAGATCGGTGATACAGTCAGAGTAATGGAAACAAGACCTTTATCTAAAGATAAGAGATGGAGACTTGTAGAAATCATGGAAAGAGCAAAATAATTAAAGGAGGCTTCAAGCATGGTACAGCAGGAAAGCAGACTCAGAGTCGCTGATAACACTGGTGCAAAAGAGTTACTTGTTATCCGCGTTTTGGGTGGATCTACCAGAAGATATGCGAACATCGGTGATGTAATCGTTGCTACTGTTAAAGATGCAACACCAGGCGGTGTTGTTAAAAAAGGTGATGTAGTAAAGGCCGTAGTTGTTCGTTCAGTAAAAGGTGCACGTCGTAAAGACGGATCTTATATTAAATTTGATGAGAACGCAGCAGTTATCATCAAAGATGACAAAACTCCAAAAGGAACTCGTATATTTGGACCAGTAGCTCGTGAGCTTCGTGAGAAACAGTTCATGAAGATTGTTTCTTTGGCTCCAGAAGTATTATAGGAGGAAGAGTCAATGGCAAGTATGAAAATCAAAAAAGGCGATATGGTTAAAGTTATCGCTGGTAAAGACAAAGATAATGAAGGCAAAGTAATTGCTGTAAACAAAAAAGATAACACAGTTGTTGTTGAGGGAATTAACATGGTTACAAAACATGCTAAACCAAGCATGGCTAACCAGCAGGGTGGAATCCTTCATCAGGAAGCACCAATCAATATTTCAAACGTAATGCTCCTTCATAATGGAAAAGCTACACGTGTAGGTTTCAAGATGGATGGAGACAAAAAAGTTCGTTTCGCTAAATCAACAGGCGATGTAATCGATTAATTGGAGAGAGGAGGATTAATACATTGAGTAGACTTAGAGAACAGTACGAAAATGAGATCAAAGACGCAATGGTCAAAAAGTTCGGATACAAAAACGCAATGGAAATTCCAAAGCTTGACAAGATCGTAGTTAACATGGGTGTTGGTGAAGCTAAGGAAAACGCAAAAGTTCTTGAGGCAGCTGTAAAAGATATGGAAGCTATCACAGGACAGAAGGCAGTTACAACAAAGGCAAAAAATGCCGTAGCTAACTTCAAAATCAGAGAAGGAATGCCAATCGGATGTAAAGTTACATTACGTGGTGAGAAGATGTATGAGTTCGCTGATCGTCTTATCAACTTAGCATTACCTCGTGTACGTGACTTCAGAGGTGTAAACGCTAACGCATTCGACGGACGTGGAAACTATGCTCTTGGAATCAAAGAGCAGATTATCTTCCCTGAGATCGAGTATGATAAAGTAGATAAAGTTCGTGGTATGGATATTATTTTCGTTACTACAGCTAAGACAGATGAAGAGGCACGTGAGTTATTAACTCAGTTCAACATGCCTTTTGCTAAATAATTGGAGGAATTCTAATGGCTAAGACAAGTATGAAAGTAAAACAGCAGCGCAAGCCTAAGTTCTCTACAAGAGCTTACACACGTTGCAGAATTTGTGGACGTCCACATTCAGTGTTAAAGAAATACGGAATTTGCCGTGTTTGCTTCCGTGAGTTAGCATACAAAGGACAGATCCCAGGCGTTAAGAAAGCAAGTTGGTAAAATATTAACAAGTATATTTAAAGGAGGATATCGGTCATGATGATGACAAGTGATCCAATCGCAGATATGCTTACAAGAATTCGTAATGCAAATACTGCAAAACATGATACAGTAGATGTTCCAGCTTCAAAGATTAAAGTAGCTATCGCTGGAATCCTTGTTGATGAAGGATTCATCGAGAAATATGACATCATTGAGGATGGAAATTTCAAAACAATCCGTATTACATTAAAATACGGTGCAGATAAGAATGAGAAAGTTATCACAGGAATTAAGAGAATTTCTAAACCAGGTCTTCGTGTATACGCTGGTAAAGCTGAAATTCCTTCAGTTCTTGGTGGACTTGGAATCGCTATTCTTTCAACAAACCAGGGTATCATTACTGATAAAGAGGCTAGAAAGCTTCAGGTTGGTGGAGAAGTATTAGCATTCGTTTGGTAATTTAACCAAACGAATTCCAATTGTTCCTACTTGAGGATACTTGATCCGTGAATACTCAGCAGTAGTAGGAGCAGCATTACTAAATTAATCTATGGTATAAACCAATCAGGTTTGGTTGGACATACAATTTTTTTAAGGAGGTACGGGCATGTCACGTATAGGAAGAATGCCAATCGCAGTTCCAGCTGGTGTAACAGTTGAAATCGCAGAAAATAATCATGTGACTGTAAAAGGTCCAAAGGGAACCCTTGAGAGAACTCTTCCATCAGAGATGGAAATCAAAAAAGAGGGCGAAGAAATCATTGTAACAAGACCTAACGATTTAAAGAAAATGAAATCATTACATGGTTTAACAAGAACACTTATCAACAACATGGTTGTTGGTGTAACTGAGGGTTATACAAAGACTCTTGAAGTTAATGGTGTTGGTTACAGAGCTTCTAAAGCTGGAAAGAAACTTACTCTTAACTTAGGATACTCACATCCAGTTGAGATGGAAGATCCAGAAGGACTTGAGTCAGAAGTTCAGGATAACAAAATCATTGTTAAAGGTATCGATAAAGAAAAGGTCGGCCAGTACGCAGCTGAGATCAGAGATAAGAGAAGACCTGAGCCATACAAAGGTAAAGGTATTAAATATGCTGATGAAGTTATTAGACGTAAAGTTGGTAAGACTGGTAAAAAATAATTAAAGGAGTGGACAAGAAATGGTTAGTAAAAAATCAAGAACTGAAGTTCGTGTAAAGAAACATAACAGAATGCGTCATCATCTTGCTGGTACAGCACAGCGTCCTCGTTTAGCTGTATTCAGAAGTAATAACCATATGTATGCTCAGATTATTGATGATACAGTTGGAAATACACTCGTTTCTGCATCAACACTTGATAAAGATGTTAAGGCAGAGCTCGAGAAGACTAATAACGTAGATGCAGCAACAAAACTTGGTACTGTAATCGCAAAGAAAGCTTTAGATAAAGGTATTTCAACTGTTGTCTTCGATAGAGGCGGTTTTATTTACGCAGGAAAAGTTAAAGCATTAGCTGAAGCAGCAAGAGAAGCTGGCTTAGAGTTTTAGGAGGAGACAGACATGAAACGTGAAATCATTGATGCTAGTCAATTAGAATTAGTTGACCAGGTAGTAGACATCAAGCGTGTAACAAAGGTTGTTAAAGGTGGACGTAACATGCGTTTCACAGCTCTCGTTGTAGTTGGTGACAAGAACGGCCATGTTGGTGCAGGTCTTGGAAAAGCAGCAGAGATTCCTGAAGCTATCCGTAAAGGAAAAGAAGACGCAATCAAGAGCATGATTAGCGTTAAATTAGACGAGAACAAATCTATTACACATGATGTAACAGGAAAATATACAGGTGCTTCTGTTTTATTAAAGAAGTCTCCTGAAGGTACTGGTATCATCGCTGGTGGTCCAGCTCGTTCAGTATGCGAGATTGCTGGTATCCAGAATATCCGTACAAAATCATTGGGATCTAACAATAAGCAGAACGTTGTACTTGCTACAATCGAAGCATTAAGTCAGTTAAGAAGCCCAGAAGAAGTTGCAAAACTTCGTGGTAAATCTGTAGAAGAAATCTTAGGTTAGGAGGAATTGAAAGATGGCAGATAGAGTTAAAGTTACATTAATCAAATCTACAATCGGTGCAGTTCCTAAGAACAAGAAAACTATCGAAGCTCTTGGATTAACTAAGTTAGGAAAAACTGTAGAATTACCAAACAACGCTGCAACACAGGGCGCTGTTCGTAAAGTAGCACCATACGTTAAAGTTGAAGAAGTATAAGAAAATATAAGGAGGTACCGTGATGGATTTATCTAATTTAAAAGCAGCTGAAGGTTCAGTGCAAAGTGATAATTTCAGAAGAGGTCGTGGACACGGCTCAGGAAACGGTAAGACTGCTGGTAAGGGCCATAAGGGTCAGAAAGCTCGTTCAGGAGCACCAAGACCAGGTTTTGAAGGTGGACAGATGCCATTATATAGAAGATTGCCTAAGAGAGGTTTCAAAAACAGAAACACTAAGACAATCGTTGCTATCAATCTTTCTGCTCTTGAGAAATTCGAGAACGATTCAGTAGTTTCAATTGAGACATTAATTGAGGCTGGAGTTGTTAAGAACCCAAGAGATGGAGTAAAGATTCTTGGAAATGGCGAACTTACTAAGAAGCTTACAGTTCAGGCTAACGCTTTTAGTGCTAGTGCAGTAGAGAAAATCGAAGCTCTTGGTGGAAAAGCTGAGGTGATCTAATGCTCGAAACACTTCGTAATGCGTTTAAAATTAAAGATATTCGAAGTAAAATAGTATTCACATTATTTATGATTGTAATCATCCGAATTGGAAGTATTCTTCCAATTCCGGGTGTTTCACCAGATGCATTAAAGGATTTATTTGGTAATGCAGGACAGGATGGACTTGGATTTTTTGACAGCATGACAGGTGGAGCTCTTACAAGCACATCTATTTTTGCTTTGAATATTACACCATACATTACATCTTCAATTATCATGCAGTTACTTACAATTGCTATTCCAAAGCTTGAGGAGTTACAGCGCGATGGTGAAGAAGGTAGAAAGAAAATCGTAGAAATTACTCGTTATCTTACAATTGGATTAGGACTTTTTGAAGCAATCGCATTTGTAATTAATTTCTATCGAAGCGGTAAACTTGTACAGAATACTCCACTTAACGTAGTTATGGTCGTTGTTTCACTTACAGCAGGATCTGCTGTATTAATGTGGATTGGTGAGCGTATTACAGAAAAAGGTGTGGGAAATGGTATTTCAATTGTATTGACAATCAATATTATTTCTCGTATTCCAGAGGATCTTATGTCTCTTTGGACACAGTTTGTTGCAACAGCAGCAAATGTTCCAAAGGCAATTGTTGCAGGTTTAATTATCTTTGCAATTATTGTTGCAATGGTAGTATTTGTAATAATTCTTCAGGATGCACAGAGAAGAATTCCTGTACAGTATTCTAGTAAAATAAGAGGAAATAAGCAGGTTGGTGGACAACAGACATATATTCCTCTTAAAGTAAATACATCTGGTGTAATTCCGGTAATTTTTGCACAGTCACTTATGACTACACCAATTATTATTTCTAATTTTATTGGTAAAGGTCAGGGTTCAGGTATTGGTGCAAAGATTTTAAAGGGATTATCACAATCTAGCTGGTGTGATCCAAAAGAACCAATTTATTCTCTTGGACTTGTAGTGTATATTATTTTGTTGTTTGCATTTGCATATTTTTATACACAGATCACATTCAATCCTCTTGAGGTTGCAAACAATATGAAACGCTCAGGTGGATTTATTCCTGGTATAAGACCTGGAAAGCCAACCAGTGATTACTTAAATCAAATATTGAACTATATCGTATTTATAGGTGCCGTAGGACTTACGTTTATTGCCATTGTACCAATATTCTTTAATGGAGTATTCAATGCAAACGTTACTTTCGGTGGAACATCAATCATCATAGTTGTCGGAGTTGTAATTGAGACATTGAAGCAGATTGAATCTCAGATGAGAGTTCGTAACTATAAAGGATTTTTAAATGAGTAATAGTACAATTGGAGATACTGAATCAGTATCTCCATTCGTGCTATCAAATAAGGAGAAGACTATATGAAGATCATTATGTTAGGTGCACCTGGTGCAGGAAAAGGAACACAGGCTAAGCAGATTGCTGCAAAGTATGACATTCCACACATCTCTACAGGAGATATCTTCCGTGCAAATATTAAAAACGGAACAGAACTTGGTAAAAAGGCTAAGACTTATATGGATCAGGGTGCGTTGGTTCCAGATGAACTTACATGTGACCTTGTTATGGATAGAATCCAGCAGGATGACTGCAAAAATGGATTTGTTTTAGATGGATTCCCAAGAACTATTCCACAGGCAGAGGCTCTTGACACAGCTCTCAAAAATATTAACCAGTCAATGGACTATGCGATTGATGTAGATGTTCCTGATGAGAACATCGTAAATCGTATGGGTGGAAGAAGAGCATGCTTAAATTGCGGAGCAACATACCATGTTGTATTTAACCCAACAAAGGTTGAGGGAAAATGCGATGCATGTGGAAGTGATACAGTTCTTCGTGATGATGATAAACCAGAGACAGTTCAGAAACGTTTGACAGTTTATCATGACCAGACACAGCCTTTAATTGATTATTACAAGGCTCAGGGAATTTTGAAATCAGTTGATGGAACACAGCCTATGGATGAGGTATTTACATCAATTGTAGGTATCTTAGGTGAATAAAATGTCTGTGACAATCAAAACATGCCAGGAAATTGAGTTGATGAGAGAGGCTGGAAGAATACTTGCAGCCGTTCATCAACAGCTTGGAAAAGAAATAAAACCTGGAATGTCTACACTTGATGTAGACCGTTTGGGTGAGGAAATGATTCGAAGCTATGGATGTGAACCATCATTTTTGAATTATTGTGGATATCCGGCATCAATTTGCGTTTCTGTAAATGAGGAAGTTGTACATGGAATTCCCAGTGCAAATCGAATTTTACAGGAAGGTGATATTGTAAGTCTGGATGCAGGAGTAATTTACAAGGGATATCATTCTGATGCTGCTAGAACAGTAGGTGTTGGTGAGATAAGTAAAGAAGCTTCAGACCTGATTGAAAGAACAAGAATGAGTTTCTTCGCGGGAATTAGAAAAGCAGTTGCAGGAAATCATTTGTATGATATTTCGGCAGAAATTGAAAAATATGCTATGCAATACAATTATGGAGTTGTATATGACCTTGTAGGGCATGGGATAGGGAAAAATCTCCACGAGGAACCTGAGGTTCCGAATTTTAAACCGGGGTACAGAAGAGGAATAAAGCTAAAACCTGGAATGACCCTGGCGGTTGAACCTATGATAAATAGTGGTTCGCCTGATGTTGTGTGGATGGATGATGAGTGGACTGTTGTGTCAGAGGATTTGTCTCTTTCTGCTCATTATGAAAACACAATACTAATTACTAATGGAAAACCGGAAATTCTCTCTTTAACAGAAGAAGAAAAAGAAGCTGGTTTTCTGGATTTGATATAGAAGAATCTAATATAAAACTAAACGAGTCTAATATTCAGGAGGAATGTAGAAATGTCAAAAGCAGATGTAATTGAAGTTGAAGGTGTAGTAGTAGAGAAATTACCAAACGCATTTTTCAAGGTAGAACTTGAAAATGGACATCAGATCTTAGCTACAATTAGTGGCAAGCTTAGAATGAACTTTATCAGAATTTTACCAGGAGATAAGGTTACAATTGAGATGTCTCCATATGACCTTACAAAGGGAAGAATTATTTGGAGAGATAAATAAAAAAATGTTGACTTCTTGAAAGGGTTCGTGTACAATACTATTCGGACACTTTTGGAAAAGTACCCCGTAAGGGACTTTCATTAAGAAAGGAGAATTTGCTGTGAAGGTAAGATCATCAGTTAAACCTATTTGCGAAAAGTGCAAAGTTATCAAAAGAAAAGGAAGCATCAGAATTATCTGTGAAAATCCTAAGCATAAACAGAGACAGGGTTAATTTTTAATTGCTTTGACCCTGTTATTTGTGCGTAAAGGAATTGTTCCTTTTTAAAATTATGTGCGGCTGCAGCGAGAAGTAATTATTCGCTGTTCATAATAAACAGAGGCATACTGGTTGGACACTATAATACCGAGTGGTGCCCAAGAAATGCAAATATGGGAAAGCATTTGACTGCACACATTTCAGGACGTGCAACCGTAGCTGTGGAAGAATGCTTTTCGGGAAAGATATATTGTTGCAGATGTATCGTTACTATATCAATAAGGAAAAATTTATGGAGGTGTAAACACACATGGCTCGTATTGCAGGTGTAGATTTACCAAGAGAAAAACGTGTAGAAATCGGTTTAACATACATCTACGGAATTGGTAGAGTAAGCTCAAACCGTATCCTTGAAGCTGCTGGTGTTGATCCTAGCACTCGTGTAAGAGACCTTACAGATGATGAGGTTAAGAAAATCGCTTCAGTTATCGATGAGACAATGACTGTAGAAGGTGATTTAAGAAGAGAAATCGCATTAAATATTAAGAGACTTCAGGAGATTGGATGCTATCGTGGTATCCGTCATAGAAAAGGACTTCCAGTTCGTGGTCAGAAAACAAAGACTAATGCAAGAACAAGAAAAGGTCCTAAGAGAACTGTTGCTAATAAGAAGAAATAATAATTGATATAATTTGAGAAAGTAGGTTAGTTTAAAAATGGCTAAGAATGTTGCAAAGAAAACAACTAAAAAGCGTGTAAAGAAAAACGTTGAACGCGGACAGGCACATATTCAGGCATCTTTTAATAACACAATCGTTACATTAACAGATACTGAAGGAAACGCATTATCATGGGCAAGTGCTGGTGGTCTTGGATTTAGAGGTTCAAAGAAATCTACTCCATATGCTGCACAGATGGCAGCAGAAACTGCTACAAAGGCAGCTTTAATTCACGGATTAAAGACAGTTGACGTATTTGTTAAAGGACCAGGTTCAGGAAGAGAAGCAGCAATCCGTGCTCTTTCAGCATGTGGTCTTGAGGTTACTTCAATTAAGGATGTTACTCCAGTACCTCATAATGGATGTCGTCCACCAAAACGTAGAAGAGTCTAATTAGGAGGTATAGATTAAAATGGCAGTTAATAAAGTACCTGTACTTAAAAGATGTAGATCACTTGGTTTAGAGCCAAGTTATTTAGGATATGATAAGAAGTCTAGAAGAAACTTAACAAGAGCAAATAGAAAAGTTTCTGAGTATGGACTTCAGTTAAGAGAAAAACAGAAAGCAAAATTCATTTATGGTGTATTAGAGAAACCTTTCCGTAACTATTATGAGAAAGCTGATAGAATGAAAGGTTTAACAGGACCAAACCTTATGACAATGCTTGAGACAAGACTTGACAATGTTGTTTTCCGTCTTGGATTTGCTAGAACAAGAAGAGAAGCTAGACAGATCGTTGATCATAAGTTCGTTACAGTAAACGGAAAAGTAGTTAACATCCCTTCATACTTAATTAAAGCTGGTGATGTTATCGAAATTAAAGAGAACAAGAAGAGCACTCAGAGAATGAAAGACGTGGTTGAAGTAACTAGCGGAAGAATCGTTCCAGAGTGGTTAGACGTAGATACAGATAAATTACAGGGAACTGTAAAGGATCTTCCTACACGTGAGCAGATTGATGTTCCAGTAGACGAGATGCTTATCGTCGAGTTATACTCTAAGTAAAAATAGGTTGATTTGCCGGGGAATTTTTTCCCGGCTTATCCACTCTTTAATAACAACAACAACTATACCCGAGAAGGAGGGAAATTGTAGTGTTCGATTTTGAGAAACCAAGAATTGAAATCGCAGAAATTTCAGAAGACAAGACATATGGCAGATTTGTGGTAGAACCATTAGAGAGAGGTTACGGTACAACACTCGGAAACTCTTTGAGAAGAATTATGCTTTCTTCTTTACCAGGTGCTGCAGTAAGCCAGGTAAAAATTGATGGAGTATTACATGAGTTTAGTTCTATTCCTGGAGTAAAGGAAGATGTAACTGAGATTATCATGAATATCAAGAATCTTGCTATCCGCAACAATAGTTCAACAAATGAGCCAAAGGTTGCTTATATCGAATTCGAAGGTGAAGGCGTTGTTACAGCAGCTGATATTCAGATTGACTCTGATATCGAGATCATGAATCCTGAGTTGGAAATTGCACATCTTAACGGTGGAGCTGATTCAAAGTTATACATGGAGCTTACAATTACTAAGGGAAGAGGATATGTGAGCGCAGACAAGAACAAGAATGATGATACACCAATCGGTGTTCTTGCTGTTGATTCTATCTATACACCTGTTGAGCGTGTTAACCTTACTGTTGAAAATACTCGTGTAGGTCAGGTTACTGATTATGATAAATTAACATTAGATGTATATACTAATGGTACATTAGAGCCAGATGAGGCAGTCAGCCTTGCTGCTAAAGTTTTAAGCGAGCATTTAAATCTCTTCATTGATCTTTCAGAAGCTGCACAGCAGGTTGATGTAATGATTGATAAAGCGGATGATGCACAGGAAAAAGTTCTTGAGATGAATATCGATGAGCTTGAATTATCTGTACGTTCATACAATTGCTTAAAACGTGCTGGAATCAATACTGTTGCTGAACTTATTAACAGAACTCCTGATGATATGATGAAGGTTCGTAACCTTGGTCGTAAATCATTAGAAGAAGTATTAGCAAAGTTAAAAGAATTAGGTTTACAGTTAAATCAGACAGAGGAATAAAATCTACTGATTTATGTAAAATATATACTCATAAGGCAAAGCCAGTAAGACCAAAGAGCGTGGTGATGTCAATCACATGAGTGGCAACTGATACGTTATGTATCAAAACAAGATATGGCGTCTGCTAGTAAGACCGAAGAGCGTAAGCGGATGTCCCACAAATGGAGGAAAGAAAAATGGCAAAATATCGTAAATTAAGCAGAACAGCAAGCCAGAGAAAGGCTTTATTAAGAGGTCAGGTAACACAGCTTCTTGCAAACGGAAAAATCATCACAACAGAGTCTAAAGCTAAAGAAGTACGTAAGATCGCTGAAGGTCTTATCGCTTTAGCAGTAAAAGAAAAAGACAACTTTGAAGAAGTTAAAGTAACAGCTAAAGTTGCTCGTAAAGATGCTGATGGAAAGAGAGTAAAAGAAGTTGTAGATGGTAAGAAAGTTACTGTTTATGATGAAGTTGAGAAAACAATCAAGAAAGATTCTCCATCACGTCTTCACGCTAGAAGACAGATGCTTAAAGTTCTTTACAATGTAAATGGGCAGAACCTTACAAACAAAATGTTTGATGAGATTGCACCAAAATACGAAGGACGTAACGGTGGTTACACAAGAATCGTAAAGATTGGACAACGTAAAGGTGATGGAGCTCTTGAAGTAGTTCTTGAGTTAGTTTAATCACTAATTTTTATCAGGCGATAATAATTAAAATATGTCATAGAAAAAGCTCTGGCAAACGCCAGAGCTTTTTTATGTGCGCCTTTCGGCGCACATCTTATATATTTTTACTACTTATAAAATTTACTGATTCTTCTCTTCATTATATTTAGCAATAGACTTCTTAATTCTGTCATATGGTGAAAGTAAATCGCTAATTGAACAGTCATGATTAAGAGTGTCGATAAGGTAAGCGATATATTTACTCATATCACAGCTAATGTAGTACTCTCTTGAAAGTAATTCAGGTGTCTGATAAATAAGGTTTGTTGTAACAACTCTATAAATAAGACCTTCTTCATATGCTTTATCAAAAGCTTCCAAACCATTTGTGAATAATCCAAATGTAGATACTACAAAGATTCTACGAGCATTACGTTTCTTAAGCTCTCTAGCTGTATCAATCATACTTTCACCTGATGAAATCATATCATCAATAATGAGTACATCTTTTCCGTCAACATTTGAACCAAGGAACTCATGGGCAACGATAGGGTTGCGTCCGTTTTCGATACGGCTGTAATCACGACGTTTATAGAACATACCCATATCAACTCCAAGGACGTTTGCAAGGTAAATAGCACGATTAGTAGCGCCCTCATCTGGAGAGATGATCATTAAGTGATCAGAATCAATAGTGAGGTCTTTTACGTTCTTTAAAATGCCTTTAATAAACTGATAAGAAGGCATTACATTTTCAAATCCGTTAAGAGGAATTGCGTTTACAACACGTGGGTCGTGTGCATCAAATGTAATAATGTTATCAACACCCATAGAAACAAGCTCCTGAAGTGCTAATGGACAGTCAAGAGATTCACGTCCTGTACGTCTGTGCTGTCTACTTTCATATAGGAATGGAAGAATAACAGTAATTCTACGAGCTTTTCCTCCTACAGCAGCTATTACACGTTTCAAATCAGCAAAATGGTCGTCTGGTGACATGTGATTCTCGTGTCCACAAACAGAGTATGTCAAGCTGTAATTTGTAACGTCAACCATGATATAAAGGTCATATCCTCTAACTGACTGGTTGATTACACATTTTGCTTCTCCAGAACCAAATCTAGGAGTATATGGGCGAATAATATAGCTGTCTTTTGAATAATCATTAAATGCTATATCGTCAGCATGCTCATGTTCACGCTGCTCTCTCCATCCTTTAAGATAGTAATCTACCTTTTCAGCCAGTCCTATACAACTTTCTGTTGCAACAAGACCAAGTGTACCAGTAGGCAAAGTTTCCAAAATTCTTTCATCGTTTGGCATTGGGGGATCCTCCATAAAATTTATAAGTAATTAATATATTTATAAAAAGCGTTAATGTAGTGAACGCTTCTTAATTCTAATATCATCACCAAATAATTTGATGATCTCGTAGTTACTAGAAATACGAGAGAGTGTTCTCTCTGAATAGATATCAACTATCTGACTAAGTCCCAGGTTGGTAGAAATAATAGTTGATTTCTGTCGCAATATTCTTTCGTTAACACATAAAAAAAGTTGCGATGAAGTAAAAGCATTAGATGTCTCTGTTCCTAAATCATCGATAATAAGCAAATCACAGTCAAAAATATTTTGATGTGCTGCAATAGCATCAGTATCTTTTTGGAACACACCTTTGCTTAATATATCAAAAAATTGAAAAGCTGTAAAGTAAATAACAGAGTAACCGTTATCTAATAATTCTTTGGCGACGCAATTGGACAAAAAAGTTTTTCCAACACCTGTATTACCATATAATAATAAATTTTTAGGTTTATTTTCAAAGTCAGTAATAAAATTCTGACATCGCGCAACAGCCCTTTTCATAGTTTCAAGACATGATAATCCTGTGTTAGCATCAACATCTGTATCAGAAAAATAGTCATATGAAAATGTTGAAAAATTCTCTCTTGATAGTATTTCACGAATATTAGACTGAGAGTAAACAGTATTAATTATCGCCTGTTTGAAGCAGTGGCATTTTTCTCCGTTAATATATCCTGTATCCTTACAGTCACAACATGAATATATTGGTTCAAAGAAATCAGGTGGATAACCAAGTCCTGACAGTATAGCAGCGCGTTCTTCCTTTAAATCAGCAATTTGATTTTTCAAAGTAGTAAGCGCCTGACTATCCTTATCCATAAGCTTAACTGCCTGTTTTACAGAAAAAGAAGCAATTTCACTATCTATCTCCTTAAGTCGTGGAGCAGATTTGTATGCGTTTGAAACTCTTTGATCATGTATATATTTGTTGTGAAGCTGACGCTTGTCGTAGCCTCGCATTATTTCGTCATACTGAGTGTTTGAAAGTCCCATATATCCTCCAGCTATTGAACAGATGAATTGAGAAAAATTTTCTCAAGCTTATCGAAGTCTTGATTTCGCTGATTAAAATTGTTAAATTTGTTTTTCTTAGGTTTGATATTGTTATCGTTTGTAACAATGGAAATCTTTTTATTTTTCTCAAATGATTCATCTAAGGCAGCGATATCCTTTATTGTTTTAATATTGCTGTTTTTCCAGTTTTTAAGTATAGAATCAGTATATTCAAAGCTTGGCTGATGAATGGCAGAAATTGTGCGGTTACAAGCAGCTGTAATAATTTCTGTATCAAAGCCATATTCGTTTGTCCATTTGTTCAGAAAACCGGTTTCTGAAGAGACAAGGTTTCTACCGTTGATTCCTAGCGCTTTAATTACTGCGTAATAAAGTTTGGAATGTGCTGCAGAATCCTGTTTGGCATCTTCAACTGTAGTAATATTTTTTTCAGCCCAGTTGAGCGCAACCTTATCCATGTATCTGAGATTAGAGTGACCCTTTGTAATGCAGTATTCCACGAGATAAACAATAAGATCACAATGGAAGTGGAGCACATCATACCAATACGAAATAAATTGTAAATCTGAACTGGTAAGAGGATGCTGTATGTACTGTTCAATAACAAAGGTCATTTCTTCAAATTCTTCATTTGACTTAAAAGAAGAAATATCGTCCAATGAATAAGTCTTTCTTGATTCTTCCTTTTGGAATGAAGCTGTATCAGTAACGGTATTTGTAATATTAACTGTTTTTGGTTCTGCCGGTGTAGGAGCTACTTTGGCTTTGGCCTCCACCTTATCTGCAACTGAAGAAATAGCAGTTGCAGAATCCACATTTGAAGGCGCCTCGTCTTTTTCGTATGATAATAAACGGATACCGGATACTTTTTTTGATGAACTATATTCTATTGCAATAAGACCTTCTCTGGCCCAGTAGTTAAGGGCTCGTTTGATATCTTTTTCTGTATGTTCAAAAAGGTCTGCGATTTTTGATATAGAAAATTCACTCTCGCCCGCATTTAAGGTGCGAAGTAAATATAAATATACTTTAACGAATTCACCGTTGGCTTTTGACATATAGCTATCGATAAACACATTAGGAACTAACGTGTTAGTAGGTTTAATGTCTGAACTAATGTTAATCGTTGCCATAAAATTCCCTCTTTCGAAATGATTATAGTTGTCAAATGAAAAAATGACAAATTCAATCCGTGAGAAATTATAGCACAAACAGAATGTAAATGGAAGAAGAAAAGAACCCACAAAACCTTGTAAAATCAAGGGTTTCAAAGAAGAGAAATAATGTGGATAATGTGGATAAAAAGTATAAAATCGTAAAATCACTCGGAATACAAGCAGAAAAAATGTGTAGAAAAATGTGGATAACCCCTATAAAAATTCCACATACAAAAAGTGAGTTTTGCACAATTTGTATGTGGATAATGTGGATAATTATTTTCCTAAAAGATGTTCACCTATTTCTACAACGTTTCCAGCGCCCATTGTTATCAACAAGTCTCCGTTTATACAATTTTTTAATAAAAATTTTTCAATCTCTTCAAATGATGGAAAATAGTAAGCTTGTGTACCTTTATTTTTAAGCAGCTCTAAAATATCCTTAGATGAAATACCGATAGTATTTTTTTCACGCGCTGCATAAATTTCAGCAAGAACAACTACGTCTGCCATTGAGAGAACATCTGCAAAGTCATCAAGAAAAGCTTTTGTTCTTGAATAAGTATGTGGCTGGAATACCAAAACAAGTCTCTTGTGAGGGTAATTCTTTGCCGCAGTCAGTGTAGAACGTATTTCTGTTGGATGATGTGCATAGTCATCAATGATTGTCACGCCATCTATTTGACCCTTGTACTGGAAACGTCTGTCAGCGCCACCGAACTTAAGGAGACCGCCAAGAATTGCTTCATTGCTTAATCCCAAATCCTTACAAAGAGCAATAGCAGCAAGTGAATTGCTTACATTATGTAGTCCGGGAACATTAAGTTTTACATCAAAAAGCTTTTCGCCATTATTTATTGCAGAAAAAGAAGCACATGCTCTGTCATCGAAAGTAATATTTTCAGCATAAAAATCATATTTTGAATCAAAACCATATGTGACAGTTTTCTGAGGAAGATTACTGATTAATGAATCAACATTATCAATCTCTCCGTTTATGATGGTCATTCCTGACGGTGAGGTATTTGCTGCAAATTTTCTAAATGAATTTCTGACATCGTCAAGGTCCTTGAAAAAGTCAAGGTGTTCAGCTTCAACGTTTAGAATAATACTGTATTTTGGACGGAAATTTAAAAAGCTATTTGTGTATTCACATGCCTCTGAAATAAATACATCAGATGCTCCTACACGTACATTTCCATTTATTGCCGAAAGATTTCCACCTACTGTGATGGTTGGGTCTGTTTTTGCCTCTAGCAAAATCTGGCTTATCATGGATGTTGTAGTAGTTTTACCATGAGTACCGGCTACGGCAATTGAATTTGAATAATTGTCCATAATCTGACCGAGAAGTTCGGCACGTGAAAGCATAGGAATATTTTTGGATTTTGCCTGTGCAAATTCCTCGTTGTCTTCGTGAATTGCTGCGGTATAAACCACAAGGTCTATTCCAGGAATAATATTTGCTGCACACTGTCCGTAGAATACCTGAACACCGTTTTGTTCAAGTTTTTTAGTGAGTGCAGATTCTTTCATATCAGAACCTGAAATGGTAAATCCTTCTTTTAAGAGAATTTCTGCAAGTCCACTCATACTAACGCCGCCAATTCCGATAAAATGAACGTGAACTGGTTTTTTGAAATCTAATGTATACATAAAAATACCTACCTATTTTAATATTTGTTTATTTCTAATATTAGATTATACATCTAAAAAAAATATTTGCAAAGAAGAGAATAGGTGTTAATAGCTGTTTGTTATTTTTTACAAAAAAAGAATAAAATGAAAATCATATTTGTTAAAATTGTTGTAGAAAATTGTTGCGTATGTTATAATCTATAAATACTAGAACGTACAAGGAGTAATAACATGGTTAAGAAAGAAATGATAGCCATGCTTTTGGCAGGTGGTCAAGGCAGCAGACTTGGGGTTCTGACAGCTGATGTAGCGAAACCAGCGGTTTCTTTTGGTGGAAAATACAGGATAATTGATTTTCCGCTTAGTAATTGCATTAATTCAGGTATAGATACTGTAGGTGTACTTACACAGTATCAGCCACTTAGGCTCAATTCCCACATCGGTATTGGAATACCATGGGATTTGGATCGTAATGATGGAGGCGTGACAATCCTTCCACCTTATGAAAAGAGCAGAAGTAGCGAATGGTATACTGGTACAGCTAATGCTATATATCAGAATATTCGTTATATTGAGAGTTATAATCCAGATTATGTACTGATTCTGTCGGGAGACCATATTTACAAGATGGATTACGAGATTATGCTTGATTTCCATAAGAGGAATGGAGCTGATGTTACAATTGCATCAATGCCTGTTCCGATTGAAGAAGCAAGCAGATTCGGAATAGTAATAGCTGACGAGAAGCGACAAATTACAGATTTTGAAGAAAAACCGGAAAATCCAAGAAGCAATCTTGCTTCAATGGGAATCTATATTTTCTCATGGCCTGTTCTAAGGGAAGCTCTTGTTTCATTAAAAGATCAAAGCGCATGTGATTTTGGAAAACACATAATCCCATATTGTTTTGAAAATAATAAAAAATTGTTTGCATATGAATTTAATGGATATTGGAAAGATGTTGGAACTTTAAGTTCATATTGGCAGGCTAATATGGAATTGATTGATTTAATTCCTGAGTTTAATTTGTATGAGGAATACTGGAAGATTTTCACCAAGAGTGAGTTTTTGAATCCAGTGTATGTGGCTGAAAGCGGACACATAGAGCGATGCATAACCGGAGAGGGTACAGAGTGTTATGGACGAGTACAAAATTCGGTTATTGGAGCAAATGTAAAAATTGGAAATGGTGCAGTGATTAGAGATTCAATAATTATGCAGGATACAGTTATTGGTGACAATGTTACTATTGATAAAGCCATAATTGCTGAGAACTGTGTAATTGGAGATAATGTTGTACTAGGTTTTGGAGATGAAAAACCTAATGTCTTAAATGAAGAAATTTACAATTTTGGATTAGTTACTGTAGGAGAGAAATCTGTTATTCCTAATGATGTCAAGGTAGGAAAAAATACGGTTATTTATGGAGAGACATCAATTGATGACTACGAGAACAAGGTACTACCTGGTGGAGAAGTAATTATTAAGGCAGGAGATGTACAATGAAGGCAATAGGAATAATTTTGGCAGGCGGAGCCAATAACCGCATGCGTGAACTTACCAGAAACAGAGCTGTTGCAGCGATGCCGGTTGGAGGAGTGTTCAGAGGTATTGATTTTGCACTAAGCAGTATGAGTAATTCACATATTAAGACCGTTGCAGTACTTACACAGTACAATGCAAGGTCGCTGAATGAACACCTTAGTTCATCAAAATGGTGGAATTTTGGTAGAAAGCAGGGAGGTTTGTATTTATTTACTCCTACCATTACAGCTGAAAATGGTGATTGGTACAGGGGAACAGCCGATGCAATCTATCAGAATATAGATTTTTTAAAAAAGAGACATGAACCATATGTAATTATCAGTAGTGGAGATTGTGTATACAAAATAGATTTTGGGAAGGTTATTGAGTATCACATTGATAAGAAAGCTGATATTACGGTTGTATGTAAGGATATGCCGGCAAATGAGGATGTCAGCAGATTTGGAGTTGTTAGACTAGATGAGAATACTAGAATTACTGAGTTTGATGAGAAGCCATTAGTGGCTTCATCAAATACAATATCTACCGGAATTTATGTTGTAAGAAGAAGGCTATTAATAGAACTTCTTGAGAATGCAGCAGAGGAAGGCAGGTTCGATTTTGTAAATGATGTGCTTATAAGATACAGAAATGCAAAGAAATTATATGGTTTTAAGACTAATTCATATTGGAGCAACATTGCAGATGTTAATGCATACTATAAAACAAATATGGATTTCTTAAGAGCAGACGTAAGAAATTTCTTTTACAAAGAAGAACCAAAAGTATATTCAAAAGTGGATGATCTTCCACCTGCAAAATATAATCCGGGGACAGATATATCAAATAGTTTAGTTTCGAGTGGATGTATCATTAATGGAAAAGTCGAGAATTCGGTTCTTTTTAAACAGGCTTTCATCGGGAAAAATTGTGTTATAAAGAATAGTGTTATTTTGGACGATGTATATATAGGGGATAATACATACATTGAAAACTGCATAGTAGAAAGCGGATGTACACTAAATCCTAATACTTACTATTGCGGTGATGAAGGTATCAAGATTGTTGAAGAAAACAATTCAAGATATATAATTTAATTTTATAACATGAATGAGGGGGTCGCAAATATGCAGATTACAGACATCAGAATTCGAAAGGTAGATAAGGAAGGTAAGATGAAAGCGGTTGTTTCCATAACAATCGACGAAGAATTCGTTGTACATGACATTAAAGTGATTGAGGGAGAAAAAGGACTTTTTATCGCGATGCCAAGCAGAAAGGCTAATGATGGAGAGTATAGAGATATAGCTCATCCTATTAATTCAACAACACGAGACAATATTCAGCAGATGATTTTAAGTAAATACAAATCTGAGATTGAAAATGAATAATAAGCTGAATTATAATTAGAGCAGATGTGAGAAAGCATCTGCTCTTTTTTATCCCCAAACTGAGATAAAAGTCTCCGACGGATTGCAGGAATGCGCAGAGTAAGATGTCAGCAAAGCTGACGCCTATTCCGCAGCAAGAACGCTGGAGCGTTCTTTAGGACAAGGAGGTCAGAATGTTTAAAATTAAAATAGATTATCTGGATTTGGAACAAATTGCAAAAAGCGGGCAGTGTTTTCGCTGGAAGAAAACAGGTGAAAATACTTATCACGTAATAACGGGAACAGATTCAGTGTTTATCACACAAAATGGAAATGAATTTGAATTTAGCTGTGATGAAGAAAAATGGAATAAGGTCTGGAAAAAATATCTTGATATAGAAACTGACTATGGAGCAATAGCGAAACTCATTGAGGACTCGGATGATAATCATCTAAAAGAAGCGTTTGCAATGGGAAGTGGAATCAGAATTCTAAATCAGGATTTGTGGGAAATGATTGTTTCATTTATGATTTCCCAGAACAATAACATAAAGAGAATAACTGCTAGCGTTGATTTACTTTGTAGCAGATGTGGTGGTGTGATATCACAGGAAGATGAAGCATATGCATTTCCACTTCCACATGAGGTTACGGTTGACATTTTTGAAGATAAGACCATGGGATTTGGATACAGGGCAAATTATCTTTTGGAAATTTTTGATTTTGCAAGGAACAATCCAAACTGGGTTGATAATCTAAGGAAAATGAGCTATGATGAGGCGATGAAAGAACTACTGCTTAGAAAGGGAATCGGAGAAAAGGTGGCCAATTGTATATGCCTTTTTGGCCTGCATCATGTGGATGCATTTCCTGTTGATACCCATGTAAAGCAGCTTTTAGAGAAATACTACAAAGACGGATTTGATTTCGAAAGGTATAAAGGGGTTGCGGGGATAATCCAGCAATACCTGTTTTATTATGAACTAAAAAAGGGGAAAAACTAATGTTTGTTATAGTTGGACTAGGAAATCCTGATAAAAAATATGAGCATACACGTCACAATATTGGATTTGATGTTATAGATGCATTAGCAGATAAATATAATATTGATATAAGAGAGAAAAAGCATAAGGCACTGTGTGGAACAGGTGTTATTGAAGGTGTTAAGGTTTTATTGGTAAAGCCTCTTACTTATATGAATTTAAGTGGTGAATCAGTGGGCGAAGTCATGAATTTTTATAAGCTTGATCCAGAGGATGATTTGCTTGTTATTTTTGATGATATTTCTCTTGAACCAGGAAATATTCGTATTAGAAAAAAAGGCAGTGCCGGCGGACATAATGGAATAAAGAGTATAATTGCCCATACGGGGACTACTGTTTTTAAGAGAATTAAGGTGGGTGTAGGAGAAAAACCAAAGGACTGGGATTTGGCGGATTATGTTTTGGGAAGATTTAGTAACGAGGACAGGGAAAAAGTTGAAGAAGCTATCGCAGATTCAATTAGTGCAGCAGTTCTTATTATGCAGGACGATATTGACTTGGCGATGAACAAATTTAATGCTAAAAAATAGGGGTAGAAAATCGTGAAAGCATTTGTTGAACCACTTCAGAATTTGAACGGATTTGAAGATTTGATAAAGGAAGCATCAAAGAAAAAGGGACTGTATTCAATTTCTGGTTGTATTGATGCCCAAAAACCACATATGATGTTTGCATTTGATGACAGTAAAAATAAAGTTATTGTCACTTTCAGCGAGCAAAAAGCAAAGGAACTGTACGAGGAGTACAGTTTTTTTGACCCAGAGGTAGTATATTATCCGTCAAAGGATATTCTGTTCTATCAGTCTGATATAAGAGGAAATGTACTTACAGCGGAAAGAATACGAGCGTTAAAGGCGATTTATGAAAACGACAGAGTTACACTTATCACTACATTCGATGCGCTTATGAATACCATGGCTCCCATAAAAAATATGTGGGACAACGTCCTTTGCATAGAAAGTGGTCAGCCTCTTGATTTGGATGAGGTGACAAAGCAACTTGTAAAGCTAGGCTATGAAAAGGAATATCAGGTTGACAATATGGGACAGTTTTCTGTAAGAGGAGGAATATTGGATGTTTTTCCGCTTACAGAGGAAAATCCTGTTCGAATTGAGTTGTGGGGCGATGAGATAGACACTATTAGATATTTTGACTGCGAGAGTCAAAAATCAATAGAGAATGTAGATGAGATTACAATTTATCCGGCAAGTGAGGTTGTGCTTTCCACAGAGGAGAAGGAAAAGGGGATTGAAAAAATAAAAGCAGAGGCTAAAAAGGTATCTGATAAGCTTAGAAAAGAGATGAAGACAGAGGAAGCCTACCGAGTTAGTTCGATGGCAGATGAACTTGTTGAGGAATGGGGAGAACTTTCGATGTATGCTGGAATGG
Organism: Agathobacter sp.; assembly: GCA_045123895.1. Lineage (GTDB taxonomy): Bacteria > Bacillota > Clostridia > Lachnospirales > Lachnospiraceae > Roseburia. The sequence continues at coordinate 68,129 of JBGVKW010000085.1, forward strand.
ATGCCTACTTGTCATATTTCTTTTCAGAAAAAGTATGTCTGCTTGACTATTTTAACGTAGAAGAAACCTATGTGTTTTTTGATGAATTGACTAGATGTGTGGAACAGGGAAAACTAACAGAAATGGAGTTTTCTGAAAGTATGAAGCAAAGACTGGTAAAGGGGTATATTCTCCCTGGACAGTTAAAGGAACTTTTTACAGAGAAGGAAATAGCTGCAAGACTTGGCAGATATTCATGCATATCTTTTGCCTCACTGGATGTGAAAGCAAACGGTCTTGTTCAAAATGGCCAGTATGCTATTCATTGTCAGAGTGTAAATGCATATAACAACAGTTTTGAACTTTTAATTAAGGATTTGAAAAAATACAAAAAAAACGGATATAAGATAATTTTGTTATCAGGTTCAAAAACAAGAGCAAAGCGACTTTCCGAAGACCTGCTTGAGCAGGGGGTAAACTGCTTTTTTACTGAAAACTATGAGCATGAACTTGTTGATGGACAGATAATGGTCTGCTACGGAAAAATTAGAAGGGGCTTTGAATATCCAATTCTAAGATTTGCGGTTATAACGGAGTCCGATATTTTTGGCAGTACAAAAAAGAAGAAAAAGCGTCACAGAACTTACGAGGGAGAAAAAATTCAAAGCTTTACTGATTTGTCTGTAGGTGATTATGTTGTTCACGAGAATCACGGACTCGGTGTATATCGTGGAATAGAAAAGATAGAGGTGGATAAAAAAGTAAAGGACTACATCAAGATAGAATATCAGGGAGGATCAAACCTATATATACTGGCAACGTCACTTGATATGATTCAAAAATATGCCAGCAAGGATTCAAGAAAGCCTAAGTTAAACAAATTAGGTGGACAGGAATGGATAAGAACAAAAACCAAAGTTCAGGGAGCTGTAAAGCAGATAGCAGGAGATTTAGTAAAGCTTTATGCCGAGCGTGAAGAAAAAAATGGGTTTGTGTATGGTCCGGATACTGTGTGGCAAAGAGAGTTTGAGGAATTGTTTCCTTTTGATGAGACGGAGGATCAGATTCTTGCCATAGAAGCCACAAAAAATGATATGCAAAGCACAAAAATTATGGATCGATTGATCTGTGGTGATGTAGGGTATGGAAAAACAGAGGTGGCAATAAGAGCTGCATTTAAGGCAGTGCAGGAAGGTAAACAGGTGGCATACCTTGCCCCAACTACTATTCTTGCCCAGCAGATTTATAACACATTTTCACAGAGAATGAAGGATTTTCCTGTAAGAGTGGATTTGATGTGCCGTTTTAAAACTGCCGGGGAACAGAAAAAGACAATAGAAGATTTAAAAAAGGGACAGGTTGATATCGTAATAGGAACTCACAGGATTTTATCAAAGGATGTGCAATTTAAAGATCTTGGACTTCTAGTAATTGATGAGGAACAGAGATTTGGAGTTGCTCATAAGGAAAAAATAAAACAGTTAAAAGTAAATGTGGATGTACTCACACTTACGGCAACTCCTATTCCAAGAACCCTTCACATGAGTCTTATTGGAATAAGAGACATGAGTGTGTTAGAGGAACCACCTATGGACAGAGTACCAATACAGACCTATGTTATGGAATACAATGAGGAGCTTGTAAGAGAAGCGATAAACCGAGAACTTGCAAGAGATGGACAGGTTTACTACGTCTACAATAAAGTAAAGGACATTGCTGAGGTGACAAACAAAATTCAGGAATTGGTACCTGATGCAACGGTGGCCTTTGCTCATGGACAGATGAGAGAAACTGAGCTTGAAAAGATAATGTATCGTTTTATTAATGGCGAGATAGATGTGCTTGTGTCAACCACAATAATTGAAACCGGACTTGATATCTCAAATGTAAATACCATGATAATACATGATGCAGACAATATGGGATTATCCCAGCTTTATCAGTTAAGAGGAAGAGTGGGACGCTCAAATAGGACAGCATATACGTTTTTAATGTATAGAAGAAATAAAATGCTAAAAGAGATAGCAGAAAAACGACTTGCTGCCATAAAAGAATATTCCGACCTTGGAAGTGGATTTAAAATTGCCATGCGAGATTTGGAAATCCGTGGAGCGGGAAATCTTCTTGGAGCAGAGCAGAGTGGTCATATGGAGGCCGTGGGATATGACCTCTACTGTAAAATGTTAAACGAGGCGGTAAAGGAGGCAAAAGGATTAGAGACGGACAAGGAAAAATTTGACACAGCCATTGATGTTTCTACTGATGCATTTATTCCACCTTCGTATATTGGAAATGAATTTCATAAGCTCGATATTTATAAGCGAATTGCAAGTATACAGACACAGGATGAAAGTGATGAGATGCTTGAAGAACTTATAGACAGATTTGGAGAACCACCTAAGTCTGTATTAAATCTGTTAAGGGTAGCGAGAATAAAAGCAGCGGCTCATAATGTTTATATCAGGGAATTAAATCAGACAAATGACGAGTTGAAAATTACACTGTATGAAAAAGCAAAGATTGATCCGGCAAGAATTCCAGAACTTATTTCAAAGTATAAATCATCTTTGAATTTTAATATGGGGCAGGAAAATCCATATTTTATTTTTAATCTAAAAAATGGAAATCGTGCGAAAAATAGAGAGGTTTTAGACGTTATTGAGGATTTCATTGCTGATATGAAAGAATTAATTATTGAAGATATTAAAGAAAAAACTTGCTATAAATAGTTTTAAGCACTATAATATACGGGCGATGTTATGCCAATAGGCAAGGGAGGACATATGAAAATTAAGAAAATTACAGCATTCTTGTTGGCTGCAGCTCTTGCTACATCAACATTTACAGGATGTACTTTAGATAAAAATGCCACAGTGGCAACACTTGACAAGCAGGATATTTCGCTTGGACTTGTGAATTTTATTGTAAGATTACAACAGGCTTCATTTGATGATATGTATATTCAGTATGGTGGAGTAGGTTATTGGAATGAAGATTTATCAGGTCAGGGCACACCGGTTGAGATGTGGAAACAGAACACAATTGAACAGGTTCATGAGTGTTATACATTGAAGGCACATATGGATGAGTACGGTGTAAAAATATCTGATGAAGAGAAAAAGAAAATTGAAGACACTGCAAAAGAATTTATAAAAGACAATTCAAAGGAAGCTATTGAGGAACTCGGAGCTACACAGGAGATCGTTGAGGAGTATCTTGAGCTTCAGTTAATAAAAAATAAAATGTATAAAGCCATTGTTGCAAAAGCAGATACAGAGGTGACTGACGAGGAAGCGAATATGGCTTCATATACAATGCTTCAGATTGATTATTCAGGATACTATGATTCTAGTTATAACAGGGTTCCTTATTCTGAGGATGAGGCAGAACAGATTAAAGAACAGGGTAATGCGATTGCAGAGGCTGTATCACAGGGGCAATCCCTCGAGGATGCTGTATCAGCTTTTGGAATGGATCCTGCTAGTGTTATTACAAGTGGAACATATGCAACATATGTAGATGAGAGTGCGACTGCATCAAAAGACACTGAGTCTGAAGATGAAGAGAGTACACAGGCAGCTGAGTTAGAAAACGCGCAGGAAAGCGTTTACACAGCAAATACGATTGACCAATCGATAGTAGATGCACTTAATGAACTTGAGGAAGGTGAGACATCAGGTCTTATCGATACAGGAAGTGCATATGTAATCGTTCGTCTCGAGAGTAAAACTGATTCAGAGGCAACAGAGTCAAACAGACAGACTATTAAGGGAAATAAAGAGGATAAGTATTATAACGAGCAGATTGACAAGTGGCAGGAAAAGGAAGACTGGGATGTGAAAGAAAGTCAGCTCGATAAAATCAAGATTCACAATTATTTTACAACAATAGATGAGACAGAAGCCGCTGAGGATGGTTCGGGTGAAGATGCTACAGAAGTTGTTGATGAAGTTGAATCGACAGAGTCAGGTGACGTAACTGAGACAACAGAAGAAACTGAGGAAACACAGACAGTTGAAGAATAATATTGTTTTAATTGGCATGCCGGGCGTGGGAAAGAGTACCATTGGAGTAATCCTGGCAAAGATATTAGGGTATAAATTCGTTGATGCAGACATTCTGATACAAGAGAGAGAAGGAAGACTTCTTAAGGATATAATTGCTTCAGAAGGAATTGATGGATTTATAAAAATAGAAGAAGAAGTAAATGCTTCAATTGAAGCAGACAACACAATTATAGCAACCGGTGGTTCTGTGGTTTATGGTGAAAAGGCAATGGAGCACCTTAAGGATATTGGAAAAGTGGTATATCTTAAGGTTCCATTTAAGACCTTGGAAAAACGACTTGCAGACATAAAGGGTAGAGGTGTAGTATTAAGAGAAGGACAGGAGCTTTGGGATATTTATAAAGAAAGAAGTCCTTTATATGAAAAATACGCTGATATCGAGTTGGCAGAAGGCGATAACAGAATTGAACAGACCGTTGAGATGCTAGTTGATAAATTAAAGAATAACAATTAGGAAAAATGAGAATATTATATTAGGAGGAAGTTTTTCTCCTGAAATTATTGAGGTGAGATATGGAACAGTACGTAATCAAAGGTGGAAATCCTTTATATGGGGAGGTTGAAATTGGTGGAGCAAAAAATGCCGCACTTGCTATTTTGGCCGCTGCCATAATGACAGACGAGACTGTAACGATAGATAATTTACCAAATGTAAGAGATATCAATGTTCTTTTACAGGCTATTGAGGAAATCGGAGCCAAAGTTGAACGTGTTGATGTTCACAAGGTTAAGATTAATGGTTCATTTATCAAGGATGTGATTGTTGATAATGAATTTATTAGAAAAATCAGAGCTTCATATTATCTTATTGGTGCATTACTTGGAAAATACAGACATGCAGAGGTTGCACTTCCTGGAGGTTGTGATATAGGTAGCAGACCTATAGATCTTCACATGAAAGGATTTAGACTTATGGGAGCAGAAATGGATATTTCCCATGGTCATGTTATTGCTAAAGCGCAGAAACTTCAGGGAACACATATTTATCTTGACAAGGTTTCTGTAGGGGCAACAATTAACATAATGATGGCAGCTGCAATGGCAGAGGGAAAAACTGTTATTGAAAATGCTGCAAAAGAGCCACACGTAGTAGATGTTGCCAACTTCCTTAACAGTATGGGGGCAAATATTCGTGGTGCAGGAACTGATGTAATTAGAATTGTAGGAGTAGAAAAACTTCATAAAACAGAATATTCCGTTATTCCAGATCAGATTGAAGCTGGTACATTTATGTTTGCAGTTGCAGCAGCTGGTGGAGATGTTTTGGTAAAAGATGTTATTCCAAAACATTTAGAGGCTACAACAGCAAAATTGTTAGAGGTTGGATGCAGAGTAGAGGAATTTGATGATTCAGTGAGAGTAATCTCGGATGGAAAACTTCATCATACACAGGTTACTACTCTTCCATATCCGGGATTCCCAACAGATATGCAGCCACAGATGGCGGTTCTTCTTGGAATTGCTGAAGGAACCAGTACAGTTACAGAAAGTATTTTTGAGAACAGATTTAAGTATGTTGATGAACTTACCAGAATGGGTGCATCAATTAAGGTTGAGAGCAATATTGCTATCATAAATGGAATCAAGCAGTATACAGGAGCAAGGGTTAACGCTCCAGATCTTCGTGCGGGAGCTGCTCTTGTAATCGCTGGTCTTGCAGCAGATGGTATAACAGTAGTTGATGACATTTATTATATTGAGCGTGGATATGAGGAACTTGAGACTAAGCTTTCGAAGATTGGTGCTACAATAGCAAAGGTTTCAGATGAAAAAGAACTTCAGAAGTTTATATTAAAAGTATCTTAATAAATAATCTATGGTAGAACAAACCCCGAAGATTTTCTTCGGGGTTTATTTTATAATACAGATTTTATATACAAATCTCTTTGAGTATTCAAATCAATTATCGAACCATCATCAAGTTGAACCATAGGTCTTGACAGTGCGTTCTGGTTAAGAAGAATAATATTACATCCGCGTCCATCGTTTAAAATGACTCTGTTGCTTTGATATGTGGAAGCGATTTGTCTGAGGAAGGTAAGAATATACTTTGTGTTATATTTCTGATAACCTTCATCTTCAAAATTTGAAATAACCTGGAAAGGACAAAGCGGAGCTCTGTAAGATCTTGCAGCGGTCATTGCATCATATACGTCAGCTATTCCAACTATCATTGCATATTCATCAATAAAGTCTTCCTCTAATCCGGAAGGATAACCTGAACCATCACATCTTTCGTGGTGCATGAGAGCAGCTTTCTTAATATGAGGGTCAAGACTAAGATTTTTAAGTATTTCGTATCCGAGTTTTGGATGAGCCTTTATCAAGTTAAATTCTTCGTGTGTGAGTTTTTCAGGCTTATTCAAAATCTCATTAGGAATTCTGATTTTTCCTATGTCGTGAAAAAGTCCGGCAAGAGTGAGTGTATTTAAGTCGTGACGATCTAGTCTGAGCCATCGACCAATCATTCTTGATACAAGACCTACATTGAGGCTGTGTGAATAAAGCGGATCTGTCAGGGTTCGCATATTGAAAAGCATATCAAATAGCTCGACAATTGTTGAACGACATGTAAATAATTCAGAAACAGCTAATAGAAGCCTGTCAGTATCAACATCAGCAGTTGTATCAGAAATTGAATTAAAAATAAGTTTCATCTCATCAATTGCAGCAAAATATTTTAATTGAAAATCTCTGAATTCATCTGAAGCTGCAACTTTTTGTGAATGAGTTTTGCTAGATTCTGCGTAAGTTTTTGGTGCTACTGTCTGAGCTGGCTCCTGAGTAGAAACGGGACTAGGAGATTTTTCTGTCTCCGGTGTAGTATCGCTACCCTCAACAACAGCAAAGTCTACTTTGTATAATTTCATTCGGTTAATAAGCTGTCGGGTGACTTCTGTTCCCGGATCGGCAAGAATCTGACCAAGTGGAGTCTTAACCTGTTGACTGATAATCATACCGATCTCAAGCTCTTTTGGTGTTAGTTTACGCATATTTCTCCTCCATGCATTACTTACTTTTAGTATAAATACTTAAGGGGTGAAAGTCAATAAAAAGGGCTTGACATTTGCTATATCAGGTAGTACTATACATACAGAAAAATGAACATAAAGATTTTTCTCTTATTCAGAGTGGTGGAGATACAAAGGATCTGTGAAGCCACGGCAACCCCGTTCCATTTTTGGACAGGAAGGTGCCAACCTGAGCGAGCAATCGAACAATAAGAGGATTATTATTACTATTAATTTTAATCCGCTAGTATCTGCGGATTTTTTTTTACCCAATATCTACTCAGTTTGTAAAGGAGAAAACATGGAAAAATTACTTTTTACTTCAGAATCAGTAACAGAAGGACATCCAGATAAAGTTTGTGATGCTGTTTCAGATGCAATTTTAGATGCATGTTTAGAGCAGGATCCAATGAGCCGAGTTGCCTGTGAAACAGCAAGCTGTACAGGTTTTGTTTTGGTTACAGGAGAGATTACAACAAAGGCTACACTAGACATTCCATCAATTGTAAGAAACACTGTTCTTGAAATTGGATATGATGATGGAAAGAAAGGCCTTGATGGAAATTCCTGTGCAGTGATGGTTGCACTTGATCAGCAGTCTGCTGATATTGCAATGGGTGTTGATAAAGCACTTGAGGCAAAATCAGGAAGTCTTACAGATGAACTTGATACTGGTGCCGGAGATCAGGGTATGATGTTTGGATATGCAACAAATGAGACGGAGGAGCTTATGCCATATCCTATCGCACTTGCTCACAAGCTTGCACGTAAACTAACTGAGGTTCGAAAAGACAAAACACTTTCTTACCTTCGTCCAGATGGAAAGACACAGGTGTCTGTTGAATATGATGAGGATGGTAAACCACTAAGACTTGAGGCTGTTGTGCTTTCGACTCAGCATGACGAGAATGTGACTCAGGAACAGATTCACGCTGATATTAAAAAATATGTATTTGATCCTGTTCTTCCACAGGAGATGATAGATGATGAAACAAAATTCTTTATTAATCCAACTGGTCGTTTCGTGATCGGTGGACCACACGGTGATGCGGGACTTACAGGAAGAAAGATTATTGTAGATACATATGGCGGATATGCACGCCATGGCGGCGGAGCTTTCTCTGGAAAGGACTGCACAAAGGTTGACCGTTCTGCTGCTTATGCTGCACGTTATGTAGCAAAAAATATTGTTGCAGCTGGTCTTGCAGACAAATGTGAGATTCAGCTTTCATATGCAATTGGTGTTGCACAACCTACATCTGTAATGGTAGATTCCTTTGGAACAGGAAAGGTTTCAGATACAAAACTTGTTGAAATTGTAAGAGAAAACTTTGATCTTCGCCCAGCCGGAATTATCAAGATGTTAGATCTTAGAAGACCAATTTATAAGCAGACAGCAGCTTATGGCCACTTCGGAAGAGATGATTTAAATCTTCCATGGGAAGCAACTGATAAGGTTGATGTTCTTAAAAAATATATTTAGTATATAATTTGTTTATGAAAAATTTAGACAGTTAAATTTTTATTCGTGTTATAATTAGCCGTAGAGCATTTACTCTACGGCTTTTTCTGTAATAAAAGTGCAGATATTAAAGGAGAACGTATGAAGATTAAGACAAAACTGGTCATAACTTTTTGCATTATTTTATTTTTACCTATTTTTCTTGCATCAGGTGTGATAATAGGACTTCAACATATTCAGGAAAAAGCTATAACAGAGGCATATGGACTAAGTGATGATGAATATTATTTTACAAATTCCATACAGATTCTCAGTAAGCTTACAGAAAGAGAATATGATAGTTATCTAAAGGAGGCCATAAATAACCCATACAATCTTTTAAATGTTACATATCTTGATAAGCAAAATGAATTACTTAAAGAGAAGAATTCATATTTGGTGGTAAAGTCGGAAAATGGTTTTTTATATAATGGTGGATATGACAATAAAGATATACTGTGGAAGCTTCCTTCTCCATCTAAAGGAAGTGGAAAGCAGTACTTGAGCAATTATTATGACAGTGAAGAAAAGGTAATTGTAAAACAGCTGGATTTTGTGGATTCATATGGAAATGAAGCTATTTTATACATTATTACATCGTCACAGTATTTGATTCCGGAAATAAAAACTATGATTATAGAGATTATCATTGCCGCATTTTTTATTCTGCTTCTTACAGGTATGACGCTAGTTCTCTGGGTATATAGAAGTATAATAAATCCAATAAGAAAACTGCAATTGGCTGCGGAACGAATCAAAGAAGGCGACCTTGACTTTGAAATAGAACACAAGGAATCTGATGGAGAAATTGGAGATTTGTGTGTTTCTTTTGAGAAAATGAGGGAACGTTTGAAAACAAATGCTGAGGAAAAAATTAGAAACGAGTCGGAAAATAGAGTTTTGATTAGCAATATTGCTCATGATTTAAAGACTCCTATTACAGCCGTTAAAGGTTATTCAGAAGGGATAATGGACGGGGTGGCAAATACGCCGGAGAAACTCGATAAGTATATTCGTACAATCTATAATAAAGCAACAGAGATGGATTTACTTATAAATGAGCTTACCCTCTACTCTAAAATTGATACAAACAGAATTCCATACAATTTTGCAAAAATAAATGTTAGTGAATATTTCAGCGATTGTGTTGAAGAAATAGGACTTGATTTGGAAGCTAAAAAAATAGGCTTATCATACAATAATTATGTTGAAAAAGATGTATTTATTATTGCAGATCCTGAACAGCTCAAAAGGGTAATACATAATATTGTGGGTAATTCAATAAAGTATATGAATAAGGATAATGGATTTATTAGTATAAGAATAAACGATGTAGGTGATTTTATTCAGGTAGAGATGGAGGACAATGGACAGGGAATTGCTTCAAAGGATTTGCCGTACATATTTGACAGATTTTACCGAGCAGATGCTTCACGCAATTCTGCGACTGGTGGAAGTGGAATTGGTCTTTCTATTGTAAAGAAGATAATTGAGGATCATGGTGGCAAGATATGGGCTACAAGCAAAGAAAATTCAGGAACAATAATGTATTTTGTAATAAGAAAATATCAGGAGGTTATAAATGAGTAGAATATTAATAGTAGAAGATGAAGTTACAATAGCGGATTTGGAAAAGGATTACCTTGAACTAAGTGGATTTGAGGTGGAAGTGGAAAATGACGGAGATAGTGGCTTAAAAAGAGCATTATCAGAAAATTTTGATTTGTTTATTCTTGATCTTATGCTTCCGGGGGTTGATGGTTTTGATATCTGCAAAGCTATACGAGAAAAGAAAAATACACCAATTTTAATGGTATCAGCAAAAAAGGATGATATTGATAAAATAAGAGGACTTGGTCTTGGAGCAGACGATTATGTGACAAAGCCTTTCTCTCCATCTGAGCTTGTCGCACGTGTAAAAGCTCATCTTGCAAGATATGAAAGACTGATTGGAAGCTCAATTGTTGAGAATGAAATCGTTGAGATTCGTGGAATAAAAATAGATAAAACAGCTAGAAGAGTTTGGGTAAATGGTGAAGAAAAGCAGTTTACAACAAAAGAGTTTGATTTACTTTCATTTCTGGCAGAAAATCCAAACCATGTATTTTCAAAAGAAGAACTGTTTAGAAGAATTTGGGATATGGACTCAATTGGAGATATTGCAACGGTAACAGTTCACATCAAGAAAATACGTGAAAAAATTGAGATGAACACTAACAAACCACAGTACATAGAGACTATATGGGGTGTGGGGTACAGATTCAAGCTGTAGGGCTTGAATCGTATGAATGTGTATATTGGGCCAAAGCAAGCATTCCACAGCGAAGCTGTACTGGAATGAATGCTTGCGTTACATATGCTATGGCATATGTAACACTATATGGGGTGTGGGATATCGTTTTAAGCTGTAAGCTGTGATGTTTATGTATTTTTTTGGAAACAAGGTCTTAATACAGTTGTGAATATGGATTGTATGCAAATTTGAACATTAAAACACATTGACAAAAAAATAACAGTCAGTATATACTAACGCTGGTTAAAAAAATGTTAACTAATTAATTTATACATATTTTATTTTTTTAGGAGGACAAGACATGTTAGAGAATCAGGCATGGGAAGGCTTCGAAGGAAGACTTTGGAAAGAAGAGCTCAACGTTCGTGATTTCATTCAGAAAAACTACGTACCATATGATGGAGATGAGAGCTTCTTAGCTGGACCTACAGAGGCAACAGACAAACTCTGGGGAGCAGTTCAGAAATTACAGAAGGAAGAGCGTGCTAAAGGCGGCGTTCTTGATATGGATACAGATATCGTTGCATCTATTACATCACACAAACCAGGATACATCGATGAGTCTCTTAAAGATTTAGAGCAGATCGTTGGTCTTCAGACAGATAAACCACTTAAGAGAGCATTCATGCCTTACGGTGGAATTCAGATGGCTGAGAAAGCTCTTACAGAGTATGGATATACTCCAAACCCAGAGCTTCACAAAATCTTCACAGAGTACCACAAAACACACAACCAGGCTGTATTTGATGTTTACACACCAGAGATGAGAGCCGTTCGTAAGAACAAAATCATCACAGGACTTCCAGATACATACGGACGTGGACGTATCGTTGGTGACTACCGTAGAGTAGCTCTTTACGGAATTGACCAGCTTATCGCTTGGAAAGAGGAAGATAAAGCTGTTTGTGGTTCAGGATCTATGAGAGGAGAAGTTATCCGTCAGAGAGAAGAGCTTACAGCACAGATTAACGCACTTAAAGCAATGAAAGAAATGGCAGCAAGCTATGGATTCGATATTTCACAGCCAGCTAAGAACGCTAAAGAAGCTGTTCAGTGGACATACTTCGGATATCTTGCAGCTATCAAGACTCAGAATGGTGCAGCTATGTCTATCGGACGTGTTTGTACATTCCTTGATATCTATATTGAGAGAGATCTTAAGAAGGGAATCATCACAGAGTCTGAGGCTCAGGAGCTTATCGACCACATGATTCTTAAATTCAGAATGGTTAAATTCGCTCGTTGTGAGTCTTACAACCAGTTATTCTCAGGAGATCCAGTTTGGGCAACAATCGACCTTGCAGGTATCGGTGTTGACGGACGTTCAATGGTTACAAAGACAGATTACCGTGTACTTCATACACTTGAGAACATGGGACCTGCTCCAGAGCCAAACATTACAGTATTATATTCTTCATCACTTCCTGAAGCATTCAAGAAGTATGCAGCATATATTTCAATTACAACAAGCTCAGTTCAGTACGAGAACGATGACGTAATGAAACCAGTTTGGGGTGACGATTACGCAATCTGCTGTTGTGTATCTGCTACACAGACAGGTAAAGAGATGCAGTTCTTCGGAGCTAGAGCAAACCTTGCTAAATGTCTTCTTTACGCTATCAACGGTGGTGTTGATGAGAAGAATAAGGTTCAGGTTGGACCAAAATATCAGCCAATTACTTCTGAGTACCTTGATTACGATGAAGTTATGGAGAAATACGATGCAATGATGGATTGGTTAGCTGATATCTACGTTAACGTACTTAATGCTATCCAGTACATGCATGATAAATATTACTATGAAGCAGCTCAGCTTGCTCTTATCGATACAGATGTAAGAAGAACATTCGCAACTGGTATCGCTGGATTCTCACACGTTATCGATTCACTTTCAGCTATTAAATATGCTAAAGTTAAGACAATCCGTGATGAGAACGGACTCGTTGTAGATTACGAGACAGAGGGAGATTTCCCAAGATACGGTAACGATGATGACAGAGCTGATGAAATCGGTGTATGGCTTCTTAAGACATTCCTTGAGAAGATTAAGAAACATCATACATACCGTCGTTCAGAGCCAACAACTTCTATCCTTACAATTACTTCAAACGTAGTATACGGTAAGGCTACAGGAGCTATGCCTAACGGACGTCCAGCTGGAGCACCACTTTCACCTGGAGCAAACCCAGCTTACGGTGCAGAGCAGAGCGGACTTCTTGCTTCTCTTAACTCAGTTGCTAAGATTCCTTACGAGTGGGCACTTGATGGTATTTCAAATACACAGACAATCAACCCAGACGCTTTAGGACATACAGAGGAAGAGCAGAAGAAGAACCTTGTTCAGGCTATGGACGGATACTTCGATCAGGGTGCTCATCACCTTAACGTTAACGTATTCGGTGTTGAGAAACTTAAAGATGCTATGGAGCATCCAGAGAAAGAAGAGTACGCAAACTTCACAATCCGTGTATCTGGATACGCTGTTAAGTTCATTGACTTAACAAGAGAGCAGCAGATGGACGTTATCTCAAGAACTTGCCACGCTTCTTTATAATTTGAAATTATTTGAGTAATAATATGATTAACAGTATAGTTCGCAGAATTTATTCTGCGAACTATATTTGATTAAACAACTTTTAATAAGCATTATATGCAGAAGGAGTCATATGGGAGAATTAAAAGGAAGAGTTCATTCTTTTGAGTCATTTGCGCTTGTTGATGGACCTGGAGTACGTTTTTGTGTATTTCTTCAGGGCTGCAATATGAGATGCAAATTTTGTCATAATCCGGAGAGCTGGAAATGTGATGTGGGAGAAGAGTGGACACCGGAGGATCTTTTCAAAAAAGTATTCAGATACAAGAATTACTGGGGAAAAGATGGTGGTATAACAGTCAGCGGTGGAGAAGCCTTGCTGCAATTAGAATTTGTAACAGAGTTCTTTAGACTTGCAAAAGAAAAAGGTGTTCATACAACACTTGATACAAGTGGAAATCCATTCAAAATGGAACCGGAATATCTTGAGAAGTTTGATAAGCTTATGGAAGTAACAGATTTATTTATGCTTGATATCAAAGAGATTGATGATGAAAAGCATAAAAAACTTACAGGCTTTACCAACAAGAATATATTGGAGTTGGCAAAATATTTATCTGATAATGGAAAAGAAATGTGGATTCGTCACGTTTTGGTACCAGGACTTACAGATGATGAAGAAGGACTTCGCGAGTTAAATGATTTTATAAAATCACTTAAAACAGTAAGTCGTGTAGAAATTTTGCCATATCATACACTTGGATTATTCAAGTGGGAAAATCTTGGAATCAAGTATCCACTTGAAGGTGTTCCAACACCTACAAAGGAAGAAGTGAAAAAAGCAGAAGAAATTCTTGGTATTAATGTAAATGCATTGACAGATAGAGATGATGCAATTGGGCGTTTTTGCCAGTAAAACAAGATAAGGGTGAGATCATAAAATGATGTCACCCTTATTTTATATATATTATAGAAATAACTCTGTCAAAAAAACGCCAAGACATGAAGCAAAGGCAACAACAGTAAGACTTTTATCTTTAAGGGCCAAGAAGATGGCAACTAAAAGCCCCACAAGAGCACCGGCAAGATGGTCGGTCGCATACAATACAGCAGGTATTGTCATGGCAGTTAGGACTGCATAAGGAATATAGGCAAGAAAGGAGACAACGAAGCGGTTGTGAATTTTTTCCTTAATTGCCACAAATGGAATCACACGAATCAGATACGTGGATCCGGCTAAAATCAGTAAATATATGAAAAATTGTGTATTGTTCATGAAAAACTCCTGATTGCATAATAATTAATTTTTATCAGATACTTCCTCCTCATCAACAGGGAAGGCAATAGCACCTATTACAGCAGATAATACAGCAATTACTGTGATTGATATACCGCTTGAAATTTTTGATAAAAGCGGAACATAATAAAATAAACAGCTAAGGGCCAAAGCGATTACTGACACAAAAAGTACTGCTTTGGATTTTTTGATTTCAGGAACTACAATGGCAACAAACATTCCGTAAATTGCAAGTGAAAGAGCGCTCATGAGTCTGTCGGGAAGAATACTTCCAAGAAGTGCGCCTATAAGTGTACCACTTGCCCAACCAATGTATGGAAGAGTGCAAAGTCCTGCGAAAAAGCTGCGAGATACGGATTTTTCCTGGGTTGAAACAGCGAATATTTCATCTGTCATGAAAAAACCAAGAATCCATCGCCATATGCCCCGAAAACGGCTGTCTGCTTTTTGCCCAACTGATATGGACATAAATGAGTATCGGATATTTATTGTAATCTGTGAAATCAGCATTTGGAAATACTGTCCCGGATAAAGCATGATTCCTATACCGGCAAACTGACCGGCAGAGGTTAAAGTAGTCATAGAAATAAGGACTGCCTGCCACCAGGATAGACCGTAAGAAACAGCCATAATTCCAAAAGTGAAAGAAACAGATAGATAGCCGAGACCTATAGGAATCCCGGCTTTTATTCCACGCAAAAAATTATTCATGATGGTATGATAGCATACAAAAGATTCATCTTCAATCTGTTTTTGCTATGTCAAGTGTTCCCTTGACATTGAAGTATGATTGGAATAATATATGTTAGTAAAATTTTGTCTAATAATAAAGAAGGAGAATTAAAATGGCTAAAGAGAAAAAGTTAGTAGAAGCCATCACTTCTATGGAAGAAGATTTCACACAATGGTATACAGATGTTGTGAAAAAAGCAGAGTTGATGGATTATTCATCTGTGAAGGGATGTATGATCTTTAAACCCAATGGTTATGCCATTTGGGAGAATATACAGAAGAATCTTGATGCAATGTTCAAGGAAACTGGCGTAGAGAATGTATATATGCCAATGTTTATTCCTGAGAGCTTGCTTCAGAAAGAGAAGGATCATGTAGAAGGTTTTGCGCCAGAGGTTGCATGGGTTACACATGGTGGATTAGAGCAGCTTCAGGAGCGTCTTGCAGTTAGACCAACATCAGAGACTCTTTTCTGTGAACTTTTCAGTAAAACAGTACAGTCACACAGAGATTTACCAAAGGTATACAATCAGTGGTGCTCAGTAGTTCGTTGGGAGAAGACAACAAGACCATTCCTTCGCTCGTCAGAATTCTTGTGGCAGGAAGGACATACTGTACATGCAACAGCAGAAGAGGCAGAGGCAAGAACTGTTCAGATGCTTAATGTATATGCTGATTTCTGTGAGAAATACCTTGCTATTCCAATGGTAAAAGGAAGAAAGACAGACAAGGAAAAATTCGCTGGTGCAGAGGCTACTTATACAATTGAAGCACTTATGCATGACGGAAAGGCATTACAGTCAGGAACATCTCATAACTTTGGAGATGGATTTGCTAAGGCATTTGGAATCCAATACACAGATAAAGAGAACAAGCTTCAGTACTGTCATGAGACTTCATGGGGAGTATCAACTCGTCTTATCGGAGCTCTTATTATGGTTCATGGAGATGATTCAGGTCTTGTATTGCCACCAAAAATTGCTCCAACACAGGTTATGGTTGTGCCTATTCAGCAGAAGAAGGAAGGCGTTCTTGACAAAGCCTATGATTTAAGAGATGAGCTTTTAAATGCTGGATTTAGAACAAAAATCGATGCAACAGATAAATCACCAGGATGGAAGTTCTCAGAGCAGGAGATTCAGGGTATTCCTGTACGTATCGAGCTTGGACCTAAGGATATCGAAGCCGGTCAGTGCGTAATCGTACGTCGCGATACAAGAGAGAAGATTGTTACAACTTTTGATGAGGTATCAGATAAGCTTGCAGAAGTATTAGATACAATGCAAAACGATATGTTAGAGAGAGCAAAAGCTCACTTAAGCAGTCACATCAACGATGCACACAACTATGATGAGTTCAAACAGATTGCAGAGGAAAAACCTGGGTTTATTCGTGCAATGTGGTGTGAATCAGAGGAATGTGAGCTTAAAATCAAAGAGGACACAACTGTTACAAGCCGTTGTATGCCATTTGATGATCAGGAACAGATTTCAGATGTATGTGTATGCTGTGGAAAGCCAGCTCACAAACTTGTTTACTGGGGAAAAGCATACTAAGAATTAGATTTAATATGAAGATGAATTTACCGGAAAATGTCAACTTTATAATAGAAAAGCTTTATGAAGAAGGTTTTGAAGCATATGCAGTTGGTGGATGTGTAAGAGACAGTCTTTTGGGGCGTAAGCCCCAGGACTGGGACATTACCACATCGGCAAAGCCAGAGCAGGTAAAGGAAATATTTGGTCATACTATTGACACTGGTATTGAGCATGGGACTGTAACAGTGATGCTTGACCATGTAGGATATGAGGTTACCACATACAGGATAGACGGAGAGTATGAAGATGCCAGACATCCCAAGGAGGTAATTTTTACTTCAAATCTTTTGTTGGATTTAGAACGAAGGGATTTTACAATCAATGCAATGGCGTACAATCACAGAGAAGGATTGGTGGATGCCTTTGATGGAATTGGAGACCTAAAGCGAAAGACAATAAAATGTGTGGGCTGTGCACTTGACCGCTTTTTGGAGGATGCTCTTAGGATGTTTCGTGCAGTTAGGTTTGCAGCACAGCTTGGTTTTGAAATCGAGAATGAAACAAAATCTGCAATCCAAAAATTGGCTCCTACAATTTCAAAAGTCAGTGCGGAAAGAATTCAGGTGGAGCTTGTTAAACTTTTAACCTCAGACCATCCAGAGATGATGCGAACTCTTTATGAGCTGGGGCTTACAGCTGTGTTTATGCCGGAATTTGATGAGATGATGAATACTTCGCAGCAGTCAAAGCATCATATATATTCTGTAGGAGAGCATACGATAAAGACATTAGAGAATGTGAGAGCAGATAAGGTTCTTAGACTTTCCATGCTTCTTCACGATGTGGCAAAACCAAGATGTATTACAGTTGACGAGGAGGGTGAGAACCATTTTAAGGGTCATCCGCAGCAGGGCGAGAAAATGGCGCGTACTATCCTTAGAAGGCTAAAGTTTGACAATAAGACAACAGATAGTGTTTGCTGTCTGGTGAAAAATCACGATGACAGGCCTGCCATTACAGAACGAAATGTAAGACGTGCAATGAGTCGAATGAATGTGGAGCTGTTTCCTCTTTTGTTTGAAGTAAAAAGAGCGGACACCTTAGGGCAGAGTGATTATCAAAGACAGGAAAAACTCCAGTATATCTGTGATTATGAGAATATGTATAAGCAGGTTCTTGAGAAAAAGCAGTGTATATCAAAAAAAGACCTTGCAATAAATGGCAGGGATTTGATTGACATGGGAATGGAAACAGGGAAGCAGCTTGGAAAAGTGCTTGATGAACTGTTTGAGATGGTATTAGAAGACCCACAGCTTAATACGCGGGAAAAACTAACTGAAATAGTGAATAATATAATAAATCCTCTCATATGATGAAAAATAAAGTCATGTGAGGGGGTATTTTTTTGTATAATCAGCCAGAAACGGCTTTAGAAAAATATGGAATAAATCTTACAAAAATATCAAGGGGCAGAGGCTATTATTTATGCGATACAAGTATAGGACAAAAGGTTTTATGCCCATATGGAAGAACGGAAGAAAGCGCAGCACGTCAGGATGGATTGCTAAAGTATTTAAAAGAACAGGGCATACCTTGCGAACAGATTATAGCCACAGACAGTGGGCAAATATTATCTGCGGACAATCTTGAAGCTCATTACATATTAAAGGATTTTTTTCCACAAAAGGAATGTGAGACGGATGATGTAAAGAGTGTATGTGAATGTATGAAGGCAATTGCGAAGATGCATAAGGCCATAATATCCTATCCAAAGGCAAGTCAATACGATAAAGAGGATGATCTTATTGAGCGACTTACCAAAAAAAGGAATGAGCTAAAACACCTAAGCAGTTATATTCGAAAGAAAAGTAATTTAAATGATTTTGAAAGAATGTATATAAATAATTACAGGTATTATATGATTCAGGCAAATCAGGCGATAGAATGTATTGAAAAGCTTCTTCAAACGGGAATTGAAAAGCAGCTTTGCCACATGAGTTTAAATCAGCACAATATAGTAAACTATAATGGACAGTGGGTAATTATCAACTATGAAAAAGCCGCACTTTCATATCCACAGGTTGATGTTGCTGAATTCGGAAGGAAAATTCTTGAAAAAAGTAATTGGTCATATTTGACAGGTGACAGAATAATAAACGCATACGAAGAAGAAAATGAGTTTACTGATAATCAGAAAATGTTGTTAGGTGCCCTGTTTTTATTTCCGGAGAAGATTTGTAAAATAGTTAATCAATACAGTATGTCGCGGAAAAATACGATTACCCAGCAAAAAAAGGATAAGCTTGAAAAAGTAATTAGACAGGAGGATGCAAGAAGACTGTTTTTGAAAAAAGAATTTTCAATTGAATTTTAATAAGGTATACTAACAATATGGATAAAAAATACTTATTATTAGTTACAAGTGTATGCGCCAGCCTATTAATAGGCTGCTCGAATGGAGAAGAGGATTCGGGAAAGAAATTATTTTATAACAGTATGAATGATTCAACAGAGGCGCAGACCGAAGTAAGTGAAGAAGACGAAGAAGAATTAGAAAATAAAGAGAATTATATGATTGTGGACATCAACAGTGCACAGGAGACGATGAGGGTACTGCGCTTAAAAAACGGCATGGAATATCAGTATTATTATGGTCTATCAACCAGGTTTATGAATAAGTATGGTAACCGTGTGTCTGTTAGTGATTTTTCAGTAGGTGATGTCATTAATCTTGATGGAACAGATTTGGATGGAAAGGTATTAAATGTAAAAAAATCCGATGACGTATGGGTTTACGATGATATTACCAGATTTGAAATAGATGAAGAAAAGGGTGTAATGAGTATTGCAGACAGCAATTACAGGATAGATGGAAACACATATGTTTTTTCAAATGAAGAACAATCAGATTTTGCAGATATTTCAGAAAACGATAAGCTGTCAGTAGTAGGGATAGACAAGCAGATTTTATCTGTAAATATTACCACTGGACATGGAACATTAAAGCTATCAAATACAGAGTTGTTTGAGGGAAGCTTCCTTCAGTTAAATAACAATATTTTTGCGGAAATCACGTCCGATATGGAGATGGAAATTCCGGAAGGTCATTATGTGCTTGCAATAGCAAATGATGGTTGGGGTGGTAACTGTGAAATTGATGTACAAAGAGGTCAGGAGACTCTTATTGATTTAGAACAGGTTAAGGGACCTGAAAGGAAAGTCTGTAAGATAAAGTTTGAGATTGACATAGAGGGTGCTAAGATTTTTATTGACAACAAGGAGGTTGATTATTCTAGCCTTGTAGAGGTGGCATATGGAAAACATTCCCTTACAATTTCGGCTGATGGCTACGAAAACTGGAATAGGACATTGTATGTCAATTCTTCGGAGGCTACCATTTCACTGACACTAGAAGAAGAAAGTGAAAATAGTAATAGCGACAGCTCTAACAATATGCAAAACAGTCAGAGTAACAATAATACTCAGAATAATTCAAATACTCAGAGTAATTCAGATGATAATAAATCAGATGAAACATCAAGTAAAACTGATAAGTCAGCTTTGTCGTCCCTATCCAATGATGAATTAGTAGATTATCTTTCAACAATTTCATCGTTGCTGAGCGTGACGAAATAGTGCTTTAATACAGTATTATTCTTGACAAATAGTGATAAAACAAGTATAAATATTGTTGTAGGTAATTTGGGAAGTTAACTCGAATTATATAAATACAAGAATCCAGAGGAGGAATTTTGACATGAACAAAGCAGAGTTAGTTGCAGCTATGGCTGAGAAAGCAGGAATTTCTAAAAAAGATGCAGAGGCTTCTTTAAAAGCTTTTACAGACGTTGTAGCAGAGGAATTGAAGAAGGGGGAGAAAATTCAGTTAGTTGGTTTTGGTACATTTGAGGTAGCTGAGAGAGCTGCTAGAACTGGAAGAAACCCACAGACAGGTGAAGAGATGACAATTGCAGCTTCTAAAGCTCCTAAATTCAAAGCTGGTAAAGCTTTAAAAGATTCTCTTAACTAGTTTATAGTAATATATGAATTCCGGTGGAGCGTCATATGGCGTTCCACTTTTTACTGTTAAAAGGATAGTTGATATGAGATTAGACAAATTTTTGAAAGTTTCACGTCTTATTAAGAGACGTACAGTTGCAAATGAAGCCTGCGATGCAGGAAGAGTAATGGTGAATGGAAAGACAGCCAAGGCTTCGGTTAATGTAAAGGTTGGAGATGTAATCGAGATTATGTTTGGGCAAAAGACTGTTAAAGTCAGAGTCTTAGACATACAGGATACAACTAAGAAAGATGAAGCCAAGGATTTGTTTGAATATGTGTCATAATTTCATTTCCTGCCGAATATACTTCTGGTATAGGAGGCATTTATGGAAGAAAAATATGAAAACAGATATGAAGGAAAATCTGAAGGAAAAACACACAAGTTTGTATTGAATAATCGTCGAAAGGGCAGCTTTACCGGCGTGTTGGACGTGCTGTCATTTGATGTAAATGAGATACTTTTAGAGACTGAACTTGGAATGTTACACATAAAGGGAAAAGATCTTCATGTAAACAGGCTAAACCTTGAGCGGGGAGAGGCCGATATAGAAGGTGAGGTAGATACTATGGTTTACTCCAAAGTACCGGAGGTAAGCGGGAAAAGGGGAAAAATGATGGGGAAACTTTTCAGGTAATTTTGAGGAGGATCTATGAAGAAACGTCGTTCGATTAGACATATGGGTGGAACATTAAGTGTTTCGATAATTGTGGTGGTTTTTTTGGTCGTAATGCTTGTGCAGATAGTACAACTTAAGGAAAAAGAAGCATCATATGCAAAGCAAAAAGAACAATTAAAAACAGAGCTTGCAGAAGAGACTGAGAGAGCTGAAGAGATAGAGGATTTATCGGATTATATGCAAAGTAATGAATATATTGAGGATACTGCTAAAAGTAAACTTGGTTTAGCATATGAAAACGAGATAATTTTTAAAGAAAAGGAGAACTAAGGTTTTCCTTTTTTTATTTTCCTTTTTCGTCAAAGCCTGCATTGGAATGGTCATATAATCGAGAAAAAATATGGAGGCTCTATGATGTTTGCAAAGAAAATAAAAAATGTATTTGAGGCAGTGATTGCTTTTTTTGCATCGGCTGTGTGCATTTTGGGATATTATCCATTTGTACCGGCCATTTGTAGTATTTTAGAATTTTCAAATGAAAAAAATAATTTATTTTACATAGGAGTTTTGTCTGGAATAGGATACTTTATGCCGATTAGAACGGCGTTTAAGTATCTTTTTATTATGTTGGCGATGCTTGCCGGCTTGAAACTGTATAAGTGGGCAAATAAAAAGTGCAGCGCGACTGCAACGGCAAGTATTGCGGGAGCGTGCACGATAGCGATGAATCTATCATCCGGACTTATGGAAAGATTAAAGCAAGAAGATGTGATACTTGGAATCGGTGAGGGATTGCTTGTTTTTTCTTTTGCTTTTGCAATAAATATGTTAAATATTTTTCTTACATCAATTAATTTTGAAGAGGCAAAGGAAGCTTCTGTAAACATACTTCTTCCCGACAAGGAGGAGGCATTTGCAACCGCTGTGGGAGGTTTGTCGAAAGTGATTTCCAAAGCCAACAATATGATAATTGAGATGCCAGACCCACTATCGGTCATGGAGCAGGAGGTTACCGGACGTCTTTGTGCGGGCTGTGAGGGATGCGCTGTCTGCTGGAATGAGGACAGGCTTAGCATGTCTGAAAAAATCAGAAATATGGTGTTAGATGTAAAAAAGAGAATAGATTCATCAGAAATATTAAACAGGGCGTACGTGGATTGTCCCCATTATGAAGACATGATAAAAACGGCAACGGATGCATTTCTTAGAATGGAGCTCAACGAGTCGTGGTACAGGCGACTTAAGGAAAATAGAACAGTTATTTCAAGTCAGCTAGATGCCATGGCTGATTTGATGAAAGAATGGGTAAAAAGTGAAAAATGTATTGATTCAAGACGGAGAATGAAACTTGCTAAGTTAAATACGTGGACAAAAGAAATGGGTATTGAACTTGAAAATGTTCATATATACGAAAATAACAGTCAGCAGATTGTCATAAGAATGGATGCCTATTCGAAATGGGATGGAGGAATTGCTGCATCAAAGCTTCTTAAAGCTGCTGAGCGGGCGATGGGAATTAAATTTAGATTTGGGTGTCAGACGAAATCGCTAATATCTGAACAACCACAGTCGGTGGTTTTGTATGAGGATACAAGTTATTATGCACTAAGTGGAATAGCGACCAGAAAGAAAACGGGGTCATTAGATAGTGGGGATAGTTTAGGTATATTTGAGCTTGATAATGGGGAATATAATGTTTGTCTTTCGGATGGTATGGGTTCAGGAAAAAGAGCAAAAGCAGAAAGTGGGCTTGTAGTTGATTTGCTGGAAAAATTTTTGGAGGCTGGTTTTAAAAAGGATGTGGCAATTAGGCTTATGAATTCTGCAATGGTGTTAAAGGGGGAGGAAAATTTTTATTCTACTGTTGATTATGCATCGGTAAATCTTTATTCGGGAAAAGTAGAGATTGTAAAAATTGGAGCAGCTGAATCATTTATGAAAAGGTCGGATAGTGTTGAAATAATTAGTGGAGACAGCCTTCCGGCAGGAGTGGATTTGGAGCAGGAATTAAAAACCATTGAAAATGAGATGGACAATGGCGAATTTCTTGTAATGGTTACAGATGGTGTGCTAGAATATCTTCATGTAAATGACCCGAAGGGCAAGATGTGCGAGATTATCGGAGATGTCTCGTCAGAAAATGCCGGAGTAATGGCACAGGAAATACTTGATAGAGTGCTCTTATATACAGGCGGATATGCAATGGATGACATGACCGTTGTTGTGGTAGGTGTTTGGGAGAAATAATGATAAAAAAGACAAAAGATTATATTATAAAGAATAAAATGATAAAACCATGTGATAAAGTTGCTGCCGCTGTCTCAGGAGGAGCTGACTCAGTGTGTATGCTTTTGCTGTTAAACGAGCTTAAGAAGCAGTTACAGTTTGAACTTAAGGCAATTCACGTAGAGCATGGAATTCGCGGAGAAGAAAGTAAGAAAGATGCACGTTTTGTGGAAGGGTTATGTAAATCACTAGGAATAGAGTGCATTGTCTGTCCTGTGGATGTTATTGGATTTTCAAAAAAACAGGGGCTGGGCTTAGAAGAGGCTGCAAGAATTCTTCGATATGACGCCTTTGAAAAAAATGCTAAAGATTGTCTTGTGGCGGTTGCCCATCATCAGGAGGATAATGCGGAGACTGTTATTTTTCAGCTGCTTAGAGGCAGCGGACCAAGAGGAATGTCAGGGATTCTTCCTATATCAAAAAAAGGCCAGATGACATATATCAGACCGCTTTTATTCTCTTCTAGAAAAGATATAGAAGAAGAACTGTTAAAAAGAAAGCAGGAATATGTGACGGATTCCACAAATACAGATGTTGTGTATTCAAGAAACAAACTGCGTCACGATGTGTTTCCTATGTTTACCCAGATAAATAGTAGAGCTGTTGAACACATTAATTTTGCAGCTTCTCAGCAGATGCTTTTGATGGACTATATTTTTGAACAGGTAAAAGAGGAAATCAAAAATGTTGCCACATATAGTAAAAAGAATGTGGTTCAGATTGATATTGGGGTTTTTCAAAAGATTCATCCAGCTTTACAAGGAGAGATTATTCTTGAACTACTAGGTCAGATTTCCGGAAAAAAGAAGGACATCGGAAATGTCCATGTGGAGAGCGTTCTGTCGCTTATGAAACTTCAATCAGGACGTAGCATGGATTTACCATATTCGGTAGTTGCAAAAAAAACATATGACAAATTAATTCTTTGTAAAAAGAAAGACGAAACAGAGAATGATTTAGACAATGCTTTTGAAATAAATCTGTTAAAGGATTCTATCCCTAAAAATGAAACCGTCTATATTGATTTGAATGGCTTTGGGAAAATAAGCCTCAGACGATTTGAGTTTACTGGACAAATGTCAGAAATTCCCAAAAAATCATATACTAAATGGCTTGATTATGGTAAGATAAACTGTAACTTTTCTATTAGGAAGAGAAGGGCAGGAGACTATATTGTTATTGATGGTGCCGGGCATCGAAAGAAACTGAAGCAGTATTTTATCGATGCAAAGATTCCGATAGAAGAGAGAGAAAATATGTGGCTTATTGCTTCTGAAAGTGAAGTTTTATGTGTTATGGGAGGACGGGCAGGAAATACTGCTTTGGTTTCAAATGACACTAAGGAAGTGTTAGAAGTACAGTTAATGGAGAAGTAGATTATGGATTTAAACAAGGACTACAATATTTCAGTATACCTGACGGAGGAACAAATCCGAAAGAGAGTTGCTGAAATAGGTGCAGAGATTACACGGAAATTTAAAGGTGAATCTGTTTATTTGGTATGTATTTTAAAGGGGTCTATATTTTTTACAACAGAGCTTGCTAAATGTATTGCATTGCCTATGACAATTGATTTTATGTCGGTATCAAGCTATGGTGCGGCGACAGAGTCATCAGGTGTAGTAAACATTAAAAAGGATTTGGAAGAGTCTGTTGAAGGAGAAAATATTATTTTAGTTGAAGATATTATTGATTCCGGCAACACGTTAAGTAAGCTGATAAAACTCCTGAAAGACAGAAAGCCAAAGAGTCTTACTGTATGTACTCTGCTTGACAAGCCAGAGCGCAGAGTGGTAGATGATGTTGTGGTAGATTATACAGGATTTGTGATTCCGGATAAGTTTGTAGTAGGGTATGGACTTGATTATGATCAGAGATTTAGAAATCTTCCATACATAGGCTTTATAGAATAGTATGGTTATTACATCTTTTAGATATGAGGAATAAAAGCAAAAGGAGAAACGATTTTGAACAACAAAAAAAATAATATGCGTGGTATTGGTACCTATTTTATTATTATTCTTGCAGTAATCTGCATATGGTACTGGTTAAGTGAGGGTGCGACTTCTAATTCATACACGCAGGCACAGTTTGAAAAGGATTTAAAAGCAGAAAAAATTGAAAGTGTTGAGGTCATTCAAAACAGAGAGATTCCTACGGGAAGTCTGAAGGTAAAATACAAAAAGGGCTCAACAGAGATTTTGTATGTATCAGATGTAAATCAAATGACAAAAGAAATGGCAGCTTTGGGATTTGATGATTTTTCAGTAGCGGATGTTCCAGCTGAGAGCTGGATAATGACACTTTTACCATATCTTTTGATTTTTGGAGCGATTTTTATTCTGTTTGTGATATTAAATAATAATGCATCATCTTCCGGTGGTGGAAACAAGATGATGAACTTTGGTAAAAACCGTGCCAAGTTAACAACAGAGGAAAATAATCATACTAAATTCAAGGATGTTGCAGGATTAAAAGAAGAGAAGGAAGAGATTGAGGAAATTGTGGATTTTCTTAAGGCGCCTAGAAAATATACAAAGCTTGGTGCACGAATTCCAAAGGGTGTTCTTTTAGTAGGACCTCCTGGAACAGGTAAAACTCTTCTTGCAAAATCCGTTGCAGGTGAGGCTGGAGTTCCATTCTTTACGATTTCCGGATCTGATTTTGTGGAGATGTTTGTCGGAGTCGGAGCTTCACGAGTAAGAGATCTTTTTGAGGATGCCAAGAAAAATGCACCATGTATTGTCTTCATTGATGAGATTGATGCTGTTGCCAGAAAAAGAGGAACTGGTATGGGAGGTGGACACGATGAGCGTGAGCAGACTCTTAACCAGATGCTTGTAGAGATGGATGGATTTGGCGTAAACGAAGGAATTATTGTGATGGCGGCTACAAACCGTGTAGATATTCTTGATCCGGCTATCATGAGACCAGGACGTTTTGACAGAAAGATATTTGTAGGAAGACCTGATGTGGGTGGAAGAGAAGAAATTTTACAGGTTCATGTCAGAGAGAAACCACTTGCTGAAGATGTTGATTTAAAACAGATTGCTCAGACAACTGCAGGATTTACAGGTGCGGATCTTGAAAATCTTATGAATGAGGCCGCAATAAAAGCTGCGAGGGAAAATCGCGAATATATCACTCAGGATGATATTAGGAAATCTTTTGTTAAGGTTGGAATTGGTGCGGAGAAGAAGAGTCGAATTATCTCTGATAAGGAAAAGAAAATTACTGCTTATCACGAGGCTGGACATGCAATTTTATTCCATGTTTTACCAGAAGTTGGACCTGTTTATTCAGTTTCTATTATTCCAACAGGAGTGGGCGCTGCCGGATATACAATGCCTCTTCCTGAGAGAGATGACATGTTTAACACAAAGGGCAGAATGCTTCAGGAGATTATTGTAGATTTAGGTGGACGTGTTGCTGAGGAATTGGTTTTTGATGATATTACAACAGGAGCATCAGCAGATATAAAACAGGCAACAAAGCTTGCAAAAGAGATGGTTACACGATATGGTATGTCTGAAAATATAGGACTTATCTGTTATGCAGATGATGATGAGGAAGTATTTATTGGACGAGATTTAGCACACGCAAAGAATTACAGTGAAGGAATAGCATCGGCTATTGATGCTGAGATTAAGAAAATAATTGACGATGCATATGCAAAAGCAAGAGAGTTAATTACAAAAAACAGAGATGTGCTTGACAGATGTGCAGAGTTACTTCTTGAAAAAGAAAAAATTACAAGAGAAGAATTTGAAGGTTTATTTGAGGAGAAGAGCGAAAATCTATTTTAAAAAGTGATTAGTAATAATTCACAAAAAATGTCGATAAAATTTGTGAACTTTGTGAACACTTATGTTGGGACTAATGGTAATATACTTAACGTAAAAACCCCCCAATACATTATATAGTTTTTGCTATACCCCATAGTAAAAATACCTTCTCCTAAAAGAGCAGCAGATCGACGGCTGTTCTTTTTTTATTTCTAGTTGACGAAGCCTCCAACTTTTTAGCGGTGAGTATTGACGATATTTGCCCCAGTTGGAGTCTTTCTAAATGAGATAAAGAATGGCAATAAAAATGACCAGCTCCCCCAAGCTGGTCTACCCCATATCTCCTAAAAGACTTTATATCTCTTTTACTTGAGTACATTATAACAAATACTAGTACTAAATACTTACCAAAAATAAAAAATATTATTGTATATAATGCACAAAAAGAAAAATAAACTTTTTTAAACTTTGTGCACACTATAATTTGCAATCGTGGTAATATACTTAATGTAAAAACCCCCCAATACATTATATATTTTTACTATACCCCATAGTAAAATACCTTCTCCTAAAAGAACAGCAGATCGATGGCTGTTCTTTTTTTATGTTATAATCTAAGGAGTGCTTCAGCTATGCTGATATCTTCTCTCTAAAAAATAAAGAGCCACAGGGTGACTCTTTATTATTGGAACATTATTTCCCAAGGCAGCGTTTCGCTGTTTTTAACGCTGTTAAAGTTTTCTCTTATACAAGTTGTGTAATACTTCATTTTTGAATATAAAGGTGTTCCCTTGCCAAAATTACTGTCATTAGAATTATCGTCAAAGTAATCCTGCATGCATGTTCCGAATAATACTGCGCGATCTTCAGTGGGATACGTTAACGAGTATGAATCTAAAAAGTAATCTGAATATAAATCGTATTCGGTATTGTCTTCATAATCAATATACGATTCTGCATATGAGAATGATTTAGGATTGTAGCTTTGCCATGTTTCTTCAGAAAATGAGCAGTTGGGGTTATATTCAGAAATATAACTTAGTTTTTTGTCAATCATATGTGATAACTCATGGTTTATGGTATACGTCCAGTCATAGTTATAGTTGACATCTAATACCATAACCAAATGATTATCAACGGTTAATACAAAGCCGCTGGCGCTGCTTATCGAGTTGCCGCTTAATCCTGAAATGTCACTACACAAATACACTCGTATGCCCTTAATACTTCCATAGCAAAGTTCTGATAAAAAATCATCTGGATATTGTCTGAGTATATTTTCCAATATATCCAGTGAACTGTCTATTTTGGAAACATCGGTTTCCTGAGTAAGACCATAGATATCAATTACTGAAGGAACTTCTTCTCCAAGATAAATGGAGATGCCAAAAGAATCCTCAAGCTCACAGGCACGATTATTAGCACCTGCTAATTCTCCCCAGTCATAATCTGAATCGGTAATCTGTGTAACTGTATATTCTGTTTGGCTATCTTCGCTAATATATATATCTTTTTCTTTCATATAAGAAATAAGATCATCCTCATTATCAAAAGATGTAATGGAAGATTTGGTATTATTTGTACCATTTAATTTCCAAATCAAAATTTCGGGATTGCAATCCTCTGTATATAAAAGAAACATAATGCAGTTATACTCTTTCAAATAGGCACTGTTTGTTGAAACGAATGCATTAGTTGAAGGCGAGTAAAGGGATAAATCAAAGGAAAATGAACTGGTTATGTTATTTTTCTTTGAAAATTGATAACAATAAAAAGTATTTTCGGGATTACCGGAAGAATCTAAATGATGCTGTCTGATATAAATGGAGTCATCTTTAAGAGGCGTAGCTTCGTGTATATCAGTCATATTAAATAAGCAGTCACCGTTCGAGAGTGTGTGGAAATTCCATATGCTGTTATCTACATCTTCGCAGTAAAATAATGAATCATCATCTAGATCGCCAAAGGAAAAACTTTGACCGAAAACGGAGTCAACAACCTTATTCTTTTTATTATCCACACTATAAACACTATACTTATAGGTATCTTTATCTATCCCGTAAAATAAAGAATATCTATAATCATATGAAGAACCAATGTAAGTTGGAGTAAAATGTGAATTTGTTGTATCTTCACATTCGGGAACTGTTACAGTTGAATATGAAGAGCTATCAATGAGGTTTAATTTAGCATCATAGATACTTAGTGAATCGGTTTGGTAATTGATTAGCCAAAGTTTATCACCGTGTATCTCATAGCTGTCGCAATTAGTGTCGGAATGTGAAAGAGAGTATTCAATTTCATTTTTGTCCGGATTATAAATTTCAAATGAGTATTCCATTGAATTGTTATATTCACCCTGTCCAACAAGAAGAATCGAATCTCCCAAATTTGCTATATTGTTATAAGGCTGTCCTTCAAAAGCGATATTGTGTAAAAGATACAAATTGTCGTATCCACCAATGAGTTCAGCGTCGCTCCAAAAATCGTTATCATCATTACCAGATTGATTTGCAAAGCAACCAGATACAAAGTATGAAGAGATTATGCAGAGTAGCAAAATAAAAACAGCCTTTTTTGTGAAAAATAAATCCTTTCTCATACTTAATTCCTCATAAAATATTACCTGTTATTTTGTACTTGGAACGCGAGCGGTTGACTCTCGCTCAATCAGCTTAGGACGAAGGAGTGTCTTACTGATTGGAATGTGGTTAACTAAAGAGCTTAAAATAACATATGCGAGTCTGCCCAAATCGTTACTCTCCTGACGAATTGTTGTAAGTGGTGGATTAAGTACTGAAGCAAGCTTTATGTCATCGAATCCAATAACGCTGACATCCTCAGGGACTTTATATCCCTTTAACTGGCACTGTTCAATAACACCGGCAGCAATAGTATCACTACCACAGATTACTGCAGTTACACCGTTGGCTAAAAATCCAGGTACATAATACTGGGCGGTTTCTGTAATAAAATATCCCCTTCCCATAAAGTCATCGCGAACTTCAAGACCAAGTTCTCTCATTGTAGATTCAAACGCTTCTTGTCTTTGATCGGATACAAGAGAATATAAAGAACCATTAATAAATGCAATTTTTTTGTGTCCTAAGTTATTGAGGTGCTTTACTGCACTTGAAATTCCTTCATAACTGTCAGTTCCAACGTAAGCAACGTTTGGGTTTTCAGGAATGAAGTTATCTAACAGTACAGTGGGCATTGTAGTATTTCTAAGTTGCTGCATCCATTCGTCCTGTAATGCAAAACCCATGATAAAAGCACCGCAGTAACCGTTTCTTAATATGAAAGAATCATATTTTTCTTCTGATTGTAATAGTGGGGTGACTGGAATAACATCCACATCCCAGTTATGCTTAATTGCATTCTGCTTGAAACCTAGAACAATATCATAACCAAATTCGTCGATTGAATCGTAGTTCATATTTTCAATAAGAATACACAATTTTCTGTTTTCAACTTTTTTTGAGCGTTTTGTACTGTAACCCATTTCAATAGCAGTATCTAAAACTGTTTGTCTGAGCTCTTCGCTTATGTCACTAGCACCGTTTAGTCCTTTAGATACAGTGCTTATTGAGACACCAAGCCTAGTAGCAATATCTTTAATTGTAGCCATGTCTAGTCCTTTCTAACCATTAAAAATAGTTTAGTAAATTATATCAAAAACACCAAATAAAGTGAAGAAAAGCTTTTTTCGAAAAAATGACAATATTTGTAGTAAAAAGTTACAAAAAACATGGAAACTTTCAGTTGAAAATGGCAAAAATACATTCTGGATTGTGAAAAATGTTGACAAAATAAGAGTTAGCCAATAAAATTTAGTTATAAACGAAAAAACACGAAAAACATTTTCGTAAATAAGGGGATATAATTTTGGGAACAAAGGAAATAATCAGAGGTTCCGGAATTCTCCTATCGATTGCAAGTTTGCCATCAGCGTATGGAATTGGAACATTAGGAAGAGAAGCTTTTAGCTTTGTAGATTTGCTTGTGGATTTAAAGCAGAAATACTGGCAGGTACTTCCTGTTGGACCGACTAGTTTTGGAGATAGTCCATATCAGCCAATGTCAAGTTGTGCTGGCAATGTGTATTTCATTGACCTGGATCAGTTGGTTGAAGAAGGATTGCTCGAAAAGACGGAGATTCTTGAGTACAACTGGGGCGCAGATAAAAATGAAATCGATTATTCAAACATTTATATGAATCGACGTAAGGTTTTACAAAAAGCATTTGAAAGATTTGATATAAATGCACAAGAGTTCAACAGATTTATAGAAGAAGAAAGAGATTGGCTTATTGATTATGCTCTATTTATGACAATAAAAACAGATAATTTAGACAAAAATTGGACTGAGTGGCCGGATGAGTTGAAAAACATGCAACCGGTTGCGCTTGAAGATTTTAAAAGAGAGCATTATAATGAGATAAGATTTTGGGAATTTTGCCAATATAAATTTTTTGAACAGTGGAGAAAGCTTAGAGAATATGCTAACTCCAGAGGAGTGTCAATAATAGGAGATATTTCTTTCTTCGTGGGATTTGACAGTGTAGATGTTTGGACACAGAGACAGAATTTTATGTTGTGTGAGGACGATAAGCCAAGCTGTGTAGCAGCAGCTGTACCTGATAAGTTTTCAGAGGAAGGTCAAGTTTGGGGGAATCCGGTTTTTGACTGGGACAACATGGAAAAAGAAAATTTTGCTTTGTGGAGACGCAGATGTCGGGTATATAAGCAATTATTTGATATTATTAGAATAGACCATTTTGCTGGTATGGTGAAGACCTACACAGTGAAAGAAGGGGCAAGAGATGCAAGCTCAGGTAAATGGATTAAAGGTCCAGGCAGAAAACTAATGAATGCTATTAAAGAGGAGCTTGATGACATACCGGTGATTGCTGATGATTATACTTCAGCAGGTTTATTGCCAGGAGTTAAAAAACTAATGGCAAAATCCGGATGGATGGGAACAAAAGTATTAATGTTTGCATTTGATGGTGATCCAACAAATGAACATTTACCACATAATTTTGTAGACAATCACATAGTAAGTTATGTGGCAACACATGACAATGAAACTATTGTTGGTTCGTTTCGAGATAAGACGGAGTATGAACTCGCTTATCTTTATGAATATCTGAATATTGATAGAAAATCAGATATTCCCAAAGCACTAATTCGACTTGCTTATCAGAGCACAGCGGATTTGGCGATAATCCAGATGCAGGACATTTTGGAGCTTGGAAATGAAGCCCGGATGAATTTGCCTGCAACAGTTGGACACAACTGGAGATGGCGTCTTTCGGAAGATGGCGGACATCTTAGTGAAGAGAGAAGAACCTGGATTAGAAACCTTGCGGCGGTGTACCGCAGATAACATTGGTATAAGATGCACGGCATTTTATATATACTTTTATAATAAAAAGGAGAGGAAAAAATGAAAAAGAAAGTATTAGCATCTATGCTCGTAGCTTCTATGGTAGCTTCAATGGCTACAGCTTGTGGAAGTGATGAGTCAACAGAGTCAGGAAAAAGTGACTCAGGAAAAACAACTATTACTGTAATGGGACCAGCAGAGGATCTTGACGAGGCTAAGGGAGCTTGGTTAAAGACTCAGTGTGAGGCATTTGCAAAAGAGCATTCAGAGTGGGATATCGAATTCAAATATGAGACATGTTCAGAAGCTGATGCAAAAGACACAGTAACAAAGGATCCAGAGGGAGCTGCAGATGTATACTTATATGCAAACGATCAGATCGCTGCATTAGTAGACTCAAACGCTTTAGCTAAATTAGGTGGAGAGACAGCTGATTATGTTAAGTCTTCAAACTCAGAGGCTATGGCTGCTACAGTTACATATGAAGGAGACATCTACGGTGTACCATATACATCAAATACATGGTTTATGTACTATGACAAGAGAGTTTTCTCTGAGGATGATGTAACATCTATGGAGAAAATGCTTGAGAAAGGAAAGGTTTCTTTCCCACTTGACAATGGTTGGTATTTAGCAGCCTTCTATGCAGCAAATGATTGTACAATCTACGGAGACGGAACAGACAAAGAAGCTGGATACGACTTCGGTGGAGAAAAAGGAAAAGCTGTAACAGAGTATATTGCTAACTTAGTACAGAATCCAAACTTCGTAATCGATTCAAATGACGGATCAGTTGCATTAAACGGACTTGGAGATGGAACAATCAATGTATACTTCAACGGAAACTGGAACTATGATGCAGTTGTTGAGAAACTTGGAGAAGAGAACGTAGGTGTTGCTGCTCTTCCAACAATCAACATTAACGGTGAAGACAAACAGATGAAAGCATTCCTTGGATCAAAAGCTGTTGGTGTAAACCCTAACTGCGAGAACCAGGAAATCGCTGTTAAACTTGCAGCATACCTTGGAAGCGCTGATTCACAGCTTGCTCATTTCGAGTTAAGAGGTCAGGCTCCAGTAAACAAAGATCTTGTATCAGACGCAAAAGTATCAGCAGATCCAGTAGCATCAGCTATGGCTAAAGTAGCTTCAGATTGCTCAATCTGCCAGCCAATTATTGATATGTCAACATACTGGGATGCAGCTACACCATTTGGAGCAGCTTTCACACCAGGAGCAGAAGGCCAGATCACAGTTGAAAATGCAGCTGAGAAAATCGATGCATTCAACGAGCAGCTTAACGGAACACTTGTTGAGTAATACAGGCAATAAAATTTAAACATATGAAGTAATTTCCAAAGCCTTGCTAGTCCAAGGCTTTGGAGTTTGTTGGTATATAAATAATAGTGACACTTATGTGCTGTGTCAGGAGGATATAAAATGAAAGGTGCAAAGAAACAAAAAAAAGTCTCTGACTTCGCTACACCTTATACAGTGGTAAATGCCATTACAAAAGGAAACGTGTTTACAAAATTATCTGCCCTTATAATGGGATTTGGTAATATAGTGAGCAAGCAGATTATTAAGGGATTAATATTCCTAGCTATTGAAGTAGGCTATATCTTTTTTATGATTACTAATGGTGCCTACTATATTTCAATGCTTCCATCTCTTGGTTGGAAAGAACAGGAAGAGATATTTAATGAAGCAAAAGGTATTTTTGAATATGTGCCAGGACATCAGTCAGTATTATTACTGCTTTATGGAGTGGCAACGCTGGTAGTCACAGTGCTTTTTATTTTAGTTTGGGCGGCGAACTTAAAAAGTGCGTATAAGGCTGAGTGCCAGTTGAAAAATGGAGAAGAAATCAATTCTTTTATAGATGATGTAAAGGATTTATTTGATAAAAACTTACATAAATTCCTTATGTTTTTACCAACTTTAGGTATTTTATGTATTACAGTATTGCCATTGCTGTTTATGATTCCAATGGCGTTTGCAAACTATACAGCAGCATTGAATGCAAATACAGATGCACACCTTATTCTTTTTGACTGGGTTGGACTTGATAACTTCAAGACAATTCTTGGATTAGGTGGAAAGTTAGGTCAGACATTCTGGAGAGTACTCGGATGGACTCTTATCTGGGCTGTTTGTGCTACATTCTTCTGTAACTTCTTCGGTATGATTCTTGCTATGGTAATCAACCGTAAAGATACACATTGGAAAGGATTCTGGCGTACTTGTTTCGTAATCTCAATTGCGATTCCACAGTTCGTTTCACTCCTCATTTTAAGACAGATGCTTCAGGAACATGGTGTTGTAAATAACCTTTTACAGGATTGGGGACTTATTGATTCAGCATTACCATTCTGGTCAAATGCAATGTTTGCGAGAGTGGCGGTTATACTTATTAACTGTTGGGTAGGTATACCATATACAATGCTTCAGGTTACAGGTATCTTACAGAACGTACCTGCAGAGTTGTATGAAGCAGCAAAAATTGATGGAGCTAATCCAGTACAGATTTTCTTTAAAATTACATTACCTTATATCATGTTTATTATGGGACCATATCTCATTACACAGTTTACGGGTAATATTAATAACTTTAACGTTATTTTCCTTTTGTCAGGTGGAAAACCGGTTCCGGTTGGACAAACGGCAGGAAAAACCGACTTGCTTGTTACATGGCTGTATAAGCTGACAATTGATTATCAGTACTATAACCTCGGAGCGGTTATCGGTATTATTACATTCATTGTATTATCAATATTTGCATTACTTACATACCGTAATACAAAATCATACAAAGATGAGGAGGGATTCATGTAATGAGTAAGAAAACTAAAACTACAGTGCCATTATCAGCGGCAAAGGTTAAAAAAGTTACAAAGAATACACTTGTTCATGTGATTCTTGCAGTCCTTGCTATTGTGTGGTTATTTCCAGTATTTTATATTATTATGACTAGCTTTAGAGGAGAGCAGGGTGCTTATACATCTTACTTCTTCCCAAAAGAGCTTACATTTAGTAACTATACAAGATTATTTACAGAGACAACATTGTTGAATTTCCCAAGAGCTTTTCTTAATACATTAATTATTTCGATTTTCTCTTGTATTATTTCAACATCATTTGTGCTTTGTGTTTCATATTGTATGTCAAGACTTAGATTTAAGATGCGTAAGCCATTTATGAATGTTGCCATGATTCTTGGATTATTCCCAGCATTCATGTCAATGGTAGCTGTTTACTTTATCTTTAAGGCTCTTGGACTTACAGATGGACCATTATTAATGGTTGCGCTTGTACTTATTTATTCAGCAGGATCAGGAACAGGATTTTATATCTGTAAAGGATTCTTTGATACAGTACCAAAGTCTTTGACAGAAGCTTCAATTTTGGATGGATGTAATCAGTTCCAGACATTTTATAAAATCATCCTTCCACTTAGTAAACCAATTGTAGTATATACAATTCTTACATCGTTCCTTGCACCTTGGCTTGATTTCGTATTTGTAAAAGTAATCGTTGGTGCTAAAGAGAAGTATTGGACAGTATCGTTGCTTCTTTATAATATGCTTGAGAAAGAGTTTATCTCTGGATGGTATACACGCTGGGCAGCAGCTGCTGTGCTTGTATCAATTCCAATCGCTGTTCTCTTTATTATAATGCAGAGATTCTATGTGGATGGAATGTCAGGAGCGGTTAAGGGCTAAGATTAAATCTGGTTAACTAGCAATCCTAAAATAACAAAGCTGTTACACTAAGTTGTAACAGCTTTTTTTGAAAGGAGAATGTATGAGAAAAAAATTAGTATCAGTACTTCTTATTCTTTGCATGTTTGCAAGCTTGATGCTTGGGGCGTGTGGAAGTGACGAAAAAGAAAATGATAAAAAACTACAAATGTCTACGGTAAATGATCTTAAAGAAAATGTAATAGATGACAATTACAGATCAACATATGAAGTGTTTGTATACAGCTATTGCGATAGCAATAATGATGGAATTGGAGATATTCCCGGACTTATATCAAAGTTAGATTACATTGATGATTTAGGCTTTAATCAAATATGGCTTATGCCAATTATGCCATCTCCTTCATATCACAAATATGATGTAACTAACTATATGGACATTGATAGTCAGTATGGGTCAATGGAAGATTTTGAGAAATTAGTAGATGAATGTCATAAGAGAGATATCAATGTCATAATTGATCTTGTGCTAAATCACTCATCATCAGAACATGAATGGTTTAAAGCAGCATGTGATTATCTGACTTCACTGGATGATAATGCGAAACCTGATATAAATGCATGTCCTTACGTTGATTATTACAATTTTACAAGAGAGAGTGGAAAAGCAGGACATTCACAGGTTAAGGGTACGAACTGGTATTATGAATCACAGTTTGTTGATACAATGCCGGATTATAATCTCGATAGTGAACTCTTTCAGAAAGAAATCGATAAGATTGTTGATTTCTGGATTGGAAAAGGGGTAGATGGATTCAGACTGGATGCAGTTGGGGAATATACAACAGGCGATCCTATAAAATCAACACACCAGCTCAGATGGATTGTTGATTCAATAAAAGATAAAAAGGAAGATGCTTATATAGTAGGTGAAGGATGGACAACATATGATCAGTATGCAATGTACTATGGAAGTGGAATTGACAGTATGTTTGATTTTTCATTTGCAGAGCAGGACGGATATATAGCAAAGGTTCTTAATGGACGTGCCAGAAGCGGGGCAAGCACATATGGACTGGCAATTGAAGCAGTAGATAATGAGATTGGAAAATATACTGATTCATATATCGACGCACCATTTTATACAAATCATGATATGGGAAGAAGTGCTGGATACTATACAGGAGATAATTCTGTTGAAAAAGTTAAAATGGCACAGGCCATGAATCTTCTTATGTCTGGAAATTCCTTCCTGTACTATGGAGAGGAAATTGGAATGAAAGGTGCTGCAAATGATGAGACAAAGCGCCTTGGAATGCTCTGGACAGATGATCCTAATGCTGATGGAATGTGTGATGGACCTGAAAATGCTAAAGAAGTAGAACAGAAATATGGAAGTCTTGAAGACCAGAAGGATGATCCGTATTCAATTTACAATTTTGTAAAACAGACTATGAAAATAAGAAATGCATATCCTGAAATCGCAAGAGGAAAGACGATTTTTGAGAAAAATTTGTCGGATGATAAGGTATGTGTACTTTCAAAGGAATATGAGGGTGAAAAACTGGTACTAATTTATAATACTTCTGATTCAGAATGTACAGTAGATGTGAATTCGCTTGGCGTTAGTGACGTGGCAGGTGTGCTTCAGACAACAGAAAAAGCACCGAGCTATGCAAAAGGAGAAGCTAAGCTTCCGGCATATTCAGTGCTTGTTCTGAAATAAGATACTTTAATAGTTGACTATTTTTGTTGATTTACTAACATTTCATGAATGATGTTTTGACAATAGGAACCAAGATGTTTTTGTTCTTCTTTTGTAAGTGAAGTTACATCAATTGGTTTACCATATTCGATAGTAACTTTGGATTTATGAATCCATGGAAAGTTGTTTTCAAGAATATCGGCAGTTCCTGTCAAAGCCATAGGAATAATTTTGCATTTTGTCTTAGTGGCGATTTTAAATGTACCTTCCTTAAAAGGAAGTAGTGAAGTAGGATCATTCAAGTCACGGTTTCGTGTTCCCTCAGGAAAAACACAAATTGAAATACCGTTTTTAACATGGTCGATGGCTTCTAGAACAATCTTTAAGCCTTGTTTCATATCGTCACGATCTAAAAATAAACAATGAAGTCTCTTCATCCACATGGAAAGTGAAGGGACTTTTTTGATACCTTTTTTTGAAATGTACCCGGTAGGTCTTGGACATCTTGCATATGTAAGTACGATATCAAAGTAACTTCTGTGATTTCCGATATATAAAACTGCTTCGTCTTTTGGAACATTTTCTTCTCCAATTATTTCAAGTTTTGTTCCTGCAATAAAATAAACAACTTTAAATGCCCATTGTACAATTCTAAGTTGTGCCAAATCAGCCCAAGGCTTGTTAAACTTTGAAATAATCCACATTATTCCGTGAATCGGAATACTGATTACTAAAAAAATAAAAACAAATAAAACATCTAATATAGTGCGCATAAAATCCCTCTTTCGATAATATTATTACTTATTATAAGCATATTTTTGGAAAAAGAAAAGGGGGATTTATGAGAGTAAAAAAAGTAATACTGGGAGGCATTTTGTTTGTATATATGGTAGTATTTACAGGATGTGTACTATTTGAGGAAAAGTCAAATGAAAGGTCTGTAGATTATACCATAATAACTCAAAATGATGTACCGGAAGAACTGAAACAGCAGATAGAGTCTGAAAAAAATGGGGTAATGAAAATAACATACAAAGATGATGAATTTTTATACATAGTAAAAGGTTATGGAACTCAAAAATATGGGGGATATAGTATAAAAATGAAGCAATTATACGTGAAAGATAAAGCAATATATATTGATACTCAACTTGTGGAACCGCAAGAGGGTGAAATAGTTTCCAAAGAAAAAAGTGAACCGTATATTATTGTTAAAACAGAAAAGTGTGAATTGCCGGTTGTGTTCAAATAGAAATTGAATTAATTGTGTATAATAATTCAAAAAACATGAAAAATAGTACTATTGCCCCATTGCAAACGCTGTTTCGCTTTGTTATACTAAATTGACTAGATGTAGTAGCATTGCGAAGATGCTATACAAAATAGTGATTTCATATTTTACATATGAGAAATATAAATATATGGGGAGGCATGTTTATGGATCAGGAAGAAATCAACAAGGTAAGGGCATCAGTTCATCAGCAGTGTGGCAATAGAGTAAAAATCCAATTAGATAGAGG
>JBGVKW010000086.1:0-34195 GCA_045123895.1 Agathobacter sp.
TGAGCCTGTGAAAAAATCTCTGTAAATTAGACAATACAAAGGTCTTCTATGATAAAATATTAAAATCATAGGAGGCCTTTTATTATGGCAAACAGAAAAAAAGAAGTTTACAAACCAAAACCAATGACCGAAGGAAAGAGAAATCTTATCCAAGGACTACTCCAAGAGTATGATATCCAATCTGCGGATGACATTCAGGAGGCATTAAAAGACCTGCTTTCTGGGACTATTCAAGATATGCTCGAAACAGAAATGGATAATCATCTAGGCTATGATCGTTATGAAAGATCTGGCGAGACTAATTACCGCAATGGTACAAAGCCTAAAACGGTTCGTAGTAAATATGGCCAATTCGAAGTAGATGTACCACAGGATCGTCAGAGTTCCTTTGAGCCTCAAGTGCTTCCAAAACGCCAGAAAGATATTTCTTCGATTGATGACAAAATTATTGCAATGTATGCAAAGGGAA
The DNA here is from genome assembly GCA_045123895.1 of Agathobacter sp. Classification (GTDB taxonomy): domain Bacteria; phylum Bacillota; class Clostridia; order Lachnospirales; family Lachnospiraceae; genus Roseburia. The sequence goes on from JBGVKW010000086.1 coordinate 470, forward strand.
TGACTACACGACAAATTTCAGAAACCATAGAGGACATTTATGGTTTTGAAGTTAGTGAAGGAATGGTATCTGATATCACAGACAAGCTTCTCCCACGAATTGAAGAATGGCAAAACCGTCCATTATCACCTGTATATCCAATCGTTTTCATTGATGCTATACACTTTTCCGTACGTGATGATGGCGTAATCAGAAAGCTTGCGGCATATGTTGTACTCGGTATCAATGAAGATGGAATGAAAGATGTTCTAAGCATTGTGGTGGGCGAAAATGAAAGTAGTAAATATTGGCTGTCTGTACTGAATAGTTTGAAGAATCGAGGAGTCCAGGACATTCTCATTCTCTGTTCTGATGGATTGACAGGAATCAAAGATGCAATCTCTACAGCATTTCCGAAAACAGAACAACAGCGTTGCATAGTTCATATGGTGAGAAATACCCTTAAATATGTTGCAAACAAGGACATGAAGGCTTTTGCAAAAGATCTTAAAACAATCTACACAGCTGCAAACGAAGAAGCCGCTAGAAAACAGTTAGAATCTGTAACAAAGAAATGGTCTGACCAGTATCCAAATGCTATGAATCGCTGGCATGAAAATTGGGATGCAATTTCCCCCATTTTCAAGTTTTCCAAGGATGTTCGTACCGCATTTTACACTACAAACGCCATTGAATCACTAAATTCTTGTTATCGTAGATTGAACAAACAGCGTAGTGTCTTTCCAAGCTCTCAGGCGCTGATGAAAGCTCTATACTTGGGAACTTTCGAGATTGCAAAGAAGTGGACAATGCCAATCCGAAACTGGGGTAAAGTTCGTGGAGAATTAGAGATTATGTATCCTGACAGAATGCTGATATAGCAACAAAAACTGGAATATCAAGAGTAAATATACGCCCAGATTCCACTGGGCGCTCTTGACATACCAACTTGTTTTTGCTATTAAATAAATAACGGCTTAACCGCAGTATATTGCTGTCAAGCCGCAACAATTATCATAGAAGATCTGAATTTACAGAAAAAATTTCACACCGTCTAATTTTTTAGGACGGTTCATACGAACCGTCCTTTATTTTATGTCAATATTTTTGTTACATAGTCTACACTAACAGAATAATTTCTGGCTATTTCTTCTACTGTCATGCCATTTATTTCCCTGATATCCACAATTTTCAGTCTGGTTACAGACATAATTTATATAGCTTCCCTATCAAAATTAAAAGCCACTCTTTTTAACTGTTGCATAAAGCACCTATCAATCATTACAATTACTACCGCCTGCAATACAAATAACACAACTGCCTGTAATATTCTTCCCGGTAGCAGCGCCATAAAGCCTTTGCCAAGCAAAATGGTAAGCAGATATGTATTACATATTAGTCCTATTACGAATTGCGCTATTCCGGCAGCTCCTATTGCCCTAAGAATTGTAACTTTCTCTTTCAGGAAAAATCCGTATACAAGGCCGGTAATAAATGCTGTAATAGTAAATCCAGGGAAAAATGCTCCCACAGGATTAATCACATAATCCAACACATCTCCAAGTGCTCCAATAATTCCAGCCTCAACAGGTCCATACAACATCGCAGATATAACAAGTGTTATAAATGCAAATCCCACTTTCACAGTAAGTGTGTGAATAGAAAATCTTGCTAATACTACATTGAGTGCCAAAAGCATTCCCAGTATTGCAATCTTCTTCACAGAAAAAAACTCTTTCTTCATTTTCAGTCCTTTCCTATGAACTGATACATTCGCATTACAAAGAGCGATATGCAAGCTTACTTGTTTTGCTATATTGAAACTCCCAAAGAAATTCCCAATATAACAAAGGACATCACATATCCGTTAGCAGGAAATGCAATGTCTACTCTTCACTGACAGCGGATGCGAAGGCACATCGCGAACCAACTACCTCATTCTTCTCGAACTTGATATCAATTCTTCGTCCAACAGCAACTTCCCGTCCATTGGCACTTTACGCGTGACTTCTACTCTGTTCATATATATATTTTTTTGTTTTCTGCGACTTCAACTATATCTCTTTTTATTGATTAAGTCAAATATTTATTCTCTTTCAAATTTCTTCAGTTCATCCAAACTCAAGATAATTCTGTATATCTATCATTGCAATTACGTTTCAACACATAAAGAAAAGTCCCATAAACACTGGGTTTACAGGACTTATCCATATCATTTATTCACTTAAAAATTCTTAATTAGCAAACACCCTGAGCGAGCATAGCATCTACTACTTTCTCGAATCCAGCAATGTTAGCACCAGCTACATAGTCGTCATTTCCACCAACTGTCATGCTGTATCTCTTAGCAGCATCTGAAATGTTAGCGTAAATTGTCTCCATGATTCCTTTAAGTTTTCCGTCAACTTCCTCGAATGACCAAGAAAGTCTCTCTGAGTTCTGGCTCATCTCAAGTGCAGAAGTTGCAACACCACCAGCGTTTGCAGCTTTTCCACCTACGAAGAGAACACCATTCTCCTGAAGGTACTTAGTAGCATCAAGAGTTGTAGGCATGTTAGCTCCCTCTGTTACAGAGATAACACCGTTAGCTACAAGCATCTTAGCATCTTCAAGGTCTAACTCGTTCTGTGTAGCACATGGAAGAGCAAGATCTACCTTGTACTGCCATACACCATGCTCACCGTTCTTCTTCTCATGATACTCAGCTGATGGTCTAGCTGCAGCATACTCTGTAAGACGAGCACGTTTGACCTCTTTAACCTCTTTAAGAAGCTCTACATCGATTCCTTCTGGATCATAAATCCATCCTGTAGAATCAGAACATGTTACACATTTAGCTCCAAGCTGATGTGCTTTCTCGATAGCGTAGATAGCAACGTTTCCTGAACCAGAAACAGCAGCTGTCTTTCCAGCGATATCGATGTTATGATCTTTTAATAAAGCGTTTGTTAAGTAAAGTAATCCGTATCCTGTTGCCTGTGTACGAGCAAGAGATCCGCCCCAAGTAAGTCCTTTTCCTGTAAGAACTCCTTCGAACATTCCCTGGATTCTCTTGTACTGTCCGAACATGAATCCGATTTCACGAGCACCTGTTCCGATATCACCAGCTGGTACATCTATGTCTGCTCCGATATATTTTCCAAGCTCTGTCATGTAGCTCTGACAGAAAGCCATAATTTCTCTGTCTGATTTTCCCTTAGGATCGAAATCAGAACCACCTTTACCACCACCGATTGGAAGTGTTGTAAGAGAGTTCTTGAAAATCTGCTCAAATCCTAAGAATTTGATAATTCCAAGGTTTACTGAAGGATGTAATCTAAGTCCTCCCTTGTATGGTCCAATAGCATTATTGAACTGTACACGGAAACCTCTGTTTACCTGAACCTGTCCCTTGTCATCTACCCATGGAACTCTGAACATAATCTGACGATCTGGCTCAGTAATTCTCTCTAAAATAGCATTCTTTCTGTATAACTCTTCGTTTGCATCAATTACTGGACGTAATGAATCTAATACCTCTGTTACAGCCTGAAGGAATTCTGGCTGATCTGCATTCTTTTTCTGTACTATTTCAAGTACTTCATCAACATAACCCATTTCTTATCTCCTTTTCTTATTTTATTAACAATAAAAATCATCAAACTTATTTTATAAAAAAAATCAATAATGCACAAGTTGTTTTTGAAAGTTTTCTATAACAAAATTTCATTTTATTTATTATCTTCATTTATGTTATCCCAGTTTTGATACTGATTATCTTCATCATCTGAATATACCACTTTAAAATAGTCCGTTAATTTTGCAAGTGCAGTGGCCAAAACCTTCAATTCTTCATTTGTTATACCATCTTTGATATGTTCTATCATATGGGAATGAAACTGTTCATGGTGATAGTAAGCTTCCTTCCCCTTTGCTGTGAGTGATAGCTTTACTACCCTTTTATCCTCTTCATCTCTTACTCTGACTACATAACCCTTTCTGGTAAGTGCATCTATTGCCTTTGTAAGAGTGCCAAGCGTAACAGACATAAGTTTTGCAACTGTGCCTGAACGCTTTGGCTCATCCACACCAATAGCCTCAATGATGTGCATGTCATTTATTGAGATGTCTGAAAACTCCTCCGTAATCAAACATCTCTCTTCTATATCTGTAAGATCTTTAAAAAGCCCTACTAATAATTCATTTAAGGTTTCGTTTGCAGTCATAGCATACCTCTCTATTTACCATTCAATAGCGCACGCTCCCCATGTCAAACCTGCACCAAAGCCTGATAAAATAATTTTATCTCCATCTTTTATACAACCGTCTTTACGAACTTTATCAAGCAAAATTGGCACACTAGCCGCAGAAATATTTCCACACTCCTGTAAATTTGTTGGAAATTTATCCATTGGCTGTTTCAGTCTCTTCGCAACAGACTCAATTATTCTGATGTTTGCCTGATGTAATACAAAAAGCGAAACATCATCTGCAGTCCATCCTGTCTCATCAAATAACTCTGTAATTGCTGTTGGAACTGTCTTTACCGCAAATTTGTATACTGCAGGTCCATCCATAGTTACAAATCCCGGTCTGTTGTCCTGGTTTTCCACAAATGGATTTACAACCGGACGGTTATTTCCATCAAGGGCATCTCCACCGGCTCCATCAGACCCTTGAACAAATGCCTTAAAGCTATCCCCCTCGTCTGATACAACTGCTGCACCAGCACCATCTCCAAAAAGAACGCATGTACTTCTATCTGACCAATCCATAATCTTTGAAAGAACTTCCGCACCTACTACTACTGCCTTATGAAATCTTCCAGTTTTAAAATATGCATCTGCTGTTGCAAGCCCAAATAAAAATCCTGAGCATGCTGCATTCATATCAAACGCAACTGCATTCTTTGCTCCAATTGCAGCCTGAATCTGGCAGGCAAGCGAAGGAACTATCTTGTCCTGTGTAACGCTTGCTGCAATAATCAAATCTATTTCTTCGCCATTAACATTTGCATCTGCCAAAGCCTTTTTTACAGCATCAATTGACAAAGATGTTGTAGTCTCTGTTGTTGCAATATGGCGTGTTCTAATTCCTGTTCTTGAACTAATCCACTCATCAGATGTGTCCATTATTTTTGAGAGATCATCATTAGACACAACCTTCTTGGGTAAAGAACTTCCTGTTCCCTTAATCTTCATCTACTATCCTTTCTAAAACTGGCGGAAACGATTATATCGTTCTTCAACCAACTCTTCTTTTGATTTTGTGCTTTCTCGCTTAAGGAAATCTTTCATCTTTCCTTTCATGTAATTACCGATTGATGAAAGTGCATCCTCATCGGCTCCACCGTACTCTGGAATAATATCCTCGATTACATTAAGCGCCTTTAAGTCTTTTGCTGTAATTTTCATAACACCAGCTGCTTCTTTTGCTCTTGAACCATCTTTCCAAAGAATTGAAGCAAATCCCTCTGGTGAGAGGATAGAATATGTCGCATTCTCCATCATCCATACTTCATTACCAACTGAAAGGGCTAATGCTCCACCACTTCCACCTTCTCCAATCATGAGACAAAGAATTGGAACCTTGATTCCAGACATTTCGTAAAGGTTTCTTGCGATAGCCTCTCCCTGTCCGTTCTCCTCAGCCTCCATTCCTGGATAAGCTCCTGATGTATTAACAAAAGTGATAATTGGTCTATTGAATTTCTCAGCCTGCTTCATAAGACGAAGTGCTTTTCTGTATCCTTCAGGTGAAGGCATACCATAATTTCTCTTCTGACAATCCTCAAGGTCTTTTCCTTTATGAACACCAATTATTGTAACCGGCTGTCCATCAAGGTATGCAATTCCACCTACGATAGCTTTGTCATCTCTGAAATATCTGTCTCCGTGCATCTCAAGGAAATCATCAAAGATGTAATCCATATAATCAACTGATGCAAGTCTCTTAATCTGTCTTGCAGCACTAACTTTATCCCATACATCAAATTCCTGAGCTTTCATGCTACGTTCTTTCATAAGCTCTGTTGGCTCATAAATATCATCCTCTCTAAGTGGATCGAAGTTTGCATATCCCTCTGTTGGACGATGTGCTTTAAGAATCTTGTATAATGTAGTCTTTAATTTTTCACGCTCTACAATCATATCAACGAAGCCGTGCTCAAGCTGGAATTCCGCTCTCTGGAATCCATGAGGAAGCTTCTGTCCGATTGTCTGCTCGATAACTCGAGGACCTGCAAATCCAATAAGTGCCTTTGGCTCTGCAAGGATAATATCGCCAAGCATAGCAAAGCTGGCTGTTACACCACCTGTTGTTGGATCTGTAAGTACAGGAACATATAAAAGTCCTGCCTGAGAATGTTTCTTTGCAGCTGCTGAAGTCTTTGCCATCTGCATAAGAGAGATAATTCCCTCCTGCATTCTTGCTCCACCTGAACAGCAGAATAAGATAACTGGAAGACGGTCCTTTGTCGCCTGCTCAAAAGCTAATGTGATTCTCTCACCGACAACGTGTCCCATACTTCCCATAAGGAATCTTGAATCAATTACTCCAATTACAGTTTCCTCTCCGTAAATCTTTCCTTTACCAACAAGAATTCCTTCTGAAAGTCCAGTCTTTTCTTTTGTATTTGCAACCTTATCCTCATACTCTGGGAAATCAAGTGGATTCTCAGTAACAAGGTCTTCAAACATTGGTTCAAATGTTTCCTTGTCAATCACCATTCTGATTCTGTTTTTTGCTCTTACTCTGAAATAGTGATTACACTCATAACATACATATTTCTGTTTCTTTACAACTGATTTAAGAACAGTTTTACCACAGGCTGGACATACAATTGTCTCAACTACTTCCTCAGTCTGTGTCTTGACCTCAGCCTTTTGCTCTACCTTGGCTGCTTCACTTTTTTTGCTTCTATTCAATAATTTCATGATTCTCTCCATTACCCAATGGCAAAAGTAAGCTCTGCCACACAGGCTACTTTACCATTTACTTTCGCTGTTGCCTTTCCAACACCGATAGGTCCTTTAACTTTTATTATTTCTGTAGTAAGCTCCAATGTGTCTCCCGGAAGTACCTTCTGTTTAAATTTTGCACTGTTAATTCCTGCAAAATAAGCAGTTTTTCCCTTCCACTCATCAAGACTTAAAATCGCAACTGCACCTGTCTGAGCAAGCGCCTCGATAATCAATACTCCTGGCATTACAGGATTTCCCGGAAAATGCCCTACGAAGTATGGTTCGTTCATTGTTACATTCTTCTTTGCTACAGCCTTTACTCCCGGCTCAAGCTCTTCTACTGTATCGATAAGCAGAAAAGGATTTCTGTGTGGAAGTATTTCCATAATCTGAGTTGTATTTAAAAGCGACATTTTTATACCTCTTTTTATGCTTCAAATTTCTTTACTAAAATACTTGCGTTGTGTCCACCAAATCCAAGGGAATTGCTAAGCGCATATGTAACTTCCTCGTTGTAGCTTTCCTTACAGTAATTAAGATCCATCTCTTCGTCTGGAGTCTCAAATCCTACTGTTCTATGGATGAAGTTCTCCTCAATTTCTTTTACACAAGTAATGAACTCAACTGCTCCCGCTGCTCCTAAAAGGTGTCCAATCATAGATTTTGTTGAGTTAACTTTGACATTCTTAGCTTCATCACCAAAAGCAAGCTTGATTGCTCTTGTCTCGAAAAGATCGTTGTGATGTGTTGCTGTTCCGTGTGCATTAATGTATTTAACGTCTGCTGGTGTTACACCTGCATCGTTCATAGCGTTTGTCATTGCTCTTGCAGCACCGGCTCCATCTTCCTGTGGAGAAGTGATGTGGTATGCATCTGCTGAACATCCGTATCCTACTACCTCAGCGTAAATCTTTGCACCTCTGGCTTTTGCATGCTCAAGTTCTTCAAGAACTACTACTCCGGCTCCCTCACCCATTACAAATCCACTTCTGTTTTTGTCAAATGGAAGTGAACATTTTGCTGGGTCTTCAACTGTAGAAAGAGCTGTAAGCGATGTAAATCCTGCAATACCGATTGGACAGATACTTCCCTCTGTTCCTCCGGCTACCATTACGTCAGCCTCTCCGTACTGAATACTTCTAAAGGCCTCACCAATTGTGTTTGTTCCTGTTGCGCAGGCTGTAACGTCATTGATTGTTTTTCCTTTTAATCCAAACTGGATTGAAACGTTTCCTGCAGCCATATTTGAAATCATAAGTGGAACTAACAATGGATTAACCTTTGAAGGTCCTTTTTCCATTAATTTCTTTGTCTCACGCTCCATTGCCTGAAGACTTCCAATACCAGATGCAACTGCGCAACCAACCATATATGGGTCTTCCTTCTCAAGGTCAATTCCACTGTCTTCTAAAGCTTCTTTTGAAGCAGCTACTGCATACTGTGAGAATAATTCCATTCTCTTTGCTGCTTTTCTGTCCATGAAATCAGCAGCATTGAAATCTTTAAGCTCTGCTGCAACCTTGCATTTGTATTCTGTTGCATCAAATTTAGTAATTGGACCGAATCCAATTTTCTCTTCTTTTATGCTTTTCCAAAAATCATTTACATTAAGTCCAATTGGTGTAACTGCACCTAATCCTGTTACTACGACTCTTCTACTCATATTGCCATACCTCCATCAACGGATAATACCTGTCCTGTAATATAGTCAGATGCTTCTGAAGCCAAGAATAATACTGCGTTTGCGATATCCTTTGTCTGTCCTACTCTCTTCAGTGGAATCTGTGCTAAGAGTCCTTCTTTAACTGAATCTGAAAGTACATCTGTCATCTCTGTCTCTACAAATCCTGGCGCAACTGCATTTACAGTTATTCCACGACTTGCAAGCTCTCTTGCTGTTGCCTTTGTAAGACCGATTACTCCAGCCTTACTTGCAGAGTAATTTGCCTGTCCTGCATTTCCAATAACTCCGGATACAGACGAAATATTTACGATTTTTCCTGATTTCTGTTTCAGGAAATAACGTGACATATGTCTGATTGTATTGAATGTTCCTTTAAGGTTTGTGTCAAGAACTGCATCATAATCCTCTTCACTCATCTTCATTAAAAGTCCATCTCTTGTGATTCCTGCGTTGTTTACGAGAATATCAATGTGTTTATACTCTTTTATTAAAGTATCAATCATTGTCTGGCACTCTGCAAAATCAGATACATTACACTGATAGCTTACTGCATCTGAACCAGCTGCCTTAATCTCTTCTACAACTTCATCTGCTTTTGCCTTTGAACCATTATAATTTACGATTACAAATGCATTGTTTTTTCCTAATGTAAGAGCAATTTCTCTTCCTATGCCACGACTTGCACCTGTGACAAGTGCAACTTTACCTGTTAACATACTTTTCAAAATCCTCCAATTTATCTATATTTACAACTGTTACGTCTTTGTTGATTTTTTTCATAAATCCTGCAAGTGAACGTCCTGGTCCAATCTCGATAAACTCATCTGCTCCATCCGCTATAAGCTTCTCGATTGTCTGCTGCCAACGAACTGATGATGATACCTGTTTTTCAAGATATCCTTTGATGTCATCCTTTGACTCTACATAATCAGCAGTTACGTTTGTAAGATATGGAACCTTGATATCATAAAGCTCTACATCCTTTAATGCCTCTGCAAGCTGTGCTCCCGCTCCCTCAAGCATTTTTGAATGGAATGGTCCACTTACTTTAAGTGGAATAGCACGCTTTGCTCCCGCTTCCTTGCATGCTTCTGCTGCAACATCAACTGCTTCTTTTTCTCCTGTGATTACAGTCTGTCCAGGGCAGTTGTAGTTTGCAACTGATACGATTTTATTTTCTTTTGTTGCAGTCTCTTCGCAGATGCTTGCAATCTTCTCTGGATCCAGACCAATTATTGCAGTCATTGCTCCTCCTTCTGGAACAGCCTCCTGCATATAGATTCCTCTCTTTCGAACAACTGCAAATGCATCTGCCATAGACATTGCGCCAGAGGCAATAAGAGCACCATATTCACCAAGACTAAGTCCTGCAGTCATGTCCGGTGTGATTCCTTTGTCCACTAATGCCTGATATATAGCTGCTTCTGTAGCTAACATACAGATCTGTGTGTACTCTGTAATATTAAGTTTGTCATTTTCCTCGAAACAAAGTGCTGGTATATCAAGACCAGTTTTCTCACTTGCCAAATCAAAAACTGCTTTTGCATTAGGCATTGTGTCATAGAATTCTTTGCCCATTCCTACATACTGTGAGCCTTGCCCTGGAAACATAAATACTCTTTTTCCCATCTCGCTACTCCTTATTCTTGTAGTCTTTAACTACATCTTCCAAAATTTCTTTGCAGGTCTCTTCTTTTGTAACAAGTCCTGCTATCTGTCCTGCCATAACACTTCCATAAACTGCGTCACCGTCTACAACGGCTTTTCTAAGTGCACCAAGTGTTAAATTTTCTAATTCTTCAAGAGATGCTCCCTCTTTTTCAAGCTTGAGGTATTCTCTTGTCATTTTATTTCTAAGAACTCTGATTGGATGACCAGTACTTGCGCCTGTCACTTCCGAATCAATATCCTTTGCTTTAAAGATTTTCTCTTTGTAATTTGGATGAACAATTGATTCCTTTGCTGTTACGAATCTTGTTCCCATCTGAACAGCCTCTGCTCCTAAGCAAAGAGCTGCATTGAATCCTCGGTTATCACCAATTCCGCCTGCTGCAATAACAGGAATACTAACTGCATCTACAACCTGTGGTACTAGTGTCATGGTTGTCTGTGAGCCAATGTGTCCACCCGACTCCATTCCCTCAGCGATTACTGCTGAAGCTCCACCACGTTCCATAAGTTTTGCAAGTGCTACACTTGCAACTACAGGAATAACAATTACTCCTGCTTCCTTCCACATGTCCATGTATTTTGCTGGATTACCAGCACCTGTTGTGACAACTTTTACTTTTTCTTCAGCAATTACTTTTGCGATTTCATCCGCTTCTGGATTCATAAGCATAAGGTTTACACCAAATGGTTTATCAGTTTCAGCTTTCGCTGCCTGAATCTGTTCTCTAACCCAAGATGCTGGTGCTCCACCTGCTCCAATGATTCCAAGGCCACCTGCGTTGGAAACTGCACTAGCAAGCTCGTGAGTTCCAACCCAGGCCATACCACCCTGGATTACAGGATATTCGATTCCAAGAAGTTCTGTAACTCTTGTCTTCATTTTATGCCTCTACACCTTTGTTCTTTAAGTAATCCATGATATCCTGAACTGTTGCAATCTGCTCTAAATCTTCTGTAGGAATTTCTACTCCATACTCTTCCTCAAGAGCCATAACAAGCTCGAATAAGTCAAGTGAATCAGCCTCTAAATCATCTTTGAAGTTTGATTCAGCTTTGATATCATCAGCCTCGATTCCTAACTGATCTGCAATAATTTCTTTCATCTTCTCTAACATAGTTCTTTTCTCCTTTTTTCATAAAAATACTATTGTTTTGAAAATAGTTTCCCTCTCAAAACATTTGACTCTCAAAGTATATCACACAAAAAATAGTTGTCAAGTCAAAATATTTTACGCTTTTTTATTCAGAAATATTATAGTCTAAAAAAAGAAGCATTAGAGTTACTCTAATGCTCCTTCGATTGCAAAAGCATGATTCATAGGTCCACTTCCCTGTCCTAAATCAAGCATTGCATTAAGCGCTCCTGATATATATTTTTTTGCATTAGAAACTGACGTTGCTAAATCATTTCCCTTTGCAAGATTAGATGCTATTGCTGATGAAAGTGTACATCCGGTTCCGTGTGTATTGGGGTTATCTATTCTCTTCCCTTCAAACCACACCGGTTTCTTTCCTTTTTCCACAAGCAAATCATTTGCATCATTTAACTGATGACCGCCTTTTAATAGCACATTGCAGCCATATGCCTGTGATATTTTCTTTGCCGCGTCAATCATATCCTGACTGCTTTCTATCTTCATATCAGCAAGTACTTCCGCTTCCGGAATATTAGGTGTAATAAGTGTTGCGATTGGAATGAGTTCGGCTTTCAAAGTATTTACAGCCTCATCACATATAAGTTTTGCACCGCTTGTTGCAACCATCACCGGATCAACTACAATATTTTTTGCATTATACTCTTTTATTTTTTTTGCAATTACCCTTATCAAGTCTGTGGATGATACCATTCCAGTCTTAATTGCATCTGGCATTATATCAGAAAAAATGCAGTCAAGCTGTTCCTCTAAAAACTCCGGAGTTACTTCCATTATCGCTTTTACACCTGTTGTATTCTGAGCAGTCAACGCTGTGATTGCACTCATTGCATATACACCATTTGCTGTCATTGTCTTGATATCAGCCTGAATTCCTGCACCGCCACTACAATCGCTACCCGCAATAGTCAATGCTGTCTTCATAATTTTCCCTCCAATTTTTCTTTTAACGCCCTTGTCGTGGCAGTAATATCATCCGCAGCAAAAATTCCACTTACCACAGCCACCCCCGCAAGTGGTGTTCCTGCCAGTTTTTCTACATTATGTACATCAATTCCACCAATTGCAAAAACCGGGATATCTACACAATTACAAATCTCTGTAAAAAGAGATAAATCCATTGGTTTTGCATCAGTCTTTGTTGTACTGCCAAAAACAGCTCCGCTTCCAAGATAATCCGCTCCCGCTTTCTGTGCCAGCTTTGCCTGTTTTATAGTCTTAGCAGTCGCTCCGATAATCTTATGTGGTCCAAGAATGGCTCTTGCCTGTTCCACATCCATATCGCTTTGTCCAACATGGACACCATCAGCATCAATTCTTGCAGCAAGCTTTACATCATCATTTACGATAAATGGAATATTATGCCTTCTGCATACATCCCTTATTTCTATCGCCAGCTTCTCAAGTTCCTCTCCTTTTAGCTTCTTCTCTCGAAGCTGTACAGCTCCTGCTCCCCCTAGGATTGCTTTTTCAACCTGCTCAGACAGTTTTTCTCCTTCCTTAAGCCAGGTTCTGTCTGTAATCGCATATAGTATTAATTCTTCTTTTGCCATATTTCCTCCCAATTTTATCTTAGTTAGAGAATGAGTCTCCAACTAGAGATAAATTCGAAACTACGCCTGAATTATTGTCAGTATTTCGGTCACAAATTCCTTCCAGCCTTCCGGCTCTGCAGTAGTACTGAAATAATCCTCAACTTCTACATTGCCATTTCCATCATTTTCTTCTATTTTCATCTCGTATATTACAGGTTTATCAGTAGCCGGTATTGAATCATTTCCTTCAAATTCACAAATACCATATTTATAACTTGATATTTTTTGGTTTAATTCAGATTCTTTATCATTTGACAACTCATATTCCTGAATTCCTAAATAAGCCTTATGACTAATAAAATCAACAACAATTGTTCCAGTAGACATATCTTCATTTGTGTATGTCAGATATACTCTTTTCTCATTTATAATATTTAACGTTTTATAATCTGACATAATATCCTCTTTGTCTCCTCCTACATGTGTAGTCATAATTTCTTCAGATTTCTTTTGCCAATCATTATCATCTATTTTGTGTTGAACAAACGACCTTACTAAGCCTAACACAATAAGCAATACTATTGATAAAAAAATTCCAATTTCTCGTTTCATTATTCCCTAACCTTTCTTTCCATTTTTCATAACATATCAATTCTGTACAGGTTCTCCACCTGTTTCCTCCCCGGTATTTCCTTCCCCTTCTGGATTATCACCTGCATTTCCAGCATCGTCATCTCCTGTTCCATCGCCAGTATCTCCTGTTGGTTCATTAATGTTTGCATCATCTGGTGGAGTAATATCCGTTGTATCACCTGCTGTATTATCTGTATCTACTGGTTCATTTACTTCAGGCTGATTTGTCTGATTTGGATCCTGAACCTGAGTCTGATCCTGATTCTGGTTTTGATTCTGGCTATCAATAAAATCCTGTGATAACTGTGCATAAGGAAGGAATTCTAGCGGTGTTAGTCCCTGATGGATATCATCCATATATGTTTTCCAGATTTGTCCTGGATAAGAACTTCCGGTCAGTCCATCAACTTTTTTCGGTATATCATAACCAACCCATACACAGGTTGTATAATACCTGGTATATCCGCAGAACCACCCATCCTTCATATCATTTGTCGTACCTGTTTTTCCGGCACATGGCATTCCATTTTCAAGTTTTTGCTTCTTACCTGTACCATTGGTAAAAACACCCTGCATTACATCCGTCATCATTCTAGATGATGTCTCCGAATATATAACGGTTTCAACCTGCGAATGTACATAAACAATATTTTCATCACTGTCTATAATTGATGTTATACAGGTTGGATCCCTATACATTCCATCATTTTCAAGTGTCGCATATGCTGATGCCATCTCCAGTGTAGACATACCTGTTGTAAAACCGCCAAGCGACGTTGGAATTACATAGTCATCCTTAACTATGTTTGTAAAATTCATGTTTTTAAGATATTTAAGTCCAACTGTCGGCGTAATCTCTTCATAAATCTGCCATGCTACAGTATTTAGTGAATGTTCCACTGCATACCTTACCGTCACATCTCCATGGTAGGTATTTCCGGAATTAGATGGACCGCCATCAAACTTATGATCATTTACTATTGTATCAGGTGTATAGCCCTTTTCAAATGCTGGTGTGTATACAATAAGCGGTTTTATAGAACTTCCGGGCTGTCTGTGACTCTGGTAGGCCCTGTTTAGTGTATAGCTTGAAAAATCCTGACTTCTTCCACCCACGATTGCAACAACATATCCTGTATTGTTATCAATACATACTGCAGACCCTTGCATTTTATACATTCCATCATCACCGACATCTGTAAATCCAGCCAAAGTATTATCAACTGAAGACTGAAGACTAGCCTGCTTGTTCAAATCTATTGACGTATATATCTTGTACCCTTCAGAGTATAACTTCTTATTGTAATATGCATAAAGTTCATCATATTCCTCGTCATATTTCTTTTTCTCTTCATCGGAATCAAAGTAATACTTAAACTCAAAGCCATCCTTTTCCATTAATGCCTTTGTTGCACAATAATACGCATAAGTATCCACGTAGTTATTCTTCAATACTTTTTTATTCTGAGGAACATTTAATACAATTTCTTCTTTTACTGCTTCATCATACTGTTCCTGAGTTATTTTCCCATCCTCTTTCATATTTTTAAGAATGAGGTTTCTTCTTTTTATAGTATTGTCAAAATTAACCAGTGGGTCATAATATGTCGGGCTGTTTGGAATTGCACACAAAAAAGCAATTTGCGACAAATCCAGCTCCTTAAGCTCACAGTTGAAATACCCATGGCAAGCTGCTTCTATTCCATAATGACCATTGGAAAAATAGATATTATTCAGATAAAACTCCATAATATCATTCTTGCTGTATTTCTTTTCAAGCTCAAGGGCAATAAACATCTCCTTAACTTTTCTCTGCCAGGTTTTCCCCGTATCAAGATAAATATTTCTTGCCAGCTGCATGGTGATTGTACTTCCACCCTGACTAATCCTCTTATCCTGAATAATAGCCTTTGCTGCTCTAAATATTGCCTTGTAATCTACTCCGTCATGACTATAAAATTTCTTATCCTCAATACTAATCATAGCCGTGACAAAGTATGGCGGAATATCCTCATATTCCACATATTCCGCATCTTTTACTGATGCAGTTTCTGATATCAGATTTCCATTCGAATCATACAAAAGGCTTGTCCTTGCAGGCACAAAAGTTTTCCTGTCAGACTGTTCTACCAGTGTAATAGCTTCAGCTCTTAATTTTTGTACCTGTTCAGCATATCCTCCAAAATAGTAGTATGCCAATCCCCCCAGAACCAAAAGCATCAGAATAATCTGAAATTTTATCATAAACCAGAAAAAACGATGCTGCTTTTTTTTCTTCTTTTTCTTGCTCTTCTCTGCCATTACTTCCTCCTATAGAGAGATTTTTACCCCAAAAATCAAAAAGGGAACAAGCTGTTCCCTTTTATAATCTAAACCTTTTTATCCGTATCTTTTGTCTTTTTATCATGTAAAAACATTGCGACCCCACACATTGCGGCAACTCCAAAACCAAAAATCAGAAAATATATGTCAAGTGCACACTTCTGGAAGAAGCATAAAACAATAAGTACAATAACAAACACAGCTAATACTAGCTTATCAACTATTTTCAATGGATTGCCCCCTCTCCTTTTTAAGTATTATATCATTTTTTATTAAATAAACAAATCATATTTTACTATTTAATAGCATCAAGGGCATTTGAAATATCAGCAATCAAATCTTCCTTGTCCTCAAGTCCAAGACTGATTCTGATAAGTTCTGCTGGAACACCAGCCTCAATAAGCTGTTCATCTGTCATCTGTCTGTGAGTACTTGTCGCAGGATTAAGGCAACATGTTCTTGCATCCGCAACATGTGTCTCAATTGCTCCAAGCTTAAGATTCTGCATAAATACTGATGCAGCCTCTCTTCCACCTTTGAGACCGAATGAAACTACTCCGCATCCTCCGTTTGGAAGATATTTTTTTGCTCTGTCGTGATATTTATTGGATTCTAGTCCCGGGTAGTTTACATAAGCTACCTTTGGATGCTTCTCTAAAAATTCAGCTACAGCCTGTCCATTCTCAACATGCTTTGGCATACGAACATGAAGTGACTCAAGTCCAAGGTTTAAAATAAACGCATTTTGTGGTGCCTGGATTGCTCCCAAATCTCTCATCAGCTGAACTGTACATTTTGTGATAAATGCGCCCTCTTTTCCAAATCTCTCTGTATAAGTTACTCCGTGATAACTCTCATCAGGAGTACAAAGTCCAGGATATTTGTCTGCATATTTATCCCAGTCAAAGTTTCCGCCATCTACGATTGCTCCACCAACTGCGGCTCCGTGTCCATCCATATATTTTGTAGTAGAATGTGTCACGATATCAGCTCCCCATTCAATAGGTCTGCAGTTTACAGGTGTTGGAAAAGTATTGTCCACAACAAGTGGCACTCCATGAGCATGAGCAACCTTTGCGAATAGTTCAATATCCAACACAGTAAGTGCCGGGTTTGCAATTGTTTCTCCAAACATAAGCTTTGTATTTGGCTGGAAAGCTGCATTAAGTTCTTCTTCTGTTGCATCTGGTGAAACAAATGTTGTAGTTATTCCCATCTTTGCCATCGTTACCGCAAGCAAGTTAAATGTTCCACCATAAATTGATGACGAAGCGACAATGTGATCTCCGCTTTCGCAAATATTAAACATTGCAAAAAAGTTTGCAGCCTGACCTGAAGATGTAAGCATTGCAGCTGTTCCACCTTCCATCTCAGCTATTTTTGCTGCTACATGATCATTTGTAGGATTCTGAAGTCTTGTGTAAAAATATCCGCTTGCCTCTAAATCGAATAATTTACCCATATCCTCACTTGTATCAAACTTAAAAGTAGTAGACTGTATAATTGGAATCTGTCTTGGTTCTCCGTTTCCTGGTGTATATCCACCCTGTACACATTTTGTACCAATACTGTATTCTTTCATCATTATCCTCCTTGCCTCTATAATTCATAGAAAGCTCATAAAACTAATCTACCATTCTCCTATCTGTTTTGCAAGAAAACATGCTGCAGTTTTTGCAATACTTTCTGATATTTCAGGGCTAAACCATTTTTCATCATTTCCACACATGACAATTGCCCCTGCACAATCCCCCTCACTGACAATGGAACACACTACCTGATACTTGTAATCGCATTCGTCATCATCCGTTATATTTACAAGGGATTTTTCTCCTTCAATAAAAAATCCACACTGCCTGTTCTCCATAATTTTTTCCAGCTTTTTAGAAGGGCCTTTTCCTTCATATTTTTTTGAGTTTTTCCCACCTGCTGCAACCACCTCATCTCTGTCGAAAATGATTACAAGCCCGTTGCAAACCTGTGCAATACTTTCTGACAGAGTTTTTGACAAATTACTCATCTGTCCAACAGGTGAATATTTTTTTAATATAATACCGGCCTCGCCATCTGTATATATTTCAAGGGCAGTCCCCTCTGATATTCTTAAGATTTTTCTCAGTTCTTTGGGAATTACAACTCTTCCAAGCGAGTCTACTCTTCTTGTAAGTCCTGTTGCCTTCATTAAAAAATCCTCCATTTACTGTAATTTACTTCCAATAATGGAAATAGTATCTGTAAATGAAGGAAAAATATACTCCTAATAATTTTTAAATCAATAGGTACAATAAACTACCTATCTATTCAGCAAATTTTTCGAACAAAACTGTTTCTCCTTTTTCCAAAAACGGATACTCTGATTCAATTACAGTTAATAATACTTCATCCGTTCCTGTTTTTTCCAATGTAAATTCTAATAAATCATCTGGTTCTGCTTCACTATAATAATACTCACATTTAACCTGTAATTTTCCATCATCTAACACATCACAACTTTGTGAAACAGTCCATTTTTTCGCACCAAAAAACCTAATTTCTACCTCTTGGGATGAGTCTAACACTGTTAAATGTCCATTACTCTCATTTGAACTGTATTTAAGAAAATCTTCTGATTGAGCATATTGCCCCACATAAGAATTATACACATCTTCTTCTGTCTCTGTCGTATCATACTCTGTTGTATCATTCTCTGTTGCTTCATTCTCTGTTGTATCTATTTTCTGAGTAGCATCTGTACACTGCGTTGAATCAGTATCACTATTATTTTTACTACATCCACAAAATAGAACACTCAACATTATTGCCAATAATATTTTTTCTCTTACAATTTTTGACTTCATCACTAATCTCCTCTATCACACAGGTGTGATGCTTACTTTCTTTTCCTTGTGCATCATCTTTTGAATGGATTTCAGATAAATCATTTTGGAATGTTCTTGGATCAACTATTGCTTTACCGCCGGCTAGCATCGTCATAATATCATCTTTAAGGCCTGCATAGTTCATTGTAATAAAGTTATTAAGTGCCGACTCATCCTTAACCTTCTTAATCGGTAAAATACCTGTGATATACGCCAAAGCTAAGAATGATTTTGATTCTTCTGACTTAAATAGTGAGTGTAGAAATTGCAGATATTTATGCACTATCTCTTCATTATCACTGTTTCTGATTACACAGTCCCATTCATCTATGATGATGACGAACGGGATATTGGAAATCTGATAAACACTCATAAGTACTGTATTTATCATTTTGGAATAATCAATCTTATCCTCGTACACTTCCCTTATTTCATCACAAATATATTCCACAATCTTCTCAACAATATTGTCTTTATAGAAGTCCCAAAATGCCATTTAATCACTCTAGAAGTCCTGTTTTATCAACATATATCTTACTATTCTTGTCACTTGTAAAACTTCCGTTGTTAGGATTGAAATATATTCCCATGACCTTTATCACCTCAATAATTAGTGCTATTTGATAATTATTGTGTTCATTTTATCATATCACCAACGATTACGCATTAGATTTATTACTCGTTCTTATTATCCATTAAAAGTACATTCTTGTAGTATCATTTACATTTACAACTTCATAATTTACAACTTTGTCGTCATTGAAATGAAGCAGCAGATACTTGCTTCCCTCTTTATAATCTACCTCTACTAAATATGCCCGATGAAAATCACATCCGTCATCTGGATTTTCTTCCTTTATACATTTTTCACGTTTTAGCACTTCAATAATTTCGTCTTCTGTCATTCCTACAAGATTAACCTTTTCATATAAACTATCCAACATTCTAAATCTTGCATAGGGTTCTGCCGCCACCCAGTCTTCAGTTGTAAATTCCCTTTTATAATCATTTTCAAACTTCAATATATTTCCATCTAAGATGTTATCCTCATTTATTTCACTGGTTCTTACCCAATCTTCACGAGTCACACTAATAGTATGCCCCTTATACTGTTCAAGAATTGAGTTTACATCAGCATCATTTACCTTAATAACTATATCTCTGTAACAGGTATCTTCCATTACCCAATCAAACGAATCATCATTATCTCTTTTAAACACTTCTACTTCGTTTTCTGTTCCATAATCTATGAAATATCTATATTCATTCTCCTCATCTATATCATTATTACATTTAATAGAACGCTCACTTAAATCAATATAATCATTATCATCAAATATCCTATAACACCCCAAATAAATCGGTATGTTTCTTTCCATTTTCAAAGATATTGCATTAAGAATTTGCTCATTAGTAACATTTATATCAACATACAACTTTGCATCTCCCACATACCTGTCTCCAAAATCTTCCTTGAATTCTTCATAAGAACATTCTTCAAAATACATTGTATTTTGATAAACTACGCTAAACTCATATTCATCCTCGGAAATATACCCCTCAATACATTCATCTAATTCCTTGCTTATTTTTTCTGAATATTTTATTTCGGGATAATTACTGCATATCGGCTTATAAAAATCATCTGTATAAGCATATAGCTTCATTCCTGTATCTTCTTTCCTTGCAACAATATAATAGTATTTATCATCCTTATCAAATTTATGAGTTTCATCACTATACTCTTCTGCAAATGTCCCGTCTTCGTATATTGATTCAATTTCAACATCTATTCCATATGTATATTCCACTCTAACTTCAGCAATAAATTTCTGTAAAGACGCCTTTATGTCCTCAAGATTACACACTACTATTAGTGCAATAAGGGCCAAAATCATAAATACAAAAAATAATATTTGCTTTTGTAATTGATTCATTTTCTTCAACATTTTCAAACTTTCATCCTCCTACTCACATTCTTTTGAATTAGAACGTAATTTTGAAAAGAACTCACACCTCCACTCGTCTCTGTCAAACGAATATAAATAGTCAAATCCTTGAGTTGATTTATAATATGAGAAATCAGACTCCTCATTCGGATGCAATTTGTAGGTTTCCAATTTAAGTGGAATTTTCTTTTCTTCCATTAATGATTCTATTTGAGAAAAATTATTTTCTGAGACATTTGTTTTTACATATAGCTGTGCATCTCCCACATATCTATATCCAAAATTCTCCTTGAACTCTTCATAACTACATTCCTCAGAATACATGTCATCTTGAAACTTATACCAAACAGCGTATTCATCTGGTGAAATATACTCCTGAATACATTCATCCAATTCCTTTCTTAATTCATCTGCATATTTTATTTGAGGAATATTGGTACATACTATTACTGAAAAATTATTTGTATATCCAACGATTGTCAAATCTGTATCATCTATTTTTGCCATAAATATATATAAATTGTCATCTTCATCATATTTTCGCTTACCATCTACTGAATCATAATAAAACGAAGATTTATATACTGATTCAACATCAACATCCATTCCATATGTAAATTTTATCTGATACTTAATAATTTTCGAACGAATAAATTCGTTTATATTGTCACCTTGATAATAAAATAAGGGTATAAAAATCATAAGTAAAGCAATACCAAGAATTATTTTCTCTTTCTTACTTACACGTGCTCTAGCCGCTTTAATACGCTTTAATATCTTTCTCATTGTTTCGTCCTTTTTCTTTGTCACTATTCGTTATTTATTTCTTGTTACAAACATTGTAATTTTATTTATATTGTTTGTCAATATCCACCATTTACCAACAACATAAAAGGACTGGTATTAGAAAATCGGCTGCAACTCCACTTATTTATGGACATTACAGCCAAACTATCATTACACTACTTCGTTTCAGCAAGTGTAGAAAAACCACTTCGAAATACCATATAACTCTTCCAAGCCTTTTCAAGCCCGAGAGTGTCAATTTTAAGACCTTCAAAAAGTTCTTTCTTACCTAAAAAATAAGCTACGATTTATAAAAATATAGTATGGAATAAGATATTTTACAACTACAAAACCCATTATCTCCATAGCACCACCTAATCTCTTCAAGAACCATTAAGACACATACATATTTTTAATATTTGAAAATAAAGATAGCGCAAACCCTTGCATTTTCAATGGTTTGCGCTATCTATAAACCTCTTAAGCGGACCACATTGGTGCCATGCACCAACTTGCCGATTATTTGATATTCCTATTTTAATTCTTACAAATTAGTCGTTTGAATCAAAAATGTACCAACTTCCTTCCCATTCACAGATTGTTAATGATGCTTTACGAGACTCTCCATTACAAGACACCTCACACTCAACCTCATATCCATCTGTCAACTTATATTCCTCTCCTGTAAGCATTCCAAAAGAAGAAGCAATTGCTCCATTCTCAGCAACATCATCTAACTCATCCTGACTTAACTGAGTAGCATCAACAATTTCAATCTCAATTCCTTCATCTCCAAATGTTGATTCAAACTGGTCTAAAAATGACTCTTTTACATCATCTGTCAGATATGCATCAATCAAATCTGAAGCCTCATCTGAAAGTGGGAATAAACCAAACAATTTGTCAACATCTCTGTCGTTAATTGCATCCTCGAAGTTGTCAACTACTGCTTCATACGAACCTGAACCGCCTTTTCCTAAGAATAAAACACATACAATAACGATAGCTACGATAATAGCAACTGCTCCGATAATAAGTCCAACAATAAGTCCTGTGTTCTTTTTCTTTGGCTGCTGATTCATAAAGTTAGGATCATACATTGGCTGTTCTCCTACTGGCTGATTTGGCATTGCACTCCCCTGTGTCATTACATTTCCACAGTTTGCACAAACATTTGCCCCGTCTAAATTTTCAAATCCACATGCGCTACATTTACTCATTTGTAATACCTATTCCTTTCTTATAAATAAACTATCAGTTGTGATATTACCATATTTTTCAAATAAAAGCCATATGTTTTTTGAAATATTTTAATACGACGGTGAATGTCCATGACTAGCTCAACGTCCCTTCTCATTTAACATGGACTTGTTGTTGATATCCTGTAACTGTAATCTGAGAGATTTGCATCAAGGGTAGCTTCATATCCATCCTTAGTCCATGTAAACATAATACTCGAGCCTTCTGCTTGTACGTCTATTTTTGAATCAAATGCAAATGCTGGGAAGGATGCTCTGAATTTAAGCAGCTCAAGTTGCTTTTTCACAACATCCTTTTCAAGCAATTCATTCATCTGAGTTACGCTTAAATTGCTTCTGTTGATTTCCTTATGTCCGCCAGCCCCTGCTCTCCTTACTGCCTCGTGGTCATTTTTCCCTGCAAATAAATCAAGATACCATACCTGTGGTTTGCCTGGCATAAATAACTGAAGTGCTCTCGCCAAAAGCATCTTGGCATCATCCTCTCCAAGCGCACTGTAGTAGGTCGCATTAACCTGATAGTACATATTTTTCTGTCCATGGAGATTCTTTACGTAACCACCACGCTGTACAACTGTGTCAATTAATGTCTGTATTCTTTCTTCCGGTATCAGGCCTTTTAAATCAAGAAGCGGTATACCATCGTGACATCCCAGCATATTCACTGTGTGAATACCCTTTTCCTGTATCTCCTTGGCCCATTTTTCAAGAGTCTGTCCGTTTCCACTTTCAAGCGCATCTATTATCAGACCCGGAAGGAAAAAATCATATGTCATATATCCTTTTTCTGAGATTTTCTCATATATTTTTTCTTCGTATCCGGCATGAATCTCCGGCAAAAGCTCCAGGTTGTACTTATCTGAAAGCTGCTTTATTTTCTCCAGAAGCTCCCATGTTCCTGGCTCGTTTAGGAAATTCTTCAGCCCCGGTTCTTTTGGAGCATATGCAAACGCATCCAGGCGCACGATCTTCGCACCATATTCTGATAATGTCTTTAAAGTATTCTCATAAAACTCCCACACGAGTGGTGATTTGATATTTAAATCCATCTGTCCTAAATATCTACGACGACTCTCGAGAAGCTCTATTATCGCATCTGCTTTTTCTCCGGAGAATTCTCCCCAATCCGCCGAATTAAGCGAACCCTCCGATTTTGTAGCCTCATTTGCTATTTTTGCAAGGTCAACTGCCTGACAATACTGAAGGTTTGTCACCTGCATCACGTCCTGTGCATCTATCTGTGGATACTGCACTTCCTGATAAAATGTATTCCAATATGGAACCTGTCGACCATCCGGAAATCTCACCATAAGAATTGGAAGCCCCGGCTTTCTGAAAAACATATCTTTGATATATTTCTCCTCTGGCTGAATGTAACCTTCTTCAGTCATCTCACCACAGCCTTGCCAGAATTTGTTCCAGTCAATAAAGAAATCTCTGTATTTACTCTTGTCTCCGTTTTTAATAATATCTTGAAACTGCTCAGACAAAACAGATGCATGATTTAAAATAAAATCCAGCTTCAAATCAATTCCAAGCTCATCAATTGCTTTTAAGTCATCCTTTTTTGCAAGCTTGTCACTTAATGAATAATCGACTACCGAAAATCCTCTGTCCAAATCTGTATTAAATACGCTTGGCAAAATGTAAAAGGATGAAAAAACATCCTTCAACTGCGGCTTTTGCAAAAAATCGACTATATCGCCTAATGTTCCTCCCATACTGTCCGGATAAGCATTTAACATTGGTCCGATGTTTGCATTTTTCATTGTTATATATCCTCATTCTCCATTATTTTTGTATACTGTTCAAAAGATAAAAGTTCCCCTGCTTTTGAAAGAATTATCTTTGCCTTATGCGCCTGTTCATGAAGCTTTCTCTGCTCTATCTCAAGAACCCTTGTGACAAATGGACTGTCCGCCTCTCCATCACGATTTCTGGCAATTCTGTACTGAAGAGTTTCCGTCGGTGTACTATTTAAAAGTACCGGAATGTCTACTCCGCCAAAAAAATCGCTATTGCCGTGAGTCCACTCAATAATCAAAATTCCAGTTTCCGAAAAATCAATTTCATCGTACCAAAGCTCTGTGTCTGTTCTTCCCATTCTCTTGAGCCAAATTTTATCCTCACCATTTTTGAAATCGCTTATTATCTGTTCAACCTTTTCAAATTCCTGTTCATTTGAAGTTCCAAGATATCCTCTTAATCCCTCAATTCCACCTTCAAGATAAGAATCAAACCATGGATACTGCTTGATGTTTTCCTTATCAGCATCCATTCCTTTTTTCTGCAAATCATGGACAATGTCAAAATTTTCTTTTGAATAAACCCCGTCCGCAATCATTTTATTTAGCCCAGACTCCCTGAAAATTCTAAGTCGCTCAGCATCATTGTACATAGGAATTCGTCTTGGATAATTATCGCCTGACATGGTATAAGTTCCAATACCAATGCTGTTTAGATAAAAAGCCACAACTGCTGCAACTCCAGATTTTCCAACACCTGAGCCACCACTAACAGAGATAACCGCACGCTCTTTTCCTTCTAATGCCATACTTTTTAACAGCTTTAGTAATTCAGGAAAAATTGCATTCGCCTTTGTAATATGCGAATCCCAAATCTTTACTTTATCCCCGGGAACATCCCCAATTGGGATATTGGCTCCCACCTCAGGAGCCTCCCAGCCATCTACATCAAAGTTTGATAAATTATTTAATCTTGCCACCTTCATCCTCCTTATTTTTGCTCCACAATACCTATATTCTTATTGCCATTTTGGCTTTTTCTGATTAAATAATATACTCTGAAATAACATATGTCAATCGTTTAACATCTTTTTATCCCAATAATTTTTTACTACAATTATTTTTATTCCATTAATTGTGCCGGAGTTATTTTTCTAATCCTTACTGCTGTTGCAGTTGTAATAATAAATGCAAGAACAATAACTGCAATTACAACAAGAACAATCGGTACCACTGGAATCGTAAATGAACATTTTTTAAATCCCACTGACGACATACACAATGCAATCAAAGGATTGGTTCCAACCATTGCAAGAAGCGCACCTATCGTGCAGCCAATTATTATTTGAGGCATAAAGCCTGATAATATCTGAACAATAAGCTGGCCGGTTGTATATCCCATTGCTTTTGCCACGCCATAATTTCTCTTTTCCTTTAATATTTTTACACTGACAAGCAGATATAAAATTAAGGTTACAACGATTACTGTAAGCCCAAGCATTCCCACACATAAAAGTATCATTGTTGTAGAAAAAGTTGTCATTATGTCGTCCATAATTTTCTTTAGATTGCTGAGAACTACTTTTTCATTTCCATACTTTCCATATATGTCATTTATGAAATCATTTACATCCACACCCTCTTTTAATGTATAAATTCCTGTGTTAATTTTTAAATTTGGTGAGACTCTTTTCGCTCCCTCATATGTAAGCGCTGAGCTTCTGCCAAGATGAGCTGTCTGTTGTGTAATTCCAACCACTATATATTCCTGTTTTTTGTTCTCACATAAAACTGATACTACATCATTTACCCCTACATCCAATTTATCTGCAATCAATGTTGTAAGGCTTATTTCATTTTCTGCTTCTGGATATCGTCCCTCCACAATTACGTCTTTGCTATACTTTTTAAAATCCGGACTAACTTTTGTCTCTAGTGTCTCTTCCTTTCCGTTTGAACTGATTGTTGTATCAATCTCACCCTGCTCCAAAATCTTTGCAATATCCTTGTGCTTGCTTATCTCATCCTTGATACTATCGTCTTTGTAGGAATATTGAATGTCCCCTCTTTCCATTCCAATAAATGTCCATATTGCGTTGCTATCTCCATCGAAATTTTCAACAGTAACAAATGAAAATGCCACAGAAAAACTTAGCAGGCATATGATAAATGCAATTGAAACATTCTGTTTAAATGATGACATTATTCCTTTTAATCCAATTGTAAGATTCAGAGGAAGTGGTGTTTTTTCCATAGCCAGGTGGTTCTTCTTAAAGTTATGTGTATTTATTCCATCTCTTAATGCATTTAACACTGTTATCTTTCTTATTTTGAGTGATGCAAAAACAGAAACTATTGCAATAAATACAACCATAAATACTGCACCCATTATATATAGGGTAACATTTGGATGTACTGTCCAGCTTATTCCGGTTATAATTCCAAGAAGTAAACTAACCCCTTGTCCTCCCAGTATTGAAACCAATTCTCCAAATGCAATACCTGCAATTGAGATAAAAACAAACATTCCCACAAATACCAGTATTAAATCTTTGGTAGTATAACCAGTCGCTTCCATCACACCGATGTTTTTATAGTTTTGCTGCATATAAGTGATTATCTGAAAACGAATCACTACGATGGCAATAATTAGTAAAACTCCTGCCAGTCCAAGCAATATTCCCATTATTATATTTGGAAACATTGTTATTCCAACCTTCATGGTATCGTACGATAATACAGATCCCGTATCTAAACCTATATCATATTTTTCGTTGAATTTCTTGGTAAACTCTGTTTCTATATCATCTGTTGAGACTTTGCCATTTGAAAGCCCCTTCCATATATAGAATTCATTCACAGGATTTGCACTCCCAGCGATTTCATCCCAGCTTTCATCGTTTACATAAATCAAATATGCTGAATAATTGCTTGGATTAGCAAAGATTATCTCCTCAAAAAATCCATCCACTACACATTTGTACTCTTTTCCACCAAGAGACAATGTAACTGTATCACCTAAATCGTAATCCTTTGCAGCACACAGATAGTATGGAAGATATACTCCATTTTCATGCTTTTTTTGACTTTCCTCAATAGTACAAACTTTGCTTATTTTTCGTTCATTAGAAAGCTTCTCAATTATTATAGGAAGTTCGTCTCCCTTGTCATCGAGCTCTCTATTTTTTATACTTGCATCCTGGTAAAATAGAACAGCTTCTTTCTCCGTTTCTTTTACAGAATCAAGATTTGATAATATATCTTCTACCGGCTTTTTATGAGTTGCACTTGGCATCATTATTTCAATATCTGCCGAATTTGTTCTTTTCTTTACATCTTCTACAGTGTTGTCCATTTCCATCATAGAATTTATACTTACCAGTATCGTAAACATTGCAACCCCAACCAGAAAAATCAGGGTTATTGCTGTTACTACCGAACGCTTTAGATTGTTTTTTATTAAAAGTAAATGTCTCATAATTACCATCCCATTCTTGTCAAAAACTCTCTCAGGTCTTTATGACGCTTCTCACTGTTTTTAACATATTTTCCAAGGTTTAATTCATCAATAATAACTCCGTCCTTCAGATAGAGAATTCTATTTGCACGACGGGCTGTTTTCATATCATGTGTAACCATTACAATGCTTTGTCCCAAACCATTTATCTCAGTCATGATGTCGAGTACCGACTCAGCACTCTTTGAATTAAGTGCACCTGTGGGCTCATCGGCAAATACAATGGATGGTGAATTAATAAGTGCTCTTACAATTGATACTCGCTGTGCCTCTCCACCGGATAACTGTGTTGGGAATTTTCCCCAGCTTTCTTCTTTTATTCCAACACGATCAAGAAGCTCTTTGGCCTTTTTAGCTACTTCTCTTCTATTTTTGTTTACAAGCAGTCCCGTTGCTAGAATATTATCCAACACACTCATGGAGTCATTCAGATAATTCTGCTGGAAAACGAAACCACTGTATTTTCTTCTGAATTTTGCAAGCTGGTCATTATTTAATTTTGTAATATCCTCTCCCATGCAGGTTATGTTTCCTAATGTCGGCTTATCAATTCCCGACAGTGCATACATAAGTGTTGACTTTCCTGAACCGGATGCCCCCATAATTACTGTAAAATCACCTTCATAGATATCAATATCAAGGTTCTTTAACACGTGCTGCTGTACGCATTCATTTGAAAATGTTTTACTAAGCATTCTTGCTTCTATTATTTTGTTCATATTTTTCTCCTTAACCTTCCAAATTCTAATCTAATTACCTCTCGTATCCTAAAAATTGCAATCAAAAAAGGATTATAGCTATTTGCTACAATCCTAATTTACACCAAATTCCCTTAATAAGTCTTTTTTTAAATCTTGTGTAATTCTTATCTATTTCTTAATTTTATACAATTCTAAACTGAAGTTCTACAACAAAGCCTCTATTGTTATAAGCTTCAATTGAACCACCCATTCCTTCCATAAACTGTTTGGAAAGATACAGTCCCAGTCCTGAGCCTGCTTTCTTGTGGGTATTTTGCCCACGATAGAATTTCTCGAAAACCAGTGGCAGTTCTTCCTCGTCCACTCCATTTCCTAAATCTCTTATGCATACCTTTAGACTGCTCTTATCCAAATCAAAAGTAACAAAAATATCACCCTCGCTGTATTTGTACGAATTACTAATAATGTTGTCAAAGACCTGTGTAGTTCGAAGCCTGTCACAATATATCAAACATTCCGGTACAGAATTTGTAAGTTTGATTCGCTCATATGTATTTAAATCCCACAAGATGCTTTCTAAAATCTTTGAATTTTCCTCTGTGGTATGTACCTGTAACACCTGCAGATCTTCTAGTGTAGACTCAAACATATTGCTGATTAACTGATTAATGGTATCTGCTTTTGAAGAAATGGTTCTTATCTTATCGATATTTTCATTGTCTCTAAGCTTAATTTCTAACACTTCGCATATTGCTTTTATGGTTGAGATTGGTGTTTTTACGTCATGTGAAAGAGATGCAACAAGTTCTTTTTTGCTCTTGTTGGCCTCATATTCTCCCTGCTTTGCCCTCTGTAATTCATCTCGCATTAAATCGAAGCTTTCTGTAAAAGCACCAAAATAATTCTTTTTATCCATATAAATTGGAAAATCAAAATCTCCGGCAGCAACCTTTCTTGCAAAAATTTTCATGGAGGTAAACGGCCTAAGAATGTTAAAGTAAATGTAGGAATATGCCGTCACAATCAACAGAAAAAAGCCTCCAAAAATTGCAGAAAAGATAATAAACAATTGTCTTTGAATCCTTTTCTCAATTCGATAGTTTCTGGAGAAAATAATCTTTCCTTCAATTTTATCCTCTTTTGTTAGGTCCATAATAATTGAGTCTTCATTTATTGCCTGGGTAAAGTTTGAAAGGTAAGACTCATCATTGCAGTATATTATCTCATATTTTTCTGTGTTTTTTATCTGCTCTCCATTCTGATATTTTTCATTTATTTCATTGGTAATTTTATTTATCTGAGAAATATCTATCTTTTCATCCCCAGTTTTGCCAATAAGAACAACACCGGCTGCGTACAGACAAATTAGTAACACCAATAGACCAACAAATACTTTTGTTAATTTCATCTGGTTTTTCTCCGTTATTCTTCAAAAATATATCCAACACCCCAGACTGTTTTTATATGTTGTGGCTCATTTGGATTGTCTTCTATTTTTTCTCTGATTTTTCGAATATGCACATTTAATGTTCCGTCACTAAAAAATGCATCACCCCATACTTTTGCAAATAATTCGTCTTTTGTAATTACTTTGCCCTTATTCTGGAACAGATAGATAAAAAGCTTGAATTCCTTGTTCTTTAGTCCAATATCTCTGCCATCCTTATATACCCTAAGTGCCTCGTAATCAATCACAAATCCATCTCTTGTCTGTACAAGGCTCTCACCCTTTGAACTTCCCAGTCGCTTTAGTGCCACTTTAACCTTTGCAAGAAGAACACTTAGTGTATACGGCTTTTTGATATAATCATCGCCGCCTATATTTAGTGCAATCAACACATCATCATCGCTTTGTCTTGCACTTATAAATAAAATCGGTATGTTTGTAATTTCACGAAGTCTCTTGCATAAATCAAATCCGCTTTCATTTTCCAAATTTATATCCAGCAAGATTAATCTAACTTCATTCTTCTGCAAAAACTCCATACAGCTTTGGCTATTATTTACGCAGGCCGTCTTTACTTCGAACATATTAAAATATTCACTTGTCGCCTCTGCTAATTCTATTTCATCATCTACAATCAAACAATCAAATTTCATATTTTCCCTTTTTGGGGGGTAAACTTTCTAGTTTTCCCCCTCACTTTCATAGTACATTATACAGTTTCACGCTTTCTAAGCTCTACTGGAAGAACAGTTTTTTTGACTACACTTTTTCCTTCTGCTGCATCATGCAACAATTCTATGGCAACATTGGCCATCTCCTTGATAGGCTGGTGAATTGTTGTTATCTGTGGTGTTGTAAGACTGGCAATATTTACATCATCAAAGCCCACTATCTTCAAGTCTTTTGGAACCTGTATCGACAATCTTCTACATACCTGAAGGGTCTGAGCCGCTATCACATCACTGCCAGCAAAAAGACCATCTGCAGTTGGATTTTCCCTAAGAATATTCTCAAGCCACTCCACATAACTCATTTTATTATACGCTACTTCATTTGGTTCAACCACCCTAACTGACACACCGGATTTATCGCAGGCTTCTTTAAATCCTACGAACCTCTGATTTGCCGGCGTACCTGGAGAATCCTCACTTTTTATAAATACCATATTTTTGCAACCGGCTTTTATCAGTTCTTCTGCCGCTAGCTTTCCTCCGTTTTTATTATCACATTCAACTGACGCCGTGGCATTTTCCATTGCCCTCTCAATTGTGATAACAGGAATGTCCAAATTCTTAAATATCTCTACTGAAATTTTCTGACTACATAGAATAATTCCCGCAACCCTGTTACTGGTACAAATATCTATATACTCTTTTGCCTTTTCCTTTGTACTTTGAGAATTGCAAAGCAAAATCTTGTATCCCTTTTTATACGCAGCATTTTCAATGTTGCTTATCATCTCTGCAAAATACGGATGCCTAATGTGTGGAACTATTACCCCAATTGTGTTTGATTTCTTATTCTGAAGAGCTCTGGCTACCTCATTAGGTCGGTAATTTAGTTTTTCAATTGCATCAGCTACACGCCTTCTTGCATCATCACTAATATAGCCTCTATTGTTAAGTACTCTTGAAACAGTTGTAACCGTAAGTCCTGCTTCTCTTGCCACATCCTTTAATGTTGCCATTTTGCATTCCCTTTCTTTGCTTCCTGCAACTAATAATCAGTTTCAGAATACATTTATTTTCCATATATGTCAAACGATTGTCATTAATTTGCCGGTTATGCGCCAATAATCATGTGTTTTAATATTTCAATGAGTATAAAATAAGGGGGGCTCCCACGAATGAGAGCCCCTCTAATTAAAATTTAATGTTTGCAAAAATATTTAAAACACTTATTATCTTAATTACTACTGGTTTTATATAATTATTATAAATTGTTTTTGCAGCTTCAATTAACGCATTTGCCTGATGCTGTTTTTTAATTGTAATATCTGACTTATCAGAAAGTAAATATTTTGCTCCCTTATCAATCTGCACGTCTACTGACTTATTAGCCACTGTAAGTTTGCTTCCAATTTTTTCAATCTTTTTCTCACTTACATTGTATGTGTACAAATATATTTTCTGACCATTCTTATAATTATTTCCTAATGTAACATTTAATGTTGCCTTTCCAGGAAGATTTCCTGTATAGTTTGGAGTCTCAAAATATACAGCTTTTCCAACACCATTTACAAGTGACTGAAGCTTATCTTTGCTTCCTTTAGAATCAGTTACTGTTAAATCAAGTGGTGCTTCGTTATCTAACATTCCCAAATCAATGTCTTCATTTTTGAATGTCCATGTATATACTGTTTTTCCTTTTTTATCTTTTACAGGAACAATTACATTTACACCATCATTTAATGCTTCGATGAAGTTGTAAATATCTACACAGCTTGCATCTTCAACTACGATATCTGAAGGAGCCTCATTATCTTCAGTAACTGCATCATTGCCTTCTGACTCTTCTCCCTCTCCTTCTGAAGCTGATAAATCTTCAAGTGAGATATCATCAATTACTACTGTATGCTGATCATTGATTTCCTCTGTTACATTTCCAAGGCAGATACTTAAGAATGCTTCCTTGTCTGTGTCAGCTTCCATTGTAAATGTATCTGTAAATGTCTGGTACTCATTTGTAAGACTTACAATATTATCGTTTGAATATACAGCCCATCCATGAGCCTCATTACCCTGCATAATAACTCTAATATCACGATTTATAGTTGATTTTGCCTTAAATGTAAGTCTATACTCTTTTCCTTTTTCAAGTGGTACATTTTCCTGTTTTACCTGTACCTTCCAGTCTGCATCACCTGATTTATTGACAGTTAATGAAAGTGCATTGTCTTCCTTTAAACTGTCTACTACATACGATGCCTGTGCTGACGAATCAACATATGGACTAAATCCAGATAATCCGTCATTAAATGAACCATTTTTAATTAATGCTGTCTCTACTAATTTTACGTTGTCAATTGAAACTTCCTGAATAGTCTCAAACTTAATTGCAATTTTCTGGTCTGAATACTCTGTTGTTGAAGGAAGATTGATTGTATATGTATCCTCAGTTCCACCCTTAACAGAAACATTGTATTTCTTTCCACCTAAAGCTACTGCTAATGTAGTATCCTTGTTTGCTTTTGCAGAAAAACTTAATGTGTATGGCTTTCCTTCTGCAAATGTCAAGTCATCCTGTGAAAGTGTTGCCTTTGCAGTTTTTCCATCAGAACTTCTCAGACAAAATCTTCTTCCATCTGTGTATCCTGAAACATATGTTGTAGCATTCTGTGTTTTTGCAATATCCCAGTATCCTAAATGGTTTTCACCCTCCTGGAATGAACCATTGTAGATATAGTTACCATTTGCAAGTACTGTTTTTATTTCTTTTGCATTTGGGTCTGGATCAGCAATTTTCTTTACTGACACGTTGCTGATATTAATATCTGCTGTTGAACCTTTTGCACCCATATTGTATTCTAGACGACCATTTGCATC
>JBGVKW010000087.1:0-5397 GCA_045123895.1 Agathobacter sp.
TGCTTGGAGCAAGTCATGTTACATATAAATTTGCAGTAGCGTATCTGGATTTGTATATCCTTGGAACAGTATTCTTCGCAATAAGCACAGGGATGAACACCTTCATAAATCTGCAGGGCTTTCCAAGGATGGGAATGCTTACAACAATAATTGGAGCAGTAATTAACCTGATACTTGATCCAATTTTCATCTTCGTTCTTAATCTAGGAGTAAGAGGAGCTGCAATAGCAACCATCATCAGTCAGTTCTGCTCGGCAGTGTGGGTATTGGCATTTCTTAGTAATAAAAACAGAGAACTTAGATTAGGCAGACACAGCTTTAAAATCCATAGCTATGTTGTAAAAGACATCTTAATCCTTGGTTTTCCAGGTTTTATAATGGGAGCCACAAACTGTGCAGTGCAGGCGGTTTGCAATGCAACACTCTCAACCTTTGGCGGCGATGTCTACATTGGAATAATGACAATCATCAATTCAGTAAGAGAGATGATAGGCCTTCCAATCAACGGAATAACGACTGGCTCGCAGCCAATATTAAGCTACAATTATGGTGCACAAAAATATGACCGTGTAAAAAAGGGAATACGATTCGCATCAGCACTCGCACTCTTATATACTGCAATATTCTGGGTCAGCACACTGCTTTTGCCGCATGTATACTTAAGCATTTTCAGCAAGGACCCAGTAGTAATTTCAAACGGAGTCATACCGCTTAAAATATACTTTCTCGGATTTATTTTCATGGCATTACAATTTGCAGGACAGTCCACTTTCATGGCGCTTGGAAAAGCAAAGCAGGCAGTGTTCTTTTCCATTTTCAGAAAAGTAATCATTGTTATTCCACTTACCCTGATTCTTGCAAGAATACCTGCTATTGGTGTAATGGGCGTATTCTGGGCAGAGCCGATTTCGAACCTGATTGGAGGAAGTGCAAGCTGCATCTGCATGTACTTTACGGTGTACAGAAAACTGCAATAAACCCCAAATATAAATGAATTGACATAGATATAGCTCGAAAATATAATTGAAATATATTAGAACACGCAGCAACAATGAAATTGAATTGCTACGACAATGAGTAGAATGGAGTGAGGGCTTACATGGGTACTTATTTTAATCCAAATAATGAAAGCTTTACATGCGATAAAAATAGTAAAATTTATATTGATAAAACTGGATTACTGGAATATTTGAATGATGTCGTATGTACAAATGGTAAGTACATTGCAGTAAGTCATGCAAGACGATTTGGAAAATCACATGCTGCTGGAATGATTGATGCGTATTATAGTCGTGGATGCGACTCTTTTGAGCTTTTTCATGATACAGAAATTGCCACAAAAGAAAGTTTTCATAAGCACATGAATCAATACAATGTGATTCATCTTGATATTTCTTCAGTGTGGGATTTTCATAAGGAAGATTTGATAGAGGCTATACATGAGCGCATATGCAATGATTTGAAAAAAAGTTATGGTGCTTCATTAGATTATGAAAAGGATCTGTTTTTAATCATTAAAGATATTTATGATATTGAAAATATTCCATTTGTTATCATTATTGATGAATGGGATTGTGTGATTAGAAATAGTGAAAATGAAGCATTGGTTCATCAATATCTTCAATTTCTACATTCCCTGTTTAAAAGCGAGGAATCGAAGGCATTCCTGGCACTTGCCTATATTACGGGAATACTTCCGATTAAGAAAATTAAGGACGAATCGGCATTAAACAACTTTAGAGAGTTTACAATGCTGAAATCAAAACAGATTACAAAGTATTTTGGTTTTACAGAAGAAGAAGTGAAAGAGCTTTGTAAAAAGTATGACATGGATTTTGATACAACTAAAACATGGTATAACGGCTATTTGATTGATGGTATGCATATGTATAATCCTAATTCAGTGGTTCAGGCAATGGTGGATCATGATTTTGATACTTACTGGAAAAATACGTCATCCTTTGAATCCATAAATACATTTATTAATATGAATTATGAAGGTCTGAAGGATGATGTGCTGACAATGTTGTCTGGTGGAAAGGTTTTGGTCAATACAGACACCTTTGCCAACGATTTGTCCGAAATATCTTCAAAAGATGAAGCATTAACCGCATTGATCCATCTGGGATATCTTGCATACGATGCAGAAGAAGACAGCGCCTTTATTCCGAATTATGAAGTGGCGAAGGCATATCAGGCCGCACTTAATAAAGGAAGCTGGCATGAAGTAGCAAAATCAATATCAAAATGTGATGAACTGTTAAGGGCAACAATTTCCAAAGATGCTGATAAAGTAGCACAGATTATAGAAATTGCCCATGAAACTTATACATCCATTCTGAAATATAATGATGAAAACTCACTAAGCTGTGTGCTTACAATGGCATACTTTACGGCACCGGCTTACTATAATATTGTCAGAGAATTTCCGGCAGCAAAAGGATTTGCAGATATGGTATTTATCCCAAGAGCAAATGCGGGAAAAAGGCCTGCAATAGTGGTGGAACTAAAATATAATCAGTCATCAGATTCAGCAATTAAGCAGATTAAAGAGCGCAGATATCAGGGAGCATTAGCTGGATATAGTGACAAAATTTTATTGGTAGGCGTCAATTATGATGCAGATGGTGAAGATAAAAAGAAGCATACATGTGTGATAGAAGAGTGGTGCGATTAGCAAGACCAGTGGGGACGTGCCAAACAATGTTATCTTGAGGAACAAAAAAATAGCTATGTATATCACAAAAATATACATAGCTATTTGATTTAAGTCTGTGAAATGATTGTATTACGCATGTGGAATGTTAGTGTGTTCTGATATTTCCCGACTTATTGTGCACAAATCATCAACTGATAAATTATGAATATCTGAATTTCCTGTTATCCTCGCGAAAGTACGGAGTTCATTTGCAGAGCATGAAAGGAAATTCTCTATACGCTTAGCTGCGGTATCAATATGTAATCTTTCCCTAAGTTTCTCGTCCTGTGTAGCCATTCCGACAGGACACATACCGGTTCCACATATTCGATATTGCTGGCAGGCAGCAGCAACCATTGCAGCTGAGGCTATAGCAACAGCATCAGCGCCCATAGCAATTGCCTTAGCAAAATCAGAGGATACTCTGAGGCCACCTGTAATAACCAAATCGATATCTGAATTAATAGAATCTAAATACTTTCTTGCTCTGTAAAGTGCATAAATTGTAGGAACACTGGTTGAGTCTCGAATTATGGCAGGGGAAGCACCTGTTGCACCTCCACGTCCGTCAATGGTTATAAAATCTGGTTCAGCGTATACGCAGAATTCCAAATCTTTTTCAATTCGACCGGCGGCAATCTTGATACCGATAGGTCTGCCCTCACTTCGTGTTCGAAGCTCACTTACTAAATTTTTTAAATCATCAGGACTACTTATGTCAGAGAATTTGGAAGGACTAATTACATCCTCACCAACTGGCTTTTCTCGAACCTTTGCAATCTCAGGAGTAACTTTACTGCCTGGAAGGTGTCCACCCATACCAGGTTTTGTTCCCTGTCCGATTTTTATTTCGATGGCATCTGAAGTTTTAAGATTTTCATCTGTCACACTATACTGATTTGGAACATATTCAAAAATATATTTATATGCGGCATCTTTTTCTTCAGGAAGAATACCCCCTTCACCACTGCACATTGCTGTGCCAACAGCGGCAGTTCCCTTTGCCATTGCAATTTTAGTTTCTTTTGATAATGCGCCAAAAGACATGTGAGAAATATACACAGGCATATCAAGTACCATAGGTTTTTGTGCATGTTTTCCAATTACAGTCTTCAGGGATACATCGGCATGCTCATCCAAAGGCATAGGATTTAGCTGAGCTCCTAGCACAAGAATATCGTCCCAGTTTGGCATGGCCATCTGAGTACCCATTGCCTCAATTGCTGATTTGCCAGTTACAGCCATTTCATGAATTTCCTTCATGTAACGATAATTGCTATCGGTTTTTCGAGTTTCGCTTGGGTAGCTTAAATCCAAAGGAGCAGAGTTGATTGAAGCTGGTTTTTTCTCCCCTTCTACCAGCTCAAATTTATCTACAGGCTGCTTACAGAGAGGACACTCTGTAAGTTCAGAAAAAGATTTCCCCTCCTTTTCTTCATCAAAAATATACCCACATATACTACATTTATAAACCATAAAAACCCTCCTTCTTCTGATTAAAAATGTTATATGAATATTATAAGTTCAAACGATATGTTTGTCGACAAAATGTGAAAGAAAACAGATTTTTATCTATCTAGGTAAGAGATTGCAGTTTACCAATAATTAAGGTATACTGTTTTCGTAAAAAGGGAAAGGAGAAAATGAAAATGTATGAATTATTAGAGTTTAGTGCAGTATTTGTTATCCTTATATGTGGAATTACAATGATAGCTAATCCTGAAGCTTCGCTGAAACCAGAGCATAAAACGGATGAGGAGCGTTTAGCTAAAGTAAAAAGAAGTGGAATTATTATAACGGTAACGGCGAGTCTTTTGTTAATATTGTTATTGGTAGTTAAATTTCGCTTATATAGTATGTGATAAAAAATTGTCAGAGTAAAAGCAGGGAATATGTAGAGTTCTCTGCTTTGTTTTTTGGTGTGCCTTGTTCAAATCTTAAACAAATCTTAATGTTTTACCCAATAGTAAATTAATATAATAAACGTTACAATGTATATAAATTACATATGTAGTTATGAAATAAAAATCCCGGGAGGAAAATATGTACAACGTATTAGTATGTGATGATGAAAAGGATATAGTATCAGCACTTAGAATATATCTCACAAGCGAGGAATATCAGGTTTTTGAAGCTTATAATGGAAAAGAGGCAATAGAAATAATACAGGAAAAAGAAGTTCATCTTGTACTGATGGATATTATGATGCCAGAGATGGATGGTATATCAGCCATGGTAAAGATAAGAGAGCTTACAAATGTACCTGTAATTTTGCTTACTGCAAAAAGTGAGGACACAGATAAAGTATTAGGACTTACGGTAGGAGCAGATGATTATATCACAAAGCCATTTAATCCAGTGGAGCTACAGGCAAGAGTAAAATCTCAGATTCGAAGATATATGCTTTTAGGAAGCGGAATCGTTGAAAATAATAAAATGTCTGTGGGAGGAATTGAGCTTGACGACAAGGCAAAGGAAGTAACTCTTGACGGAGAACCGGTTAATCTCACAAAAACAGAGTATGATATTCTAAAGCTTTTGATGGAGCATGTGGGAGAAGTGTTTTCACCTAATCAAATTTATGAAAAGGTTTGGAAGGATGATCCTTTTGGAACAGAAAATACGGTAGCGGTACATATACGACATTTACGTGAAAAATTAGAATATGATCCTGCGAATCCACGTTACCTGAAGGTAAT
>JBGVKW010000088.1:0-6884 GCA_045123895.1 Agathobacter sp.
AAAGAGCTTGATATTAAAGAGCACAATGATAATACCATTAAAGATGATTTCTTTGATTTTCTGGAGGAGAGAGACTATTCACTTTCCTATAAGATGCCATTTATGCTTGCAGTTGTTAAACATATTGATTCTATTGGTGATGCAAAAATAGATGACGTTTTGGATGATTATATTGCATTTTATCAGGACAGAATAAACAGAGGACTTCAGGTGGATAGAAGTACCTGTCCATATAACGAAGAAATGCTTAAGGATAGAAAAGCCATTTGTAGAAATATGCTTACAAATCCA
Organism: Agathobacter sp.; assembly: GCA_045123895.1. Classification (GTDB taxonomy): domain Bacteria; phylum Bacillota; class Clostridia; order Lachnospirales; family Lachnospiraceae; genus Roseburia. The sequence goes on from JBGVKW010000088.1 coordinate 292, forward strand.
TTTGAGAAGTTCGAGCGAAAAAGATTCCTCTATTATTCAAAGGATTTAAGCGTCATTTCCATGAATCATGCTTTGTACAGTCAGATGGAGGCAGAGGATTGGGACAGAGTAAGAACCCAGCTGCAGGAAGATCTGAAGAATTATTATTCTGAAATGGGTGGTATTTGAAAATTAAAAATAACTAGACTAATTTGGCGTATTAAAATATAATACAGTTATAACAAGACAAAGGTGGCGTGTTATAATGAATAAATTGAGTTGCAGTGAATATCAGAAACTAATTGGAGAGAGAATAAAACAATATCGCGTAAATGCGGGAGTTTCACAGAAAGATTTGGAGAATGAGTCGGGAGTATCTGTTCGCAGTATATCGAGACTAGAACAGGGAGCATCGATTCAGCTTGAGAGTTTAATCAAAATATTGTCTGCACTAAATCTGGAGAGTAATATTGATTTACTTATTCCAGATCAGACAAAAAGACCATCGTTTTATTTAAATGATAATCATAAACCGAAACAGAGAGTTCGTAGAAAAAGGGAAACCACTAGTGCTTTCAAATGGGGAGATGAAGATTAGATGAATACAACAGCAGAAGTATACTTATGGGGAACAAGAGTAGGAATTATACATCAAGATTTAAACAAGCCATATGCATCTTTTGAATATGACGGAGATTTTTTGAAAAGTGAAATTGAAATATCGCCAATAATGATGCCTCTAAGCAATATAGTATATGAGTTTCCGTCCCTTTCAGGAGAGCCCTTTTTCGGTATGCCAGGATTAGTAGTAGATTCATTGCCTGATACTTTTGGAAATAAAGTAATAGAACAATGGCTTGTTTCACATGGAAAATCAATTAAAGATTTTACTGCAATTGATAGATTGTGTTATACGGGTAAAAGAGGAATGGGAGCACTTGAATATGTGCCAGCTAGTTCAGATATAAGTGATATTAATGAAAATATCAATATTTCTGAAATGGTAAAATTTGCTTCAGATGTATTAAATCAAAGACAGCTGACTACTTTAAATGCCAAGGAAGCATTAACATACTCTCAGTTAGTTCAAGTAGGAAGTTCTGCAGGAGGTGCACGCGCAAAGGCATTAATAGCATGGAATGAAAAGACCAATGAAATTAAATCTGGACAACTCAACCTCGATAAAGATTATGATTATTGGCTTATGAAGTTTGATAATGTTTCAAAAAATGGTGATCATGGATTAGAGGATATTCCAGAATATACTTTAATTGAGTATGCATATTATAAAATGGCTTTGGATGCTGGTATCCAGATGAATGAATGTAGAATATATTCAAATTCAGGGGAGAATCACTTTATGACAAAGCGATTTGACCGTGTTGATGGAAAAAAAATACACATGCAGTCATTAGGAGCAATGGCTCATATTAGTTATAAAGAGCCAAGACTATGTAGTTATGAAATGGCTGCGGCGTATATGAGAGATATAAAGTTGCCGATGATGGACATCGAGCAGTTCTATAGCAGAATGGTATTTAATTGTGTAGCGGTTAATCAAGATGATCATGTAAAGAATATTTCATTTTTGATGGATAGAAGTGGAAAATGGAGATTATCACCAGCATATGATATTACTTATTCTTATGATGTTACTAACAAATGGTTGAGCGCACATCAGATGACAATCAATGGTAAAAAGAGCAATATTTGTCTTTCTGATTTATTGGAAGTTGGTAAAAAAATGGGCCTTAAAAAGAAAAAGTGCATGGATATTATTTCTAAGATAAGTCATGTGGCTTCTGATTTTGAAAAGTATGCAAATGAAGCCAATATTAGGGAGAAGACCTATGCAGACATAAAGAAAATACTTGATCAAAATAAGGTTGACATATAGAAAAATAGGTTAATTAAATTCAAGACAGTATAGAAACGCAATATACAAAAGCAGGTGATTTATTTGGCTAGAATTAAAGAGTTCAGATTTTGGTGGGCAGATGCCTGGAATGATATTGAAAAAGGATATGATACCATTTTGGAAACATCAGATTCTGGATATGTAATGCTTCAGTGCCTGGTAAATGGAAAAACACAAAGCATAGAATTAACAGATTTAGAGAATGATTTAAATGAATAATGTATGTTATGTTGGATGTGGTTTTAGCGGACACTGGGAAATCACGGATGAGAATAGGAGGCGATTTCTGTGCCATTTAAGATTGTTCGTAATGACATTACAAAAATGAATACAGAAGCAATTGTCAATACGGCAAGTGACCATGCTATTGTTGGCCCTGGTTGCGATAGCGCTGTCTATAAGGCAGCTAGCTACGATGAGCTTCTGAAATATAGAAAAGAGACTGTTGGCTTTGTGCCAGAGGGGGATGCATTTATCACTCCGGGATTCAAATTGCAGGCAAAGTATATTATTCATGCAGTAAGTCCGCTTTATTTGGGTGGCCACCAGGGAGAAGAAGAAAAGCTTCGTTCCTGCTATAGAAAGAGTCTGCAGCTTGCAAAGGAGAATGGAATTAAGTCTATTTCGTTCCCGCTGATTTCTACCGGAGGTTTTGGTTATCCCAAGGAAGAGGGAATGAGAATTGCTGTAGATGAGATTAATGTATTTCTGCTTGGCAATGATATGGAAATCTTCCTGGTTGTTTTTGACACCAAGGCTACACATTTAGGTGAGAAGATTTATCCTGATCTTGAAGCATATATAGATAATAACTATGTAATGGATGCCAGGGAGACGGAGTATGGTGATGTTTATTCTACATCCATGAGACGAAGTGAGCCCGTATATGATAATTATCCTTCAAATGCTCAGGCCATTAGAAGACGTACAAGAAGAAACACTGAAGCCTTACAGGTAGACGAATGTTGTAAGCGCGAGGAGGCTCCTTGTTTTGATTTTGAGGAGCAACATGAGAGCAAGCTTCAGGAAAGGATGCAGCATATGTCTGACACCTATTCAGAGTATCTAATGTATCTGATTCGGGAAAAACATATGGAAAATGCTGAGGTTTGGAAGCGGGCGATTGTAGATAAGAAGATATTCTCAAAGATTAAGAATAATGCAAATTACCATCCCAATAAGCGGACTGCCTTATGCCTGTGCATAGGAGCAAAGCTTAATTTAGATGAATCAAAGGATTTACTGGCAAGAGCAGGTTATGCTTTATCGCCTTGCGATAAGACCGATATTATTTTCTCATATTTTATTGAGAATGAGATTTATGACATGATTGAGCTGGATATTCAGTTGGAAGAGCATGGCCTGCCTTGCATAATTTCATAGATTTTACGGTCGCTTTCAAAGAGACCGGTTTTTAAAAACTTTTTCGTATAATTAGTCCAACAAGAAAAACACCATAAGGTGATTATATTTTAGGAGGACGATTATTATGCGTAAAGGTTTAACAGAAGTTGTTTTTATTTTAGACAGAAGTGGTTCCATGAGAGGTCTTGAGGCTGATACAATCGGAGGCTTCAATTCCATGATTGAGAAGCAGCGCAAAGAGGAAGGCGAGGCATACATCTCTACAGTACTGTTTGATGACAGCTGCGAGGTTTTATATGACAGAGTTCCCGTGGGAAAAGTAGAGCCGATGAATGACAGGCAATATTATGTCAGAGGATGTACAGCACTTCTTGATGCAATCGGTGGAGCGATTCATCACATTGCTAATGTACATAAGTATGCAAGGGAAGAGGACAGGCCGGAAAAGACACTGTTTATTATTACAACCGATGGTATGGAGAATGCCAGCCATAAGTATTCCTTTGACAGAGTAAAGAAGATGGTTGAAAAGGAAAAAGACAAGTACGGTTGGGAGTTTTTATTCCTGGGAGCAAACATTGATGCGGTTGAAGTTGCAGGAAGATTTGGTATTGGAGCAGACAGAGCTATTAACTATGAGTGTGACAGAGAAGGAACCGCTTTGAATTATAGAGTGCTTTCTGAGACGGTATCTGCGGTTCGTAGATCTAAGAGCAGGGTGGAGATGGATGAGGCTGTATTTGCCTGCTGTGCACCGATTAGAGAAGATTATCAGAAGCGCCATAAAGGTAGAAGGGCATAAGAAATTTGATAAACAAATTGAAAGTGTTTGCATAAAGGAATGGGCAAATTAAACGCAAGATAATATAGAAACGCAATATACAAAACGCAAAATATCAAAGTACGATTGATATTTTGCGTTTTGCGGTTTGTAATATGCGTATGGACAGCATAGATGTTGTAAATGATTGGAGATGGATGAATGAAGACTTGTAAGGAAAAAGCTTTAGAATGGGGACTTTCTTCTCGTTCGCTGAACAATATGTGTAAGAAAGGTAAAATCCAGGGTGCAATAAAAGAAAAAGGTATATGGCTGATTCCTGATGATGCTGAAAAACCTGCAGACGGAAGAGTTACACATGGAAAATATGTAAAGAAAACTAATAGAACAGATTTAAAATCATTACCAATTGGTATCTCCGATTATGTACGAGCACAAGCAGAATATTACTATGTTGACAAGACTTTATTAATTAAAGAGTTTCTAGATCAGAAGCCATTAGTATCACTGTTTACAAGACCAAGAAGATTTGGAAAAACATTGAACATGGATATGCTCAGGGTATTTTTTGAGATTTCAAAAGAGGATACCAGCAAATATTTTGTAGACAAAAATATCTGGAAATGTGGAGATAAGTACCAGGCACATCAAGGTAAATACCCAGTTATCTTCCTCACTTTCAAAGATATAAAGTTTGATACCTGGGAAGCAACGATAGATAAGATTCGAGGATTGCTCCAAGAGGAGTACGGAAGACATAAGGAGCTGCTAAATAGCGATAAGCTTTCGCAATATGAAAAAGAGTATTTCTCAAAAATTCTTGATGTATCTGCAAATGAGGTGGAACTTACTTCTGCCCTTGAACGTTTATCAAAAATGCTTGCTACTCATTATGGAAAAGCTCCAATTATCATTATTGATGAATATGATACTCCAATTCAGGAAGGGTATTCAAAAGATTTTTATGATGAGATTATTGGATTTATGAGAAACTTCTTCTCAGGAGCTTTTAAGGATAATAAGAATTTATCATATGGTTTTTTGACTGGAATTTTGAGAATTGCTCAGGAGAGTATTTTTAGTGGCTTGAATAATCTTACTGTAAGTACAGTAATGGATGAAGAATATGATAGTTTTTTGGCTTCACAAGCTATGAAGTAAAAGAAATGCTAGAGTATTATGGAATGGCAGACAAGGAGAGCGAACTTAAGGATTGGTATGATGGTTATTTGTTTGGAAGTGAAGAAATCTATAATCCCTGGTCAGTAATCAATTACATTTCGAGAGGCTGTATTCCGCAAGCATATTGGGCCAATACTGGTAAGAATGAAATCTTAGAAGATGTTATGGGAGTTGCAACAGATGATATAACAGAAAAACTGTATGCACTCTTACAGGGAGAGTGTGTAATAGCAAGAATCGACCAGAATGTTGTATATAGATCTCTTGCAGAAGATCCAGCTAATATCTACAGCTTATTATTGGTTGCAGGATATTTGAAAGCACCCAGGAAGGAACTACAGGCAGATGGTTCATATTTGTGTGAAGTTTCAATTCCAAATAGAGAGATAGCAGCTGTATATAAAAGCGAAATAATATCTCACTTGTTACAGGTTGGAGCGATTACAAGAACTACTGCAAATAAGATAGCAGAAAGCCTTTATGCCAACGATTATAAGAAGTTGCAGAGTGCTGTTGGTGAATATATGGATAAATCAATCAGCTTCTATGATGGTGGAGCAGAGGGATTCTATCATGGATTAATGCTTGGATTAATAGCATTGATGGATAATCAGTATAAAATTAAGTCAAACAGAGAATCTGGCGATGGACGATTTGATGTATGTCTGATTCCTAGAAAGAAGAGATATCCTGGTATTATTTTAGAACTAAAATGGGAAAAGAATCTAGGCGAAGTATCTCTGGAAAGTCTGGCGAACGATGCTTTAGAGCAGATTGATAGTCTTCGATATGATTCCGAAATGAAAGAAGATGGAATTACTGATATCTTAAAATTTGGAATTGCATTCTCAGGAAAGAAAGTGAGTGTAAAAACGAAATAAATTAAGATACTTATATCATTATGTGCATTGCTGATATAAAGCTATATAAAAGTGGACAGTATACTAATGTCATAATTTTATACTACAAGTATAATGACAACCCAAGTCAAAATTGTTATAGTATCATATAGAAAAGAGATAAGCGGAGCAAAAATGCGCTCCACAGAAAGGAAAAGACATGACAACAATAAATCGTTTATATGAGTTTAATAGTGAACGTAAACCTGCTGCACTCAAAGACTACGAGTGGAGTAATAATTATATGCGCTCATTTAAGATTAAGCATAAACGAGAAAATTGTGTTTCAGAAATTGTCGCAGAACCAGGCATATAGAACTGGGCAGACAAAATAGATAGACATGTTTTAGCGTACCGCTTACCTTAGATGACGAGGTAAGCGGTTTTTTTATGCTCCTTTAACTCAATTGGTAGAGTAACCGGCTTTTAACCGGTAGGTTGTGGGTTCAAATCCCATGAGGGGCATTGT
>JBGVKW010000089.1:0-51432 GCA_045123895.1 Agathobacter sp.
CCTATTTCTTCACCTTTAAAGCTCCCTACTTTCTCCCCTTCTCCAAAACTTATTTTACATTCCTTTTTTGAGCTTGCTCCACCACACAAAACTACCTTTTCATCTTCTCTAAAGCTCGTTTTACATTTCTTTTTTCCTGTCTCTCCACTACATAAAACTACCTTTTCATCTTCTTCAGAACTCATTTTACGTTTATTTTTACCACTCTCTTTATTGTATAAAACATCTTTCTCAAGCTCATTTACATCACATCCATCTTCGAAATCCACCTCGAAAATATCTGCTTTTTTTGCATCATCTCCAGCCATTAAATTTCTAAGTGCTGCTTTAGGCACTAACGCCAAATGTGCTATCGAAATTACCCTCATACGAGGATCTCTATCGACATCTCCATACGTTCCAAACTGTTCCATAAAGAGTCCATCAAGTCCGGTTTCCTCTTTAAGTTCTCGCTTTGCCGCATCCTCTATAGACTCATTTATATCTATAAATCCACCAGGAAATGCCCAATATCCCTTGAATGGATAACCACCTCTTTGAATTAATACCAGTCCTAATTTATTATTATCCGTAATCGTAAAAATAAGCATATCTGCTGTTGCAGAATACTTTTGATACTTATCAGAATTATAATTATCCAAAAACTCACGCTCAGCATCACTTATTACTCTATCTTTCATAATTTACCTCTCTTAACCATAAGTAATATTATATAGTCAATATAACTATTTGCATATTATAATAGTCACATTGACTATATTTGTCAATAGATAAATTACATAAAAACATAAAAAAAATAAGCTTATTATAAGCTTATTTAAACGGAGAAGGAGGGATTTGAACCCTCGCGCCAGTTTCCCGACCTATACCCTTAGCAGGGGCACCTCTTCGGCCACTTGAGTACTTCTCCAAAGGTTATTTCAAATATTTAATTATCACTTTCGTGACGCAAAAGTTATTCTACTAAAATAATTCTTATTTGTCAACTGATTTTTTATCTTTTTTTATATTCTTTTATTGAAGACTCATATAAATTATTTCCATCTCTGTCTACTACTACAATTACTGGAAAATCTTCTACATATATTTTTCTGATTGCCTCTGCTCCAAGGTCGTCATAACACACTACTTCAGATTCCTTTATACACTTAGAAAGTAAAGCTCCTGCCCCTCCTACTGCTGCAAAGTACACCGCTTTATTTCTAACAATTGCATCTATTACTTCCTTAGATCTTTTTCCTTTTCCTATCATTGCCTTTTCACCTAAATCTAATAGTGTAGGTGCATATTTATCCATTCTTGTTGCGGTTGTTGGTCCTGCTGAACCTATTGTTCTTCCTTCTCTTGCTGGAGATGGTCCCATGTAATATATTGTTGAATCTTTTATATCTATTGGTAATGACTCATTATTATCTAATGCTTCTATCATTCTTTTATGCGCAGCATCTCTGGCTACATATATTGTTCCTGTAATATATACATAATCTCCACTATGTAAATCTTTTGTTGTTTCTTCTGTTATTGGAGTTGTTATTTTTTTATCCATTTTTTTCTCCTGTACTATATATTATTATATTTCTCTTACAATGTGCCTATTTACATGACAACAAATATTAATTGATACCGGTAATCCTGCAATATGTGTTGGATATGTATTTATGTTTACTGCAAGTGCTGTAGTACTTCCACCAAGTCCGCCTGGTCCTATCCCTAAATTATTTATTTTTTCAAGCATTTCTTTTTCTAATTCAGCAACATATTCTATTTCTGAATGTTTTCCTACTTCTCTTGTAAGTGCCTGTTTTGCCATTACTGCACTTTTTTCAAATGTTCCCCCAACACCTACTCCAACTACCATTGGTGGACATGCATTTGGACCTGCATCTTCTACTGCTGTTAATATTGCATTTTTTACACCTTCTATTCCATCTGCTGGTTTTAGCATAAATACTCTACTCATATTTTCACTTCCAAATCCTTTTGGAGCAAAAGTTATCTTTACTTTATCTCCTTTTACTATTGAATAATGAATTACTGCTGGGGTATTATCTTTTGTATTTTCTCTGATTATTGGATCCTTTACTACTGATTTTCTTAAAAATCCATCCACATATCCCTGTCTTACACCTTCGTTTATTGCATCCTCAAGCAAATCTCCTGTAAAATGTACATCCTGCCCTACTTCTACAAAAAATACCGCCATCCCTGTATCCTGACAGATTGGAATCATTTCTTCTCCGGCTATTTTGAGATTCTCCTGAAGCTGATTCAAAATTTTTTGACCTAATGGTGATTCTTCATCTTTTGTTACTTTCTTAAGCATCTCATCCATATCTTTTGATAAGAAATGGTTTGCTGATATACACATCTCTTTTACATTTTCTGTTATTAGTTTTGTATTTATTTCTCTTATCATCTTTTCTCCTTACTTTCTGGAAATTTTTCATTCTTTGAAAGTTTGTTGTTATATTCTTTGAAAAAAGCAGGGTAATTTTACCCTGCTTTAAATCCTATGATTCCTCTGTTTCTTTTTCTGTTTCTTCTTTTTCTTCTTCTGGTGGCATTAGTGATTTATCTTCAACTACTTTAGCTATACTTGCTACGCTTACACCATCCTGAAGGTTAATTAGTTTAACTCCTGTAGTTACTCTTCCTAAAAGAGTTGTATCGCTTACCTGAATTCTAATTATAATTCCTTCAGTTGTAATAAGCATTATTTCATCATCTTTTCCAACTGATTTTACTCCAACCAGATTTCCTGATTTTTCTGTTATCTTATAGCATTTTACACCCTTTCCTCCTCGGTTTTGAGTGCTGAACTCATCTATAAGAGTACATTTTCCTAATCCTTTTGAAGAAACTATCATAACAGATTCTCCCATTGATGCTGTCTGCATTGCAATAACAACATCGTTTGGAGCAAGGTTCATTCCTATTACACCCATTGTTGTTCTTCCTGTAGAACGTACATCTGTTTCTTTAAATCTAATACACTGTCCAAATTTTGTAAACAGGAATATATCTTCTGAATTATCTGTTACTTTTACTTCAATTAATTTATCATCTTCTCTTAAATTAATTGCTGCAAGTCCATTTTTTCGGATATTTTCATAATCTTTTATTGGTGTTTTCTTTACAATTCCGTTTCTTGTTGCCATGAAAAGATATTTATCATCTTCATATTCCTTTATTGGAATCATAGCTGTTATCTTTTCTTCTGGCTGAAGAGGTATTAAATTGATTATTGCTGTTCCTCTTGAGGTTCTGCTTGCTTCCGGAATCTCGTATGCTTTAATTCTGTATACTCTTCCTGTATTGGTAAAGAACATAAGGTAATGATGAGATGTTGTCATCATCATTTCGACAATATAGTCATCTTCTATTGTCTCCATTCCTTTTATTCCTTTTCCACCACGATGCTGAGCTTTGAAATTGTCTGTGCTCATTCTCTTGATATATCCGACTTTTGTCATTGTGATTACAGTATTTGTCTCTGGAATAAGATCCTCCATTGACATATCATACTCATCAAAACCAATCTGAGTTTTTCTTTCATCACCAAATTTGTTGGAAATAGCAAGAATTTCTTCTCTGATTACTCCAAGAAGTTTTTTCTCATCTGCTAAAATTGATTTTAATTCTGCAATTTGAGCCATCAACTCTTTGTATTCTGCTTCTAATTTTTCTCTTTCCAATCCTGTAAGAGCTTTTAGACGCATGTCTACAATTGCCTGTGACTGCTCATCAGATAAGCCAAATCTTTCCATTAATCTGTTTTTTGCTTCTGCTGTTGTTCGGCTTGATCTGATAATTGAGATTACTTCATCAATGTTGTCCTGTGCAATTATTAATCCCTGTACAATATGAGCTCTTGCCTCTGCTTTATCAAGGTCATACTGAGTTCTTCTTGTAACTACATCTTTTTGATGGAGCAAGTAATAATTCAACAACTCGTACAGATTTAATACTTTTGGCTCCCCATTTACCAATGCAAGATTTATAACTCCAAATGTATCCTGTAACTGCGTATGTTTGTATAAAAGATTTAATACCACACTTGGATTTACATCTCTTCTGAGTTCGATTACAATTCTCATTCCCTCTCGGCTTGTCTCATCACGAAGGTCTGTAATTCCATCAATTTTTTTATCCTTGTGCAGTTCAGCAATTTTTTCTATTAATCTTGCTTTATTAACAAGATATGGTAATTCTGTTACAACAATTCTATTCTTTCCATTATCCATTGGCTCTATATCTGTAACAGCGCGTACTCTGATTTTTCCACGGCCTGTTCTATAAGCCTCATTTATTCCTGATGTTCCGAGGATAATTCCTCCTGTTGGGAAATCTGGTCCTTTTACTATTTCAAGTAACTCTTCCATTGTTGTTTCTTTTTCTTCTATGTCGTTGTCGATTAATTTTACTACAGCATTAATAACCTCAGTTAAATTGTGAGGTGGAATATTTGTTGCCATTCCTACAGCAATTCCTGTTGTTCCGTTTACTAACAGATTTGGATATCTTGATGGAAGTACTTTCGGCTCCTGCTCTGTCTCATCGAAGTTTGGTGCAAAATCAACTGTGTTTTTGTTGATATCTTCTATCATCTGAAGAGAGATTTTGGATAATCTTGCCTCAGTGTATCGCATAGCAGCTGCACCGTCTCCATCCACAGAACCGAAGTTTCCATGTCCGTCAACAAGTGTATATCTCATTGACCATTCCTGAGCCATGTTGACAAGTGCTCCGTAAATCGAGCTGTCTCCATGTGGATGGTATTTACCCATTGTATCACCGACGATACGCGCACATTTTCTATGTGGCTTGTCTGGTGTATTTCCAAGTTCAACCATTGAGTACAATACTCTTCTTTGAACTGGCTTTAATCCATCTCTTACATCTGGCAATGCTCTACTCGCAATAACGCTCATAGCATAGTCAATATAGGAGGTTTCCATTGTTTTTTTCAGATCAACCTGTTGTATTTGATCAAATATCTTGTCATCCACTTAAACTTTGTTCCTCCTTAACTAAATATCAAGATTCTGAACATATTTAGCATTTGCTTCAATAAATTCTTTTCTTGGTTCTACTTTATCACCCATCAGTGTTGTAAATGTTACATCTAATTCTGATGAATTCTCTTCATCAATCATGACCTGTTTCAGGATTCTCTTTTCAGGATCCATTGTTGTATCCCAAAGCTGCTCTGCATCCATCTCTCCAAGTCCTTTGTATCGCTGTATTTTATTATTTGAGTCACGTCCTATTTCTGTCAAAATATTATTTAACTCGATATCATCATACGCGTACCATACTTTTTTATTTTTCTCCACCTTGTAAAGTGGTGGTGTTGCAAGATATACATGTCCCTGCTTGATTAATTCAGGCATGAATCTGTATAAAAATGTCAACATAAGTGTTGCAATATGTGCACCATCAACGTCGGCATCAGTCATGATAATAATCTTGTCATATCTCAATTTTTCTATATCAAAATCATCATGTATTCCTGTTCCAAATGCTGTTATCATCGATCTGATTTCAGCATTATCATAAATTCTGTCTAATCTTGCTTTTTCTACGTTTAAAATTTTTCCACGAAGTGGAAGAATAGCCTGTGTTGCTCTGCTTCTGGCTGTCTTTGCAGATCCTCCCGCAGAGTCTCCCTCTACTATGAAAATTTCACAGTTCTTTGGATCTTTGTCTGAGCAGTCTGCAAGTTTTCCAGGAAGTGATCCACCTTCTAAAGATGTTTTTCTTCTGGTGAGATCTCTTGCTTTTCTGGCTGCTTCTCTTGCTCTTTGTGCCAAAAGTGATTTTTCACATATATTTTTTGCTACATCAGGATTCTGCTCAAGGAAGTATGTAAGCTTCTCAGATACAACTGAATCAACAGCTCCTCTTGCTTCACTATTTCCAAGCTTCTGTTTTGTCTGTCCTTCAAACTGAGGCTCTTCAATTTTTATACTGATTATTGCTGTTAATCCTTCTCTTATATCATCTCCAGTCAATGCTGGGTCTGAATCCTTAAGAATTTTATTTTCTCTTGCATAAGAATTGAATGTCTTTGTGAGAGCATTCCTAAATCCTGCAAGGTGTGTTCCACCTTCAGGTGTAATAACGTTATTTACAAAACTGTATGTTGAATCATTGAATGAGTCATTGTGCTGAAGAGCTACTTCTACATAAACTCCATTCTGTGTGCCTTCACAATAAATTACATCTTTGTAAAGGGCTTCTCTACCTCTGTTTAGATACTCAACAAACTGTTTTATTCCACCTTCATACATAAATTCATGATTATGCTTGCTGTTTTCACGAACATCCTTAAGCACAATTCTAAGGCCTTTTGTTAAAAAGGCTGTTTCTCTAAGTCTTTGTTTTAAAATTTCATAATCATATACTGTTTCTTCGAATATTTCTGCATCAGGTAAAAAATGTACTTTTGTTCCATGCAATTCTGCATCACATTCTCCAACAACTGAAACTGTGCCTTCTGATTTTCCACGTTTATAACTTTGTCTGTAGATTTTACCCTCATTATACACTTCTACTGTTAACCATGTGGATAACGCATTAACTACTGACGCACCTACTCCGTGGAGTCCTCCAGATACCTTGTATCCTCCACCACCGAATTTTCCTCCAGCGTGAAGTACTGTAAATACAACCTCTAAAGCTGATTTTCCTGCCTTACTGTTTGTTCCAACAGGAATACCACGTCCATCATCAAGTACAGTAATAGAATTATCTTCTTCAATCGTAACTTCAATATTTTTACAATAACCAGCTAACGCTTCATCAACTGCATTATCCACAATTTCGTATACTAAATGATGTAAACCTCTTGAGGATGTACTTCCAATATACATTCCAGGTCTTTTACGTACAGCCTCTAATCCTTCTAAAATTTGGATCTGGTCTGCACCATATTCTTGATTGTTCTGTTGTAATTCTTCACTCATGAAAGAACCTCCTAATGTCATAGACACTCTAAATATCTTCTATAGATTTCTTTTCAAATACTTTTCCTTGAACTACTTGATATATTTTGTCTATTTGAAATCTATTTTTTACAAATTCTTCTAAACCAGTACAAGTAATTATGGTTTGAATATCATTTATACTATTTAACAAATAATTTTGTCTATTGCTATCTAATTCTGACAGTACATCGTCTAATAATAAAACTGGTGTACTGTTTATTGATTTTTTTACTAAATCTATCTCTGAAAGCTTAAGTGATAAAGCCGATGTTCTCTGCTGCCCCTGTGAACCGTATTTTCTAATATCAATCCCATCTATTGAAAACAGCATATCATCCCTATGTGGTCCTACTGTTGTTTGACATAATTTAAGGTCTTTATTTCTCGCTTTTATTAGTTCATCTTCAAAAAAAATATCATCTATACTTGGCTCATACTTTAACACAAGATTTTCTTTTCCACCTGAAATATTAAAATGTATCTCTGAAATTATTTCGTTTAGTTCATTTATAAACTGTCTTCTCTTTTTTATTATATTTTTGCCGTATTCTAACAGCTGCATATCCCACACAGGAAGTGTGTCTCTCAATTCAGGTCTATAATTAATATCTTTTAAAAGTTTATTTCTTTGAACTAAAGTCTTGTTGTATCTTGTTAAATCAGATAAATATATCTTATCTAGCTGACATAATTCCAAATCGATAAATCTTCTTCTTTCAGCTGGACCATTCTTGATGATATTTAAGTCTTCTGGTGAAAAAAATACGATGTTTAATATTCCAAAAAGTTCACTTGCCTTTTTAATTGGCAGTTTATTTATGGCTACTCCCTTTGCTCCTCTATTACGAAGATGCATATCTATCTGGTAACTTTTTTCATTTTTTTCAACGATAGTTCTGATGTGAGCTTCTTCACCATCAAATCTAATCATTTCTTTATCTTTGCTACCTTTATGTGACTTTGTAGTACCGCATAAATAGACTGCTTCGAGAATATTTGTCTTTCCCTGAGCATTATCTCCATACAAAATGTTGGTACCCTTATCCAACTCTAAATTAAGCTGTTCATAATTTCTAAAATTACTCAGTTCTATAGATTTAATAATCATTTCCTAACCTTAACTGTTTCTCCGTTAAATGAAAAAACATCGCCATCTCTAAGTTTTTTTCCTCTTTGAAGTTCTGTTTCCCCATTTACTTCTACCAGGCCATCCAAAATTACCATCTTTGCATCAACACCGGAGCTTACTAATCCCGCTTTTTTTAATGCTTGACCTAATTTAATGTATTCTTCGTCTTCTCTAATTGAAATTTCTATCATAATTTCTCCTAATTTGATGCAGAGTTGAAGTTTACCGGAAGTATCAGATAAATAAATTTATCATCGTCATCCTTAATAAAACAAGGAGCTTTTGGATTTACCATGTAAAGGTTGACTTCCTCTTCGTCAATTACTCTAAGTGCATCTATAAAGAATTTTGGATTAAATCCAATCATTATATCTTTTCCATCTTTTTTGATATCAATATCTTCATTCATTGAACCAATAAATGAGTTGATTTTTAGTTCCATATTATCATCTGTGATGTTCATGATAATAGGTTTCTTGTCTCCCTCTTTTACTAAGAGAGTAGAACGATCAATACATTCAAGTAATTCTTTTTTATTAATTCTTACTTTTGTCTCATAGTTAGATGCTAACATCTGATCTACTTTAAAATATTCGCCTTCTATTAGTCTTGAAACAACTGTTGTTGAATCAAAATCAAATACAATATGATTGTTTGTTATATAAATTACAACATCTTCATCTGCTGAACCAGGAATAATTTTACTAATTTCCTGAAGAGTTTTTCCTGGTACAACAACCTTCTTATTGCCATAATGATTTTTCATCTCAATATTTCTAATCGCAATTCTATGTCCGTCAAGTGAAATAACTTTCAATTTGTTATCATTTATTTCAAATAATTCACCTGTCATAAGTTTATTATTGTCGTTGTCAGCGATTGAGAAAATTGTCTGTCTGATAACTTCTTTAAGTGTAAATTGTGATAATACAATTGATTCATTTTTTTCAACATATGGTATATATGAAAAATCATCTCCTGATTTTCCTATAATGTTGAATTTTGCTTTTTCACATTTAATTATTGTTTTAAATGAACTGTCTGTCTCAATAGTAACATCATTATCAGGTAGTTTTCTTACTATTTCAGAAAATACTTTAGCATCTAATGCTATTACTCCTCTTTCAACTATTTCTCCTTCAATCTTTGTTTCAATACCTAACTCCATATCGTTAGCCATTAATTTTATCTCATTAGTAGAGGCATCAATTAGAATACATTCAAGTATAGCCATTGTTGTTCTAGTTGGAACTGCTTTAGAAACAATATTAACTCCTCTAAGTAAATTTGCTTTTGAACAAATTAGTTTCATTTGGTAAAACTCCTTCCTGCGTGTATATGTATATATATAAAAGATATTAATAATATTCTTCTTAGGGGATGTTTAAAAGTTTAAAACCCTGTTTTTATTTATAAAATCAATGCTTGTAGGATTTGATAACTTTCTCATACATGCGTTAATTGTAAATTGATAAAAATGGATAACTTTTTATACACCTTGTATTAACTGTTTATAAACGTTAATAAGTTGATACTATATATTGTGCTATTTAAAACACTATTATAATAGGAAGAAACTAATTCGGATTTATCTTTTTCTTGATAGTTTCTATAATAGTTTTTGTAGCTTCGCTTTCCTCATATTCCTTTGTAACCTTCTTGATTCCGTGGATAATTGTTGAGTGATCGCGTCCACCTAAGAGCTGTCCAATAACATCAAGTGAATCAGATGTCATATTTTTACATAAATACATAGCTATCTGTCTTGGTTTAGCAATATCATTACTTCTGTTTTTAGATATCATCTGATCAACAGAAATGTGGAAATGTTCAGATACTACTTCTATTATAAGCTGTGCAGTTATCTCTCTTGGTTTATCAGGTGTAATAATATTTGCTAATTCTCTTTCTGCAATTTCCATTGTAATGTAGGTATGCTCAAGATTATGAAAAGCAAATAATTTGTTTAAGGCTCCTTCAAGTTCTCGAATATTTGAACTAATGTTAGTAGCAATATAATTTAAGATTTCGTCATCAATATTAAAGTTGTCTGTTTCGGCTTTTTTACGAAGAATAGCCATTCTTGTTTCGTAATCTGGAACTCCTATATCTGCCATAAGTCCCCATTCGAAACGAGATCTAATTCTCTCTTCTAGTGTCTCCATTTCTTTTGGAGGTTTATCTGAAGTTAGAATTATTTGTTTTCCTTGTGTCTGAAGAGTGTTGAAAGTGTGGAAAAATTCTTCCTGTGTACTCTCTTTTCCTATAATAAACTGAATATCATCAATCATTAATACATCAACAGTTCTGTATTTATCTCTAAACTTTGTCATTGCTGTTGCATTACCGTTACGTATTGATTCAATTACTTCATTAGTAAATTCTTCAGATGTTACATATAAAACTTTAGTATTTGGTTTTTGGTCAATAATGAAATGACCTATTGAATGCATCAAATGTGTTTTTCCTAGTCCTGGACCACCGTAAATGTAAAGAGGATTATATGATTCTCCTGGTGATTCAGCTACTGCAAGAGCAGCAGACTGTGCAAATCTGTTATTACTTCCTACTACGAATGTGTCAAATGTATAGTTAGGATTAAGATTTGAGTGATCTCCCTTAGTTGGTTTTAATGCATCAGTTGTTTTTGTGTTTTTAAAGTTTAATGACTGAGCTTGATCCGGAAGAATGAATTCAATATCGTATTCGATTCCAGTTATTTCAGTGATAGCAACTTTAAGAGGTAAGTAATACTTCTTATTTATATAGCTTAGACCCATCTGTTCAGATGGTACAAGAATATATAGCGTATTATTCTCAATGGCAAAAATTTCTAATGGTTTTATCCATGTATTAAAGGATACTTCGGTTAATCCATGTTCTTCTTTTACCATTTTTAATATATCGTCCCATTGTTCTATTACTTTATCCATTAAGGTTCTCCATATCTAATATATAAAATAGGATATTTATCCACAATCCTACCTATATATAGTACACTATTTCACCCTTTTAAGCAACGTAAATAACTGTTTAAAACTTTTAAAAAGTTATATACCTTGTTTTTTCTCGTCTTGGGGGTGTTTTGAACAGTTTTAAACGATATATTTACATTGTTATCCACAGGTTATCCACATTTTGGGGATAATTTTTTTTTAATATATTATAATTTTTTAAATATATTTTTATTTTATATTGACATACATGTTTTTTTTGTTATAATTTATCTGATGTTTTTTAACGTAAAGGAGGTGGATATATATGAAGATGACATTCCAACCTAAAAAGAGACAGAGATCAAAAGTTCATGGTTTCAGAAAAAGAATGAGTACAGCTGGCGGAAGAAAAGTTTTAGCTGCTAGAAGATTAAAAGGAAGAAAAAAATTATCAGCATAGGCCACAATTTTTGTGGTCTTTTCTTCTTTTTTGATTGTTTTTTAGAAGGAAAGTTTAAATGAAATTTTCAGATTCATTAAAGAAAAACAGTGACTTCCAAAACGTTTATAATAAAGGAAAATCTTTTGCAAACAAATATCTGGTAATGTACGTTTTGGAAAATGGTTCAGCCAATAATCGTATTGGCATTTCAGTAAGTAAAAAAGTTGGAAATAGTGTTATAAGACATCACATTACTCGCCTTATAAGGGAGAGTTATAGACTACATGAAGACATGTTTAATAGTGGTTTGGACATTGTAGTCATCGCAAGAGTAAGTGCAAAGAATGTTGGATACCGAGAAATTGAAAGTGCACTTTTACATCTTGGAGGTCTTCAAAAGATTTTAAGTAACTAATTTTTGAAAAAAAGAGATGGGATCGTTTTGAAGAGAGTCTTAATATTTTTAATAAAATTTTATAGAAAGTATTTATCTCCAATGAAATCTACAAAATGTCCATATTGTCCGACTTGTTCCACTTATGGTTTAGAGGCTGTGGAAAAGTATGGTGCCTTAAAGGGTGGAGCGTTGACAACGTGGAGAATATTGAGATGTAATCCTTTTTCGAAGGGTGGATATGATCCGGTTCCATAATGGAGGTTTTTATGTCGGGAATAATATTAACCGCATATGACGGGGCTATACTCGGACCTATCGCTAAATTTCTAGGCCTTATTATGAATTACATTTATAATGGTATTTCATATATTACTGGCGGAAGAGTAGAGAGTGTAGTTCTTAGTATTATAATTATTACTATCATTATTTATATGTGTATGCTGCCACTTACATTCAAGCAGCAGAAATTTTCTAAGTTATCTCAGAAAATGCAGCCTGAACTTCAAGCTGTTCAAGCAAAATATAAAAATAAAAAAGATCAGGCTTCTATGATGGCTATGCAGCAGGAAACTCAGCTTATTTATGAAAAGTATGGTGTTTCTCCAATGGGAACATGTTTACCATTACT
The DNA here is from genome assembly GCA_045123895.1 of Agathobacter sp. Classification (GTDB taxonomy): domain Bacteria; phylum Bacillota; class Clostridia; order Lachnospirales; family Lachnospiraceae; genus Roseburia. Next base: position 12,522 of record JBGVKW010000089.1, read on the forward strand.
TATTCAGTTTCCTATTTTGCTTGCGTTATATAGAGTTTTCTATAACATACCTGCTTACTTAGGAAGTGTTAAGGCATCTTTCTCTGGATTAACTGATGCTATTATGGCTACAGACAATTATCAGAATATTCTTCAGAAATTGATGGAGAAGTTTAGTTTTGTAACACCTAGTGGTCTTACTGCTGATAATATTATTGATAAATTTGAAAAGGCAAGTAATTCAGAAGTAAGTAACTATATTGTTGATATTTTGTACAAGCTTCCTTCAAAAGGATGGGATGCTATTGCAGGAAATGGATTTTTCCCAGATCTTTCTTCTGCTGTAGAAACAACTCATGGTCATATTGAGAAATTTAATTATTTCCTTGGACTTAATATTTCTGATACACCATGGAGTATTATTATGAACAATTACAAAACTTCTATTGTAATTGCTATTATTGCATTAGCTATTCCTGTATTTTCATATCTTACACAGGTTGCTAATATTAAGCTTATGCCTCAGGGTACAAATGGTAATGACCAGGTGGCTAATCAGATGAAGACAATGAATAAAATTATGCCATTGTTCTCACTTGTTTTCTGTTTTACAGTTCCAGTTGGTCTTGGTATTTATTGGATTTTTAGTGCCCTTGTAAGAGTTGTTCAGCAGTTCTTTATTAATAGACATTTTAAAGATATGGATCTTGATGATATAATTAAGAAGAATCAGGAAGCTGCGAAGAAGAAGCGTGAGAAAAGAGGCATTTCTGAAAATGCTATTAGGGAAGCTGCTAACATAAAGACAAGAACTCTTGATAATAAAGCTAATATGTCTGTTTCATCTGGAAAAGAGGATGTTTTAGATAGGGCTAATGCTATTAAATCAAATGCAAAACCAGGAAGTCTTGCATCAAAAGCAAATTTGGTTAAAGAGTTTAATGAACGTAATTCTCGTAAATAGGAGGATAAGAAGTGGAATATATTGAGGTATCTGCAAAAACAGTTGAAGATGCTTTAACAGAGGCATCTGTTAAACTTGGAATAACAAGTGATAAACTTGAGTATGAAGTTATTGAAAAAGGAAGTTCAGGATTTTTAGGAATTGGTAGTAAAAATGCTGTAATTAAAGTTAAAGTTGTTGTTTCTGTTGAAGATAGTGTTAGAGATTTTTTAACTGAAGTATTTAATGCTATGGATTTAGAAGTAGAAATTTCTATTAAAGTTATTGAGGAAGAAAAGAATATTGAGGTAGAACTTAAAGGTTCTGATATGGGAATTCTTATTGGTAAAAGAGGACAAACTCTTGATTCACTTCAGTATCTTACAAATCTTGCTATTAATAAACATTCAGATAATTATTATAAAGTTAAGATTGATACAGAAGATTATAGAAAGAGAAGAAAAGACACACTTGAGAATTTGGCAAAAAATATTGCTTATAAGGTTAAAAGAACAAAAAGACCTGTTACTCTTGAGCCAATGAATCCTTTCGAAAGAAGAGTTATTCATTCTGCATTACAAAATGATAGATTTGTTACAACACATAGTGAAGGTGAAGAACCATATAGACACGTTGTTGTTACACTAAAGAGATAATATATTAAAGGGTATCTATTTTAGATACCCTTTTTTAATAATTGAGTTATAATATTTCTGTTTGATTATTGAAAGATTATGGAGGATTTAAATGTATAAAGATACAATAGCTGCTATAGCGACATCAATGTCTCCTTCTGGCATTGGTATTATTAGAATTAGTGGTGAGGAATCCCTTGAAATTATAGATAAAATTTTTGTTTCAAAAAATAAGGATAAGAAAATAAGCAACTGTAAAAGCCATACTATTCATTATGGTTTTATTTTTGATGGTGATGAAAAAATAGATGAAGTTATGGTTCTTTTAATGAAGGCACCAAATACTTATACGCGAGAAGATACTATTGAGATTGATTGTCATGGTGGCGTATTTGTTATGAAAAAAATACTTGAGACAGTTATAAAGTATGGTGCGCGTCCAGCTGACCCGGGAGAGTTTACAAAGAGAGCTTTTTTAAATGGAAGAATTGATTTATCCCAAGCTGAATCTGTAATAGATGTGATTAATTCTAAGAATTCATTTGCACTTAAGAGTTCTTTAAGTCAGCTTAATGGTTCAATATGTAATAGTATAAAAAATATTAGAGAAGAGTTAATTCATGAGATAGCCTTTATTGAATCGGCACTTGATGACCCTGAACACATTTCTTTAGATGGTTATCCACAAAAACTACATAGTATTGTGGATAATAATATTAATTCTATAGAGAAGTTGTTGAGTTCATCTGATAATGGTCGAATTTTAAAAGAGGGTATTAACACAGTTATTCTTGGAAAGCCTAATGCTGGAAAATCTTCTTTACTTAATGCTTTAGTTGGTACTGATCGAGCAATTGTAACTGATATTGCAGGTACAACTAGAGATGTTTTGGAAGAACAGATAAATTTGAATGGAATTACATTAAATCTAGTTGATACAGCTGGTATTAGAGACACTGATGATATTGTGGAAAAAATAGGTGTTAAAAAAGCTTTAGATGAAGCTTCATCTGCTGATTTAATTATCTATGTAATTGATTCATCTACTCCATTAGATGAAAGTGATTTTGAAATAATTAATCTTTTACATGATAAAAATGCAATTATACTCTTGAATAAATCTGATTTATCAACTATTGTTGATGAGTATGAAGTTAAAAAGCATATTGATAAATTGGTTTTGTCAATTTCTGCAAAAGATAATTCTGGTATCTCTGATTTAGAAAAAGCAATTGGAGAAATGTTTTTTTCTGGTGAAGTTACATTTAATGATGAGATATATATTACAAATATCAGACATAAAAATTTGTTAAATGAAGCTTTAAATAGTTTAAAACTTGTTGTAAATAGTATATTATCAGATATGCCAGAGGATTTTTATTCTATTGATTTGATGAATGCATATGAAAGTCTTGGACTAATTATTGGTGAGTCAGTAGAAGATGATTTGGTTACAGAAATCTTTAGTAAATTTTGTATGGGAAAGTAGGCAGTTATGAGTTCTAATTTTGTAGAAGAAAATTATGATGTTGTTGTTGTAGGTGCAGGTCATGCCGGATGTGAGGCAGCACTTGCATGTGCTAGGTTAGGTTTACAGACAATAGTTTTTACTGTTAGTGTTGACAGTATTGCACTTATGCCATGTAATCCAAATATTGGTGGAAGTTCCAAGGGACATTTAGTTAGAGAAATAGATGCTCTTGGAGGAGAGATGGGTAAAAATATTGATAAGACATTTATCCAGTCAAAAATGCTCAATAAATCAAAAGGACCTGCTGTGCATTCTCTCCGCGCACAAGCAGATAAAGCGGAATATAGTGCTGAAATGAGAAAAACACTCCAAAATACTGCTAATTTAACAGTCAGACAGGGAGAAGTATCAGAAATTATAACTGATGATGATAATAATATTATTGGTTGCAAAACTACTTCTGGTGCAACATATAATTGTAAAGCAATTGTTCTTTGTACTGGAACATATTTGAGAGCTCGTTGTCTTACTGGTGAGATGATTACTTATACTGGTCCAAACGGACTTTTGGCTGCAAATCATTTGACTGATTCTTTGATTGAACATGGAATTGAAATGAATAGATTTAAAACTGGAACTCCTGCTCGTGTTGATAAAAATAGTATTGATTTCTCAAAAATGGAAGAGCAGTTTGGTGATGAGAGAGTAGTGCCTTTTTCATTTACAACAAATCCTGAAGATGTTCAAATTGATCAGGTTTCATGTTGGCTTACATATACTAATAATAAGACTCATGAGATTATTAGAAATAATTTGGATAGGTCTCCAATTTATGCTGGAATTATTGAAGGAACCGGACCACGTTATTGTCCTTCAATTGAAGACAAAGTTGTAAAGTTTGCAGATAAAGAAAGACATCAGATTTTTATTGAACCTGAAGGATTAAATACTACTGAGATGTATGTTGGTGGAATGTCTTCTTCTATGCCAGAGGATGTTCAATATCAGATGTATCGTACTTTGCCTGGTCTTGAAAATGTAAAAATTGTAAGAAATGCTTACGCAATCGAATATGATTGTATTAATGCAAATCAACTTTATGCTTCACTTGAATTTAAAAAAGTTCACGGACTTTTTAGTGGTGGACAGTTTAATGGAAGTTCAGGTTATGAAGAAGCTGCATGTCAGGGATTAATTGCTGGAATTAATGCCGCAATGAAGATTTTTGGAAAAAAACCATTGATTCTTGATCGTTCAGAAGCTTATATTGGTGTTTTAATTGACGATCTTGTAACAAAAGAGAATAGAGAACCTTACCGCATGATGACTTCAAGAGCGGAATATCGTCTCCTTTTACGTCAGGATAATGCAGATCTTCGTCTTACAAAGAAGGGATATGAGGTTGGTCTTATTCCTCAGGATAGATATGACTATGTCTGCAAGAAAGAGGAATTAATAGAAAAAGAAATAGAAAGAGTATCAAATGTAAATATTGGTGCAAATAAAGAAGTACAGGATTTACTTACTTCTTATAATAGTATTCCTCTTAATAATGGTATTACTCTTGCTGAATTAATAAGAAGACCAGAACTTGATTATGATAAACTTGCTCCAATAGATAATGATAGACCGAATCTCCCATATGATGTTAGAGAACAGGTTAGCATTCTTATTAAGTATGAAGGTTATATCACAAGGCAGATTAAACAGGTTTCTCATTTTAAAAAGCTTGAGAAAAAACTTCTACCAGTAGATTTTGATTATCAGACTATTTCTGGTCTTAGAATTGAAGCTTGGCAGAAGCTTAATGCTTTTCAACCATTAAATATAGGTCAGGCTTCAAGAATTTCTGGTGTTTCTCCAGCTGATATATCTGTTTTATTGGTATATTTGGAACAATTAAAATACTTAAATCCTGATTTATTTTTAAAATTAAACCCTGATAATAAAGGGGACGAGGAGTAGTATATGAAGTATGATTTTACACATTTTATAGATTGTCTTAAAAATATTGAAATTGAGCTTACTGATAAGCAGCTTAAGTCTTTTGAAACATATTATGAAATTTTGATAGAAAAGAATAAAGTTATGAATCTGACAGCTATTACCGAATTTGATGATGTTATTGATAAACACTTCTTAGATAGTGTATATTTGTGCCGCTCAATTAATTTAAAGGCGGATTTATCTCTTATAGATATTGGAACAGGGGCAGGTTTTCCTGGAATTCCTCTGAAAATTGTTTTTCCTAATTTAAAGATAACACTCTTAGATTCATTAAATAAAAGAGTTAATTTTTTGAATGATGTAATTGAAAAGCTTGAGCTAAATGATATTTCTGCTATACATGGTAGGGCAGAAGATATTGCTAGAGATAAAAATTACAGAGCTAGTTTTGATTTAGCTGTATCCAGAGCGGTTGCTAATTTATCAACATTATCAGAGTATTGTTTACCTTTTGTAAAGATTGGCGGTTCTTTTGTTTCTTATAAGTCTGTTAAGTCAGAAGAAGAAGTTAGCAATGCCAAATCTGCAATACATCTTTTAGGTGGAAAACTTAATAGAGTTGATCAATTTCAATTTGCTGATAATATGCGTACTTTTGTAATTATTGATAAGGTTATGAATACTAGCAATACTTATCCTAGAAAAGCTGGTTTACCTTCTAAAAAACCATTGTAATTATTTTATTATTATAGTGTACAAAAAATCCGCTCTATGAAAAATAGAGCGGATTTTTTTGAAATTTGTATTATTTATCAAGTATTTTGTTAATTATTGATAATGTTTTTTCTGGGATTTCCATCTGTGGATATAAAGCCGCATTGGAAATGTGTGTAATCTCAAAATTTTTGTTGTTATTATGATATTGATTAATTATTTCGAGATTATTGTAAAAATCAGTTGAGCCAATAATATAAATTGTTTTGTTTATATTTTTTAATGCATGGTTCATATTAATATTGATATATTTTGTTAGTATACTTGCATATAGATATTTTCCAGTACTTCCATCTAAGTGAGCTGATTCATAATATATGTCTTCTGTTTTAGATGAAATTAACTGTGGTTTTGCATAATACTTTTTTCTAAATATATAATCAATTTTTAGAGGAGTCATTAATTTATTATAAATAAATGTACCTATAACAGGTAAGTTGATAATCGCTTCTTTTAATCCTGCTTTACTATCTGGAATTGCTTCTAGTTCTTTTATTGAAGTAGGATTAATAAGAATTATTTTATCAAATAATGTATCATCAAGATTATTTGCCATAATTACTGCTGGACTAGATAGATTTGTTGTAATAACATTAGTTTTTTCTTTAATTACATCTTTTACAAAAGAACTAATCATTTGTACATATAGATAGTTTGTATATTTTATTGCTGGTTTATCAGAACGTCCACATCCTAATAAATCGATGGTATATACGGTATTGTTTTTTGCAAGTTTTTTTCTGATTTTAGCCCATTCTTCTCCAGATGATTTTGAGTCTGTGTCATGAATTAAAAGAATAGGTTTTCCATCACCTATTTTTGTATAAAATATATCTCCTTCTTTCCAATTATAGAAGTTTCCATCATTTGTTTTTAAGAGATTTTTTCTTATAGCATTTGTTTCTACAAATTTATTGTAAGCATACATTCCTGCAAAAGCAGCAGCTGCAATAGTGATAAGCTTTTTAGTATTTTTCTTCATACGAAACCTCCTTGTATGTTATAAAATTATTATAGTCATTTATGTAATTATATACAATTTATTTTTATAAATGTAATATTTTAATTTTTCGCTTTATTTTGTAAATAAAATACTATATAATAAATTAGTACTATTGTAATATAATACTAAAACATTTGTTCGATAGGATTGATTATGGTAAAAGAATATTTAGAAAAAACTAGGGATGAGTTTCTAATCAATAAATCTTCTTTAACTGAAAAGCTTACTAGTGCTGAGAATCATTTTAAAGAGAATTTGAAAATTATTCAGATGCTTGAGGATTCTAATGATCCAAACTTTGAAGCTTTTACACCTAGAAAGGTTAATAGCTATAATAGAAATAAAATTGCAGAGTTAAATGAAGAACAGAAATTGATTGAAGCTCAAATAAAGGTATTGCACAAACAAATTTCAGATATCGATTGTGATATTGCAGAGATATCTAGTGTAATAAAAGTATGTAGAAATGATGCTGATACTGTACAGATAGATAATGTTATTAATAATTCTAAAGATGAAATTTTTAATAGAGTTCTTCTTCAGACAGTAGAGGGTGAGAGACAAAGAATTGCCAGAGACTTACATGATACAACTGTTCAAAGTCTAACATCACTTTTACATAAGACTGAATTATGTATTAAGTTATTGGACCTTGATCCAATTAGGTGTAGATTAGAATTATCTTCTCAAGGTAAAATTCTTAAAGATATTATTAATGAGTTAAGGAATATGATTTATAATCTAAGACCTATGTCGTTTGATGATATTGGATTTGATATAACAGTTGAGAGAGCTTTAGATAAAGTAAAACAAAATAATAATATAAGATGTAATTTTAAAGTAATTGGTGAACCATATAATATTGATAGTCTTATTTCACTTACATTATTAAGAGTTATTCAAGAATCAAGTAGTAATTCTGTTAAGCATGGTCATGCTAAGTTGATAGATGTAGTACTGTCATATGAAAAAGATAGATTAGTATTGACTATTGAGGATGATGGAGATGGTTTTGATGTATCTTCTATTCCTGAAACTACAAGAAGTGATAATTCTGGATTTGGTTTATCAATGATGAAAGAAAGAATCTTTCTTTTGTCTGGTAATATAGATATTTATTCAAAACCTGGTGAAGGTTGTAAAATTAAAGTTAGTGTGCCAATAATGAAGGAGGATGAATAAATGGCTGTAAAAATTATGATTGTAGATGATCATTCAATGATTAGAGAGGGATTAAAAAATCTACTTGAACTTGATGGGGACGTTGAAGTAATTGCTGAAGCAGAAAATGGTGAAGAGTGTTTAGAAAAATTGAATACTGTTAAACCAGATGTTTTATTGCTTGACATTAATATGCCAAAGATGAATGGACTTGAAGTTCTTCAAAAATTAAAAGATAATAAATCAAAACTTAAGGTATTGGTATTAACTGTACATAATGAAACTGAGTATTTGATGAAAGCAGTTGGAATTGGTATTAATGGTTATGTACTAAAAGATTCTGAATCATCAGAACTTAAAAAAGCAATTTTTGCGATTTACAATGGTGAGAATTATATTCAACCTAGTCTTATTCCAGCATTGAACTCTAAGATGATTGAAAAGAGTGAAGATGAAATGAAAATTGAATCACTAACAAGAAGAGAGTTACAAGTTCTTAAAGAAATGGCTGTTGGTAAATTTAATAGAGATATTGCTAAAGAAATGGAAATTAGTGAAAGAACAGTAAAAAATCATATTTCTAGTATCTTTAAAAAACTTGATGTTACTGATCGTACACAAGCTGCAGTTTTCGCAATTAGAAATAATATTATTCAGATTCATTAATAATTTAGAGATGTTTCACGTGAAACATCTCTTTTTTTTATTATTATTTTCTGATTAGAAACACAATATTTTGTTTATGTGAAAATACAAATACTCTATATTTGGTAAACACAATAAAATGTTTCACGTGAAACAATTTTATATATAGCAAATAGAAATAAAGAGTGATATAATAATAAAGCATGAATTTTTAGATAATACTCCAGGGAGAAAGGAACAAAAATGAGCAGAACAATAGCAATAGCAAACCAAAAAGGTGGAGTTGGAAAAACAACAACATCAATAAATTTAGCATCTTGTTTAGCAGAACAGGGTAAGAAAATATTAGCAATTGATTTAGATCCACAGGGAAATATGACAAGTGGATTAGGCGTAGATAAGGATGAAGTAAAATATACTGTATATGATTTAATGTTAGATGAGTGTTCGATTGGAGAGAGTATTCAGAAAACAGTAGTTGATAATTTATATGTAATTGCATCAAATGTAAACTTGGCTGGTGCAGAGATTGAGTTACTAGGAATTAATGAAAAGGAATATATCTTAAAAACAGCAGTTGATTATATAAAGGATGATTATGATTTTATTATTATAGATTGTCCACCATCATTAAATATGTTAACAGTAAATGCCATGACAACAGCTGACACAGTATTAGTACCAATCCAGTGTGAATATTATGCATTGGAAGGATTAAGTCAGTTAATACATACAATTGATTTAGTACAGGAAAGATTAAATCCAAAACTTCAAATTGAAGGTGTTGTATTTACAATGTATGATGTTCGTACTAACTTATCGAACCAGGTAGTGGAGACAGTTAAAGAAAATCTTGATACAAAGATTTATAATACAATGATACCAAGAAATATCAGATTAGCAGAAGCTCCATCATATGGAATACCAATTAATATGTATGATTCAAAATCAGCTGGTGCAGAGAGTTATAGAAATCTGGCTAAGGAAATTATTGAAAGAAAGGATTTATAATAATGGCAGTAAAAAAAGGATTAGGAAAAGGACTTGATTCATTAATTACAGATAAAGTTGCAAAACCTGTTAAGCAAAAAGAGGACCATAATTCAGATGCATTGCTTATGGATATTAAGAAAGTTGAACCTAATAGAGAACAGCCTAGAAAAAAATTCGACGAAGATGCTTTGTTAGAATTATCAGAATCAATAAAACAATTTGGAATACTTCAACCATTAATTTGTCAGGAAAAAGAAGATTATTATCAGATTATTGCAGGTGAGAGAAGATGGAGAGCAGCTAAACTAGCTGGATTGAAAGAGGTACCTGTAATTGTAAAAAAACTTTCTGATCAGGAAATAATGGAAATCTCTTTAATAGAGAATATTCAGAGAGAAAATCTAAATCCAATAGAGGAAGCTTTAGCATATAAGAAACTTCTTGAAGAGTTTGAACTTAAACAAGATGAAGTAGCGGAGAGAGTATCAAAGAGTAGAACGGCAGTAACAAACTCTATGAGACTTTTAAAATTAAGTGATAAAGTACAAGAGATGGTTATTGATGAAATGCTAACAACTGGACACGCACGTGCTCTACTTGGAATAAGTGATCCAGAAAAACAGTATAATGTAGCGCAACAAATATTCGATCAGAAGTTAAGCGTTAGAGATACTGAAAAATTAGTTAAATCACTTCAAAAAGAAAAAAAACCAAGTAAAGAAGATAAAGTAAAAATTGATCCAAAACTTGAGGCAATATATAGAGACTTAGAAGAACAACTGAAAAAGATAATGGGAACAAAAGTTCTAATTAATTCAAAAAATGAAAAATCAGGAAAAGTAGAGATAGAGTACTATTCACAGGATGAATTGGACAGAATAATTGATTTATTTAAAACAATTCAATAAAAAATAGGAGAAAGAGACTATTTAAAAAATATGTAAAATAGCCGAAAATATAGATAGGAGAAAAAAATGATTTCAAAATATTTAGGATTTGATTCTGACTATATTATTATTGGATTAGTAGCAGTTATTATAATTTTGTTCATTATGTTAATTGCAAATATGGTTCAGATAAAGAAATTAAAAAATAGATATAATGTCTTTATGAGTGGAAAGACAGCAAAATCATTAGAGGATACTTTACTAAAGAGACTTGATCAGGTTGATGAATTAATCGCTGCAAATTCAGCAAATGAAAAAAGCATTAATACAATATTTGATAAGATGAAGGGAACATTCCAAAAAGTTGGTTTGGTAAAATATGATGCATTTCACGAAATGGGTGGAAAACTAAGTTTTTCACTTGCTTTGTTAAATGAACAGGAAGATGGATTTATTATTAATGCTGTTCATAGTAGAGAAGGATGTTATACTTACATAAAGGAAATTATTGGTGGTAATTCCATTATTGTTTTAGCAGAAGAAGAGCAGGAAGCACTAGATATGGCCAAGGAGGCAAATAAGCCTGCGAAATAATATCAATGGGGTGTTTAGTCTATGAGGATTAAAGCTGTTAATGTACTTACTGGAGGAGAGGTTCTTGCCGAACCGGTAATGACGAAAGAAAATGAAATATTGATTCCAAAAGGGACCGAGTTGAAGGAGGAATATATTCCTTTAATTCAGTCTCTTGAAATTGATGCTCTTATGATAGAGGATCCTTATGAAACATATGAAAAACCAAATTCAATAATAAGACCTAGTAGACTAGACAAATATGTTGAAAGAGTTAGAAAGCTAATGGAAGGTCATATCTATCACGGAGGCGGAAAATCATTAAAGGAATTTGAAATAATTGCAAACGATATTGTTAAGGATATTAATGAAATTCCGCTAGATAGTATTATTGATTTGAAGGAAAGAAATTCAAATTTATATGATCATACGGTTATGGTAACCTTGTTATCTGTAATGGTTGCAAGAAAACTGAAGCTCGATGAAAAGAAGAAGTATAATATAGCAGTGGGTTGCTTATTACATGACATAGGAATTAGATATATTACTATTCCTTATGAAAATAGAAATTTTGATTTAGCAGATCCAGCTGAATTGTTTGAGTTTAAAAAACATACAATATTAGGGTATTCTGCTTTAGAAGAGGAAAATTGGATTCCACCAATTTGTATGAAGATGGTATTATCACATCATGAAAATATGAGTGGAACAGGTTTTCCTATGAAACAAAAAAATAAAGAGATAGAGTGTAAAATTATTCAGGCATGTGATGCTTTTGATTGTTACATATCTGGAATGGAATGTAAGAGAATAACAGTTCAAGATGCTTTGGAAGAAATGGTTAAAAATATAGATATAAGATATGATAAAAAAATTGTTAATCATATTATTTCATCTGTAGCAAAATATCCTGTTGGAACAACGGTAAAGACAAATTTTGAAAATGAAGGTGTTGTTATCTCTCAGACAATAGATCCAGAGAATCCAATTATTATGCTTTTGGATGAAGAGATTGATGGATCGACATCAATAAATAAATTGAATCTGATGTTAGAAAAGAATATTTCAATTCTTCAGGTTGTATAAGTGATACGAATTTTACCTCATTAGGAGATATAATAAATGCATAAATTCCTTAGGGCAATAGGGTTTTCAGATATAAGGAAGAAAGATTTAGAATTAATTTTAAATGAAATAATAAGAAAACCAGATATTATTAAAGTAACAAAAGATTCTGAGGGAAATGAATTTGCTGAATTGTCAAAGAATTATTCATCAAATATGGGAATAACCATAAGAGGTATATATAACGATGATGATAGTTTTGATATCGAATATTACTTTCCGTTTTTTTATGGAACAAATGAAACCAATGAAGATTATATAGATATAGAAAAGCATTCAGATAGAGAAGCATATGCAGGAGTATGTGATGATCCCAATATAGGGGTGACTTTAATTTTCTATATTCAAAATGTATGTGATTATTTATCAGAGAGAGTATTGGGAAATTCATATAACAGGTTAAATTCAGTAATACTATCAGGATTGTCAACTGAAGGAACAATTTTGTTACCAATAAAAGAAAACAAAGAAAAAACCAGAAATGTTAATTCGATTGATAGAAGTAAGCTTGTTTCACAAGCAAGAGAGGGAAACGAGGAAGCGATTGAGAGTTTAACATTAGATGATATTGATACTTATTCAATAATTTCCAGAAGGATAGTAAAAGAAGATATATATTCAATAGTAAGTTCAACTTTTATGCCATATGGAATTGAAAGCGACCAGTATAGCATTTTAGGAAAAATATTAGACTTTACAAAAGTTCAAAATAGTGATACAACTGATATAGTGTTTTGTATCAAAATTGAATGTAATGATTTGATATTTGACATTTGTATTAATCAAAATGACTTAACAGGTGAGCCTGCAATAGGAAGACGTTTTAAAGGAAATGTTTGGATGCAGGGAAATATTTGTTTAGGTTAGATATCTGTTCCCTTAGTTAAATGGATATAACGGGGTCCTCCTAAGACTCTATTGTAGGTTCGATTCCTATAGGGAACGCTCATTTTAAGCAGTAATGATTATAAAATCATTGCTGCTTTTTTTTATGTAAAAATAGAATTAAGGCTGATAAAAATGTCAATCAAAATCATTATATATCAATGATGTAAATATAAAAGAAACTTAAAGGAGACGTTTCGTCTGTCGTGATACTGCGATTTTGACCCCAGTATCGTGGCAAAAGCTCCGTCCCTACCTCACAATTCCAGATATATTGCATCAGTAACTACATTTTTCCTAAACAGGGTAACATGCTCCTTCAGAATTTTTTGTATCTCTTCATTTTCCCCGCCAATTGTATGATACATAAAGAATGGGCTGTATAAATCCATAGCATAAACCTTTGGATTACCCGGTTTCATATAGCCCAACTTAATCAAAGTCTCGAACATGACTTCCATGTACTCTAATGGCTTGTTAATAAAAACCTCTCTGTAGATTTTTCCAAGCTCCTCATTCTTAAATTGCTCAATAACCAAAAGTCGTCTGAAAGGAACAATCCACTCATCGGTAGTCTGGAATATAAACATATCCAGACATATTTTCTCCACATCCTTCCAGCACATTTCTTCTAACTTTATCTGACTTGTCTTTTCCATGATTCTATTGGAACATACTTCAACAATAGCATCCAATATTTCCTGTTTGCTTTTAAAGTGTTTGTATATCACGGCATCTGAGCAGCTGATGCTGCGAGCTATCGCTCTGGTTGACGAAGCCTCAAATCCATCCCTGGAGAATAATTTCAAGGCTTCAAATACTATTTTTTCCTTGGTTGTCATGTTCGTCATTTTCTCACCTTTTTAGATATAGTATTAATTTCCATACTAACCCGATTGCGACTAACAGTATCCATACCTTGATACTCATAAGCTTTGCCATGGTAAATTTTGCTGATATGGAAATTGCCATTTCATTGATTATCGGATATGTATGTAAAGTCCACAAAAGAATTGCATTTTCTATTATATCACATATTCCGCGGAATATAGGTACACCGAAAATAATAAATGTTATAAAAGTACTTCTCTCAAAGGAATAAACATCATTTATCAGCATAAGCTGAAATGCTCCGAAACATAAAACGAAAATAAAATCCATCAAATAGTAAAGCTTATAAACTGCTATTCCTTTTTCGTTCATTGGTGAAAGCGCATTTTGTACCGTTTTCACATCATAGCTCTTCATATCTACAGTCCCAAAGCCATCATTGTATTTTGCAATAACAGAACTCCCGCAAAATCCTGCCTCCACGAAATATAGAGAAACAAGAAATAACAGGGTAATAACAACTCTTATGATAATTCCTCTTTTGCCCATTTTACCACCTCTCTGACATCCTTGCCTGCCATACAGTTATAGGTACAGGCTCCACAACCTATACATGCTGTTGGATTAAAATCTTTACAGTTACCAACCATATCCATCCCATTTTTTTCTTCATGCTGAACAATTCTATGGACAGCCACACCTGCGGGACAGTTCTTCGTACAGGCTCTACATCCTTTACACTTTCCTGCCTCTTCATAATTTGGCATCTCTCCTATGGCAATATAACCGGTAGTATCCAAGATGCATTCCTTTTCTATTATTTTATGGCAGTTTAAGGCTCCACCACCGGCATAAATACTATTTGCCTTTATTACGTTTTTCGGGAAACAGTTTTCTACAACCTCCTGTACACTATCTCCATTACAAACGCGCGCCACCGTAGCTTCGCCAGTAAAAAGATTTGCAACCGTAATGTACTTATACCGACCTGCCAAAACACCTTGAGTCATTTCTGCAATAGCAATTACAGTCTGAAGATTCATTACTAAAATACCTTTATCCTGCGGTAACTCATTTTCAGCAATCTGTACTCCAAGCACGTACTCAATCAAATACTTTTCATACCCCATTGGATAGCGGTCAATAACTTTTACCTGTTGTATTGCATCTATTGTATTAAGTGGTTCCTTAGTTGCAAGAATTACCTTATCAAGACCAAGTGCGTCCTTAATAATCATGGCACCTTGTTGTATAGAGCTTTGCTTATTCCTATATAACCATGAGTCAGTAACCAGCCCCGGATCACACTCAACTGCGTTAATTATCAGTGTTCCACCATTTTTATGAAACGCCTCAAGCTTTCTTGAAACATCAAATCCATTACCACTTCGTCCGGTAAGTCCGACTTCTTTACAAAGTGCAATAAGTTCATCTCTTGATAACTGCGCTTTCTGTTTGTTCTCCGACAATTCTATATCGGAAACTGCTTTGTAATCTACTTTTTCCAAGTCAGCAAGCTTTCTTATTTTTGATTTTGGTGCGTTTGGTGAATTAACAAAAATCTTTTCCTGATAATACTTTCTTGCCTTTTTCTGAGCAGTTTTTAAGGCCTTATTTTTTCTAACATTATGCTTGTTAACTATACACTTTATCTCCATTTTCCTGTTTTTCCTTTCTCTATCTATTCATTCTTTAAATGGCATGGTAAGCAACTGCTTACCATGCCATTTATTATAGTAAGCAGTTGCTTACTTGTCAATATCTATTTTTATACTTTAAATCCAAACAGAAACGTATGCCGCAAGACGCACATTTAAAAAAGCAGCAATGACATTACCATCATTACTGCTTTTACGAATCATTTATCTATTTGTATATTACTTATTTTTAGGCATTATAATACATATCATAAACTACATAACCCTTAATATCTTTCAACGAGCCTTCATATGTTTCCTGGCACATCATACATCGTGGATCATTCATAGGCCATCCGCTGGTTGGGAAAATGTTGTACTCTGATGATGTCCTAAAACCTACTTTATTGTAGAAATTGAAATTTCCTTCAACATTTATTCCTTTATATCCCTTCTCCTTGACTTTCTCAATTCCCATTTTCAACATGGCAGCACCAATTCCCTGACGGAAATAATCAGCATGTACAGATACCGGCGCTAACATAACAATATCAGAATATGCCTCATCACTATGTCCGCCATCTTTTGTAGGAGACAAAGGAAAGTGTGAAAACAGAAAATGACCAACTATCTTTCCATCAATCTCTGCAACAAAGGATAATTCAGGAATATAATACTTCGAATCTCGAATTTCCTCTACTAATGCAATAATATCACTTCCATCTGAATAGTCTGTTCCTTCCTGAAACGAACGTAAAATCAGGGAAATAATATCCTTGTAATCTTTGTGTTGTTCTGGGCGAATTGTAATATTTTTATTCATTTGTTTTCCTCTTTTCATAATTATTTTTTGTTATCATTTTTCTCATTAATACCATTACGAAATAATATGTGCTAATTTATACACTCAGTAAGGTACTTAAAAATTTGAAGGAGCATGTTACTCTATTTAGAAAAAATGTAGTTACGGATGAAGTATATCTAGAATCAGATGCAGTTGGATTTGATAAATAAGTATAATATTTAAAGAAGTTGCTGTATTTTAATAGAAATTCAAAATATATCATGCAAAAAGTAAAATCGCTCAAACCGTGAGGTTCGAGCGATTTTTAATACTAATAAAAATATTTATTTATATTCATTATTCTTATCTTTTTTACCAGGAACCGGTTTAAATAGAGTCTTACAAACCAATGCAAGTCCTCCAAAAATAAGTATTAATATGAGAACCCATTCAAATAAAGACATTTGATGGAGTCGAATTGTTGTAGTTAATACTACAGAAGCAATAATAAGTAAAACGCTGATTCCTAAGAATAATTTTCTGCCAAATGATTCAGGATTTATAAATAAAAGAATAATGGCTATAATAAATGGTACGATAACCATTCCGGAATTAAGCCTAACAAAACCAAAATGAAAACCGCTAGAGAAAAAGCTACTGCTTACAGTGACATTCATTGAAAACCAGTATAATCCAACAGCAAGCATTGCTATTCCACCAAGGAATTCTAATAATTCATTTTTTTCTTTTTTCATTTAACATAACCTCATAAAACTAAACTAATTTCTGTCCACATTCACAACAGAATTTAGCACCGTTAGTTGGAGATCCACAGTTTGGACAGAATTTAGGTGGATTTCCGTTAGTTGCAAATGTTTGCTGAGTAGCCTGAGCCTGAGGCTGGGCCATATTATTAGCATAAGAATTAACCATTTGCTGTCCCATCATCATGCCCATCTGCATGCTTGCCATATCAACAGCTGCACCAGATCCACGACCGCTTCCACGTGAAACGGCATCCGTCATAGCCATCTGCTGATACTGATTCATATTTCCAACCATTGACTGAGAAGCAACTTTTGTCTGCATATCCTGAATTTCTTTAGGATATGAAAAGTTTGAACAGTTAAAACCAGTAACAGTAAGACCAATCTTTAGTAATTCCATATCAAGATCCATTTTAATACCATTACTTATTTCAATTGAATTCGCCTGAAGATTGAACATATCCTTTCCTTCTTTAGAAATCCATCTCATTAATAATGGATCAAGGATTGAAATAACATAATCTCTGATATCTTCAATTGTATAAATCTGTTTAACTCCGGCTAATGCGTCAATTAACTGTAAATAGTCATTTACTTTAACGTCAAATGTTCCAAAAGCTCTGATTGGCATTCCCCCAGGAAGACCAGGAGCTGGAAGGCTTATTACATTTTTTGTACCCCATTTAATATGGAAAATTTTTGTATTTACAAATAATACTTCGGCACGAATTCCACTGTTAAATCCAAATTTGAATCCCTTTAATGTTGAAAGGAAAGGAATAATTTCAGATTCAATATTATAGCTTCCTTCATCTTTGAAAATACCTTCAATTTTTCCATTATACATAAAAATAGCATCTTGTCCCTGTCTGATAACAAGACGACTATCTTTTTTTATTTCATTATTTGTCCATTTCCAGAAGATAACGTCATCTCTGTATTCGTTCCATTCAACAACGTTAGCAAACTGATTACTAAAAAATCCCATTATAACCTCATTTCTGCGCCAAGCGCTATATTTGTATCAAAATAATATTCCTCATATGTATCAATCTCCTGATAGTCAGAATCAAGATAACAGTATTCGTATTCCTGAGAAATATTTTCAAGTGCAGTAGAATCAGATTTATTCTTACTCTTCATAGAACCCAAAATAATAGCAACTATTAGAGCGATTACTAATACAACAATAATAGCAATTTTGAATGGACTCTTTGGATATGCTCCTTTTATTTTTCCAGTCTGACCATTTATTGCAACCTGATAAAGCTTACCTTCATAATGGTAAGCAGTAGAATATACCGGAACAAATATATGTTTATATGATTCATTTCGGTATACAGGTCGTATTCTGACATCTCTAACTTCATCGTATCTGCGAAGAACCTGTTTACGAGCACAATTTCTAAGTTCATTATCCATATCTGCTCGAGCAGTTTGATGTGCAGATTGTAAATCTATATTAAAACATTGAGAAATATATCCGGAAAGATATTGAGGAGAATAGGAAACTAGTTGTCCGGTGTCATATGGTTCAATACTGTCTAAATACTTTGAATTATCATTTTCGATAGCTTTAACAAGAACATCATCAAACTGGTTGCTAACATGGCCATGTGTGTGATACCAGTCAGTAACGGTACGAGTCTGGACATTTCCATCTTTATCTCTGTAACGTTCCTGTCTATGTTTTCCACCCATTGCAGAATAGTCAGCATCTGCATCAGCATCAAAAGTCCAATAAGGTAAATAAAGACCTTGGAATTTGTCCTGTTGATAAAGTGTTTTTAATTTTCCTGGCGCAAGCCAGCGCTTCTTAACCCACTTATTGAAAATCTCATTCGCTTTATGCTTATCAATAGTAAATCTAACAATTCCGTCAGGGATAATAGCATCAAGCTGTTTTTGCGCCAGTACATATGTGGAACCACAATATGGACATTCAGATGTTGTATCATCTTTTCCTATTTCAATTGTGGCTCCACATCCATTACATTCCATTGTACAAGAAGTTTTTTCAGCAGGTTTTATTGTACGTTTTGCATCAATGGTTAATGTGTGTTCAATGATTGATGAATCATCATTAATAATAGTAATCGAATTGCCGCAGTTAGGACATTTCATTTGTTTACTATTGATATCGTACTGCATAATACCGTTGCACGATTCGCAGCGATATATTTCCTCTTCCATGTATTACCTCTTTCTATTTGCCCATCTGAGCTTTTAATGCTGCTAACTCGTCATCAATTGCTGTATCATTTACAGGATCATCGTATTTGCTTGTAAGATTATCAATTGATGCATCGCTTGCTGAAGAATTAAGTTCAGCCATAGCATTAGCTTCATCTAACATCTTATCAGCTTTAGCTTCCATTCTTGCAAATGCTGACATATCATTTGATGCTCCAATTGCAGAAGAACCAATTTTATTGATACGCTGCTGAGTTTTAGCAACTGCCATCTTAGCTTTAATAGAATCTTTTCTTGAGTTAAGCTGGTTGATATCGTTAACAAGTTTATCGTGCATACTACGCATCTTTGTAGCATTTTCAGATGCAATCTGATATGTATTCTGTAAAGATGTTAACTGATTTGTATAAATCTTCTTCTGACCAAGGAACTGTCTTGCATCGGCATCATTACCTGCATTGATAGCTTTTTCAGCGTATGTCTGCATTTTAGCAATATTAGCATTACATTCATCTAATGCACGTTTAGCACGGCTTTCCTCAGCAATAACTGAAGCTGTTTCAGCTTTAACTTTTCCTAAATCACTTTCTAAGTTTCTTAAGTACTGATCGATCATCTTTTCTGGATCCTCAGCTTTGTCCAACAAAGCGTTAATGTTGGCAGACATAATGTCTTTAAATCTTTCCATAATTCCCATATTAATTTCCTCCTAAATTGGCTGTACTTAAATAAGTAACATATTGTTTAAAAAATTTTACTGAAATAATTTTTTTGATTTATTTCATGTAATAATATTAAAAAAAAAAGATGGATAAATCAACTATGGATATACAGAAATAGCAATATTTATTTTGCTTTTTAATCGGAAATACAAAATATAGAAGTAAATTGAAATTGTAGAAATATAAATAGTCGACAAAGAAAATGTTTAGTAGTACAATATTCCTATAAATAGCAAAGCGTATTTTTCCAGGGGGGATTATTTTTATGCAAAATAAAAATGACAAAAGGATAAAAACACAAATTGTTTTTTCAGTTCTTTTATTTCTAATTATCCTAATTTCAGAATTTTATGTAGTAATTAATTATTCATCTCAGTATGCAATTATTATCGCTGGTGCAATACTATTATTAATAAGTACATACTTTTTTATCATTGGTGTTTTTTCATTGATTGATAATATTGCAAAGGAAAGAAAAGAAAAATTAGAGTCGGTAATAAAATCTGAGAAAGCAACATACTTGTTACTTAAAAAGAATTTTGAACAGATAGATGAAAAAATTGATATTTTACAGCAGACAGCTAAAATTCCTACCTCTGAAATAGTAAGTACACAAAAGGGTGTTGCAAAAGTTATTATTAATAGAAGTAGAGAAAACGCTGAAGCATTGATGAATTCAAATGACCAGTTGCTTGAGCGATTAGATGAGTTTGAAGAAAAAGTTAATAATAGTAATGAACACATTCTTGATGGACAGAAGATGTTAATGACAGAAAATCTAGAGGGTGTGTTAGCAAAACAGCAACAAATTATAGATTGTATTAAGGATATGGAATTAAGATTAAATCAGTCTATAATCAAAACTCAGGAATCTATCGCAACACAGCCAATTCAGGTAACAGCGAATGTTGCTCTTCCAACTGTTACTGTTCCGGTTTCAACTACTACAGAAGAACCTGTAGTGGTTCCAGAGCCAGAATCACTACAAGAGCCAGAGCCAGTGGTAGAGCCAGAGCCAGTGGTAGAGCCAGAGCCAGTAGTAGAGCCAGAGCCAGTAGCAGAACCGGAGCCAGTAGCAGAACCGGAGCCAGTAGCAGAATCGGAGCCAGTAGTAGAACCAGAGCCAGTAGCAGAACCGAAGCCAGTAGCAGAACCGGAGCCAGTGGTAGAACTAGAGCCAGTAGCAGAATCGGAGCCAGTAGCAGAACCGGAGCCAGTGGTAGAGCCAGAACCAGAGCGAGTGGTAGAGCCAGAACCGGAGCCAGTGGTAGAGCCAGGGCCAGTAGTAGAACCAAAACCAGTAGAAATAAAGGTCGAGGCGCCAGTGGACTCAGATCCAAATAAAAAAATGACGCCAGATGAAATAGCAGCGATGTTTGCAAGTATGTCTGCTGGAAATAACCAGGAGGAAGAGGATGTTTCTGCAGTAGAGCAAGTGGTAGAGTCAGAACCAGTGGTAGAACCGGAACCAGTGGTAGAGCCGGAGCCAGTGGTAGAGCCGGAGCCAGTAGAAATAAAGGTCGAGGCGCCATTGGACTCAGATCCAAATAAAAAAATGACGCCAGATGAAATAGCAGCGATGTTTGCAAGTATGTCTGCTGGAAATAACCAGGAGGAAGAGGATGTTTCTGCAGCAGAGCCAGAACCAGCGGTAGAACCGGAACCAGTGATAGAGCCGGAACCAGTAGCAGAGCCAGAGCAAGTGGTAGAACCGGAGCCTGTAGTAGAAGCTGCACAGGGACCAGATATGTCAGACCCAAATAGAAAAATGACACCGGATGAAATTGCTGCATTAATTGCAAGTATGTAAAAAATTAATCACCTCAGATAGTGATGATATCTGAGGTGATTCTAAAATTTTTTCTATTCTCATATAATTCTTTTACAAAATGTAAAAACTTTAATAAAAAAGTATTGATTTTATATAAATAGTATTATATAATACTACTTGCATTAAGCGAAAACTTAATAATTCATGCGCCTCTAGCTCATTTGGTAGAGCACCTGACTCTTAATCAGGGTGTGCAGGGTTCGAGCCCCTGGAGGCGCACTAAAAGTATCAGTTCCGTGAACGTATGAGTCACAGGGTTGGTGCTTTTTTTATTATGAAAATTAGAACGAGAAATTTATATAAGTCAAGATTGAATTTGAGAAAAAATGAGTATATACTATTACTAGGAAAAAAGTCACAGTAATGTATGGAGAAAAAGTATGGGTAGCGTTAATGATAAATCTAATCTTAAACTACTTGCAGATAAAGAAATGCAAGAGGGTGAGATTGCAATAGTAGAACATGATTTTTCAAATGCAGCAAAACATATTAAAGAATCCCTAAAATTATTGAAAGAAGCAGACTGTATTGAGAAATACGTGGAAAATTTGAATATATTAGGTCTTGTTTATGCAATGGAGAAGGATGAGAATGCAGCCTTCGATTGCTATCTTGAAAGTCTTGCAACAGCAGAAGTACTGAGATCAAAAGATTTGAAGGCTTTATCATATAGTAATATTGGTTCCTGCTATCAGAAGATGGGAAATCATGAGCAGGCAATGAAATATTTTAGAGATGCGCGAAATGAATATAGGGGAACTCTTGGAAAATGCAGTGAAAATTACGAGATGTGGAATACTTTAAATTATTTAAACCATGCAGCTTCAAGTGTAGAAAATAGCATAATGGTCGATAAAAGTGTAGTGTTTGTATAAAAGTAAAAGTCTAAATCTGTTTAAAAATAGATTTAGACTTTTTATTTATTTAAAATTTTTAACGTGAAGCAATAAGTTTACATATTGGATTGCCAAGACTTGAAAATTTCTGTTCGTATTCAGTCATAATATTACCCTGATTCATGGAGTCATCATTATGCAAGTCGCGGGTAAATGCATCTAAACGCCAAAGAGGATGATTTTCGATTTCTTCAAGTGAAAAAGAAAATAAATCCTGATTATCGGTTTTAAATTCAATACGGCCGTCTGCGGAAAGAATTTCATGATATCTGTCAAGAAAAACACTTGATGTAAGTCTTCTCTTGGCATGTCTGTCCTTTGGCCATGGATCTGAAAAGTTTAAATAAATTCTATTGATTTCATTTTTATCAAAAATTTCAGGAAGAGTAGCTGCATCTATACATAAGAATCGTACATTTGGTAAAGGATTTTCCTCAATTTTCTGAACTGCTCTAAGTAAAACACTTGTATATCTTTCAATACCGATATAATTTATGTCAGGGTTAAGTTCTGCAAGATCCATGATAAAACGGCCTTTTCCCATACCCACTTCAATATGGATGGGATTAGAATTTTCAAATAAGCTATTCCATTGTCCTTTCAGCTTTTCAGGTTCTTGTATACAGAATGTGCTGTTTGAGATAACCTCATCAGCACCAGGTATATTTCTTAATCTCATATTTTCCTATTCTTCAGACATGGTGATTTACAGGTTTGCGTGTCTGGACACAAATCTATTTTAAGTTACAAAAATGATTTTATAATAATTTTGAATGATGAGCAAGGAAAATTACCTTGATAAGACTAATATCAAGTTTTATACTAAAAAAGAAAATTAAATAGGAGATTATAATTTTATATGAAAAATAGAAAAATAAAAAAATATGGGGCGATTATGGTTGCTGTTACAACATTTTTATCTGCAGTAAACATAAAGCCGCAAACACTTTACGCAGAAGAGGAATACTGGCCAACCGGACCGCAAATTAATTCGCCGTGTGCTGTTGTTATGGAAGTAAATACAGGAGCCGTATTATATGAGAAAAACAGCCATGAACAGCATTATCCGGCAAGTATAACAAAAATACTTACAACTTATCTGGCAATAGAAAACTCTCAAATGGATGAAACAGTAACATTTTCAGCAGATGCTGTATTTAAGAATGAGGGAGATTCATCACATATCTCAAGAGATTTGGATGAACAGATGACAATGGAGCAGACTTTATATGGAGTAATGCTCGAATCTGCAAATGAATGTGCATATGCAGCAGCAGAACATGTGGGAAAAAAACTGGGTGGAGATTATCAGACATTTATTGACTTAATGAATAAAAAAGTCAAAGAGCTGGGATGTAAAGATACTCATTTTAATAATGCGAATGGATTGCCTGATGAGGATCATTATACAAGCGCATATGACATGGGTCTTATAAGCTGTGAAGCGTATAAAAATGAGGAATTTCGTAAGATAACTGGAACAAAAAATTATTCTATTCCACCTACAAATAAGCATTCAGATCCAACTCTTTTGAATAATCATCACAAGATATTACATCTATATCAGAGTGGTAATTATGTAAATCAGTATTGTACCGGAGGAAAGACTGGATTTACAAAGGTTGCAAACAGCACGCTGGTAACATATGCAGAAAAAGACGGATTGACATTATGTGTAGTAATAATGAATGCAAATTCACCGGACCATTTTACAGACACAAATACATTAATTGAGTATTGTTTTAGTAATTTTCAGGCATTGAGCATATCAGAAAACGAAGAGAGTGATGGGACTTTAGGAAAGGATTTAGGATTACTTAATAATAACAAGTCTTTTGTAAATATTTCAGGAGAATACATCGTATTACCAAATAATGCCAAATTTACAGATGCTAAGCATGAAATTGATAAAAATAAAAATAGTGATTCAGTTGCAATAATAAAGTACACATATGCTGGTCATGATGTTGGAAAGGTAAATCTTGTTCCATCAAATGTAAAAATAGAAGAAAGTGTATATGATAATAAAGAAAAGAAACCAAACAATAATGTGGTAAAAGTAAAACCAGTAATATTTATTGTAATCGTATCAGCAATAATTGTACTTATTTTGTTGCTTTATTTTGGAAAAAAGTTCAAAGAGAATTATTATGTATTCAGACATAACAGAGAAGTAAGGCGAGAACAAAGGGAAAGATTTAGAATACGAAAAGAAAAAAGAAGACGAAGAAGGAAAAATGACTTATCATTTAAATAGAATGTCGTATTTTTGAATAAAAAGACAAAAAATAAGACAAAAATGCATAAACCGACAGATTATAACAGAATAATCTGTCGGTTATTTAAATATCGACAATAGTCAAAAAGTATTAAATTATCAGACTATTTAACAAGATGTTTAATTGGTTAGCATTATTTGTATAAAAAATCAGACCATTAAACGTTTCAACTACAGTTATGAATTTGTCTTTAAATGTTTCAGAATGAGAAATTAAATCAAGAATATATAATTTTAAATTGGGAGATAGAGCAAGGAAAACCATTTCGCAACTATCCATATTTACAACTTTTGCATCGGCCAAAGAAAGAGCTGAGGAAATGGAGTTCTCCTGATCAAGTTGTGCAACTGTTTTATTTACAATAAAGTATCCATTTTCATCCTTTGGCATATCTAAAGCTTTAACAGCACGTTGAACCTGTTTAGTTAAGGCATCGGAAGCAATATATAGAGACTCAAAGTATTTCATAAAATCAGCGGCAGATTTAAAGTGCTTATTGGAGCCATTCTCTAAGACTTCTGTAATAAGTATTCTTTTTATAGCAGATTCGCAGGTTTGTCTAGAAGGATTTTTTCTTCCTGAAGATGTACTATTCATATTTACTCCTTAAGTAATATCATGTACTATCGAAGTTTTTTAACAGATTCCGAGAGTACATATATCGAATATTTGTTAATTTATTCAAAAAATATAGTAAAGACAACGAAAAATGTCCATATATATAATATAGGACATATAGTAGGACAAAACAAGAAGAAAAAGACAATTGAAAAGACAAAAAATGATTTGACGATATAAAAAAATAAGCGTAAAATAATAGAAATACCACTATGAATACGATGGAGCGGAAAAAATATTTATGAAAACAAAGGAATTACAAAGCCTTATTGAAAAGGTAATGGAAGAAAAAAATGGCATTGTAAAAAAGGAAGAGCTTTCTAAACTGGGAATTGATTATAGAAGAATCACTTCACTCGTAGAGGAAGGAAAACTGACCAGAATAAAAAACGGATATTACACTGATAGAATAGACAGGTTTTCAGAAGAAGAATTGGTATCTGCTCTTTTCTCAGATGCAAAGCTATGTATGGAAAGTGCATTGTATGCGTATGGCTATATAAAGGAAAAACCTTTTGGATGGAGATTAGCTGTTGATAAGAATACATCCAAATCAAGATTTAAAATGGAATATCCCAAGATAATACCATATTATACTGAGCCAGAAGTGCTTGAATTAGGGGCAACAACAATAGAAATAGAAAATTGCAATTTTGGAATATATGATAAAGAAAGACTAATTTGTGATTGTTTAAAATATGAAGCAAAGATGGAGAGAGAAGATTTTAAGATGGCAATCCAGTCATATATTGCAGATGAGCAAAAGGATATTTCGATGTTACTTGATTATGCAAAGGCAAGAAAAGTAGTTAAGAAGGTACAGAGTATGATTGGAGTATGGCTATAGTGAGAACAGATTTACAGGAACTAAGTCAAAAAAAGAACATTGAATTTGCGGATTTGCTTTGGCAATATATCGCGGAGGACTTATTTTGGAGACTTGGAAAAACAGGAGTAATAGAAAAATACTGGTTAAAAAATCAGGATTATCTTGAAAAAAAGAAAATACTATTATTTCAAATACCTGACAAAAATGTAAGCCAGGAAAAGCTTCAGAAAATTCTAGAAGAAGAAAGCGATGTTCAGTGGGAGGGCGTATTTCAAGAGGATAAGTGGAAAATTAAAGCACGTTATAACAATTATGGACACAATCAAATTAGTCCTGACGTAATAGAAATTCCATTTAAGATAGAGATACAAAAGTTAATGAGCGAAGGTTTGGTAAGCCCCACAAGAAATGAAATAGAATTCATAAACAGAAAGCATAAAAAAATGGTAATCAATACATATTCGGTTGAAGCTATTTTGGGAGAGTATGTTTTTGAGATAATGAGGAAACTGGAATTAATAAATGATATGAAGTTATATGAATTAACCTACAGCATATTGTGTAATAATTCCGTCAGTGGAAGACACATTATAGAAATCATGGAGCTATTTGCTCAAAAAGAGCCAAAGATTATTTCGAAAAGAAGAATTGAACAGATAGAAGAGTATAAGACGTATCCATATATGAAGAAAAGATGGGTTCAATATGCCAAAAAAAGAAAATTGGAATATACATGGGAAGAAGTTGTTGATAAAATACTGGATTTTATTAAACCATTGTGGAATGCGATATGTAATAATGAAATATTCTTTGATGACTGGATGCCGGAGCTTGGCAGATTCTTAGGTTAGGAAAAAATATGGAAAAACAACTAATAGCAAATGCAAAATCAAATATATACCCATTTCATATGCCGGGGCATAAGAGAAGGAGTCTAGGAGAATTAAATCCATACGATATAGATATTACAGAGATAGAAGGCTATGACAATTTGCATGATGCAAAAGGAATAATAAAAGAAGCACAGGATATGGCAGCACAATTGTATGGAGCAGATGAATCATATTTTTTGATAAATGGAAGTACCTGTGGAATTCTGGCTGCGATAAGTGCGGCAACAAAGCCGGGTGATACGATAATTGTGGCAAGAAATTGTCATAAAGCGGTATATCATGCAATTTACTTAAGGCAGTTAATACCGGTGTACGTGCATCCAGAGGTATGTAAAATTGGAATTCAAGGAATGATTACTCCTGAAGAAATAGGAAAAGCATTGGAAAGTAATCCTGAAGCAAAGGCAATAGTCATCACATCACCTACATATGATGGAGTTGTGTCAGACGTAAGAAAAATAGCAGAGCTTGCACATGAAAGAAAAATACCACTCATTGTTGACGAGGCGCACGGGGCACATTTTGGATTTCATGAGGCCTATCCAGAAAATGCAACAAAACTTGGAGCAGATGCAATAATACTGAGTCTGCATAAAACACTTCCAGCGTTCACACAGACAGCATTGCTAAATATATGTGGAAATTATATATCAAAAGCAAAAGTGGAAATGTTTCTTGGCATATATGAGACAAGCTCTCCTTCATACATATTTATGACGGGAATTGAAAGATGTCTCAAATATGTTGAGAAACAAGGTCAAGAAGACTTGCGTGAATTGTCGGAAAATCTACGTGAATTTTATAGGGATTGTGAAAAATTAAAATATTTAAAAGTACTTAGAAAAACAGATTTTAATAAGGACAGCAACAAAATGGAAGTGTATGATTTTGATGAATCAAAAATCATAATACTTACTGAGAAGTCAGGAATGTCCGGACAGCAGCTTATTGATGAGCTATTGGAAAAATACGAGATTCAGCTTGAAATGGCAGCGGGAAACTATGCTCTTGCATTGTGTAGTTTAATGGATACAAATGAAGGATTTAAGAGATTTTCAAGAGCCTTGATTGAAATTGATATACAATGTGAATCAATTTCAAAAAATGAAGACGGAAAAATCCCAGATGTGAGTATTTATCAGAATCTTTTAGCTGTAAAGCAAATCCATGAAGCACTTGAATCAGAAACTGAAGCGGTGCCACTAGAAAGTGCATCGGGAAAAGTAAGTGGAGCCTTTGTAAATCTATATCCGCCGGGAATACCACTACTTGTTCCGGGAGAACAGATAAATGACAAATTAGTAGATGACATAAAGCGTGCAAAGTCGCTTAATATGGACGTTTGCGGTTTGACAGAGAACAATATGATTATTATACTTAAAGGACAACAATGATGGGAAAAATATTTTGTGTAATGGGAAAAAGTGCATCTGGAAAAGATACAGTTTTTAACCGTTTGTTTGATGTAGAAAATATAAATGTAAAAAGAATAATTCCATATACAACCCGACCAATCAGAGAGGGAGAAGAAGATGGAAAGGATTATATTTTCTGTAATGAGGAAAAAGTAGTGCAATTATCGAAGGAAAACAGGATAATTGAGCTTAGAGCCTATGATACCGTGTATGGAGTATGGAAATATTTTACAGTTGATGATGGACAGATAGAGTTAGATAATCAAAGCTATCTTTTAATTGGAACATTAAAAACGTACACGGAGATAAGAAATTATTTTGGAAGTGACAAAGTAATACCGATATATATAGAAGTAGAAGATGGTGACAGATTAATTCGTGCTATTATGCGTGAAAAAACACAGAACACTCCGAAGTACGAAGAAATGTGTAGAAGATTTTTGGCAGATGCAAAGGATTTTTCAGAGGAAAATCTGGAAAAAGCAGGTGTTGAGAGAAGATTTATCAATGAAAATTTAGAAACCACAATAGAAGAAATCGCAGAATACATTAGAAAAGAAATAAATTCATAGCAGTAGAAGAAGGAGGCTTATATGGCAGTAAGAGTAAATGAAGTAACACATATAAATCAAATACCAGATACTCAAAATACAAATGTCGGAGATGGCTCCTTCAAGTTTACTTTATCAAGTGCAATTACAGATGCAGACCTTCAGGCAAAGGTTGATGCATTGATGGAAGACATAACAGCGCAGGGAAACAGAATAGCCGAGCATATGGATATTCGTGACATGAAGAGATATAGAGGTCTGATAAAAGATTTTTTGAACGAAGTAGTGTATCGTTCACACAAGTTTTCTCGTGAGAATTTCCTGGATAGAAGAGGAAGACACAGAGTATATGGGATAATTAAATTAATAGATAAAAATCTAGACGAACTGGCCACAGAATTAGTATCAGATGAGAAGGATCATTTATCAATTCTTAGCAAAATAGGGGAAATACAGGGTTTGCTTCTTGATATATTTACCTGATATATTTTAGGAGAAACCGGAAAGGAAAAACTATGGCAGGATTTAATGAGATAGTAGGACATGAGCAGATAGTAGAGCATTTAAAAAATGCCATATCTATGGGAAAAGTATCACACGCATATATTATAAACGGACCGGAAGCATCAGGAAAAATGATGATAGCAGAAGCATTCGCAAAGGAACTGCAATGCGAAGAAGGAAACAGTTGTGGAAAGTGTAAGTCATGTAGGCAGACAGATGACCATAATCAGCCGGATATCATTTATGTGACACATGAAAAGCCAAATATCATCTCAGTTGATGATATCAGAACACAGATAAATAACGATATTGCAATAAAACCATATAGTAGC
This sequence comes from Agathobacter sp., assembly GCA_045123895.1. GTDB lineage: Bacteria > Bacillota > Clostridia > Lachnospirales > Lachnospiraceae > Roseburia. Next base: position 42,625 of record JBGVKW010000089.1, read on the forward strand.
AAATATAAAATTTACATAGTGGATGAAGCGCAGAAGATGAATCAGCAGGCGCAGAATGCAATATTAAAAACAATAGAGGAACCGCCTGAGTACGCAGTAATCATACTGCTTACCACCAATGCAGACAGTTTTTTGCAGACAATAAGGTCAAGATGTATCACATTGGACTTAAAATCTGTTAAGGATGAGGTAATTAGAAAATACCTGATGACAGAGAAAAAAATACCGGATTATCAGGCAGACATATGTACGGCTTTTGCTCAGGGTGTAGTGGGAAAAGCTATTGCATTGGCATCTTCAGAGGATTTTAATGAGATGAAAAGCTCAGCGCTGTCACTTATTAAACGCCTTGATGACATAGACACATATGAGCTGGGGGCAGCAGTAAAGCAGATTGCTGATTATAAGCTTATTGTGCAGGATTACTTTGATTTAATGATGATATGGTATAGAGATGTGCTGTATCTGAAAGCATCTAATGATGTAAACGGTCTTATATTCAAAGAAGAGGTTTATGATATAAAAAAACAGGCAGCAATGCACTCATATCAAGGAATAGAAGCGATATTAGTGGGATTGGAAAAGGCAAAAATCAGATTAAATGCAAATGTTAATTTTGACTTAGTAATAGAATTGCTGCTTATGACCATAAAGGAGAATTAGAAATGGTAAAGATAGTTGGAATAAGATTTAGGACTGCAGGAAAGATATACTATTTTGATCCGGTAGACTTTGATTTGGAAGTACCAATGCATGTAATAGTAGAAACTGCAAGAGGTGTTGAGATGGGAACAGTACTCATCCCACCAAAGGAGGTGGAGGATGACAAGGTAGTTCAACCACTTAAACCAGTCATAAGAATAGCAACAGAAGAAGACGAAGAGATAAGTCAGAAGAATAAAGAAAAAGAAAAAGAAGCTTTCAAGATTTGTAAGGAAAAAATAATAAAGCATGGACTTGAGATGAAGCTTGTGGATGCAGAGTATACATTTGATGGAAACAAGCTATTGTTCTATTTTACAGCAGATGGAAGAATCGATTTCAGAGAATTGGTAAAAGACCTGGCAGCAGTATTTAGAACAAGAATAGAGTTGCGTCAGATTGGTGTAAGAGATGAGACAAAAATGATGGGCGGAATCGGCATCTGTGGTCGAGAACTATGCTGTAAATCATATCTGTCAGATTTTGTACCAGTTTCAATCAAGATGGCAAAAGAGCAAAATCTTTCATTAAATCCAACAAAAATATCCGGAGTCTGTGGAAGACTTATGTGCTGTCTCAAAAATGAACAGGAGACATATGAATATCTAAACGGAAGACTTCCATCAGTAGGAGATATGGTAAACACACCAGACGGACATGTAGGTGAGGTAAAGACAGTAAGTGTACTCAGACAGCTTGTAAAAGTAGTAATTGATAACGGAGAGGAAAAAGAGCTTCGAGAATATCATGTGGATGACCTTAAGTTCAAGACCGGCAGCAGGAAAAAGGATGTTAAACTTACAGAGGAAGAGCTAAAGGAACTTCAGGCACTTGAAGACGAGGGTATTGAAGAAATAGAGAAAAAAGAAGAAAAACCTCGTAGACAAAATCGAAGAAATAATAACAACGGAAACAACAATAATAACAACCGTAACAGAAACAATAGAAATAAAAACAGGGGAAAAAATAATGATTCGCAGTAATGAGCGACTCGATGACCTTCACAGGAATGGATATCACATTATACAGGACCCGCAAAGATTTTGTTTTGGAATAGATGCAGTATTGTTATCGGATTATGCGAAAGTAAAGCCAAAGGAAAAAGCATTGGATTTAGGAACAGGAAATGGAATTATTCCTATTTTACTGGAGGCAAAGACAAAGGGAGAGCACTTTTATGGATTGGAGATTCAGAAGGAAAGTGCAGATCTTGCAAGGCGAAGCGTAGCCTATAATCATCAGGAAGAAAAGGTGACTATAGTCGATGGTGACATATGCAAGGCATCGGAGATTTTTGGTTTTGAATCACTTGATGTAATAACTACAAATCCACCTTATATGATAAGCGAGCATGGTGTGATAAACGAAGAAGACTGCAAAACAATAGCCAGACACGAGATAAAATGTACGCTAGATGATATTCTTCGTGAAAGCAAGAAAATGCTAAAAAACGGTGGGAGGTTTTACATGGTTCACAGGCCCTTTAGACTAGCAGAGATAATGTCAAAAATGGTAGAGTATAAAATCGAGCCAAAAAGAATGCGTTTTGTACATCCCTATGTGGATAAAGAACCCAATATGGTCCTCATAGAGGGGATAAAAAGTGCAAAAAGCCGCGTGCTAATAGAAAAACCGCTTATTGTATACAAAGAACCAAACGTCTATACAGACGAGATATACGAAATATATGGATATGAAAGAGGTAACTAATGACAGGAACCTTATATTTATGTGCAACCCCAATAGGAAATCTTGAAGATATCACTTTTAGAGTGCTTAGAACTTTAAAAGAGGTAGATTTAATTGCTGCAGAAGACACTAGAAATTCAATAAAGCTATTAAATCATTTTGAAATCAAGACACCAATGACGAGTTATCATGAATTTAACAAAATAGATAAAGCATATCAGCTTGTTGCAAAGCTAAAAGAAGGAAAAAATATAGCGCTGATAACAGATGCAGGAACTCCGGGAATTTCAGACCCAGGTGAGGATATTGTAAGAATCTGCTATGAGGAAGGAGTACCTGTAACTTCACTTCCAGGGGCAGCAGCCTGTATCACAGCACTTACAATGTCAGGAAAACCAACAAGAAGATTTGCGTTTGAAGCATTTTTACCAAGAGATAAAAAAGAAAGAGCACAGATAATAGAAGAGCTTAAGAACGAAACTAGAACCATAATTATCTACGAGGCTCCGCACAGACTGGTAAAGACAATTACTGAATTAAAGGCTGCACTTGGAGACAGAGAGCTTACAGTGTGCAGAGAGCTTACGAAAAAGCATGAAGATAAAATGCCAACAACTTTTTCTTCATTATTGGAGTATTCAAAAGAACATGAACCAAGAGGTGAATATGTTCTGATTATACGAGGCAAAGACAAAGAGGAGATAATGAAAGAACAGCAGCAAAGCTGGGAGGCAATGCCGCTGTTAGAACATATGGAATTCTATGAATCTCAGGGTATAGATCACAAGGAGGCAATGAAAAAAGTAGCCAAGGATCGTGGTGTCAGCAAACGTGATATATATCAGCAATTACTTGAACTTGATAATAAATAAAAAACTTCCCACATATCGCTGTGGGAAGTTTTTCTATACACATAATTAGAATTATTCATAATAAACTGTTTCAAAATGCTTATCAATGATATCAAAAGAAGCAGGTCCGATATCTAATATTGTTCTGTGGAAATCAATGTTTGTAAAATCATCTCCAAGAGCTTTCTGCTGGTCTTCTTTTAACTCTTCAAACTCTAAATATCCAACATAATAGTCGAGATAATTTCCAGGATCAGAAACAAGAAGAGTAAGAAGTTCATCTAATGTTTCTTTATCAGTAACTCCATAAGTTGCCCAAAAATCTTCGAATTCTTCTCTTGTCCATCCATAGTAGTTTAATCCGATATCACTCTGTGCATAAAGGCTGATAGTATAATCAGTATCAATTCTAAGCATAGAAGCAACAGACTCATCCACATCAGAATATGAATATGACTGCATTTCTACATAAGTAGCCCATCCTTCAGTATATCCACTACATGAAATAAATGATCTGACTGGAGTAAGATCGTATTTATATGACATAACTGTCTGATAAAGGTGACCTGGATAACCTTCATGTGCAAGTGTTGTATATAAATCTAATTTTTCTTTTTCTCCTGCCGGGTTAATATAAATCTTATTGTGCTCATAATTATCAATTGGAGCGGTCAGATAAAATGCAGGAGCAAGTGAATCCTGAAGAGACTCATCTACATATGAAAGAGTGTAATCTGTACCTGTAATTTCAGGGAAATCATCCTTCATTGCTTCCTGTAAGGATTCAATCATTTCAGTTTCATTTTCATAATTGAATTCATAGTCTTCAAAATGATCTATAACATCAGGGTCATCTTTCATAATCTTCATCATATCTTTAATAGCAGATTTTCTATGAGATTCAATGTTATCATACATATCATCAATATCATCAGAACAACCGGTAGATGACTGTACTTTAAGTTCATAATAGTCAGCACCATCTGGAAGATTAGCGATACCTAAATCATTTTTTCCTGTGCCAAGAAGACTGTTTAATTCAGTAATCATATTCTCATATGCAGGAATAACGTATTCCTTAACATAAGAAGTGTTTAATGCTTTATATGACTCAATCTGATCATCTGTAATTCCTGGTACATTTGCAATTTTATTGTTAAATGTAGTAATTAAAATATTTTGATCAGGATTATCAATATAGCTCTGGCAGCTCTCAATAACTTTGTTGCAAAGTGTATCAGACATAAAGAGCCCAGCCTCTGATTTTTCACGTTCAAATGCCATAATCTCATCATAGAATCTAGGCATATCTTTTAGTAAAGCAAGATAGTCATCAACGTCATCAATAGAATAGAAATCATATTCTGCTAATAATACCGGAAGCTGAGACTGATATCCATTACTTGGTGAAAGATATTCCTGATAAAGCTCATATTCCTGCATTTTAGTATCTGATGTTAATGAATCTTCAAGAATATCATAATCAATCTGCTGATCGGCTGAAAGAGTTGAATAATCAAAATCATGAAGGTCATCTAAATGTTTTTCAAGATCTTTCTTATACTGTTCTCTTGCATCCTTTGATAAATCACCTAAAGTAGGTTCAAAATCCTCGATACCGTAATCAGAAGGGTTTTTTACGGTATAATGAAGATTAAGTGTGTTGTCAGATGCATATTCGATAAATAAATCATTCATGTAATCATTGAATTCTTCATTATCGGATTTAGCAGCTTTTGGAGCCTTTTTCTGGCTAGTGCTTGAAGATTTAGAAGATGATGAATCTTTTTTGGCGGGTGAAGTGCACCCTGTAAAAATAAGCGAACCACAAAGTAAAAGTGGAACTAAAATTTTTGTTCTTTTTTTCATTTAAATATACTCCTGTATTTGTTATTAACTAATTGGTAATATCAATATAACAAACTGATAATCTCTTGTCAACATTTTTTATAAAAATATGTAAGAAGTTGACATTTAGAACTCTGAAATCTATAATTCATTCAAATACAAAAATGTAAAGTAAATATGAGGAAAAAGAAAGTGCAAGGAAAAAGTAAATCAATACTAAAGAGAAGACCTAGTGAGGTTCAGTATATTGCAGGAGGATTTTTTATTATAATTCTTGTAGGAGCAATATTATTAACATTTCCGTTTGCATCAAGAAGCGGAGAATGGACAAATTTTCTTGATTCATTGTTTACAGCCACAAGTGCAACCTGTGTGACTGGACTTGTGGTAGTGGATACTTTTCAAAATTGGACAATATTTGGACAATTGATAATTCTGACTTTGATTCAGATAGGCGGAATGGGATTCATTACAATAGGAGTTGCATTCTCAATGCTTTTGCATAAACGAATCGGACTTAGACAAAGAGATTTGATGAAGGAAAGTGTAAATGCATTAGAACTAGGCGGAATAGTCAGATTGTCAAAGAAAATAATCTTTGGAACTTTCATAATTGAAGGTATAGGAGCAATCGTATTATCAATTAGATTTATTCCGGAATTTGGAATATTAAAAGGAATATATTATTCAATATTCCATTCTATTTCAGCATTCTGTAATGCGGGATTTGATTTGATGGGATCAAGTGAAGCATATACTTCTTTTACAAAATATGTAGGAGATCCGCTGGTAAATATAACCTTAGTATTGTTAATTGTCATAGGTGGACTTGGATTTGTGGTATGGAATGACTTGATGAACAAGAAATTAAACTGGAAAAGATATTCCCTTCACACCAAGCTGGTATTGACGATGACAGTCTTTTTAATAGTAGTGGGAGCTTTTTTCCTATATGTATTTGAAATTAATAATACGATAGAGGATTATGATGGACCAACAAAAGTATTTGCATCGGTGTTTGGTTCAGTAACAGCAAGAACAGCAGGATTTAATACTGTAGATACAGGAGCGCTTACATCAGCAGGAAAATTTATAACGGTAATTCTGATGTTTATTGGAGGAAGTCCTGGTTCAACAGCGGGTGGAATAAAGACAACAACAATAGCAATAATTATACTGTATATTATCTCAAACCTACGAGGTGACAATGGTTGCAACGTATATGGAAGAAAAATTGGTGATGAGATAATTAAAAAGGCATGTATTGTATTTTGTATCAACCTGATGCTTGGACTTATCGCAATTTTAGTGATAATTGCGACAAATCCAATCGGTTTTGAGGATGTAGTATTTGAAGTGTACTCAGCAATCAGTACAGTTGGAATGACGACGGGAATAACGAGAGATTTGAATACCGTAGGTAGAATAGTAATTATAATAATGATGTATTGTGGTCGAGTTGGAAGTATGACATTTGTATTATCGTTTATGCATAGAACAACAACTGTACCAGTACGATTACCAGAAGAAAAAGTAATTATCGGATAGGAGAAATATAGTAAAATGAAATCAATACTTATAATTGGAATGGGCAAATTTGGACATCACTTATGTGAAGATTTATTGAAAAATGGAAACGATATAATGGTAATGGATGTAAATGAGGACAAAGTAAAAGACCTCATTTATGACGTTACAAAGGTTCAAATTGGAGATTGTACAGATCCACAAGTAATAAGAAGCCTGGGTATCAATAACTTTGATGTAGTATTTGTATGTATCGGAACCAACTTTCAGAGCTCACTTGAGGTGACAAGCCTTGTAAAAGAAATGGGAGCAAAATACGTAGTAAGTAAAGCAAACAGAGATGTTCATGCGAAATTCCTCCTTAGAAATGGAGCAGATGAAGTAATTTATCCGGACAGGGATATGGCAGACAGAGTAGCCAAGAGATTTTCCGCAAATCATGTATTTGAATATATTCCACTCAATGAGGATTGCTCAATTTATGAGATTCATCCATTGGACAAATGGGTTGGAAAATCAATTCAGGAAAGTAATGTAAGACAAATGTATAACGTTAATATTATCTCGCTTAAATCAGAAGACAGCACAAGCATTTTTCCTTCAGCAGATTATGAGATAAAAGAAAATGATATACTTACTGTAATTGGAAAAAATGAAGATATTGAGAAGCTTATCAAGAAACTATAAGAGTTAGCTTAAAAATGGGGTGGTAAAATGGGAAATGGTGTAAATCAGAGTAATGAAAATGATTTAAATATTGAGAAATTTCTAGAATGGGTAAAGGAATCCGACAACATCGTATTTTTTGGAGGAGCAGGTGTTTCCACAGAAAGTGGAATTCCAGATTTTCGAAGTGTAGATGGCTTATACAATCAAAAATACGATTATCCACCGGAGACAATACTTAGTCATTCATTTTACAGAAGTCATCCAGAAGAGTTTTACAAATTCTACAGGGACAAAATGATTTGTACAGATGCAAAGCCAAATATCACACATTACAAGTTGGCTGAGCTTGAAAAAGCAGGAAAGCTAAAAGGTGTCGTGACGCAGAACATAGATGGTCTGCATCAGATGGCGGGAAGTAAAAATGTGATGGAGCTTCACGGAAGTGTACTGAGAAATTACTGCGAGCGATGTCTACAGTTTATGAGCGTGGAGGAAATCCAAAACTCCACAGGAGTGCCAAAGTGTCCAAAATGTGGCGGGCCGGTAAAACCTGATGTGGTCTTATATGAAGAGGGACTAAATCAGCAGACAATAGAGGATGCAGTATTTTACATAAGTAATGCAGATGTTCTCATAGTTGGGGGAACCTCTCTCGCAGTTTATCCGGCAGCAGGGCTGATTGATTATTACAGAGGCAACAAGCTGGTTCTGATAAATAAATCAACAACACCGATGGATAAAAAGGCAGATTTACTAATACAGGCAGGCCTTGGAAGTGTATTTGAGAAGATAGAGATATGATTATAAAAAGATTTTAGAAGAATTAGAGGATTGGTTAAAGGACAGGAATGAATAAATACGAAGTAGGCGATGTAGTGAAATTAAAAAAGCAGCATCCTTGTGGCAGTAATCAGTGGGAGATTCTTCGTGTGGGAGCAGACTTTAGATTGAAGTGCATGGGATGTGGGCATCAGATAATGATTGCACGAAAATTGGTTGAGAAAAATGACAGAGGTTTGACAAAAAAAGCTGACTTACAAAATAATTAAGGTAAACTTTCCACATATGGTTGTATTGTGGAACAGGGTAGTATAGGAAAGCCAAAACGCGCTACGCTTGAACGAGGCTTTCCTGGACAATTATAAGCTGATAATCAGCATATAACTTGTGCACGACTCGTCAAAAATAGAGAAAATTGGAGGAACCAGATGCATTCCTGTATCACCCTGAAAACCAAAATACAAGTGGAAAGTTCGATGAAATAAAATTTTGTACAAGAAATTTCAAAAAACTATTGCGGAAAAGGTGAAATCATGGTATCATCTGTTTTCGTGGTATATTAAAATTCCTTGTTCAGGGGCAAGCCCTTGAGCCAGAGACCAAAAGGAGGTAAATTCGCATGAACAAATATGAGTTAGCATTCGTTGTTAGTGCAAAGATCGAAGATGATGCGAGAACAGCCGCTGTTGAGAAGGCAAAAGAGTACATCAAACGTGCCGGCGGTAATGTAACAGAAGTTGAG
>JBGVKW010000090.1:0-3124 GCA_045123895.1 Agathobacter sp.
CTGTTTGCAGAAAACCACGTGTTTGAAGACTCGGATGAAACCATAAAGAGTCAGGGCGTAGCCCAAAAAGGAATAACGATAGAGGATGACTGCTGGATAGGAAGTAACTGTATAATATTAGATGGAGTCACAATTGGAAAAGGCTCTGTAATCGGAGCGGGAAGTCTTATCACAAAGGATGTTCCGCCGAAAAGTGTCGTAGTAGATAAAAGAGATAAACATATAAAGAATAGATAGGGGTTTCCTAAATGAAAATAATAAGCTTTACCATGGTCAATAACGAGGCCGAGATAATCGAGTCATTTATAAGGTACAACTCAAATTTTGTAGACGAGATGGTGATAATCGATAATGGCTGTACAGACAATACAATTCCTATTGTTCGAAACTTAAAAGAAGAAGGCTATAAAATAACTGTATATGATGAGTCATTAGAGGCATATAATCAGTTTCGCTTAGACAACAAATACCTTGACTTAATCATAAAGGAAAAAAAGCCGGATATTATAATTCCATTAGATGCAGACGAATTTTTAACAGCAGACAAGAATCCAAGAGAAGCCTTAGAAAGCCTGTCCCTTGACAGAATATACTATATACACTGGCAGTGGTATGTCATGACAGAAAAGGATGACCAGAGTATCGGATTTGTTCCACAGAAAATGAAGCACTGCTTGAAAGAGGCGCCATGGAATTATTCAGATGGAACACCGGTGACAAAGGTGATTATCCCGGCAAAATACTACAGAGAAAAAAAGCTTACCATGACGATGGGACATCACAGTGTATATGGCAATTCAAATATCACTGTTGATGAGATAGACCACATAAAGCTTGCACATTATCGCTCCATAAGTGAACTTCAGCTTGTAAGTAAGACAAGCTGCTATACAGTAAGAGATATCTCGACTCTCGAAAACAATTTCGAAACAGCTCAGCGAACAAATCAGATGTCAATAATTGAAAAAGGAACAGATATGCATGATGCAACAATAACTGCGTCCTTTGGCGGCTATGAATCAGCTGAGGTAATAGAAAAACCAATAGATTTATCCTATTGTGACCAAAAGACAACAAAAATAAAATATCAGGAATTGTCAAACGTTCCACTATGGGTATTAAACAGAAATACCGGTTGCGAGATGGCTCTTAAATACTACAATCTCGAAAGAAAAAACCGTGAGAGAAAATTATTAAAGCCTATTATCTTATGGATGGATGGCGTAAGAGGAAAGGAATGTATTTTCCCAGACCCGGGCAATTTATCCACCTTTATCGTGGCAAAAGCCAATGTAAGAGCCTATCTGACCCTGACAGAAGAAATCAAATTTCTAAAGGCAAACTATAGAATAATACTAACTCCGGACTGGGTGAAATTTGTTCCATACCAATACATTGTAGTGCCGGACCAAGCGCAGCTTGAAAGCGTAAAAGACAGCTTAAGAGCATATAACATACCAGAGGAGATTATAGTATCCTGGAGCCAGTACCTAAAAAAGATAGGCATATTAAAAAGAATATGGTGCCAGATAGGCGTCATATCCGGAATGTTAAAAAGAGTGCGTGATTACCTAAAGCGAAACGGAATAAAAACAACTGTTTCAAAAATCAAAGAGCGATTAAAGCGAGGAAAATAAAATGAAGTGTTGTTATGTGATATTGCATTATAAAAATATACGTGACACCGAAAAGTGCATAGAGTCACTGCTTAATAATACAGCCAGTCAAAGCGAGATAATCGTCGTAGACAACGGTTCAGGTGACAATAGCGGAGAGAAGTTAAAAGAAAAATACAGTAAGGAAACTAAATGTCATTTCCTGATACTGCCACAAAATTTAGGGTTTTCGAAGGGAAACAATGAAGGATATAAGTTAGCGAAAACATTTAACCCGGACTATATAATAGTCACCAACAATGACGTTGTATTCTATCAGGAAGACTTCGAACAAAAAATAGACGAACTCTACCAGGAAAAATCGTTTCATGTATTAGGACCTGATGTGTATATACCAAGACACAGGGAGCATCAGAATCCACTGTTTAAAACAGGGATAACTGTACCGCAGTTAGAGCACGAAATAGCAGAATACAAAAATTATCTGGCAAAACCAAAAGCCTTTAGCAGGAGATTAAAGATACATGCTTTTAAAAATATGCTCTGCTCACACAGCAAGGTAATAAGAGGCATATATTCAAAACTAAGAGGAAAAGACAATCTCAATTACAAAATGCAGTATGAAAATGTTGGGTTGCAGGGCTCCTGTCTTATTTTTTCAAAACCATTTATAGAAAAAGAAGAAAAAGCCTTTGACCCGGAACCATTCCTCTATGAAGAGGAAGTATTTTTGTATTACAGATGTAAAAAGAAAAATTATAAGACGCTATATTCGCCAAAGATAGCAATAAGACATGAGGAAGGTGCTTCGTTCAATAACAGAACAGGCAATAAAATCCAAAAGCTCACATTTATGTTAGAGCATCATGTAAAGGCGAGAGAAGAGCTGCTTGCATACTTAAAAAGCGAGGTGTCTGAATGATTTCTGTTGCAATGACAACATATAACGGACAAAAATATGTAAAAAAACAGATAGAATCCATATTAAATCAGGAGCTTGCCATTGATGAGCTTATAATATGTGATGATAACTCGTCTGATGAAACTGTAAACATCATAAAAGGCATACCGGATAAGAGAATAAAGCTCTACGTCAACGAGACAAACTTAGGCTACGTAAAGAACTTTAGAAAATCAATTTCCCTTACAAAAGGAAATCTGATATTTTTAGCAGACCAGGACGACATTTGGGCGAAAAATAAAACAAGAGTTCTGACTCAAGTAATGAAACAGGAAAAATGTCAGGCGGTATGTAGCAATTTTAACCTGATAGATTCAGAAGATAAAAAAATAGAAAACAAGTCAGACTACGGCATAAACAAGTTTGTATTAAAAGCCAAAAAGAGACTAAAAAGAATAAGCTTTAATAAACTGATATATGGAAATATACTCCAGGGCTGTACATACTGCTTTAATGAAGAAGTAAAAAGAGTATTTTTAGAGACTGATAATGATGAGGTAATTCATGATTATCAGATAATGCTTGTGGCAGCCAATATGGGAAAAGT
>JBGVKW010000091.1:0-8142 GCA_045123895.1 Agathobacter sp.
TGGTCATTTTCATCTATGCTTACAACTGAAGGGGTAAGATTTTTCCCTAAACGGTTGGGAATTATTTTTGGTCCTTCATTCGTATAATACGCTACAAGGCTGTTGGTTGTTCCCAAATCAATTCCTATTATCATTATCCTAAACTCCTTTGTTTAATCTCTCCAATTTATTTCTTGCTTCAATACACATTGGAGCCCTTCTTAGGGTTTCCTCATATAATTCTTTAGCTTTTTCGTATTGTCCCCTGTACAAATAACAGCAGCCTAAGTCATTCCACGCTGCAATGTCATTCTCATCATCCTCAATTGCGGCTTCAAAATCAGCAATTGCCTCATCAATATCCATGGCTCTTAAATAGTAGAGTCCTCTCACTATATAATTAAATCCATTAGGATTTTCTTCTATCATGGCCGCACTTGCCTCTCTGTAAAGAGCTTCAACTCTCTCATCCTGGTCGTATACCTCGACAAGTTCACTCATCTTTTCGCGGGCCTCGTAGTATTTTTTATTCTCCATAAGATAACGCACTACATTGAACTTTGCTGCGTAGTAATATGGCTCTTCTTCTGTTGTTTCCGGCATATTCTCAAGGGAGTCAAGCTTGCCTTTTATTCTCATAAGCGCATCAATAAAATCATCTGCAACTACTGATGACACATCATCTACTTTATGCTCTAAGGCATAGTATGGAAAAGAATCCTCGTTCTCGACGTGATTCTTAATATAATTAAGGAAGTTGATGTAATATTCCTCTTCACTCTGAATTTACCGTTCTTACTTCTCGAACGGTGCCTGGTACCAATGTCGTATTTACAGTAATGATTATTACTTTATCCCCATTCCTCTATCACACATGTATGCTTCTTGTCATTCCCCTCTGCATCATAGTTAATTCCGACTAAAAGAATCTTATCACTATACCCGACTAATACCCCCTGATATCTCTTTTCTTTAATCTGCTTAATAGCTGTATCCGCTGATTTATTATACTTAAGTTCCACCACCATGGCAGGCCTTTTTCCCGCATTGGCTCTTGGAATAAATACAAAGTCCGCAAAGCCCTTGCCCGAAGGCATCTCACGAACAATATTATAATATGCCGGGGCAGTAAAGTATGCCATGGTAAGTACACCGCTTAATGAGTTCTCGTCATTGTATTTAAGGACAGATGTATAGGTATCGTGTGCACTTTTTCTTTCTGCATCATATGCAAGATAGCCCAGATGAATAAGTGCTGTTAATGCATCATCCTTAGAATGTATCTCTGATAAATCATTTTGGAATGCATCCGTTTCAACCATTACCATACCACCGGCAAGCATCGTCATGATATCATCTTTAAGACCTGCATAGTTCATTGTAATAAAGGTGTTAATTGAGGCAAATGATGAAGTGTTTTTCCAATATGAATCGAATCTGTGTCTGTCCATGGCTATTGCTACAGAATTCGGATTATACATATGTTTTCCATCAATCAGATATCCATTATACCATGCCTTTGTCGATTCAAAATCCATATCATTTTCCCTGCAAAGTGCTTCTACTTCTTCCTCGTTAAAACCATAGTATTCTGTTATCGGATAGGAATCGAGCATAGTATATTCCCTAAAGTTATTAAGCGCCGACTCATCTTTAATCTTCTTAATAGGTAAAATACCTGTGATATAAGCCAAAGCTAAGAATGATTTTGATTCTTCTGACTTAAATAATGAGTGGAGAAATTGCAGATACTTATGCACTATCTCTTCATTATCACTGTTTCTTATTACACAGTCCCACTCATCTATGATGATGACGAACGGGATATTGGAAATCTGATAAACACTCATAAGTACTGCATTTATCATTTTGGAATAATCAATCTTATCCTCATACACTTCCCTCATTTCGTCGCAAATATATTCCCATGTCTTTTATCACCTCAACAATTACACTATTTGATTGTTTTTGTTTTCATTGTAACATAATACAAATAATTAAGCATTAATTTCAGGTAAATCAGTAACTATACTAAAACTCCGGCTTATTAGGCCGAGTAGACGCACTCATTACTGCCATGGGACAGGTATCAGCAACATTGGTGCAAGGTACCAATTTTATGAAGAACTGCCATTGTTGTCTGAAATGCTATACCAGCCTCATTCACTTTATTTGGATGAGGCACAATTAATCTGATAAATCGGCATAAAATAAAGTGACATTCTTTCTTGAAGCAATGCCAAAACAGCACCGTTTAATGTGCAAAATGAAGCATCATTTAATGTGTTAAAAAACAATCTATCCAGCAAATTTTTCGAACAAAACTGTATCCCCTTTTTCCAAACCCGGATACTCTGATTCAATCACAGTTAATAATACTTCATCCGTCCCTGTTTTTTCCAATGTGAATTCTAATAAATCATCTGGTTCTTCTTCAAAATATTCTTCCAAAGCTAAACAGTCTTCATAGTTGAGCTGATACTTTTCTTTTCCAGCGTACTTTTCTCCATTTACTTCGAGGTATTTGTCGTAGACCTTGGATACTTTTTCGAGATAATTATCTTTTACTTGTTCATATATACGGACTAAACCACCTAACTGCTCAGCCTCATCCTCTTTTACACTATGCATAAATCCTACATTTGCCTCGCCAGTTTCCTGATTAATCATCTCAACATCTAAAGCATTTTCATCTAAACAAAGTATTTCTCTACGAATGGAAAAATTATTTTCCTCATACATTTCATTTGTTCCAGAATATACATTAAGCATATTTAATATACTTATATAATTCTCCTGGCATTTTTCAATAGCCGCTTCTTTTTCTTTCTTTTCATAATATATAGGACATAATATTAACAATTATTTTAAAATCATCATATACCTGAAATACAGTAATTTCCTGCTGTACTCGAGTATGTTGTATGTCATCAAGCTTTTCTGTCGACTCTAATACATCTTCTAAATATGAAATCGCCATCGTTTCTATTGTTGAATCGCTTCCTTGCGCTAATTTCGCTTCTAGTACCTCAGTTGAACCTAACATCTCCGACATTCCATTTTCAGGTACATTATCTCCCGTTTGAATAATTTCTATAGGTGGCAAAATATCTGTGGCCGGCATTTCGACTACCAGGCACTAGCACTTTTTAGTTCATATACTTAACTGTAAACGCACGAATTATCTTATGTGCCAGTATCAGATTTGCCACTATTACCACAAGGCCAATTATACTTAATATAACCACCTTAAGCACTCCGTATTGAAGCAACTCTGTACTGGTCACAAGCACCCAAACACCAATCGGAATGCAAAGAATGCTGGTAATGAGTGCCGGTATGTATTGCTTAAACATAATACTCTGACCAATATGAATAAATAAGTGTATCAAATAGGCTGCATACATTCCAAGCCACACTTCATAGATTCCAGTAAATCTTGAAAACATACAAGCTGCCAGACAAATCACCATCTCTTCCATCACCGCGGCAGTCATTCCCTCAGTACTGTAATTTCTATACTTTTTGCAAATCATAGGATACTTTTCTCTTAATATGGTCCTATTTTTGTCCAGCCATATCTGCATCCCCATTATTTCTTCCATATCATGCACAATAAACAAAATAGGAAATAACCAAATCAATTCTTTCATTTCATATCCTCCCTAATTATCCGACACACTTGTGTCATTTTTATGATGTATGATATGATAACAATATGAAAAAATCAATTTATTTGCATTAAGTGACACAATTATGCAAGAAAGTGTCAGAAAGGCCATTTTATGAATCCATCTACACACCCTAGTGCTGTTCGTTCGAAAAATGAGATAACAACCGCACTCTTAGAATTAATGAAAAAGCATCCCTATTCTGAAATAACAGTAAAAGAAATCATCCTTGAATCACAGGTTGCGCGCAAAACCTTTTATCGCAACTTTTCTTCCAAGGATGATGTCCTAAATACTTATATCGACTCGCTTATTCACGACTATTCTGTTTCTTTTCAAGAAGTGCCTGGCTTTAAATTGGAAAGTCTATTGGATGTTATTTTGAATTTCTGTACCAATAACAAGGAATTTATCATATTGCTCCGTGACCACCAATTAATGTACTTATTCCTGCAACACTGGAATCACCTGATTCCGATATTTCACAGTCAGCTTATTGATCCAAATGATCCCTTTTTCTCTAGCTTCACAGAGCAGGAACTAAGATATATTATTGCTGTAAATATTGGTGCTGCCTGGAATGTGGTAATGCAATGGCTGGAAAACGATATGAGTGATTCCACAGATGAAATCAAACAAACCGTAATTAAATATGTTGGAAAATTATCAGGACAGTCTTAAGATTCACTACTTGATACAAAAGTAAAGAAAAAGATACTGAACATTTTGAACAGTATCTTTCTTCTCTTCAATATATTTTATATTCCTAAAATTTGCTTTTTCTTTGCATCAAATTCTTCTTGCGTAAGTATTCCACTATCAAGCAACTGCTTATATTTTAAAATTTCCTCTACACTATTATCAGCCTTGGTCTCTCTTTCCGTCTGCCTTTCTTCTTTTGCTACTTGCACTCCTACGGACATAACTTCATTAACAATATTCTGCTTCTTAATTTGCGAAACAATATCATCATCTTTTTCTGGAATTATATCCTTAAATCCATCCAAGCTTTCAAAAGTAAAATTATAATCATTCGCTACAGTATGTAAAACTACATATCTTGTATCTGTAACAACAGTTTCACTCTTTATTTCATTTGTGTAGTTTCCTCTTGAAACAGTCGCTTGTGATAAAAATACATTTGTTCCGCCGCCAGAAATTTTTTGGTCTCTATGATATTCTCCCTTAACTTTAAAGTATTCAATATCATCAATTGCAATTTCTTTATATGCAAGCTCTTTTAATTCATTTTTTTGTTCTACAGAAACGATAGCGGAACAATCCAATGCAAGCATGCATAAAATATTTTGTTTTCTCCAAATACAGACGTGATTTCCGCTTTTCAACTGTACAATTTCTTTTCTATCAACATCTTCTGTCATTTCTTTAGCAAGTTCTCGTAATAAATACTGTCGTACCCCTTCAATGGTATTTTTGTCAAAGTCTTTCATATAATTCTTCCATGCGAAGCTTTTACAACATACTGAATGAAAAACCATATAACGCGGAAGATAGAATTTTTCATATCCTATCTCCGTAATCAATTGAAAACTATCCTTTTTATATCCACCGAATTCTACTTCAAGTTTTTTAGTCACATTCTTTCCCAGTAAATCTAACAGCTTTACATACATATCATTTGCAATTTTAGTTGCTTTCTCCCCCGAAAAATATTCCTTAAAATTTTCTACACTACGAATTTTTTCGAGCAAATTTCCTAATGATATATTATAAAATTCAACTATTTCATCCTTGTTTAAAGCCGTAGAATTCGCAACAAATACATCAATAAATGTCTCATTTTCTACATTTTGGACAAAAGCTCATTTTATTTACCCCCTCTTATTTTATACTCTTTAATGCTTGTTGATATAAACTTGCAATAGCATAATAATTCACAAAATTAGGATAATGACATGCGGGATGATAATAATCTATTATTATATATCCATTATGTATCACATAGTGGTGTTTATACAATTTTTCCATATCCAATGCACCATCAAACAC
Source organism: Agathobacter sp. (assembly GCA_045123895.1). Lineage (GTDB taxonomy): Bacteria > Bacillota > Clostridia > Lachnospirales > Lachnospiraceae > Roseburia. Next base: position 5,661 of record JBGVKW010000091.1, read on the forward strand.
TATATTTAACAACCTAACATTATTTCCGCAAATAATTATTTTAGGTTTTATCATTTCAATCTCTTTAAGCAGTAGTTCTTTATCTTCATTTGCATATTTTACTAACTCCTCCCCATCAGAATTAGTTTTTCCATTACTTTTCTTTACATTTACAACGGCAATTTTTCTAATTAAATCTTGTTCTACTTCGGATATTCTATTTTCATCATACTCTTTTATATTCGAAATTGTAGTATTCTCAATTGCAGATACCCATATAGCTACTTTCTTCCACATCTTATATACAGTACCATCAAGCCAACCGACTAAATCAAATATATCATTTCCATACTCTTCACGGCTTCGATTACCTTGGTGTGCCTCTTTTAAAAAAAATAATACTTTTTTATTATTTTCATCATTCCAATACTCATCATTTACAATTCCATCATAATTAAAAACGTGTCCCTTGTGAATATCTTTTGTGACCCATTCTTCTTTAAATAATTTAATAATTTCCTTCTGTTTCTTCATCACATAATCCACGCCTTATAAAATCTTATTAGAATCATCATAAATATAGTTATTCATCCATTATTATGACATCACAAATACCTTCTATTAAACAAGATTTTCCCTCTTGCTTCATGCTTTCCAGTAATTCTTCTATTTCTTGCGCCTTTGAAGGAAGTACAGTTGCAATTCTATCCCTTCCCCCCTTAGAGCCTTCAATTTTTACAAAAAGCATTCCATCCCGTTCCACAAAAGAATTTATCATAATTTTCCCAAGGTCTTCTCGTCTGGTTCCGCAAGCAGAAGCCACTACCACAATATGAAGAAAATTAACATAAAACCTCGTATCGAAATAATAATGCAGGGTTCGACATTCTTACGTAAAATCCGATAATATAAAGTTTCCAAACACTTATCAAAACATCAGTTCTGTGGAACAACTATATTTCTCCACATTAGCGGAAATGCTGATACTGTATGGGTTTCCAGCATAGTCTGAAAACTTTGTCCGACACTTTGCTCTAAATGCATTATTCAAAATATACAAAAATACGTCTCATTCCACTACCGCCAAAATGAAGAACATCTTCCTTTGGATTACCGCTTTTTAGAACAATTTTTATGTCTGAAATACCGTTTGTAAGACTTAATTTAATAAAAAACCCTTACCGTTTATAGTAAACTTTCACAAAAAAACGCACCCTTTCGCAACATTTTTATGTTGCTAAGAGTGCGTTATATCAGCATATTAAATTCGCTATGTTCGTCCGTATACCCAACTTGGCAAAATTTCGCTAGCATCTATTAATTAACATCATGGATTCTTAATTGCTTCTGGGCATCCACGATGGTTAATTAATAAACGTGCAAGAGTTTTAAGGTTGTTGAAAGTCCGAAAGTATAACCATAAATAAATTTTTGTTTACTTCATTCATTTTTTATACTATACTAAACCGCTCCACTATTTTATATTTTTCTTCTAATTTTGAGAACCTATTATTTGTTTCTGAAAATACATCTTTTACTTCTCTTCTATGATTCTCATCATAATCCTCTTCAATATCATCACATATCTCCAACAATATCTGCCTTAACTTTTCTTCATATTTTTTTCACACCTTATAATTAATAAATATACATAACTCGCTTGATTTGCCGAAAATAACATAAAATTATTTGAACTCTTTTTTCTCATAATAAAGCTTTGTTTTTCTATATCAATTCTAACCATGTTCTCTTGAGTTATAGAAATACCTAGTAAATCACCTATTCTTCTTTCTATTATTCCCATAAATTCATTCTGAAATTGAAATTCATATTGACATATTTCCATAGTAATCTCCTTTCTACTGAACTACTCCATTTTTAACAATATAAGTTTTTCCTGTTCCATCAGTCAATGTAATCTCTATATTAGCATAATCTTTACTAAATGCCTTTATTACATTATCGCAACTTGGACATATTTCTCTTTCTGATACAATAGTAATTTTCCCTCTTGCCTCATAATTCCCCCCAAGAATTTGATTATATTGCTCTATAATTTTATACTCTGTATCATTATTTCTAAGATATCCATTGATAATATCTATCTCGTTATCAGAATTTATCTTTAATACATCTTTACTATACGCAGGATTATCCACTGACGAAACCCATCCATCCACTGGATTCTTAATACCATTTTTCCCTTTACTTCCATACTTGCTGAATGATTTGAGTTCTTCTATTGAATAACCCTCTATATCAGATGTTGAGTACGCAACATTTCCAATTTTATTGCCATAACTATCTACGACTTGATATTTATTGGGCAACGAATCTCTTAATTCATTTAATTTAGCATTACTACCACTCTGGTATGCTAAACACATAGGAATCAAAGCAGTCTTTTTCTATCTATTGCTTTTCTTTTATTCCTATTTCACAATTATCCTGTAATAGATAGAGGTGTGCGTCACCACTCTTGAAGCACTTGTGACTTCGTTCA
>JBGVKW010000092.1:0-50954 GCA_045123895.1 Agathobacter sp.
TTATTCAGTTGGAAAAAGTATGTGATTCAGATATAGAGATGAGAGAGATACTGATACCATCACAGAAATTTGAAAATGGTAGCTGGTCTTGTAGTTGTGGAAAAGAGAACAATTCTAATTTTTGTAATTATTGTGGAAAACCACGTCCCATTCAGAATATTTCAAGACCTCTAAGGTGCTATAAATGTGGAGTGGATTTGTCGGGATGTGATAATCCGGTGTTCTGTCCAATGTGTGGAACAAAATTAATGTAGGTAATTGTAGGAGAAAAGATGGTATATATATTGTCTGCTTTTATCGGTGAGGTAAAAGAGATTATCAGTAGTTTTGGGTTAAAAAAAGTACATGGCATTAAATTCGATGTGTATGAGGGAGAAGAACTGAAGTTGGTGATTTGTGGACAAGGTCCGGTAAATGCGGCAGCGGTGGTTGGCTTTTTGGGTGGTTATTATGAATTTTCACAAGATGATATTCTTATTAATTTTGGAACCTGTGGAGCGGATTCGCCTTTGGATGAGTCGGGAAAATACCAACGTGGTGATGTGATTTTAGTAAATAAAATAGTAGAAAAGGAGACTAAGAAGACATTTTATCCTGATATGCTATTTAGTAATGATTTTTGTGAAGGCTGTCTGGTAAGTTCTGTGACTTCGATGACAAAACCTGCTTTTGAGGAGAAAAAGGATTTTGTTTGCAATGATAAAATGCAAAATATTTACGATATGGAAGCGGCTGCAATATATCAGGCGGCTTCGAATTTTATGGGGCCTCATCAGATGGTTTTTGTTAAAGTGGTATCTGATTTTGGTGAGAAAATTGGACCGCAGGATGTCAGAAACGTTATATCGGCCTCATTTCATCAGGTAAAGAGTTTTATTGACAGATGTATAGAAATTTCAAAAGAAAATGATATGTCAGAATTAAAGCTTATTAATGAGAAAACAGACCAGGTAGTAGAAAAACTTTCTGTGGATATGAAATGTTCAAAAACCATGACAGATTTGCTCAGACAGTTGATAAAGTATCAGATTCTCGAAAATACAAATTATGAAGATGTCATAGAAGACATGTACGCAGAAGAATTGTTGCCATGCAAGAGCAAAAAGGAAGGAAAAGTTTGTCTTGAAAATCTCAAACAGCGATTATTATAATGCGAATTTTTCTCACATATATGTAGAGAAAAAAGTGGCCAATCATAAGAGGACAAAGAAAATACTTGAGAAATTTCCCCAGAGTACGATAGTGATGATTGATCATTACAAGGATGTGTTCAATAGAAAAAAGCAAAGCGGATTTAATCAGTCAAAAGCAAAATCCCTAATTCTTGCATACAACGAAAATGGCAATATTTATGAGGGTGCGCCGGTATGTCAGAGCTTCGGAAACGAGAATTTTTACTATTGTTCATGTATGATGAACTGTATTTTTGATTGTGAATACTGCTATTTGAAGGGCATGTATCCTACAAGTAATATTCTTGTTTTTGTTAATCTTGAGGATACCTTTGCGCAGCTGGAAAAAATGCTGGAGGAAAAAGAGAAGGACAAGTCAAAGCAGAAGTCAGTATATCTATGTGTTTCCTATGATGCAGACCTTGTGGCATGCGAAAGTCTTTTTGGACTGGTAAAGGATTGGATTGATTTTACAAAAATACATGAGAATCTCACGATAGAGATTCGTACCAAAAGTGGAAGGACAGATTTGTGGCAGGAATATGAAAGCTGTGACAGAGTTATTCTTGCTTTTACGATGTCTCCTGAAAAGATAGCGTCTGAATACGAACACTTTGCAGCACCACTCTCAAAAAGAATAGCTGCGGCAAAAGCTGCTATGGAAAATGGATTCAATGTGCGTCTGTGTTTTGACCCGATGATTTATTGCCTAGGTTGGGAAGCGGAATATGACCAGATGATAAATGATATTTTTTCAGAAATAAAGGGAGAAGATTTGTGGGATGTAAGTATTGGAAGCTTTAGAATATCCCAGGATTATCTAAAGAAGATGAGGCGTGACATGCCATTGTCATCGATTGTGAATTTTCCATATGACAATGTAGATGGCTACTATCAGTATCCTGAAAAAATAAGAGTGGATATGGAAAATCATTTGACACAAAAACTGGTAAAGTACATTGATAGTAGTAAGATTTTTTTGTGGAAGTAAGGAATAGAGAAATATGAGTGAAACAAGTAAAGCAATAGTTACAGGGGCTTCTTCGGGAATTGGAAGAGCAATTTGTAAAGAATTGTGTGAACTGGGATATGAAGTATATGGAATCGGACGGGATTTTTCCAGAGAAGAAAATTTACAAGCTGAGCAGAATACAGGCGATACACATAATCTGGCAATAACCCAGATTGAATGTGACATTACAAATACACAGCTTTTGGAGAAAACAATAAAAGATATTAATAAAAACCATGATGTAACACTTCTGGTAAATAATGCTGGAGTTGGTTTTTATGGTTTGCACGAAGAATTAAATACCGTAAAGATTTCAAAAATGGTTAGGACCAATCTTGAGGCGCCCATGATAATAACAAGCCTGCTCCTTAGAGATTTGAAGGCAAACCATGGAACAATAATCAATATTTCTTCTGTTACAGCAGACAAGACAAATCCACATGGATGTGCCTATGGAGCTACAAAAGCAGGACTTGCCAGCTTCTCAAGAAGTCTTTTTGAGGAAGCTCGTAAATACGGTGTGAAGGTAGTAAATATAGAGCCAGACATGACAGTCACCAATCTGTACAGAAATGCTGATTTTAAAGCTTCTGACGATGTGATGGCATCACTATCGCCAGAAGAAGTAGCAGAAGCGGTTTCATATATATTAAAACAAAGAGAGGGCCTTGTTGTCACAGATATAACAATAAGACCCCAGCTGCATCGACTTTCCAAGAAAAACAAGTAATTAGTTCTTAAAAAATCGAGTTTACAATCGCCCTATACTGTTCCAGAGATTGACATTTTTTGATTTTTTTCCAGAGCTTCTCGTCTTCAGGGAAGCTTTGGTATAGGTACATCCAGATTTCTTTCATTCTAAACATAGCATCTTTCTCCCCAGAAAAAATTGCCAGATATCCTTCGAGAATTTCATCGTGCCAAGCCCTGATTCGCTGGCGAAGCTCGTCCTTTGGAATCTCGATGCCCTTTATATCTGCGATTAGCGCTGGATTCATGAAAAGACCGCGACCAATCATGAAATGATCAATAGAAGGAAAACGTTCTTTAATAGTAGTAAAACTTTCTAAGTCGGTTATGTCCCCGTTGTAACAAAGTCTGGTTTGGCTTGTGTCAATTTTTTCTACAGCAAGTTCAAAGGCGGCGAGGCGAGGAATGTTTTTATAAAAATCTTTTTGGATTCTCGGATGAATAATGAGGTCCTTGATTGGATATTTTGCGTACACATCAATAAGCTTGGGCCACAGGTCTTCATCCTTGAAACCAATTCTTGTCTTAATCGAAATCGGAAACTCTATTTTTGTAAATACATCATCCAAAAATCTGTCCAGCTTGTCTGCGTCAGCTAAAATTCCAGAGCCACGTCCCTTTGAAACGACAGTTCCAGAAGGACAGCCCAGATTGATATTTATCTCGTCATATCCATATGGCAAGAGCTGATTATGAAGGTCAATTATCTCATCAGCAAGAATGGACATAGCCTGTGGAACAAGCTTAATTCCAACATTGTTGTCGGGATTTATATCGGCCTTAATCTTGAAGTTCATCCTTTTAGCAGCCGGAATAAAAGGCGTATAGTATCTGTCAATATAATCAAAATGATGATGAAAGGCATTTCGGATAATGTATCCGGTAAGGCCTTCCATAGGGGCTAGTGAAAAAATCATTTTATTGGCTCCTTATGAAATAACATTTTTAGGTTTTTAAATAATAACTCTTGTGCATTTGTATCTTATAAAATTTCCATGAGAATGTCTAGTACAACGGTTTACAACAACAGCTTATTAATCAAAACTGGAAAATCTCTACTATTTGATATAGAATGTGTTAGGGAATAAAGATATAAGAGGAGCGAGAAAATGCATACTTGTTATTATGGTATTAGTGCCGAGCAAACAATAAAATTATTTAGAAAGAAAAAGTGTATACTATTTTTTAGCATGATATTAGCGACTTTGATGTGTGCTACATTTTTGACATTATTTGAGAAACACAGTTTGCTGAATTTTATACTGACAATAATTTTGTATTCGGTTGTGCTTATATTGGTGTATAAACAGAAAAAGAAAATTGTAAGGGAATTATTTTGTATTTTGGAATTGGATTGTGATCCAATAAAATTGTATAAGCAGCTTGACTGTTTACGGATAGTAGGAAAAAGAGCCAAAATAAATTTGTTGTTTTGGAAAGCTCTTATAGGTAAGTTCGCAGATGAACACATGGAAGAGGGATATGAGGCCTTGAAAAAGATAAAATCAATGAATGGATTAAATGCAATTTATCTACTGGCATTAGAGGCTTCATATGCATATAGAAGGAATGACGTAGAAGAATATTTTAGGATAGCTGATGAATTGTTCAATATGCAAAAGCCCAATGGAAAGCAGCTGCAATTATATAATCAAGCATGTGAAACAGTAAAAATTCAATGCTTATTTTTTAAGGGTCAATATGAAGAGTCTTTGAAACTTTGCATGAGTAAATATAAAGGAAAAGCTGATACATCACTTAACAATGTTTCTGTGGTAAGGCATATAGCAGATTGTAAATGGCATCTTGGAAAAAAAGCTGATGCTGTAGAATATTATCAATTTGTAGCTGACTGTGGCGGAACCACATATATGGTGAAGTATGCACAGGGGATGTTAGATACATATTATTCAAAGTAGAGTCATACTATTTTTTTGAATAATGAAAATACACTCATGTTTGTGCTTGCACCATAAATTATTTTTGGGTAAAATGGAGAGAATACAGTAGTCCGTTAGAGGGAGGATAAGATGAGCAAAGCAGATGAAATCTTTGTAGCAATGTGTAAAGATATATTGGAGAATGGTACAAGTACAGAAGGTGAACTGGTTCGCCCACATTGGGAGGATGGCACAAGTGCATATACAATAAAGAAATTTGGTGTGGTAAACAGATATGATTTGTCAAAGGAATTTCCTGCAATCACACTTAGAAAGACATATATCAAGAGCGCAACAGATGAGTTGCTTTGGATTTGGCAGAAAAAATCAAACAATATTCATGATTTAAAGAGTACTGTCTGGGATGAGTGGGCTGATGAAGATGGAAGTATTGGAAAAGCCTATGGATACCAGCTTGGTGTGAAGCATCAGTACAAGGAAGGTCTTATGGATCAGGTTGACAGAGTAATTTATGACTTAAAGCATACGCCTTTTTCAAGAAGAATTATGACAAATATTTATGTGCACCAGGATTTACATGAGATGAATCTGTATCCATGCGCATACAGTATGACTTTTAACGTGACACAGAAAAAGGGCGATGACAAGCTCACATTGAATGGTATTTTAAATCAGAGATCGCAGGACGTCCTGGCGGCAAATAACTGGAATGTCTGTCAGTACGCAGTTCTTCTTCATATGCTGGCTCAGGTGTGTGATATGAGAGTTGGAGAGCTTGTGCATGTCATTGCAGATGCTCATATTTATGACAGACACGTTCCTATTGTAAAGGAACTAATTTCAAGAGAGCAGCATCCGGCGCCAAAATTCTGGCTTAATCCGGAGATAAAAGATTTTTATCAGTTCACCACAGATGATATTAAAATCACAGATTATGTAACAGGTGAACAGATTAAAAATATACCAATTGCCATATAGGAGGATTTTTTATGAACTTAATTGCAGCAGTTGATAGTAATTGGGCTATTGGCAAAAACAATCAGTTGTTGGTGAGAATACCAATGGACCAGAAATTTTTCCGTGAGACAACAACAGGAAAAGTCGTCGTCATGGGAAGAAAGACGCTTGAGAGTTTTCCAAACGGATTACCTCTTAAAAACAGAACAAATATTGTGCTTACACACAATAAAAACTATGATGGCAAAGGTGCAATAGTCGTCCATTCCTTAGATGAATTACATGAGGAATTGAAGAAATATAACAGTGAAGATATTTACGTTATTGGCGGTCAGAAGATATATGAACAGCTTGTAGATGAGTGCGATGTGGCTCATATCACAAAGATTGATTTTGAGTACGACGCAGATGCATATTTTCCAAATCTCGACGAAAAGCCGGAGTGGAAGATTACAGGCGATAGTGAGGAACAGACATATTTTGATTTAGAGTTCTATTTCTACCGCTATGAGAAGATAAAATAGAGAGGTTTATGAGATGGACATCACAGGAAGAAAGTTATTTGTAAAAGCCCTTGAAGAAGAAGGGGTTGATACCATATTTGGATACCCGGGTGGTACCGTTACAGATTTATTTGATGAATTATACAAGACTGACTCTATAAATCTTGTTTTACCAAGACATGAGCAGGGTCTTATACATGAAGCAGAAGGATATGCAAAATCAACCGGTAAGGTTGGTGTATGTCTTGTAACTAGTGGACCGGGAGCCACAAATATTGTTACAGGTTTAGCTGACGCACATTATGACAATGTGCCACTTGTTTGTTTTACAGGACAGGTTCCGCTTAATCTCATTGGAAACGATGCTTTCCAGGAGGTGGATATTGTAGGTATTGCTAGCAGTATCACAAAATACGCAGTCACAGTACGTGATAGAAAAGACCTTGGTAAAAAAATCAAGATGGCTTTTCATATTGCACAGACTGGAAAACCAGGACCGGTTCTTATCGATATTCCAAAGGATATCCAGACTGCGTCTGGTCCGGCAGAGTATCCAAAGTCAGTTGACTTAAGAGGATATAAGATAAATGATTCGGTTCACGTAGGACAGTTAAAAAGAGCTTACAAGCTTCTTAAATCAGCAAAGAGACCACTTATTCTTGCAGGTGGTGGAATCAATATTGCAAAGGCAAACAAAGAGCTTTTAGAGTTTGCCACAAAGACAAATGTGCCTGTTGTTACAACAATCATGGGAAAAGGTGCGATGCCTTCGAATCATGAGCTTTATATTGGAAACAGCGGTATGCACGGCAGATATTCAGCCAATAAAGCGGTCAGTGAATGTGATGTACTTTTTTCTATTGGAACACGTTTTAACGACAGAATCACAGGTGATTTAAATGAATTTGCTCCAAAGGCAAAGATTGTACATATTGATGTAGATACTGCTTCGATTTCAAGAAACGTAGTAGTTGATGTACCTGTTGTTGCAGATGCCAAGCTTTCACTTGAGAAGCTTATAGAGTGGGCAGAGCCGAAGAAGACAGCTTCATGGATAAAACAGATTAGAGAATGGGATGCAGAAAATCCTCTTGAGATGAGACGTGACAGGGGATTATCTCCACAGATGATTATGGAGCATATCAACAAGAACTATCCAAAATCAATCTATGTAACAGACGTAGGACAGCATCAGATGTGGGCTACCCAGTATATAGAACTTGATGAGGAAAGTAAATTCCTTACATCGGGTGGACTTGGTACAATGGGATTTGGTCTTCCGGCAGCAATAGGTGCAAAAATTGCAAATCCGGATAAAGACGTTGTATGTATCACAGGTGACGGTGGATTGCAGATGAATATTCAGGAGCTTGCAACTTCTGTGGTTCAGGGCGCTGGAGTTACAATCTGTGTATTAAATAATTACTATCTTGGAATGGTTAGACAGATGCAGCAGCTTTTCTATGGCAAGAGATATTCAGCTACATGTCTTAGAAGAAGAAAAAGCTGTCCACCAGAATGTAAGGGACCAAACAAAGCATGTCCGCCATATACACCGGATTTTGTAAAGCTTATTGAAAGCTATGGTGGATTTGGAATCAGAGTTGAAAAAGAAGAGGACATTGATGCAGCTTTTGCTGAGGCTAAAAAGCACAAGGGTGTTCCTGTGTTAATCGAATTTATGATCTCAACGGATGAAATAGTTCTTCCAATGGTAAAGAGCGGTAATCCTATGAGTGAGATGATTTTGAAGTAGGAGGGGAAGACATGGCAGAACTAAAAAATCGTTGGATTGCATTATATGTTGAAAATGATGTGGGAGTATTAGCTAAAGTCTCAGGTCTTTTTTCTGGAAAGTCATATAACCTTCAGTCTCTTACAGTGGGAACAACAGAGGATGAGACAGTATCAAGAATGACAATCTGTGTTACATCTGATGACATCACTTTTGAGCAGATTAAAAAGCAGTTAAATAGAATGGTAGAGGTAATCAAAGTAATTGATTTAACAGATGTTCCTCTTCATATGAAGGAGATTTTATTTGTAAAAATCGAAAAGCTTTCAAGGGAAGATTTTACTGATATATTCCAGACTGCACAGGTATTTAATGTAGATGTAGTCGATAAATCAAAGGACAGTGTGATTCTTGAGAGTAAACTGACAGAGCATAGAAATAACGAGCTTGTGGCACTTTTAAAATCCCAGTACAAGCACATTTCAGTTGTACGTGGTGGAGCCGTTGCCATAGAGTCAGTAAGTACAGGTTGCAGATAAAAGCCGACCGCGGATTGCAGGAATGCGCAAAGGAAGATGTCAGCAAAGCTGACGCGCATTCCGCAGCAAGAACGCTGGAGCGTTCTTGAATACACATTTGCATAATAAAAGAAGTTAGAACATAAAATATAGTTCTAACTTCTTTTTTGTATGCACCTTGCGGTACAAGTTTGTCACATCAATTATACAGAGTAAAATTATCTGGCCATCACATCAATAATCTCACCAATATAGAATGTATGCATGTCGTGGTCCTCATACCATTTTTTCATGATAGTCGGGTCTAGAAGAAAATCTTCAGACAATGGAATTGCCGCCATTTTTTTGCACATAATTACAAAGTTGGCTTCGTCTGGATAAGGAATACCATGTCTGAATGCAGGTGTAAGTCCTGCAAGTTCAAATTTGTCGATGTCTCTTCCTGAATGTGCACCACAATAATTAAGTGCTGGTCTGTAATCTTCACTTAAGAAAGATACTGTAAAGAAGTCTCCTTTATCAATTAATTCTTTGGTGTATCTGGATTCTCTTATGGCGATAATAGCGACATTTTTTCCCCACATTACACCGGTCTGACCCCAGGAAATTGTCATTGTATTTGGTTTTGTTTTGTCTCCTGCTGAAACCAAAGCCCATTCTTTACTGAATTTTGTAAATGGATTGAATTCAACAAGATCTATTGGATAAGGTTGAAATGTATGCATAGTAAACCTCCTTTTTCGATATCAATATTATAACGAATTCATTTTTTTATTACAATGTGCATATTATAAATAAAAGAATTTATAGGATAATATATGAAGGATTTGCATATTTTACAACAGGAATCTGTAGATGAAGGAAAACTGGTAATCCGGGTCAGACAGAGAAATTTAGGAACCCCTGTAAGTGGAGCCACAGTTTCAGTTTCATTTACGGGAAATCCAGAAAGTGTTATGGAACAGCTTACGACAGATGGGTCAGGAAATACAGATACTATTTCAGTTGCGACTCCGCCCCTTGAATATTCAATGCAACCAGGGGAGGCACAACCTTATTCGGAAGTTACGATTGTGGTAAAAGCAGAGGGGTATAGGAATTTTACAGTCTCTGGAATAGAGGTTTTACCGGGGGAGACTTCCATACAGGAAGTGGATCTTGATTTGTTTGACAATGTAGGAAATCCGGTTGAAGATATCGTCATCCCGGCACATACATTGTATGGGGAATATCCACCCAAGATTCCTGAATCTGAGATAAAGACACCAAGTGAAACCGGCGAAATTGTGTTAAGTCGTGTGGTTATTCCTGAGTATGTAGTGGTACATGATGGAACTCCGGCGGATAGTACGGCGGCAAATTACTATGTCAGATACCGAGACTATATTAAAAACGTGGCATCCAGTGAGATTTATTCTACATGGCCGGATGCGACGATACGTGCAAATGTGCTAGCGATAATGTCCTTTACACTTAACAGGGTATACACGGAGTGGTATCGAGGTAAAGGCTACAATTTTACCATAACCTCATCCACGGCATTCGACCATAAATTTGTCTATGGAAGAAATATTTATAGCAACATTTCAAAAATAGTAAATGAGATGTTTGAAAATTATCTGTCCAGGCCGAATGTGACACAGCCTATTCTGACTCAGTATTGTGATGGACAGAGGGTTAGCTGTCCAAACTGGATGACGCAATGGGGTTCAAAGAGCCTCGGTGACCAGGGATACAGCGCCATTGAGATTCTCAGATACTATTATGGAAGCAATATGTACATTAATGTTGCAGAGGGAATATCCGGTATCCCTGCTTCTTGGCCAGGGTATAATCTGACGGTTGGCTCACGAGGCAACAAAGTTTATCAGATGCAGCAACAGCTTGCCAGAATAGCCAAAACATACTCAGCAATTCCATCAATTTCGCCAGATGGGGTGTATGGGGAGAATACAAGGAAAGCAGTTGAAGCATTTCAACGCACATTTGGTCTTCCTGTAACGGGAGTTGTGGATTATAATACTTGGTATGAAATATCTGAGATTTATGTTGCAGTTACAAGAATCGCAGAACTAATGTAATAAATGAAAATTTTTCACACAGGGTTGCATGTTAGAAAAAAATTGTTCAGTATGAGAGGATATGGGCTTATGTTTTTGCCCTAAATTTCCTGCGTCTAGTACAAGTAAATGCTGTTATCAGCTATGTTTATTATGCCGCAGGAAAGTCAAAACGCGCTTTGCTTGAACGAGCCTTTCCTGGGCAATCATTAGCTGATAACAGCATATAACTTGTACACGACTCGTCAAAAAAGGGTAAAAACATAAGCCCATATCCACTCATACTGAACTTCACATTTCTACATGCGAGTGAAAAATTTTAAAAATATATTATGGACAGAGGAAAAATGATTAATTATAAAATATTAGTTGCATATGACGGTACAAAATACAAAGGATGGCAGGTGCAAAAGGCTACCGATGATACAATTCAGGGAAAGCTTCAGCATGTCCTGTCTACACTCTGCAATCATCCGGTTGAGGTGATTGGTTCTGGAAGGACTGATGCGGGAGTTCATGCAAGAGGTCAGGTGGCGAATTTTCATTTCCCTAAGCATTTTGCAAAAGAAGAAATTTTTGAATGGCTTAACAGGCATCTGCCATCAGATATAGCAGTACTTGAAATAGAAGAATGTGAAGAACGTTTTCACAGCAGATATAATGCAAAATCAAAAACCTACGTCTACACAATTCATACCGGCATAGTTCCTGATGTGTTTGGCAGAAAGTTTAAATATAGTATAGAAAATGATCTGGATATTGATGCCATGAGAAAGGCTGCTTCTTATCTCATTGGAGAACATGATTTTAAATCCTTTTGCGGAAATAAGAAAATGAAGAAATCCACAGTTCGAAATATTTTTGATATAAAAATAACGAGGGATGCAAGCAATAACGATATTGTTTTTGTGTTTACCGGAAACGGTTTTTTGCAGAACATGATTCGTATATTAATGGGCACTCTTATTGAGGTAGGAGATGGAAGGCGCTCCTGCAGTCAGATGCCTGAAATTCTTGAGGCTATGGATAGAAATGCGGCAGGATATACAGCCCCGGCCTGTGGGCTTATGCTATTGAAAGTAGAGTACTAGAAGATGCAAAAATGGATGGTAACAGCAAAAAAAGCTGACTTTAAGAAAATAGGTGAAAAATACAACATAGATCAGGTTACAGCCAGAATTATCAGAAACCGTGATGTGATAGAGGATGAGGACATAAGACTTTTTTTAGAGGGAGACATTAATGATTTAAATGACCCTGCTCTATTGCATGATTCGGATAAGCTTGTAGATATTTTGATAGACAAAATAAATAAGAAAAAGCCAATACGAATAATAGGCGACTACGATATAGATGGAGTAATGTCCACATATATTCTTATGAGGGGACTTTTAAAGGCAAACGCCCAGGTGAGTTATATGATTCCTGACCGTATAAAGGATGGTTATGGAATAAATATGCATCTGATTGACAAAGCGTATGAGGATGGCATCGACACAATTATAACCTGTGATAATGGAATAGCAGCAATTGATGAGATTGCACATGCAAAAGAGCTGGGAATGACGGTACTTGTCACTGACCACCATGCTATTCCATATGACGACTTTGGAGAGAGAATTTATAAAAAAAGCCAGGCAGATGCAATAGTAAATCCTCATCAGGTGGAGTGCCAATATCCCTACAAAGAGCTTTGTGGCGCAGCAGTTGCCTGGAAAGTGTTAATTCATTTATATAGAAAACTGGGAATAAATGACGATGAGGCATTTGAGTTTATTGAGAATGTAGCCTTTGCAACAGTGGGAGATGTAATGCCTCTTCAGGGAGAAAATCGTATTCTTGTAAAAGAGGGGCTAAAAAAAATACATAGAACAAAAAGCATAGGAATGAAAGCTCTGATTTTCCAATGTGGCCTTGTGCCAGAAGAGATTGATGCATATCATTTCGGGTTTGTTTTAGGACCTTGTGTGAATGCTACGGGACGACTTGATACTGCCACAAGAGCAATTAAGCTTTTTTTAACAGAGGATGAAAATGAGGCTGCTGTGATAGCATCTGAACTGGTGGCACTGAACAACGAAAGAAAAGAAATGACAACTAAGGGTGTAGAGGAAGCAATCGAGATATACGAAAAAAACGACTATGACAAAGACTCTGTACTTGTTATTTTTCTACCAGACGTTCATGAAAGTATTGCCGGCATCATTGCGGGTAGGATTCGCGAAAAATACAATAAGCCAACATTTGTTCTCACAAGAGCTGAGGAAGGAATAAAGGGCTCAGGCCGTTCAATAGAGGCATATTCCATGTATGAAGAAATGTGTAAATGCAGGGAATTTTTGAGTAAATTTGGTGGACATCCAATGGCAGCAGGATTATCCATGTCAGAAGAAAATATAGATAATTTCAGAAGGAGATTAAATGAGCTTACGGCATTAACAAAGGAGGATTTAATACAGAAAGTCAGTATAGATGTTCCGATGCCGGTGTCATATGCCACAATGGAGCTTGTTGAAGAATTAAATATCTTAGCTCCTTTTGGAAAGGATAATCCAAGACCTGTGTTTGCGGACAGAAATCTAAGAGTAAAGCGGCTTTGGGTTGTAGGAAAAAATAGCAATGTAATACGACTTACGCTTGAAAATGAACAAAAAGTCAGTGTATCGGCAATATGTTTTAGGGATGCTAATGGATTTTTGGAATATATAAGAGACTCTTTTGGAGCAGAAGAATTAGTGAGGGCAATGGAAGGGAAGGAAAACCATATTGTGCTTTCGATTGTATATTCTCCAAAGATAAATAATTTTAGAAATACTCAGAGTCTACAGTTTGAAATTCAGTATTACAAGTGATAAAATAAAATAAATGCTTGTATTTGTAAGGAGAATGAGTAAGTGTTTGGGAACAGAAATAAAATTAGTCCTGAAGAGATATCAAATTATAAGGAGCAGATAGAAAGAGATGACGCATTTTTTGAAAAGCTTAGTCAGAAATGCGAAAGAATAACTGCAAACTATGAAGAGATTGCTGAATCGGAAAAAGTTGCAGGAATATCTGCGTTACAGTTAGAAGAAAACATAGGATGTGTAATAGATTTTTCAAATAATAGTATTGAAAGTATTGCCAGATTGAATCGTCAGCTTTTAGACTGCGGTCAGGCAGCGAAAGAAAATCTTCAGAGTTTTGATGCAGTTGCAAGAGGACAACAGAAGTTTTACGAGGATTTGTGTGCCTTGGTGGAGGAGAACAAACATTTTACATCTCCATCAAAGTATATGTCAGAGGTGCCGACTTCATTTAGAATCAGGAATAAAAAGTATCTGGCGGTTACACAGGAAATGGAAAAATACAGTAAGAATATGAGTGTTCTTGCTTTAAATGCAGCAATAGAAGCGGGCAGACTTGGTGATAGCGGAAAACAGTTTGTTAATGCGGCTGAAGATATAAGACTTGCATCTACACAGTATCTGGAGAATATTGAGATGCTTAGAAAAGAAATAGCCGAGTCTGATGAGGAAATAGCAAAGCTGCAGGAGGAAATTGCTCATTTGATTTCACTTATCAAAGAGAGTAATGTCTCAACCAACAGACTTATGAGACAAAGTGATTCCATAAATAAGGATATTAAAAAATGTGGAGAGATTTCCCCTGACACTATTGAGGGATACAGACAACAGGTTATATCCATTAAAAACATACAGGAAGACATACTAAAATATGAGGAACGCAATAAACTAGGAGTTGATGATTTAAAATCTGAGATGCAGACACAGGTTTCAGATTTTAATGAGATTGCAGAGGAATTAGAAGAGGTTTTTAAGGTTGCAAAGGAGAGGGGAACTACATTTTCTGTAAAGGATAATCTGTAGTTAATGGGAGTAAAATGAGAAAAGAAGAGTTTGATTTTTTGTCTAAAGATGGTGTGACAAACATTCATGCGGTAAAGTGGATTCCGGATTCGGGGGAATATAAGGCGATTTTTCAGATTGTTCATGGTATGATTGAGTATATTGAACGTTACGAAGATTTTGCAAATTTTCTTACGGAAAACGGTTATCTTGTAGTAGGACATGATCATCTTGGCCATGGTCGTTCGGTAAGATCAGAGAAGGAATATGGATATTTTACAGAAGATAATCCAAGTGATGTTTTAGTTGATGATATAAATCGGTTAAGGGAGATTATTCAGAAGGACAATCCGGATAAGCCGTATTTTATTTTGGGGCATAGTATGGGGTCGTATATGCTCAGAAAGTATCTTGCAAAGTATAACAAGAATTTAAGAGGAGCAATTGTATGTGGAACGGGTTATGCTTCTAATGCAAAAGCAAAATGTGGACTTGGGGTGGCTGGATTTTTGTCAAAGATAAGAGGAAGTCATTATAGAAGTAAGCTTTATGATAAACTTATATACGGAAAATCATACAAAGACTTTGATATGACAGGGAAGGATCTTTCAAAGAGCCATCTTACAAGAGATGTAGAAATTGTGAAAAAATATGTTAGCAGTCCGTATTGCTCTTTTAACTTTACAATGAATGGCTATAAGGGGTTACTTGAAGCTGTATATTTTAGTTGTCAGCAGGAAAATGTGGACAAGATCCCTGACAAGCTGCCAATATTTCTGATTTCAGGTTCAAACGATCCGGTTGGAGATTTGGGAGTTGGAGTTAAGAAGGTATATAATATGTTTTTAAAATCAGGAAAGCTTGATTTGACATATAAATTGTATGAAGATTATCGCCATGAGATACTAAATGAAATTGGAAAAGAAAAAGTGTATGAAGACATTTTAGCTTGGACAAATGTTAGAATTGAGACATAAAAACTTCCACAGGTTATACCTGTGGAAGTCTTTTTTTGTTATTGAAACGTTCTGTAGATTTTTCTGGAAATTTGGACCAGCTTCTAATATATACAAGGTTGTACATTAGAAATCCAAGTATGAGTGCTGTCGAAACATCAAATACAGAATGCTGCTTGATAAACATTGTTGAAAGAATAATGCTTATACATAAAATGAGTGAAACAATCTGTACGGTTTTCTTGTTTTTTAGTTCTTTACTGTTAATCACTGCAAAATGAATTGCAAGTGAGTTATATACGTGAATACTCGGAAACAGATTTGTTGGAGTATCAGTAGCATACAGCCACTCACAAAGATATGTACAGAAATTGTGGTGACTGAAATAGTAAGGACGTAAATAATGTCCATTCGGATACACTGTTGATACTATTAAAAAGATAGTCATACCTGTAAATAGCACAGTGCAAAGTTTGTAAAAATCTGTTTTGTTATGTACTGCTGTATATATAATTCCCCATGCAACATATCCGAACCATAAAAGGTATGGGAGTACAAAATACTCGCAAAATGGAATATAGTCGTCTAATCTAACATGTATTTCATTAAAATGTGTTGTGATGTTGCTTTCTAGATAATTAAACCATACCATGTACACAATCAGATATGAAAGAATCCAAGCGTGCTTGTAACGGTTCAGCAAATCACAAAATTTCTTTCTAAACATTTCCATATTCATTCCTTAATAATTTGCCGATTATTGTTTGCTTTCAGAGGAGTATTATAACACTCATGGGCGTTTCAAACAATAGTAATACAGTAATAATTTATTACGGATTTATATTGTATACTATACACTATATCTAAGAATGCAAAGATTCCATGGTAAAATTGATATTTTTTCGCATGGAGAAAAATTACTTTTACTGATAAGCTCAGTGCATGCTCTGTTTACATTTTCTACAGTCTGTGTTTGGTCAGAGTAGTTTAATAGATATACAATTTTTTCTCCATATTCATTTATTCCTTTTTTGATTACAACAGGATACTGTGCACTATACTCATTTTTGCCAATCTCAAAAAATGCTTTGAAAACTTCTTTTAGAAGATTTTCATCAATAAGAGTTCCTATGTACATCGCCTTTCCTTTTTTATAGTTATTTGTTGAAATGGCACAGTAGCGGTTCCAGTAAGGATGCTCATAATCACAAAGGGATTTTGCTGTATCACAAATGACCATTTCCATCCAGTCCTTTGCAGACGAGGTTATTCCGTTGTATTGTACATTTACGTCGACAGGAAGTGTGAACTCATCGTAATGAATACCTAAACATTCGTTTATAATATAGGGCATAACCTCATGTCTGATTTTAAGATGTTCATCAGAAAATGCGGACTTAAATGTTACAACAAGGTTTCCGCCATTCTCGACAAATCGGTTAAGCGCATTAAGCGTATTTTCGTTTGCGCTGTAAAGAGCCGGGACGAGAATGTTATCGTATTTTTCAAATAAATCCGGATTTGCCGGAATAATATCATACTCAATATTGAGCAAAAACAGAGTGTCACATAAAAGTCGAAAAACTGTGTTGTAGTTACTGTCGCTTTCGTTATTTAGTTTAAACTCGTTTAATCCGGTAAGCGAATCATTGTCAGCAATAACTGCAAAGCTGTTATTCTTTTTCAGATTGATTAGTCGCTTTGAAATGTCCTTTAGTTCATTTCCTATTACGCAACATTCCTTATATATACGGTTAGGCATTAAATCATGTGAGAGAACTCCCTTCCAGTAGCTTTCTATTGCATTGTGTATGGAATGCCAGTGCCAATATTCGACGGCGTTTGCACCATTTGCGATGTGAGAGTACGCCTGAAGCCTTAGCTGGCCTGGAAAAGGAAGCCATTCATGATTTCCACTGGCTTGTGTTTCGAGAACAAAATAGTTATCTCTTTTTAAGCTCCTTGCAATGTTTCCACAGACTGTTATCTCTCTTCCACTCAAATCATACTGAGACGGATGATATATATCACATCCAGCAATAGTGACAGCGTTTGCAGCTTCATATTGGTTTACCTCCGGCTGGAGACCATATGAAAATCCGTGCCACTCAAAATCGAAATTGTGTGTGATGAACTGGTCTGGTCGTTTATACTCGTTTATTATATCTGACTGCCATTTTAGAAAATCTGTTACAAGTTTTCTTTGGAACTTTTTATACTCGGCATCAAGACTCATATTTATTGTTCCTCTGACATCAGGAAAATCGTTCCAGTCGTCGATTCTGTTGCTCCAGTAATCAAGTCCAAACTCATGGTTAAATTCATCTATATCAGAAAAATTCTCTTTTAGGTAACAGACAAACTTTTGTTGTGCATAAGGTGTGCATGTATCATAAGATTTTGTCTCGTTGTCTATCTGATACCCGATTACACAATCATAATCCCTGACTTCTAAAAGAAGCTTCTTGATTATGATTTTCGAGTGGTGAAGGTAGTCGGGATTGGTAATGTCCATATTTTGACGGTGCCCATATAGTTGCTGTCCATCATGAGTTTGCGCAATTATTTTGGGATATTTTTTGGCAAGCCATGCCGGAATAGCGTAAGTAGGTGTTCCAACAATGACATTAATATCGTACTTTGTTGCGCAGTCAAGCATTCGGTGCAAATGTGAAAAGTCAAAACAACCTTCCTTTTTTTCCCATGTGCTCCAAGTAGATTCTGCAATTCTAATCAGATTCATGCCTGCTTTTTTCATCATCGAAAAATCAGTTTCAATTCTGTCGTAGGGCATGTATTCGTCATAATAAGCAGCGCCAAAAAGAATAGAATCTTGTTTCATGGTTTATCCTCCAGTTGAATTTCAAGAACGAAATAGTGTTTTTTATAGTATATCATATACTTTTTTGAGAGAAATAGTGAATGGAAAAAGTTGTATGAATATGAATGTGGTTGACAATGTTGCGCAAAAATCAGACAATTATAAAAAGTACATTTGGATTCTTAGCAAGGGGGAGCGTATGGAGAATAAGAATATAACTATTTCAGATGTTGCTAATGCACTAGGAGTATCGAAAACAACAGTAAGCAGAGCAATTTCCGGTAAGGGAAGGATTGGGGAGAGTACCAGACAAAGGGTTCTTGATTATATTCAAAAATATGATTATCAGCCTAATGTTATTGCAAAAAGTCTTGCGCAATCTAAAACCTTTAATATTTGCGTAGTTATGCCAGGAAACTATGCTCTTGTAGATTTGCCGTTTTTCCAGAGAGCGATAATGGGGATTCAGGAAATAGCGGGAATTATGCAATATGATATTGTACTTTGTATTAGTTCCGGAAATGACATTTCTGGATTAAAAAGGATTATACAAAATAGAAAAGTAGATGGGGTGATTCTGCTTAGAACAATGGTTAATGACCCTCAGATTGCCTTTTTAAAAGAAAAAAAAGTTCCGTTTGTGGCTACTGGAACAACAGAAATTGAAAATGTTAAGCAGATTGATCATGATCACAAAGCAGCATGCAAGGAACTTACATCTATCCTGCTTATGCGAGGGCTTGATAAAATTGCATTTCTTGGTGGCGATGAGAATATAGTTGCCAACAAAACAAGAATTGAAGGGGTATTAGAAGCATATTATCAGTACGGGAAAAGCCTGGAGAAAGATAATATTTTTCTAAATCTTGAGAGTAGAGCATTTGTAGATAAGGCAGTGGATGACGCACTGGAAAAAAAGGCGGATTGCATTGTATGTCTCGATGATGCGATTTGCGCACATGCACTTCTTGCATTAAAGGAAAAACAGATAAGTATTCCAAAGCAGATTAGAGTTGCTTCATTTTATAGTAGTTCAATTCTGGAAAATAATATTCCTTCAATAACATCGCTTTCATTTGATGCAACAGAGCTTGGAATGAAAGCATGTAAAAATCTTCTGTCACAGATAGATGGAGAAAAGACAGAGGACAAAACACTTCTTTCATATGAAGTGGTATTGAAAGAATCTACAAAATAGTTGCAATTCTATAATGAAATGCGCAAATAGTTGCGCAGAAATGTATGTATTGAAAATAAAATTGTTGAAAATGCACATTATATTTGTTGAAAAATGTCGAAATTGCACATTGACATTATACTATGGTCATTATATACTGTGAACAGAACAAGCGGTTGCGCAAAACAATTTTTATTTTTTGGAGGGAAAACAAAAATGGATAAATTTGTTGTAAACATTATTCATCGTCCAGAGATGGTACCTGAATATTCGGCAACAGTAACAGGTCAGGGAAAAGAAGAGGATATAGGAGATCAGAAATTAATTACAGAGTCACTTGATATTTTTAAGACTCAGCAGAGAATTGCACATGAGAATGGATTAAAATGCACAATCCAGATGACATATGCTTCTCTTTTCAATGAAGAAGCTATTGAGCTTGCTAAACATGATCATGAAGTATATGGAGATGAGATTTCACTTTCTCTTCTTGGTCTTCCTTGTGAGGAATTTCGCGAGAAGTACAAAACAAAGGATTTTTGTATCTGGATGTTTTCAATGGAAGATAAAAAGGCCATTGTAAATGACGTGTTTGAAAAATTCCATGATGCATTTGGATTTTATCCGGAATCAACAGGGTCTTATTATATGGATGCGGATTTAACAAATTATATAAAAGAGAAATATCCTTCAGTAAAATGTGCAGTTGCAACATGCTGGGAGGAAGGACCAAAGGCTTATCATACATGTAACAATTCCTGGTACACTTTATTCGATGGAGGCCCATGGGCACCGTGGATTCCATCTAAGCAGAACACACATGCACCTGCAGCAAATAAGGAAGAGGATAGTGGAATTGTTGCAATACCACATCTGTCTAGAGATTTGATTGCCTGCTATGATGGAAATGGTTCGAATTTTGGAACACATCCACAGAATGTTCTTCGTGGAATGATTTACGATACCAAGACATGGGAGTATCCATATCTTTACAATTTAATTGATCAGTACAGAGACCTTGAGAAATACAATAATGGATATGCTTACAACATGATGTTTGTGGGACCGGGATGGATGAACAAAATGGGACGTTGGGAGCAACCATATGAGCTTTTACTTAAATCGTATAATGATGGATGTGCTTACTATGGCAAGCTCAAAAAGGAAGGTAAGCTTGTGGATATGACAATGTCAGAGTTTGCTGATTACTACAGAGAGAAAAAGGGTGTAAATGCAGGCAATTACAATGAGCCGGAATGTGCACCATGGCGTGATATCTTATATGGTTCAGATAAACAGCTTTTCTGGTACTGTGACCCATACATGAGAGCCTGCGTAAACATGGATCAGGGTGGAGCAATCGTTGACCTTCGTCCTTATGTTGCCAAGCTTGAATGGCCGGTT
This sequence comes from Agathobacter sp., assembly GCA_045123895.1. Classification (GTDB taxonomy): domain Bacteria; phylum Bacillota; class Clostridia; order Lachnospirales; family Lachnospiraceae; genus Roseburia. Next base: position 20,815 of record JBGVKW010000092.1, read on the forward strand.
GGAATTGGAACAAAGCATGTACAGGATGCATCTTATCCATTCCTTATTCAGGAAAAATACAGAGCAGGATATTTTACACACTATGCAGGAGCCGGAACAGTAAGATCTGCTAAGCTTTCCTGCAATGGAGAAGAGGTGGATCTTTGTCTTTGCCCAACACACAGCCATTTTTCGGAAGAAACAATTGATGGAAAGAAGACAAGAATCCTTACACTTGATCCTGTTGAGATTAAATTCAACAAGGTTACAATCAAGCTTCAAACAGTAGAATACTTTGAGGAAGGCTCTTCAAATATCAGAATTGAAAGAAAAATCCTTGAAATGAGTGATCCAACTGCAGAGGTATTCCTTGATGAATATATTACTGCCTGCTATGGAACAACAGAATATCCAGAAGATATGACAGGAATTATTCTTTCATGTAATGGAGCAACACCTGGAGAAATCAGCTATGAGTACAGATGCCGTGAGATGAAATCAAATGGGGCTACAGAAGTATGTGCTGTTATTCCAGCAATCCAGACAAAAGTGTCAATGACACCATCTGATGAAGCAGAAGGATATGTGGAAGAAGGATATGCATTCTCACCAATGTTTAAATTAGGATATAAAAAACAGATATCAGACAAGGAGGTATTTTCAACATGGCTCAACTTGGAAAAGGCAAATTAAATTACAGATGTCCATCATGTTTTATGAGGGATCTTGATATTGATATGTTTTATGATAAAGATACAGGAATATACAGTTGTATTCGTTGCCAGTTCAGAGGAACAGAGGAAGAGGTACTTCAGGGGAATGAGGATGTAAGAAAAAAATATAAGGCAATGTATCAAAGATTTGACAAGTTTGATTTTGATTAGATATTTAAAAATTATATAGTAAGTGATTTATCTCAGTTGGAGAGTTTTCTCTAACTGAGATAAAAATGGGGAGCGCATAGCTATGGGGAGAAACGTAAGAGAAAAAAGAAAAAGTATAGAATTTAGATTCTATGAAATTCCACAGGGCACTTCTGCACTTGTGTTGTGTGGTGATAACTGGATAAGAAGATACGGAATAGAGGAAAAAGGACAGCATTTTCACAATCTTTGGGAGATTGGAATTTGCAGATATGGAAGGGGAGAATTATATCTCGATGATAAGATAAAATCATATACCGATGATGATATTTCCATAATTCCTGAGAATTTTCCACATCTAACAAAAAGTGAGAATGGAAGTGAAAACTATTGGGAGTACATTTTTATTGATTTACGTGTCTTGATTGAGGAGATGTTTCCGGGAAATGTTACTTTTCAAAATGATGCAATAAGTAAGCTTTCAAAAGGTGCAGTATTATTAAAGGGAAATGAGAATCCTGTACTTAGAGATTGTATCAACAATGTAATCAGGGAAACTAAGTCCCATAAGATGTACTATCAGAGAGCAATATCGCTTATGGTTCAAAATATTGTAATAGAGCTTTTGAGAAGTAATATAGCAATTGAAGAGGAGCTGTACAGCGAAAACAAAAATCCATATATTTCTCAGATATCGGCTGCCATTGAGTATGTAAATGAAAACTATCACGATGTGATTAAAATATCACAGTTGGCAGATATTTGTAGTGTAAGTCAGACTCATTTTAGAAGATTGTTTGAGTATTATATGAATATGCCTCCTTTAGAATATGTTAACTTCGTCAGAATTCAAAAGGCTTGTGAATTTTTGAGGAAAAACAACGAATCTATGGAGGTTATTGCGCAAAAATGTGGTTTTATTACACCTTCTACTTTTAACAGAAACTTTAAAAAGTATGTCGGTGTTACACCTTATCAGTGGAAGAAAAATCCTGAAAATTATCAGCATAAGCTATTGAATTTTAATATTTCTTCACTAAAGGGATGGAAATAATTTATAAAATGTTGGGGAAATGATGCTATGGGGAAAAAGGAGATATTTGATTTTAGTATAATAAAAAATCCGCAAATTTTTGAGCAGAATAGATTAAAGGCTCACTCGGATCATGTGATTTACAAGAATAAAAAGGAATATGTCGGTAAAAATTCAAGTCTTAGAATGGATATGAATGGAATATGGAAATTTGCCTATGCAAAAAATATGTCTCTTGCAATAGAAGGATTTGAGAAAAAAGATTTTGATTGCAGTATCTGGGATGACATTCGAGTGCCTGCACATATTCAGATGGAAGGTTATGGGGTACCTATTTATACTAATACCACATATCCGTGGGAAGCTGATGAATTCATAGAACCGGGAGAGATTCCGGAGATTTTTAATCCTGTTGCAAGCTATGTAAAATACTTTGAAATTCCAGAGGAATTTAATGGAAAAAGAGTGTGCATTTCTTTTCAGGGGGTAGAAAGTGGATTCGCACTTTGGCTCAATGGAAGATATGTTGGTTATAGCGAAAATTCATTTAATCCAGCTGATTTTGACCTGACAGATTTTATTGTCAAAGGGGAAAATAAGCTGGCTGTTAGAGTGTGGAAATGGACATCTGGAAGTTGGTGTGAGGATCAGGATTTTTATAGATTTTCGGGGGTTTTCAGAGATGTTTTCCTATATGCTATTCCACAGGTAAATATATATGATTTGTCCATTGTTCCAACCTTAAATGACAGTTTTGATAAGGGCTGTCTAGAGGTAAAAATGGAAGGTATGGGACGCGGAAAGGCGGTCTGTACGCTTTGTGAACTTGGGGATTTATCTTGTACGGAAAATTATTTTGAAAAAAGAGAAGTAAAGAGGTTTGAAGCATCGTTTGATGATGGGGCAACTGTTAAAACAGATATAGATAAACCACTTTTATGGAGTGCAGAAGTTCCAAATCTTTACGAACTTGAAATCTCAGTCATAGATGAAAGCGGCAATGAAATTGAATATATTTGCCAGAAACTTGGCTTTAGAAGATTTGAGCTGGTAGATGGAATTATGAAGTTAAACGGAAAGCGGATTGTCTTTAAGGGTGTAAACAGACATGAGTTTAGTTCCGTTTCAGGAAGAGTTCCATGTGCAGAAGATGTAATACTTGATATTGTGACAATGAAGAAAAACAATATTAATGCCATAAGAACCAGCCACTATCCTAATGCTTCACTAATTTATGAACTGTGTGACATATATGGCCTTTATATGATTGCAGAGAACAATATGGAGTCGCATGGAACATGGGAAGCATATATGAAGAAATATGTTGACCTTGATTTTGTAGTGCCAAAGGATAAGCCGGATTGGCGAGAAATGATGCTTGACAGGGTAAACTCATGTTATCAGAGGGACAAGAATCATCCTTCAATTTTAATCTGGTCATGCGGAAATGAATCCTTTGGTGGAAAAACGATTTTTGATATGTCTAATCTTTTTAGAGAATTAGACCCACACAGACTTGTTCACTATGAAGGAGTCTTTAATGACAGAAGTTATAATGGCTCAAGCGATATGGAAAGTCAGATGTATCCTTCTGTTGCTTCAATTGAGGAATTTTTAAAAGAGAATAAGGAAAAGCCATTTATCTGTTGTGAATATACGCATGCCATGGGAAATTCCTGCGGGGGAATGAATCTGTATACAGATTTATCTGACAGAGAGCCAAGGTATCAGGGCGGTTTTATCTGGGATTATATTGATCAGTCCATTTACAAAAAAGACAGATATGGAAATGAATTTTTGACCTATGGAGGAGACTTTGGAGATAGACCGACTGATGGAGATTTTTCCGGAAATGGAATTGTGTATGGGGGAGACAGAAAACCTTCTCCGAAAATGCAGGAAGTAAAATATAATTATCAGAATATCTCTGTTTCATTTGAAAAGGATTCAAAAAGCTTTGTTGTAAAAAACAAAAATCTTTTTACAAATACAGATGCCTATGATGCGTTTATCTATTTACTTGCAGATGGAGAGACGGTGTGTCAGAAAAAGATGCAGCTTGCTGTAGAACCATTGCAGGAGAAAGCATTTGAGGTTCCACAGAGTATTTTTGATTCAATGGCAGGAGACTATGAATTTGCAATCACAGTATCTTTTGTCTTAAAAGAGGATAAGAGCTGGGCCAAAAGAGGACACGAGGTGGCCTTTGGACAGACTGTTATTAAGAAGGAAATTATTGATTATTCCTGCGATAAAGAGTTAGAGGTGATAACTGGAAATGCCAATATTCTTGTGCGGGGAGATAATTTTAAGGCGCTGTTTTCAAGGATGAATCTGGGAATGGTTTCGTATGTGTATGCAGGAGAAGAGATGTTTCCAAATACAATTCCACTTCCGAATTTCTGGAGAGCACCTGTAAGCAATGACAATGGAAATATGATGCCACAAAGATATGCACAGTGGAAGATTGCAAGTATGTATCTTACAACCAGGTCAGAAAAGAGATTTGATGATAGCTCGCCGAAGGTTGTAGAAAATGATGGCAGTGTAACAATTACGTACACATATTTTATGCCAACAACACCCAAGAGCAGTTGCCAGGTGTCATATACTGTGTACGGTGATGGAACAGTAAAGACGACTCTATCATATGAACCGGTTAAGGAGCTTTCTGATATGCCTGAATTTGGAATGATGTTTAAGCTGGATGCAGATCTTGACACATTAACATGGTATGGTCTTGGACCAATGGAGACATACCAGGATAGAAAATGTGGCGGAAAACTAGGTGTGTATACCAATAAAGTTTCTGATAATATGGCGAAATATCTTGTACCCCAGGAGTGTGGCAATAAGTGTGATGTAAGGTATGCTAAGGTTACAAATAAAGCAGGAAGAGGATTGATTTTCTTTGGAAAAGAGATGTCTTTTTCAGCACTGCCATATTCTCCACATGAGATAGAAAATGCGATGCATTCGTACGAACTCCCGCCGATTCACTATACAGTTGTAAGAGTGGCTAAACAACAGATGGGCGTAGGTGGAGATGACAGCTGGGGAGCTCTTGTTAAACCGGATAGTCTTATCGATGTTTCAGAAAAATTAGAATTTAGTTTTTATTTTAGAGGAATATAAAATGACAGATTTTATTAAAGGAATGGACCTTTCTACTTTGCTTGAGCTTGAAAGCTGCGGAGCAAAATACTTTGAAAATGGAAAAGAGACGGATATCTTAGAAATTATGAAGAATCATGATGTGGATACAATCCGTCTTAGATTATGGAATGATCCTAAATCAGAAAGTAAAGAGCCATATGGTGCAGGAAATAATGATTTGGATACCACAATTGAGATTGGAAAAAGAGTTACAGATGCTGGAATGGGAGTGCTTCTTAATTTTCATTACAGTGATTTCTGGGCAGATCCTGGAAAACAAATTAAGCCAAAAGCATGGGCAAATTTCGGTGTAGAGGAATTAGAGAAAGCCGTTTATGATTTTACATTTGATTCGCTTTCGAAGGTGCTTGATGCGGGAGTAAATGTCACAATGATTCAGGTTGGAAATGAACTTTCAAATGGACTTTTATGGCCGGAGGGTAAGGTTCCAAACTACGACAATATTGCAAGATTTGTAAGCTCAGGAATAAAGGCATGCCGAAGCGTAAAAGCTGATATTCCAATCATGATTCATCTTGATAATGGTGGAAATAACGAGCTTTATGTCAGATGGTTTGATAACTATATGAGTCGTGGAGAGGATTTTGATTATATTGGACTTTCATATTATCCATTCTGGCATGGAACACTTGATGCACTTGAATTTAATATGAATGATATTGCAAAAAGATACAACAAGGATCTCATAATTGCAGAAGTCTCTATGGGATATACTATGGAAGATTATAAGTCATATGAGAAGCTGGATGATTCAGATAGAAAGGGATATGCAACACGAAAGGAACTTATCGAGTCAATTGATTACCCAATGACAGTTCAGGGACAGGCTGACTTTACAGAAGATTTATTAAATCGAGTAAAAAACGTCTATGGCAACCACGGTAAGGGATTTTTCTGGTGGGAGCCTGCGTGGATACCAGTGCCAGGTTCCGGATGGGCAACTCCTGCATCGCTTAAATATATGAATGACCAGGGACCATGTGGAAATGAGTGGGCTAATCAGGCCTTGTTTGACTACGATGGAAATATGTTACCAACCTTAGAATTAATAAAGAACTTTAGATAGGATACAGTATTTGTAGGGAGACGGAAAATGATTCAGAATGAAGTATTAGAAAAATTCAAAGAACTTTTTGGAGAAGATGGAGATATAAGAGTTTACTTTGCTCCAGGACGTGTGAATTTAATCGGAGAGCACACTGATTACAATGGAGGTCATGTTTTTCCATGTGCACTTACAATTGGAACATATATGGCTGTAAGAAAAAGAGGAGATAAAAAAGTAAGATTTTTCTCAATGAATTTTGAAAATCTTGGAATTCTTGAGGAATCTTTGGATGATTTAACTCCAAAGGCTGATGGACAGTGGACTAACTATCCAATGGGAGTAATCTGGGCTTTTGACGGAAGGGGAATGAAGTTAGATTGCGGACTTGACGTGGCAATTTATGGAAATATTCCAAATGGTTCAGGTCTTTCTTCGTCTGCATCTCTTGAGGTGGTGACAGGCTATATGCTTTCTGATATGTACGGCTTTGACGTGACAAATCAGGATATGGCATTGATTGGTCAGTATTCAGAGAATAATTTTAACGGATGTAACTGTGGAATTATGGATCAGTTTGCATCTGCGATGGGAAAAAAGGACAACGCAATTTTTCTTGACTGTAACACTTTGGAATATGAGTATGCACCGGTTAAGCTTGACGGAGCAAAGATTGTAGTCACAAACAGTATGGTAAAACACAGCCTTGTGACATCTGCATACAATGACAGAAGAAATGAAAGCTCACAGGCATTAAAGGATTTGCAGCAGGTTTGTGGAATAGAATCTCTTGGTGAATTAAACGAAGAAGAATTTGAAAAATTCAAAACCTCCATTAAGGATGTTGTAAATCGTGACAGAGCAAAACATGCTGTATATGAGAATCAGAGAACTATTAAGGCTGTAGAGGCATTAAAGAACGATGATATTGAGACTTTTGGAAAACTGATGAATGCTTCACATGAGTCTCTTCGAGATGACTATGAGACATCCTGTGAGGAAGTAGATGTATTGGTTGAAGAAGCCTGGAAAATTCCAGGGGTGATTGGTTCGCGTATTACAGGCGGTGGATTTGGGGGCTGTACTGTAAGTATTGTAAAAGACGAAGCGATTGATGAATTTAAAAGCAAACTCACACAGGCATATGAGGAAAAAGTAGGAAAAACACCTGAGTTTTACGTGGTTTCAATCGGGGACGGACCAGGAAGACTTATTTAGTAACTGGAAATGATGATATGTGACTTTTGTCAATTGAAGGAGTACATAATGATTCAGGAGAGAATATTAGAATTAGTAAAATACGGACTTTCAACAGGACTTGTTGATGCTGATGATGAAGTGTTTGTCACAAACCGTCTGCTTGAACTTTTTAACGTGGATGATATTGAGGATGCAACCTTTGAAAAAATCAATTCTTATCCGGACTGGTCTCAGGAGGAAGCAGAAGGTAAATTGGAAGATATTCTCGAAGATATGATGTCGTACGCTTACGAGAATGGACTTATGGCAGAAAATAGCATAGTGTACAAGGATCTTTTTGACACAAAAATCATGGGGTGCCTTGTTTCAAGTCCAAGTGAGATTCGTGAAAGATTTAACAGATTGTACGAAAAATCATCACTTGAAGCTACTGACTATTTCTATAAATTAAGCTGTGACAGTAATTACATCAGAAGGCAGAGAATTAAAAAAGACCAGAAGTGGACAACTGATACAGAGTATGGAACTCTTGATGTGACAATCAATTTGTCTAAACCTGAAAAAGACCCAAAAGCAATTGCTGCAGCAAAAAATGCAAAACAGAGTGCTTATCCAAAATGCCAGCTCTGTAAAGAAAATGAGGGATATGCAGGAAGGGTAAATCATCCTGCAAGACAAAATCATAGAATTATTCCTGTAAAGATAAATGGTAGTGACTGGTTTTTTCAATACTCACCATATGTATATTACAATGAGCATTGTATTGTATTTAATGCAAAGCATACGCCTATGAAAATTGAGAGAGCTACATTTGCCAAACTGCTTGATTTTGTGGCGCAGTTTCCTCATTACTTCGTAGGTTCAAATGCAGACCTTCCAATAGTAGGAGGGTCAATCTTAAGTCACGATCATTTTCAGGGCGGACATTATACTTTTGCGATGGAAAAAGCTTCTGTTGAAAGCGAGATTTCTTTCTACGGATATGAGGATGTCAAAGCTGGAATTGTAAAGTGGCCAATGTCTGTTATTAGAATTTCATGTGCAGACAGGGGAAGACTTATTGATTTAGCAGATAAAATTCTTGTTAAATGGAGAAGTTATACAGACGTGGCTGCATTTATTTTTGCTGAGACAGATGGGGAACCTCACAATACTATCACTCCAATTGCAAGAAAAAGAGGAGAGAATTTTGAACTTGATTTAGTTCTTCGAAACAACATTACAACAGATGAACATCCATTGGGAGTTTATCATCCTCATGCTCATTTACATCATATCAAAAAAGAAAATATTGGTTTAATAGAGGTAATGGGACTTGCTGTTTTACCAGCCAGATTAAAGGATGAGATTGCTGAGTTAAAAGAAGCTATTTTAAGTGGAGATGACCTTCGAAAAACAGATACGCTTGCATCTCATGCAGATTGGGCAGAGAATTTTATAAAAAAATATGACAGGATTGATGAGGAAAATATTGATTCAATAATTCAGAAGGAAATTGGACTTGTATTTCGTGAGGTTCTTGAATGTGCAGGTGTGTATAAATGCACAGAACAGGGGCGTGCGGCTTTTATGAAATTTGTTGAAGATGTTAATTCCTGATTACTGTAGAAAAACTATGTCAAAATAGTTTAGATATTTCATCTATGGGTTTTGAAATCTTTACAATGAAGCTTAAATGTTGTAAAGTAGTAACTAATTTTAGCAAACAGAATCTATTAGTGAGGAAATACAATGAGTAAGTGGGAAGAAAATGTCAGAAAAGTTGTTCCCTATACACCAGGTGAACAGCCAAAAGACAAAAAAATCATAAAGTTAAATACCAATGAGAATCCATACGGACCGGCTCCAAAGGTACTTGAGGTGTTAAAATCATTTGACGTTGACAATTTGCGTCTGTATCCGGATCCGGCGGTTACAAAGCTTGTTGATTCTATAGCAGATTTTTATGGACTAAGTAGTGACAAGGTGTTTGTCGGTGTAGGTTCGGATGATGTACTTGCCATGATTTTCATGACTTTTTTCAATTCGAAAAAGCCAATTTTGTTCCCCGACATCACATATTCTTTCTATGATGTCTGGGCTGATATGCTTGGAATTTCATACGAGACAGTTGCACTTGATGATAATTTTAAAATCAACGCCAAGGATTATAACAGGGAAAATGGTGGTATTATTTTTCCAAATCCAAATGCTCCAACAGGAGAATTGCTTGGTCTTGATGTGATAGAAGAAATCATAAGAGAAAATCAGGATGTAATAGTTGTTGTCGATGAGGCATATATTGATTTTGGAGGAGAGAGTGCTTTACCTCTTATTGATAAATACGACAATGTAATCGTAGTTCAGACTTTCTCAAAATCAAGATCCCTTGCGGGTTCAAGGGTAGGATATGCAATGGCAAATCCTGTATTGATAAAGTTTTTAAATGATGTAAAATACTCATTTAATTCATACACAATGGACAGAATAACTATCGAGCTTGGTAGTGCCTGTGTTGAAGATAGAAATTATTTCGAGGAGACTTGTGATAAAGTAATTAAGACAAGAGAGTGGACCAAGAAGGAACTAGCCAGATTAGGTTTTGTATTTGGTGATTCAATGAGCAACTTTATCTTCGCAAGACATCCTAAGGTTTCAGGTCAGAAGCTTTTTGAAGATTTAAAGACTGCTGGAATATATGTAAGACACTTTAATTCGCCAGAGAGAATTAAAGAGTATCTTAGAATTTCTATCGGCACAGATGAGCAGATGGAAAAATTAATATCATTTTTGGAGAATTATTTATGAGTATAAAGTATTTACAGATTTTCTTTTTGTCCATGGTACCAATCTTTGAGTTAAGAGGAGCTATTCCGGTATCGCAGGTTATGCAGCTTCCGATTGTACCATCTTTTATTATTTGTATTATTGGAAATATGCTTCCTGTTCCAATCATTTATCTTTTTGCAAGGAAAGTGCTAGAGTGGGGATGCGACAAACCGTTAATTGGTAAATTCTTTACATTATGCCTTGAGAAAGGAGAAAAGGGTGGAAAGAAGCTTCAGGAAAAAGCAGGAAAGGGACTTTTTATTGCCCTGCTCTTATTTGTAGGAATTCCAATTCCGGGAACTGGCGCATGGACTGGAACACTTGCTGCAAGTATTTTAGATATGGATTTTAAATCTACCATTTTGGCAGCTATGGGTGGTGTGCTTTTAGCTGGAGTTATTATGATGGTTGTAAGCTTACTCGGAGTAACTATATTTTTATAAATCGTAATTAGTCAATAAAAAAGTTCGTTTGGTAAATATTAACCAAACGAACTTTTTATTTAGGAAAATTGTGAAATATTGTTTTGCTTTTTATCTCTAAAATGTCTTGCAAAGAAGAATAATGCCAACCCACCTACAAGTGAAACAACAGTAAGCAGGATGATTCCTATTGAAAAATAGAACGATTCATTGCTAGGAAGCATACCAGATAATACTGAACCCCAGAAGTTAAACAGTATGTGAAGTATTATTGAATAATGTATCGAACCACCAAGTTCACATACCAGTCCAAGAAGTATTCCAAGTAAAAATGCATAGCAGCCCTGAACCCAATTCATATGGAAAGCACCGAATATTAATGCCTGAAATACATTTGCAAACCAAAATGGAACGGCTTTCTCAAAACATCTAAGAGTGATTCCTCTGAAAATAAGTTCTTCACAAATTGGTCCAAATATTACGGCGTACAAAAATAGTAGAAAAGAAACCTTACTAAATCCGGCCATTGAAAAGAGACGCTCATATTGTTGTGTCCATTCTGGCTTAACATAATCAATAAATGAAACCACATAGTTTGTAAAAAACTGTGCTCCGGGAACAATTAGTAAAAGAGAAAAAATCATTGCTACATTCATCGTGCCTTTTTTCTTTGGAATAAATTCTCCTCCATATCGGCAGTAGTACCATATTCCAAAAAAGAAAATGACAGCAACTGAATAAAAAATCATAACTAAGTATGAAAAATCTGGATTTGACATTGATAGAGAAAGTTTTATTATTCTATCTGTTAGGCTAGAGACTCCACCGTCTTGAATTTCCACAAGGAGCATTGTGCCTCCAAACATGAAGAAAGAAAAAATAAACTGTATACCAAGGGCTATTAAAACCGGTAAGAATGCAAAGAAAAAATATCCTACTTTTCTCATAATAATCTCCATTTCTTATTTTATAGATGATTATAGCATACATATATTTTAATGCAAGAAATCTGTTTACTTTATGACTTTAATATGCTAAAATTTCACTATAAGAAAGTTGATGAAAGGGATAAAAGATGAGCAAGAAACTGAAGACAGATGCGGTGGACCATTTGTTTGACGCTATTTTATGTCTCAAAAGCAGAGAAGACTGTTACACTTTTTTTGAAGATGTTTGTACAGTTAATGAACTACTTTCACTTTCGCAGCGGTTTGAGGTTGCAAGAATGTTGAGAGATCAGAAAACCTATTTGGATATAGCAGAAAAAACAGGAGCATCGACAGCTACAATTAGTCGAGTTAACAGGTCATTAAATTATGGAAATGATGGATATGACATGGTTTTTGAGAGAATGGGAGAAATCAGTAAAAAATCCGAAGACAATGATTAGAGGACAATAGTGACAAATAGTAAAACGGTATCAGATGATACCGTTTTGCTATTTGTCCTTTTTTTGTTTATTTTCATTATTTGTATTTTCTTTTTCTGCTTTTGCTTCATCGTTCAATTCATCAATCAGCTTTTCGATAAGCATTTTTTTGATGTACACATCAAAACTTAGCATACATATAAAGCTGAAGGTATGAAGGAATTTCTGGTCCTCTTCTGGGAAATCCTTGAAGGTTGTATTGGCAATCTTGTATTTTTTCCCAAGATCCTTCAAAAGTTTCTGTGACTCTTCTGATTCGAGTCCAAATACTTCATTATATACATCAAGCATATTAAATCCTTCATTATTTCCAAAGTATTTTTCAGTAAGAGGATTGAGGATTGACTGTATATCGTTTATACTTAGAATATTCTTGAAATAGTATATGAAAATCAGAGTGAGCACATGCTCCTTTGAATATTTCTTCTTCTCCGGTGGAGGAAGCAAATCATTCTTGGCATAGTTGTTGATCATCGTCTTGGTTAGAATCTTATCTGATTCATAACGTTTTGATGCCGCAAGCTGCTCGTCCATAAAGGTAGTGACCTGATCCATATACAAATCGATATTTGGTATATCTGATGGCTTTACATAATCTATTGATTTTAATTGTCTTAATAGGTTTCCTAAAAATTCTTTAAAGTCGTTTTCCATATGTCGTTCTCCTTAGATGTTATTATATAGTATTAAAAACTAGATGACAAGATTCTTGTATATAAAAATTGAAAGTGAGTGAAAAAATGAATTTAGAAATGCTAAATGAACAGCAAAGAGAGGCTGTTTTACATACAGAAGGTCCGCTTCTTATTCTTGCGGGAGCTGGTTCGGGAAAGACAAGAGTGCTTACCCATAGAACAGCATATCTTATAGAAGAAAAGGGTGTGAATCCATATAATATCATGGCTATAACATTTACTAACAAGGCTGCCGGGGAGATGAGGGAGCGTATTGATGATATGGTTGGATATGGTTCAGAAAGTATCTGGGTGTCAACCTTTCATTCTACCTGTGTCAGAATATTAAGACGCTATATTGACCGCCTTGGATATTCTACAAATTTTACAATTTATGATGCTGAAGACCAGAAAACACTCATGAAGGACATCTGTAAGAGACTTGAGATTGATACAAAGCTATACAAAGAAAAGATGTTTCTAAGTGTTATTTCTTCGGCAAAGGATGAGATGATTGATCCAATTGAATTTGAGACAAGAGCTGCTGGTGATTTTACAAAAAGAAAACAGGCTATGGTTTACAAGGAGTATCAGAATAGTCTAAAGCAGAACAATGCTCTTGATTTTGATGATTTGCTTGTAAAGACAGTAGAGCTTTTTAAACTTGATAAGGAAGTGCTTGAGAGTTATCAGGAGAGATTCAGATACATAATGGTGGATGAGTATCAGGATACTAATACCGTACAGTTTGAGTTGATTCGTCTCCTTGCCATGAAATATAAAAATCTCTGTGTAGTGGGTGATGATGATCAGTCTATTTATAAGTTTAGAGGTGCAAACATCTACAATATTTTGAATTTTGAGAAGCATTTTGATGATGCTAAGGTGATAAAGCTTGAGCAAAATTACAGGTCAACTCAGAATATTCTTGATGCTGCAAATGCTGTTATTTCCAACAACATTGGAAGAAAAGAAAAGCGTCTTTGGACAGATAACGGAGAAGGCGAAAAGATTATTTTTGAACAGGTTGAAAGTGGATATGAGGAAGCTGATTATATTGCCAGGTCTATTGCTGCAAAGGTACGACATGGAGAGGCTACATATAGAGACTGTGCAATTCTTTACAGAACGAATGCTCAGTCACGTCTTTTCGAGGAAAAATTTATTAACTTAAATATTCCATACAAAATTGTTGGTGGAGTAAACTTCTATTCCAGAAAAGAAGTAAAGGATTTGCTGGCATATCTTAAGACAATAGATAATGGAATGGATGACTTGGCAGTAAAGAGAATTATTAATGTTCCAAAACGTGGAATAGGTGCAACCAGCATTAACCGTGTATCCTTGTATGCTGAGGAAAACGGAATTGATTTCTTCTCAGCTCTTAAGATGGCTGGGGAGATTCCGGGACTAGCCAGAGCTGAAAGCAAGATTAAACCGTTTGTCTTATTTATTCAGGCTATGAAAGCAAGAGCTGAAATAGAAGGTGTATCAAAGCTGTTAAAAGCTATTATTGAAGATACCGGATATGTGGATGAATTAGAAGCTGAAGGCACAGATGAAGCAGAAGCAAGAATTGAGAATATAAACGAGCTTATAAGTAAGGCTGTTGCTTATGAAGAAGGAGAAGAAAATCCAACTCTTAGCGGGTTCCTGGAGGAAGTTGCTCTTGTAGCTGATATTGACAGTCTTGATGAGAACAGTGATTATGTGGTGCTTATGACTCTTCACAGCGCAAAGGGTCTGGAGTTTCCAAATGTTTATCTGGCTGGTATGGAAGATGGTCTTTTCCCAAGCTATATGTCGATTACAAGTGACAACGCTGACAGTGAAATAGAGGAAGAACGTCGTCTGGCATATGTAGGTATTACAAGAGCAAAACAGCATCTGACTATTACATCTGCAAAAATGAGAATGGTAAGAGGTGAGACACAATACGGAAAAGTATCCCGCTTTGTAAAAGAGATTCCAAAGGAACTTCTTGCAGGAGAAATATATGAACCAAAGCAAAGGGATGAGGGAAATAATAGTACCAGCGTTTTCAGACGAGCCAGAGAGGATTTTAGACGTACTCCTACATATGGTACTGAGTACACTACTACATTTAGTACCAGAAGAACAAAAACACCTGTTTTTACGCCGGTTTCAAATCAGAAATCTTTTTCTTCCGACAATACTCAGGCGGGTAGCTTGAATTATGAAGTTGGAGATAGAGTTTCTCATATGAAATTTGGTCAGGGTGAGGTAAAAGCCATAGTTGAAGGTGGAAGAGATTTTGAGGTTACAGTGGATTTTGACAAAGCTGGAACTAAAAAAATGTTTGCGTCTTTTGCTAAATTGAAGAAAATTAATTAAATATTGCAATTTTTATAGGAAAAATGGGAAGTATATGATATACTCAGATTAATAAAAAAGTGATAAGGAGTGGTTTTTATTATGAGTAGAGTAGAAGACATTTTTAAGGACACAAAACTTACAGAGATGATTGGCGCATCAAAGCTTAATGATCTTCTTAAAAAAGAAGAAGAAAAGAAAAAACCTTCTAAAACAGTTATCATTTTAGCAGTGATCGGAGCAATTGTAGCTATTGCTGCAGCTGCATATGGAATCTACAGATTCTTTACACCAGATTATTTAGATGATTTTGATGATGACTTTGACGATGATTTTGACGATGATTTCTTCGAAGATGAAGATGATGATATTTTAGCTGACGAAGTTAAAGAAGCACCAAAGACAAAAGAAGAGAAATAATTATCTTTGAGAAAAATTATCTTTGATAAGAGGGGGCTACGTTTGTAGCCCCTTATTTTTGAGTTTTATATATAGGAGAAAGATCATGAAAAAAGGATTTGTTGGCGAAGGCGTTGTGGAGCGCGTTGAATTTCCAAATAAAGGAATAGTTGTGACAGAGGATGGCGAAAGAGTAATTGTAAAAAACTCTATTCCGGGACAGACGGTATCCTTTGCAGTAAACAAAATAAAACACAAAAAAGCAGAGGGACGACTCTTGTCCGTTGTCAAAAAATCAGAATTAGAGACAGAGAAACCATGTCCTCATTTTGGAGCCTGCGGTGGATGCACATATCAGACCGTACCTTATGAGAAGCAGCTTGATATGAAGCTTTCACAGGTAAAAAAGCTTATCTCTGATGCAATCGGAACAGAGGAAGAAAGTGGTTATGAATTCCTTGGCATAAAGGGGAGTCCATTAAGTTCAGAATATAGAAACAAGATGGAATTTTCTTTTGGTGATGAGTTCAAAGACGGTCCACTTGCCCTTGGTATGCACAAAAGAGGAAGCTTTTATGACCTTGTTACAGTAAAAAGTTGTCAGATTGTAGACGAGGATTTTAGAACTATCCTGATGGCTACCCTTGACTATTTTTCAAAAGAAAATATTTCATTTTTCCATCGCCTGACACATAAAGGATATCTCAGACATCTTTTGGTTCGAAAAGCAACAAAGACAGGTGAGATACTCGTTGACCTTATTACTACATCTCAGACAGATGATTTTTTGTCTAATGGCATTACTGAAGAAGAACTATTAAATGGCTGGAAATATGCTGTTTTATCGCAGCAGTACAAAGGAACCTTCAAAGGAATTCTTCACACGACAAATAACAGTGTTGCTGATGTTGTAAAAAACGAAGGAACAGAAATTCTTTATGGTGAAGATTTCTTCTACGAAGAACTCCTTGGATTGAAATTCAAAATAACTCCGTTTTCATTTTTCCAGACAAACTCATTGGGCGCAGAAGTACTTTATGAAACTGCCAGGGATTTCATCCTCGATGGAGATGAGAATTCATTGAATGAAAAAACAGTCTACGACCTTTACAGTGGAACTGGTACAATTGCTCAGATGATGGCTCCTGTCTGCAAAGAAGTAGTTGGAGTGGAAATCATCGAAGAAGCGGTGGAGGCAGCATGGGAAAATGCTAAGTTAAATGGGCTTTCTAATTGTAAGTTCTTAGCTGGTGATGTGCTTAAGGTTCTCGATGAGATTGAGGAGAAGCCGGATTATATTATCCTTGATCCACCAAGGGATGGGATTCATCCTAAGGCAATTGAAAAGATAATTGCCTATGGTGTGGACAACATGGTTTACATATCATGTAAGCCAAGTTCACTTGCAAGGGATTTGGAGATTTTCACAGCTAGGGGGTATGAGGTGAAGAAGGTGTGCTGTGTGGATATGTTTCCGAATACTTATCATGTTGAAACTGTCTGCTTGCTATCACGCAAAGCCCCAGTTTAAGCGGGTTTCGGGGCCTTTTTGAAGAATATGAACCTGTGTTTTTAGCAGGAAAAAATGTATATAAAACTCCGATTTTCAAGAGGGGGGTAAAAAATTCGTGGTCGTCTAAGACGTGCGCCGGAATAGTATGGGGCACAAGACGTGCGCGAATAGTTTACCTCCTTCTTCTTTTTTGATATAAATTTATGCAATCTGCATATAGAATCCGAATTTTAAGGTAGAAATATGTACATATTTTTGTTATAATATACTCTGTATATCTTTGTGAAGAGGAGGCTTCAAAAATGGATTTATACACTACATACACAGAAGCAGAGATTGATGGTGCTGCTGAAAGTAAATTACAGATAGTGAATGATTACTTAACAGATCTTAACGCTCATTTAGCGAATATAAAAAGACGAATTCTTATTGATGATAATACTTTGCTTAGTATGATTGCAGCAATTAATGCCGGGTTTAACGTGATTTTGTATGGCCCTCCAGGAACAGCAAAATCAACGATATCAAGTTTTTTGCCAGTTGAGTTTTATGGTGCAAAATGTAATGTTCATACCGCAGATAGTGATTGGAATGTTAGAAAAGTAATAGGTGGTATTACAGTTACTTATGATACCTCTGTGACACCAACTAGAGAACAAATAGGACCTAAAGATGGCTACATCGTTGATGATATCATAGAATGTTATGAAAGCAGATTAGAGACTACAGATTTTGATACAGCGTTTACAATCATTGATGAGTTTAATAGAACGAATATGGATGAATGCTTAGGTCCGATGTTTACTGCTATGGGCTCTGATGATAAAACTCTTAAATTGGATTATAACAAGGGCTTCAATGATGACTTTTTGCAAGTAAAGGTTCCTAACGGATATCGAATGATTTGTAATATGAACAAGTATGATCGAACTTTTACAAATGAATTGTCGGAGGCCTTGGCTAGAAGATTCAAGTGGATATATGTTGGTGCTCCGGAAGCATCAAACTATGCGCAGGAGGAGCAATTGGTGAGTGGTAATGTGTTTGGTTCAGTTGCTAGTATTTTACCGACTACGCCAGTTAATCTTATAGATATAGAAGAATGCGAAAACTCACCATTATTTGAGAATTGTATAATACCAAGCATTTATTCAGTGATAAATGACTTAAGAACAGATTTGGAGATCGGAACTTCATATAAAATTGATTCGGTACGATTAGCTAATCATTTCTTTAAACTTAAGATGGCAACTGTTGATTGGAATGCATTCCCTGGCGCTAATGTTACATCAGCATGTAACCAAACTTCTGCTGACGCAGTTGGAAACTTGACGGATCCAGCACATCAGACAGAACTAAAAGAAATAGTTGAAGGAATATTACTTGATACCATAGATGCAGCTCTAGTTATGACTGTGGTTCCGGCTTGTGAATCTCTTGAGGATATTGATGCTATTGAGCGAAACAGAGATCGCTTTGATGCTTATGAGAGATGTAAGAAGGAATTGGAGAGAATGAAAATAATGCTGTAAGGAGGGACAGGAATGGATAAAGTAGAATACTTTCCACGAAAAAAACTGTTCGAAGAATCGCAAGACCTTGTAGCAACTTTTTATTCTACTGGTGATTACATATCTGATACTTCCTCTGAATATACTTCGATGCTGACTCAGAATAATGAGAAAGACGAATTTTACTATTGTTTGTACTTACTTTCGATGTTATCAAATACAAGCGATATGTTGAAGTTAATCGAAAGAATAATAAAAGGATTGAATTCGTTTAGGTTAAAGCGAAAAGTCACATCTATAGAAGAGTTTCAGGGTGAAATAGACATAGAAGCATATATTTCAAAGAATTATATAGAAAGAGTTTCACCTAAAGAATATCCATCAGTTATTAAATACTCTACTTTTCAAATGCCAGAATATCAGTTGACACTGTATATTATAAGACGAGTTGAGGAAATCTATCATAATATTTTTAAGGTGCTTGGTAACAATGAAAAAGTAACATCATTTAAGCTGGCACACAAATATTGCGATAGATTTAAGAAAAATGAGCTTGTTATGAGGCGAAAGTATGGTATTGATTATAAAAGTAAAGAAACCTATTTGTCCTTAAAGAAAAAAGTAATATATCGCTATCGAAATAGGAAAATTCTAAATAATGATTTTAAGGCTTTGATCCAACTATATGAGAAAATGTTGCAGTTCAAAGGAATTGATTTGTCTTCAAATGAGGCGCTTGATGTATTGGATCATTATCCTGAATTCGATGATAGATTATATGAAATTTGGCTGATTAGAAAAAGCTCAGAAATGTTAGCTTCTTCTATGGGAATAGGATGTGATGCGATTGTTTATAATCCTCTTTTTAAGGCTAGAAAAAATAATGAATCAGTAGTAACTTTGCCTGGGCAGGGGTATCGTATAGAAATTCTTTTCCAAAATAGAAAAAAGTTTATGCCAAAAGAGGAACTGAAATGGTTCTACTGGACCGATGACGGAAAGCAGGATGAAATAGGAGCAATACCAGATCTGATATTTATTAAGTATACTGATGGAAGCGATGAGGCAGATCAGATTGTTCTGGTTGATGCGAAGAATCGTACATGGACATTTAGTCATATGGAGCCAATAAAGAATGAAATAGTTCAGCAGATATATATTCATGATAATTTTATTACGTTATTTGAAGATCGTTATTGTTCTATGCTTGTTGCACATAATATTGAGGCTTTGCAGACAAGAAAATACTACCATAAAGATAATAGCGGTTATGAGATTGATGTCATTTCTATGAATATGGAAAATGATTATGAACTTGGCTTGTCACTTGATAGATATATAGAAGATTTACGTGATTACCTGGAAATTGTGTGAGGAGGCGAATTATGAGCTACGTTACAGAATATAATGCGCTTTCACTTGATAATCATCGAGTAGAAATGTTTAGAGCATCAGGAAAAGATGGAAGGCGTATATTTACTGTTTTAAATTCAAATATTAAATCGCTGCAAACAGTAGGAGAATATATTAATACTATGTATTCTCAAACAACTTATAATGCCACCTATAAGCAGATGAATGAACGTGTGAGAGCGTTTAATTTTAGAAGTTTGGAAAATAGGGCAGATGCAAGGGCTATTACAAGAAGTGATATTGTAATGACTGCAGGAACGCAGTTTGGTGGTTATGATCATGCATTTGTAACTCTTTTGTTGTATCTGTTGTTGCTGGATGTAGGTGATAACGATTCAGAGACAGTTGCTAATGCAAAAGGTTTTATTTCCAGTTTGCCTATATTTATAAAACGACGTTTGTTTAGCTATGCAAGGCAAATTGCATTGGCAGAAAGAGGAGCATTTCCAAATGATAATGTCTATTTAGAAATGGTTGTGCTGTATGGTGACTTAGAACTATATCATGAATTTATACAGCATATTAAGGATAATTATCCGGATGAAGCAGCCATAACGAATCTGTTTGTTACTGAGGCGGCGGTTGATACAAGTCCTATATCTAAAAGAATAAAGAACTTTCAATCGAGTGCATTAAAAAAGGATGCTCTATATACCATTATTTTCTATGCATTGGATCAGTATGTAAGAAAATGTAAAATGAAAGGTCTTAGGACTGGAAAAAAGATTATAGAGGCTGAGAGTTTTTTGCTTGGCTTTTTAGATTATTTTAACGATGCCTTTGCAGGATCATTGAGATGGCTTGGAAAAATAAATGGAGCAGAAGATATAGAGACCTTGAAGGATTTTATTATTACAAGCCTTACAACAGCTCAAAAGGAAGAAATATATACATGTATTCAGAACGCATTTGGTTTGCAGATACCTGAAGAGTAAAGAAGAGGAATAGCTTTGAGAGGCTATTCCTTTTTTTCTGCAACAAATAATAATTCGTGTATTTCTTCTTTTTTCTCGCTTTTTCTGCTTTCAAAATTTACTGAATCTACTTCGATTTTTTTGTACGAATCAGCAACAAATAATGCATTATCTTTGAGAAAGTTTTCTATTTTTTCAACACTTGATAGTGAGTTTTTGTTGTGGTTACTTAAACTATCTGAGTAGCTTATGATAATATATTTACACTTGGCTGCACGTATCAATTCAAATAGCAAATCTTCAAAGGTGTTTCTTCTGTTATAGTTTGTATATTCACGTACCAGTTTTCTGTTTTCTCCGGCAGCACCGGCGATTCCTGATTCGTAGTCGAGGATGGTGTCAGCAATATTATAAAAATCAGAGAGAAGATTTAATAAATGATAGTTTGAATCGTAAATTCTCCAATTGTATGGAGGATCAAGATACAAAATATCATAGGGTTCTTCTATTTTTGAAATGATATCAAAAGTGTCGTTGCAATATACTGTATGCTCTAAATTTGATTCAATTATTTCCGGAAAGACTAAACGGAATTCTTGAAGTGTATTTGCTCTATAAGTTTTATAAAATGCCTGATAAGTTGCGCTGGTATTTGAAAATAGAGCAGTAGCCTCAATAAGCGAACATTGAATAAAATTATATTCGTCTTCACTTATTAATGAATCTTTTCTCCAAAGCAGGGATAAATTGTTAATAGTGTCAATACGATGACCATGATCTTCTGAAAAAAACATTCTGTTGCCAATATGATTGTTCCTTTTTGAAAGAGAAGACAGTTTCTGAATAACTGTTAGTATTATAGCATCAGAATTTAATTCAGATATATTGTTCTCAAGCAGATCAATAACGCTTTTAAGGTTTTTAATTTTGAATGGAGGAACGTATATATCGTTCAGTAGTTTAATTGCTTTGGTTGTAATTTTGGTTGCTCCATTTTTGGCCTCGTATTTTTTGAGAGCTTCTATTTGGGAAATAATGCTCTTTTGACTTACTAAATTAAAGTATTCCGAATTGGTTCCTTTTACGCAAAAATTTCTCCATATAAAGTTTGGTGCAAGTAACATATAATTGTATCCGGCATTGGAGTAATCTTTTTCGTCGGCATAAAAGGATAGATAAACTAGCAAATTAAAAGCGTTAGTGTCATAGTGCTTTCTTAAATATTCTTCATCGTTAGTATTATGATTTAAGGATATAAATAAATTCTTTTTTGCAATGAAATCATCGCTTCCTATCAACTGTTTTAATTTCTGAATAGTATAGCAGTTGCTGGAAAATAATGTTTCAAATGATGGAATGGAATTAAGGCATAAGTATACCTGGCCCAATAAACGTGATGTTGCATTTACATCATTTGATATGATTTTATATCCTTTTGATTTGAAAAATTGTCCTACATTTGTTGTGCCTGAGAAAGCATCGAAGATAGTGCTTCCGGCAGGTGCAAATTGGGCAGCTTCAAATATATTGGGAAGGATTCTACTTTTGTTTCCCATATATTTTTTCATAAAAATCACTCCTTAAATTTACAAGTAATAATATATTCTTTAGCAAGAACTCTATTTGGTTTCTGTCCAAAGTTTCTGTACATATGTGCGATATTATCAATAACAACTTCTTTGTCGTAATATTCATGGCACACTGATTCGATGTCGTTGATTGTCAATATACACTGAGCTGTATCCGAATAACTAATGACTGCATTAAGTGAGTTTTCTTTACACAATCTAAGTAGTGTTCGGAATTCTTCAAGTGCCTGACTCTTTATACAAAAACCTGATTGATATCTATCTGTTCTATACCTTCCGAAGAATTCGATTTCTGGATAGTCATACTTTACTAAGGTTTCTGGAATATGATAAAAACGCGAATAGTGAGCATTTGTGTATGGCGGATCGATATAGGCGGTAGAAATATTCAAAGTCTTAAATTGAGGATCATCCAATAATTGTTTGAAGTCCATATTAAACGCCATGTTTGCTACATTGCCAGGGTGGTAGTTTTCTACATAATCCTCGAACTTTTCTTTAAACAGATCTTGTACTTGAGTACGTTTTTTCCCAATTATTTTTTTGCGTTCTCGAAGATTTATAGTATCGCGTTCCCCTGAAAGGTCATCCGTTACGGGTTTAATTTTCTGGGGCTGAGCGAAGTGGTCACCAACACTTATCACAATTAAGTTTAAGCAATAAATCAGAAAACTTAAGTATATAGAGTGGATTTCTTCGGTGATTTTTCCCTCCTCCAGAAGTTTGTCTATAGAGTATTTTATACTATCAATTTCTATACACTGATGGATGCTAAAATATGGATTTCCATAATATAGGGTGAAGAGAGCATAAGGGAACTGCTTTGAATTTGCCCTATATTTATTAATTTCGTCTGCAGAAAAATATGTTAAGCATTCTTTAAATAAAGGATGCGCATTGTCGGTGTGGCCTGCATAAGCTGATCTATTAAAATAATCAGTAAATAAATCAAATGTTTTCCCATAATAGGTATCGCCGATATCAGCAAGTAATTCTTTTTCTCCAGAGATCAGGGAAGAAAATCTTTTCTCTAATTCTGTTTTGTTATCAGTATAATAATTCCCAAAAACCTGGCTGAGGTCCAAAGCGGCTATTGTTTCGGCACTGTGGTGTTCGATAAGTGCTTTTGCTGCAATGTAACTATATGCCTGATAGTCATTTGTGTAGACTGTATAGTGCGGCATTAAATGCTGCGCGACTGTACTTGAACCCGCAAATAAATCAATAACGCTCCCATCGGGTTCGGTAACATTGTCTACAGCGATTTTGATTGGATCAAGTAATTTTGTTTTTATTCCTAAATATCTAAGCATTATATTTATCATGATGATTCCTCACTTTTTTAATTATTAAATGCAGCAATAAGATCATTTATGGCTGCGATTTGGGCTTCTGAATACTCTCCACATTTAAGAGACAATTTACTCAACGCAATAGACGGTTGAGGGATTTCAGAAAGACCAAATAAATAATCAGAGGACACATCAAAAAAAAGACATATCTTAACTATACATTTTTGATCAGGAAATCTTTTGTCGGTTTCATACTGCGAGATGGCATTAGTTGAAACTCCTAATTCAGATGCAAGCAAAGATTGCGATATATGTTTTTCATTTCTTAATTTCTTTAATCGACTTCCAAAACTCATATTATCACCTCGAATGATAGTATAGCATAATTCTCAATTTGAGTAAAGATATTCTCGAAACGAATATAAAATATATGAATATATCGGATTATAACACGAACTGAGTAAATAATATCACAAAATGAGTAAATTGTTATTGCAATAATATGAGGAAATTAGTATGATATAATAGTATAGAAATTTTAGAAGTTGAGAGGGTGGTTACATGGAAGCAAGTCCAATGAGTTTGTTTGAAAAATTCATAAAAGAAGCATATGGTTCTCAGTACGTAATTCCGGTATATCAGCGCAATTACACCTGGAGGAAGAATAAGCAGGTTAAGCAGCTTCTTGCAGATATTGAGAGAATCCTTAAAGGCGAAACAAAGAAGCACTTTATAGGAACCGTTGTATATAACATTGTAAAAACAGATTTTATGGTAAGAGAAAGAGAAGTTGTTGATGGACAGCAAAGACTTATTACCATGTTTTTAATTGCTTATGCGTTAAGAAATATTGCGAAGGCCCAGGGAGCTGATGATATTGCATCTGCAATTACATCGAGTTATTTGGAGAATAATACAACTGATACAAAGTACAAATATAGACTGCAACCTTCAGTTTCGGATGATGATGCGTACTCATATATTGCAAAGGATATTATATCTGATTATGAGGGCACCTCTTTGGTTATGGATAATTATAATTATTTGTACACAAACCTTGAGGCTTTGGCATCAAAGTATTCTTTAATGTCTGTTATTAATGCGATTAGAGAAATATATATTGTTAGAATTGAATTAGATACGGGTGATGACGCTCAGCAGATATTCGAGAGTATTAACTCAACTGGTGAAAAATTAACTGCGGCTGATCTTATCAGAAACTATGTTATGATGAGAAGAACTAATGACGAGCAGGAGACTATCTATGAAAACTACTGGCTCAAGTTAGAAAAGATATTCCCAGAGTCAAAGAAGCTGGCAGAATTCTTCCGATTCTATCTTGCTAGTAAGACATATACTTTGACGACAGAGAAGGATTTGTATGCTGCCTTTAAGGAATACTGGAGTGATAATGATGGTGAGGTTCATTACCTTACAATTCTAGAGGATTTATTGCATTACGCGAAGCACTTCGAAAGATTATATTTAAGTGAAACAAAGGATCCATTAGGAGAGCAGCTTCATGATTTCAGAAAGTTGCAAAGTTTCATGCCGGCACCGTTCTCAATGCGTATGTTGGAGCATTTAAGAAAGAACGAAATAACACAGGCTCAGGCACAAAGCGTCTTGAAAATATTAAATACATATCTTATTAGACGTTATATTAATGGTCAGGATACAAGTGCTATTTCCAGATTTTTCCCTGGATATTTAAGAAATGTTGAATGCCAGGTTGAAAACGTAGGTGGTTTTGATAAATATGTTGATATATGTACCTATTATCTTATAAATGAAACAAAAGCAAAATCAACATTTATGCCGGATGATATACAAATTAAGACTTACCTTGAAACAGCAAATGCTTATTCTCTTTCATATATCAGGTGGGTATTGGATAAGATAGAGGGGCATAATAATCCGGCACCGGTAGATTTGTCTGCATTAAATATTGAACATATTATGCCTCAAACACAAAATGAATACTGGGAGCAGGTATCAGGCCTTGAAGCTGATGACTATATTAAAGTAGTGAATAGAATCGGTAACCTCACGCTTGCGGCATCTTCTGATAATAGTAAGATGGGAAATAAGGATTTTGAAGCTAAGAAAAAGGTTCTGGAATCGACTAAGCACTTAAAATTAAACGAGGATATTTTAAAGAAATCAGCCTGGACTGTTGACGATATAACTGCTCGTTGTCAGGAGATAGCTAATAAAATTATAGAAATATTCCCTTATGTAAAAAGTACATTTGTAATAACAGGACAGGATCCTAAGCGCGATATCAAGTTGAATGCTCGTGAAATCAGTGCGACAGGATACCTTAATGAGGATAATACGCTTACCGTTTATGCTGATAGCCAGGTCAGATATGATATTGAGCCAAGCTCTGACTCGTTAAAAGAATTGCGTGATGATTTGTTGGAAAAGGAAATAGTGATTCTTAAAGATGGCAAATACGTATTTGCACAGAATTATACTTTTGGTTCACCTAGTGCTTCTGTAGATTTTATTATTGGTGGTTCAAATAATGGATGGCAATATTGGAAAGACGGTAGTGGACTTCCTATTAATGAAACATTAAGAGACTAATTGACAATAGAACAAATGTTCGATATAATAACTCTAGGTTCGCTACCTGGAGTTATTTTTATTGTGCGCCTAGCGGCGCACGTTTCTAATGGGTGAAAGTCCCTAGTCTGCCCTAGTAGTGGGAAAGACACAGCCAATGACAAGGGTGTCCTATTCATAAATATTTATGATTAACGTGAGGGGAATCTAAAGGAAGTCGGACGGCAAATCTCTGGTCTGACGAACAGAAATCACATCAGGCTACAGTTAAGGATAAGGTTGCAATACAAACTGAAGTCCAATAACTACTCGGAATTAACTGTGGTAAATGTGGCAGATGGATGGAGAGAAAGAAACGTGTGGTACCTAGGGAGGTCTCGTCAGCGGATGGAAACAGAGTATGAAATCCGTAGTAACAACGAATGGCGAGAAGTCAGCAGAGGTCATAGTACCATTGTGGATGCAAACACGATGGGAAGGACTGAACTTTGGGAGATGTGAGTAAATGAATGTAACCAAAGATGGATTTAAGAACAGACAACTTCATATAGAGGACTATCTGCAAATGGTATCTGCGGAACAGAAAGAGTATGCGGAAGTGTTCG
Source organism: Agathobacter sp. (assembly GCA_045123895.1). GTDB lineage: Bacteria > Bacillota > Clostridia > Lachnospirales > Lachnospiraceae > Roseburia. The sequence goes on from JBGVKW010000092.1 coordinate 47,586, forward strand.
CCCATCCAAGGATTGCTGAAAACAACGACATCATCACAGATTTTCAGACGGATGGTCTGATGGAGAAGATTTTACACAAAGATAACCTTAACAAGGCATATAAGAAAGTAAAATCAAACAAAGGAGCAGGCGGTGTTGACGGAATGAGCGTGGATGAACTTCTGTGCTTTCTGAGAGATAACCAAAAGCAACTAATCCAAAAGATTAAGGATGGAAAATATAAACCCAATCCAGTCCGTAGGGTAGAAATACCCAAAGAGACAAAAGGTGAGTTTAGGAAGCTGGGAGTACCAACAGTAGTTGACAGACTGTTTCAACAAGCAATTATACAGGTACTATCTCCGATTTTTGAGAAACAGTTTTCAGAAAACAGTTTTGGTTTTCGACCAAACAGAGGTGCACACGATGCACTGAAACAATGCCAAACCAATGTCAACGATGGATATGTATATGTGGTGGATATGGATTTAGAGAAATTTTTTGACACAGTATGTCAGAGTAAACTAATCGAAGTCTTATCACGAACCGTCAAAGACGGACGAGTAATTTCGCTCGTCCACAAATATCTCAATGCTGGGGTTATTAGCAGAGGAATGTTTGAAAAGACAGAGGTTGGTATGCCCCAAGGTGGACCACTAAGCCCACTTCTAAGTAACATAATGCTGAATGAGTTAGATAAGGAACTGACACGAAGAGGACACAGGTTTGTCCGCTACGCAGATGATTGTATGATTTTCTGTAAAAGCAAGAAAAGTGCGAATAGAACCTTAAATAACATCGTGCCATATATTGAGGGAAAACTATTCTTAAAAGTAAACCGTACTAAAACGTGTGTGGCACATATCAGCAAAGTCAAGTATCTCGGCTATAGTTTCTACAAGTACAAAGGGAAATGCAGATTTCGAGTACATCCAAAATCAGTAGAGAAAATGAAGAATAAAATCAGAGAGCTTACTGATAGACATAATGGATGGGGAAATGAATACAGAGCATTGAAACTGACACAGTTTATCAGAGGATGGGTAAATTACTTTGGAATGGCAGATATGAAAAGTATGTTGCGAAGTAATGATGAATGGTTGCGCCACAGAATAAGGGCAATCTACTGGAAACAATGGAAGAAAGTCAAGACAAAATTCAAAGAACTCAAGAAGTTAGGCGTTGAAGAAGAAAAGGCTTGGATATGTGCTAATATGCGAAATGGAACTTGGTATTGTGGTGGATATTTCGTACTGCATGTAAATGTCAATATAAAAATGCTCAAAAAGTGGAAAATAAAAATGTACATTTTCCTATGCTTTATTCCTCAGCTTGTGTTTCCAAGAAGGACCGCTTTTCTTTAAGTCGATATGACGGACCTTTTATTGAAACTATTTGTGAATGATGAAGCAGTCTATCTAAAACTGCATTAGCCAATGTTGGTGAACCAAATATTTCTCCCCATTTTGAAAATGGAGTATTGGTTGTTATGATTGTGCTATTTCGTTCATATCGTCTTGCAATTAACTGGAAGAACAGATTTGCTGAGTCTTGATCGATAGGCATATATCCTATTTCATCAATAATTAATAACTTATACTTGGCAAAAAATTTCAATCTTGCTTCCAATCGATTTTCTACAAGTGCTTTCTTAAGTTGAGTTATTAATGATTCAAAAGAAACAAAATAAGTTGAAATCCTTGCTCTTGCACAGGTTATTCCTATTGCTGTTGCAAGATGGGTTTTGCCTACACCACTTGAACCAACGAATAAGATGTTTTCTTTTTTATCGAGAAATCCCATCTTATTCAGTTCAAGAAGTTCCTTTTTGTTTACACCAGGTTGAAAATCGAATTCAAAATCTTCCATTGTCTTTATGAATGGAAAACCGGCGACTTTTACACAAGCATTTTCAGCTCGTACCTGATTGTTTCGTTGTTCAATTTCAATAAGTTCTTCGAGGGCTTCGCTAAAGGATTTTTCACCTTTATTGACCAACTCGATGTATGTGTCCAAATGATCCTGCATCTTATGAATACCTAAATCAGTCAGACCATTAATAATTCTTGCATAGGTTGCCATTTTTCTACTCCTTTTTACAGGAAGTTGTCCATCTGCTTTAAGTTTGCTTCAGCCATTTTGGCAACTACATCATTATCTTCTATATAGTGAGATAACAACTGAGTGTAATGCTCTTTATCATAATTAAGTTTTTTGTTACTTAAATCGTGCGTTGCAATAAGCTCCGTTTGAAAATAAATTTCAAGTTTATTGGTTTTCACTCGCAAACTTACGGGTTTTCCGATATACTCAAATGGAACGGAATACTTGTTGTTCATGTACGATATCATGGAATCCTTACGAACTGTGGTTTGGCGATCGTGGCTCATATAAGACTCTATGACTTTTTTATTCGGAAGTGACTGCAGGTATTCCTTTTCTTTTTGAAATAAAAGAAGCGGTGGAACGCCAGTCTCTTGGCAGATATAATTATTAACTTTTTTATTAATCTTTCCAAGAATAGCAATTAGTTCTTCCTCGGTTTCAAATTCACCTTCATAAGGTTTCATCCAAGCGATAAACTTATTGATTACTTCGACCTTGCCTTTTGTGAAGGCATGTCTGGGTTTACATAGTTTTATTTTGAAACCAAAGTCATTTGCAAATGCTCTCATCTTGTCATTTACATGACGACGATTGTCTTTTAAATCCACGACAGATGCCATGTTGTCAAATAAGATTTCCTTAGGCACGCCACCCGTTGCCTTGAAAGAAGCTATCAGACAGTCAAAAACATCCTGTCTAGTCTTATAAAGTTTGTAAGTAAAGTGGCAGTATCTAGAATGCCCCAGTTTATAATCAAACACCTGAAAGGTGAAGATTTCGCCATATTTGTTGGCAATAGATACATCTTCTTTCCAGTCTACTTGAGCCTGGATTCCAGGAGCAGTTTCAAATCTAGGATGACCTTTATCGGTCTTTTTAGGTTTGAGTCCTTTGGATTTGATGTATTTATTAAAGTTTGAATACGAACCAATATCTGGATCAATTTCAGAAATCATAAACTCATAAACAGCTTTAACATTAGTCCCTTTTATAGAAATTTTTTGAGTAATGATTTCAAGATAAATATCAAGTTTGCTTGGTTTATTGTGGTGTTCAGGTTTGCCTTGGTATCCGTCATAATACTTTTTGACTGTCCTGCGATCAACACCATACATTCTTGCTAACTCAGAAAAGTTAGGTTTTGAATTGCTCAAGCGTAAGATTGTAAGCTGCGTTATCAATGCCTCGTTCATGGAAAACACCTCCATAAACAAGGTATCATAAGCGTTAGGATTGTACATTTTTATTTTCCATAAAATGTACATTTAAATAGTATCATTTACA
>JBGVKW010000093.1:0-2646 GCA_045123895.1 Agathobacter sp.
ACATCCGGAATGAATTACTATGTTAATGCAGTTCCATCAAGGGGAATGTCTAATGTAACATTAGAATCAAGTAATGATACATTTGATAAATCAGTGATTGAAAATAATTTATGTCAGGATTGTTTAGACAAGGTAACCGATTCTTTGGAAGGATATTTCGAAGAAGGAAAAGAAGAATACCTGCCATTTTGTTTGGTAGATTTCGAAACATTTGATATTTATCCTGTTCAAAAGATGAATAGAGCATATTCAGTTAGAGACTATTGGGTAGAATTGGATTATAATGATTCAGAAATAGAATTAGATGTGTATTATCTTCCAGGGAATGTATAAAAGATTAGATGATTAACAATAGAAGACTGGCAATGCTTTTTTGGTGCACCGCCAGTCCCGATTGTTAATCATTTTTTGTTTTATATGGAAAAGAAAACTGAAAGTTTCCTACGCATCGCTTTTCTATTTTGGGTGGAATTTGTTAACGAAAAACGAACGAAACGGGGAACTATTTCAGTCAATGTCATTAAGTTAAAGGGATAGAAAAAAAGAAACCTTTCCACAATTTAAAAGTGGGCAGGTTTCTTTTTTGTATCATACTGTCAATTAGATAAATTGGAATTTATCGCTCTGACAAACTCAATTTTCATCTAATGTTTAAACTCTTTTTTCTATAATCCGATGATACAAAACACATATTATATATATTCCAACAATAAATGCAGACACCTTTACTAAAGAATTTACAATTACTCCTTTAGTTCCTTCAATTTGTCCATTTTCTCTAATATACATACGCAGTTCAAATCCAATAGTATCTTCTAATATACGTCGTTCTGAACTATCATCATCGTAATATAGATACAAATACCAATCACCTAATCCCTGTTTACAACCTATTTGAATCAATTTTCCATTCAAAGGAATATCTTCTGTTTCACACATATCTGAAACTAAATTCCTATTTTTATCATCTATTTTTAAATAGACATCACCTCTTAATCCATAAAGAAAGCTTAATACAAAACAAATCAAAAGAGTAATACCTGCAACTAGCGATATGTATTTAAAATAATTAAGAAATTTTTCCACACAAACCTCCTACTTTGAAATGGTTTCTATAATTTTTAACACTTGATTTTACATCTTACTGGTCCTATGTCAAGATTTAGTACAAGTTAAAATGAGGTTTTCCTCATCTTAACTTGCCATCAGCAATTCGCCCTGTTGCACTCTACGATACAGTTCTTCGTAGTCATTTGGTGACATGTAATCACAGTGACTGTGAATGCGTTTTGTATTATAGAAAGCTTCCAGATATTCGAATACCAGTCGATACGCATGAGCAAAATCACGGATTTTAAAACGGTTCAGCCATTCTCGTTTGATTAATGAATGGAACGATTCGATGCAGGCATTATCCCAAGGATAAGCTTTTTTAGAATAACTGCACTGCATATTTGCAGTAACACGTTTGTATTCATTGGATACGTACTGGCTGCCACGATCCGAATGCAGGATCAATGGTTCTTCGATTTTTCGTCTTGCTTTAGCTTTATTTATTGTTTCAATCACGCAGGATACCTCCAGTGTGTTTGAAAGTGTCCAGGCAATGATTTTTCTGGAATATAAGTCCATAATGCTGGTCAGATAGACGAATCCGTCTATCGTCCAGATATATGTGATGTCAGAACACCAAACGGCATTTGGTCGTTCCGGATTAAACTGTTCATCAAGGATATTTTGAAGTTCGCTGCTGAAGTCGGAATCTTTTGTGGTGATCGTCCATGGTTTTACCCATTGAGCTTTGATGCCCATTTGTTTCATATATTGACCAACGGTACGCTCAGAAATGGTTTCCCCTGATTTACGCAATACCTGTGCTATCTTTGGGGCACCATAATTCTGCTTAGATTCATCGTAAATATCCTTGATTTTGGCTTTTACTGTTTCACGACGCTTTTCAGCATTTGAAGGAACATGTTTCAGCCATGCATTATAACCAGAACGGGAAACGCCAAGTATTTTCAACATTCCGGAGACAGAAACACGGCGTTTGACCTTACGGGCTGCTTCTGCCTTCTCAGTAACTTCGAGATAAATGGCTTCCGTCATTTTCCCAGAATGTTGATGGCTTTTTTTAGTACATCAAGCGCATCCTGCGCATCACGTAACTGACGCTTTAAACGTGCGATTTCTTTTGCTTCATCAGAAGAGTAGTTGCCGGAACCGCGGCTTTCAATATCACCTGTATCACGCAGTTCTTTCTGCCAGCGTGATAATGTCTGCTGACTGATTCCTAAGTTTGAAGCACAACCCTGCAGTCCTAATTCTCTGTGATCATGATAATACTGGACTGCATCCAGTTTGAATTGTTTGTCATAGTGCTTTGCCATAATGAGATCCTCCTTCAGTGCGGTACCTACATAGTACCATAAAATTTGTAATAAGGAATTCTCATTTTGACTTGTACTATTTGTATTCTAGCACCAAATAAAGAAAGTTTGATTAACGAAATTAAAAAAAATGAAGAAATGATGCTTTTGGAAAAGAAGTATCAAGAAGCTATAGAAGAATTAGTTGCTTATAATTCTGAAAAAGCGCAGGAATTTTTAAAGGAACACAGTAACTACAAAGAAGCACAAGAATATT
>JBGVKW010000094.1:0-2544 GCA_045123895.1 Agathobacter sp.
AGAATTGCATTTCAGGTAGAATTCGAGGATTATACAGTAGATGAACTTTGTGCAATAACAAAACTTATGTTGTCTAAAAAGGAAATGACCATTACTGATGCTGCAATGACTAAATTAAGAACTCATTTTGAAAGTGTAATAGGTAGTAATGATTATGGAAATGGACGCTTTGCAAGAAAGATGTTGGAAGAAGCAGAAATGAATCTGGCAGAAAGAGTGTTACAGTTAAAAGACAATGAGCTTAAGACAGCGGTATTGACTACGATTGAAGAAAGTGACATTCCAGAAATTATGAAAAAGGAGTCGGAGAAGAAACGAACAATTGGATTTGCGGTGTAATAAAATATAACCCCCGTTTAAATTTTAAAAGGAGAAAAAGAATATGATAGAACAGATGAATAATTATTATGAGGAAAATTTTGTGTCCTTATTAGAGGATATGGATATGCAACTGGATGATGATTTCTGGGATTCTTATGATCCAGAATGGTAATGAGTGTACAAATTGATAGAGTTATAAATAACAAGACAAATTTTTGAAGGTAGGTAAATTATGAAACTTAAAATTGTAGAAACATCATTAAATTTAAGAGTAGAAAGAAGATTTGGAAAAGAAAATAAGGATTATTTATTATCAAAGGATGTAGCGGAAGAACAGCTTAAGCTTGAAGCTGATGTGTATTGCAATGTGGAATATATGGAGTGTATGGATAAAAAGTATATGGAGGCATTTGAAATTGCGGGATATACAGCCTATAAGGCATTGGATTCCTATAGCAAAAGGGGTATTATGTATATGGTTAAAAATGAATATCCTGTTAATGTAATTCATACGTTTGAAGAACCACATATGATGCATATTCAATTAGATAAAGGTGGTACAATTTTTGATTTGATTACTGTAAGAATTTTAGTTTCCGGAAGCGATGATGCAGATTATCTTAGTAGAAAAGCACAATGGGATAAAGTGCTGAATTACATCGAAAATCTTGAAAACAAAGAAAACTTGTGTATTACCGGTGATTTTAATCATGGTGTGATTAGTGAAGAATACAGGGATGATCAGGCTCGAAGATTCTTTAATTATCAGATGGTGGTTGATTCTTTAAGAGAAAAGAATATTACTGTGGCATCTATTGAGGGAATGAGTTACAAGGGTTATATGAAAATAGACCATTTGGGTACATCTGAGAGTTTGAGAGTTTTAGAAGCTGAATATTTGGATGTGTTCGGTGAACATAGAATAATTGGTGTACCAGATCATAGCATGATTGTTGCACAAGTGGAAACGATATAAAGGTGATATTATGGATAAAAAGATTATAGCAGTCGATTTTGATGGAACACTTAGCAAAGGGAGATGGCCCGGAGTAGGTGTTCCTAATTATTTGCTAATTGATAAATTGCTCAATCTTCAAAAAGCAGGACATAAACTTATTTTATGGACGTGCAGAGAAGGGGAAGCATTGCATAATGCAATCGAGTGGTGCAAAGAAATGAATCTTGTGTTTGATGCAATTAATGATAATCTTCCGGAAGTGAAAGAGATGTATGGAAACAATTCTAGAAAGATTAGCTGTGATATTTATATTGATGATAAAAGTTGTATTCCGGAATGGGATTAAGGGAAAGTCTACACTTATGGTGTAGGCTTTTTATTATTTGCAAACAAAGAAATGATTAAAGGACCAGTATAATAGAAGGAGGTTGCTATGGATATAAAATACATTGGAAATAATATTTTGAAACTGCGTTTAACGAGAGGTTTAACGCAAGAATCGTTAGGCAGACAAATAGGATTAACACCTAGTGCGATATCTAATATTGAGAAGTCAATAAGCTATCCGTCTATAGACACGTTAATAAAGTTGGCGGAGTTCTTTGGTGTAACATTGGATTATTTATCTACAGATAAGTACAGTAAGCAACTTAATGAACTTGAACTCAAGGTTAAGTTGCTTACAACAGAACAATATCTGTGTTCGGATAGCAATCAAAAATGTGTTTTTGAGATAGGAAATAAAACTTATTCGCTGGAAGAAAATGAAAGTGGAATAAGCTATAGTGTTAAATTGAATTAAAGGAGAGAACATTTATGGATAATAAGAGCTTTAATAAAGCACCTCATTTTTTATTAAGTAAAACAGAACAAGAACATAAATTACAGATTGTGTACATGGAATTGAGAAATATTTTAGGGATGTATGATTACACAGATTGCTACAATTATCTCCCAGATGAGGAAGATGTAGCGGACTATTTAAAAATGAAACTTACAAAAATACATATTATGGTAAATGTTCTATTTGAGAAAACGGAATGGGAAGAAAAATTACATAGAATTGTTAGTGAAGTACAGTATTTTGTTTCGCGATACGAACGACCAGGAGCAGTTTTACGTTGGAAGCAATTAAACCCTAATTTATTGTTTTATGATAGTGCCTTTCAGTTTAAAGAAGAAATTTCTCATGAAGCGTATTTGAAATGTCAAAGAGGACTGACGGGATATAGATTAAGCCTTTATCCGGATGATGAATTAATCGA
>JBGVKW010000095.1:0-29730 GCA_045123895.1 Agathobacter sp.
TACCAACTTCATAAACATATGAGGTTTATTGAAGTGCGCCTAAAAAATAAAGAACTCGTTTCATCTAGGAATTTATACATTGACACGAATTCTTCCTTGTGTTGTATCAAGATTGCGAACTTGTTTCGCAATTACCTATAATAATGTCATAATTATGTTTAGCATCATCCTCAAAAACAAGAAATAGCATTGTTCCATGAATATTTCTGCCTTCTACCTGAAAACAGTTGCAGTTAACAATATACCCACCATCCTGAATATAGTCTGCTATCATTTTAATATTTGCTTCGCTAATAGCTACGCTCTCAGATATAAATTCCTCACCTGTTACTTCTGACATGGTCTTGGCTGCTGCCACGCCGCATATCTTTGATAGTTTTTCTAATTGCATCTGTAAATCTTTCATTCATCTGTCCTCATTTTATCAAGTACTAACATAATCATACTAAATCTGCTTTCTCTATGCTACAAAAAAGATATCTCTGGCATCACGCGAAGAGCACCTCTTCTTGTAGTGATAATTGATGCTGCATGATTTGCAGTATCCAAAATCTGTTCGAGTACCGTTTCTGTAATGTCATCAATTCCATTTGCAAGTACACCATGAAGAAGACATCCCATAAAGGTATCCCCCGCACCAGTAGTCTCAATAGTCTTATCGGTCAGATGCGGTTTGCCTTTTACCATCATATCCTTGTAAAATCCAATACTTCCGTCTTTTCCCAAAGTTGCACAGACAAGTTTTATATCAAACTGGCTTCTAATTTTCTCTATACCCTTTACAATATCTGACTCGCCTGTAAAGAATTCAATTTCATTATCAGAAATTTTAAGAATATCACATTGGCTCATCCCATATGCCATCTTTTCCTTAGCCATATCAAGGCTGTCCCAAAGTGGTGGGCGAAGATTCGGGTCAAAGCTTATCAGCGCGCCGCTTTTCTTTGCTTCTTCTATCGCAAAAATAGTAGCTTTTTCAATATCTTCATCTGTCATGGAAAGTGTTCCAAAATGGAAGATCTTGGCATTTGATACAATTTCAGTATCAATTTCATCCGCTCTAAGCATCACATCAGCTCCAGGTTTTCTATAAAACGAAAAGCTTCTGTCCCCATCCCCTGCTGTATGTACAAAGGCGAGTGTTGTATGCACATCCTTATCAAATCTAAGTCCATCTGCATTTATTCCAAGTTCTGTAATCGTATCAGCCAGCATATGACCAAAATTATCGTCACCAACTTTTCCAATAAAAGCAGTTTCGTGTCCAAACTTCTTTAGCATCGCAAGTACATTGCAAGGTGCACCACCCGGATTGGCCTCTAGAATAGGATTCCCCTGCTCGCTAATACCATTTTCAGTAAAATCAATTAATAATTCTCCTAATGCCACAACATCATATTTTTTTCTCATAGTTTATTCCTTCTCTCTCTAAACAATTTATCTATTATTTTCTTCTAGCTTATGCATACAGACATCAATAAAAACCTGCCCTTTTGTATTAAAGCTTATTCTATCAGCATCCAAATCCGTAAAAATCGCTGTTGACATTGCTTGTTCCCCATCATTTACAAATACTTCTATGCTGTATCTGTCCATTATGATTCTAAAAATCACTTCTCTGTCTTCGTCTCTGACTTTACAACAACTTGTGTTTACAACATATTTTCTGCAACCACAATGTCTTCTGTCAATTTCTACCAAAGAATTAGCTGCATCATATGAAATAGAGGTATACAATAAATCATTCTCTGCTACCCGAATTTCGAATTTTTCAAAAGAATCTTCTGCCGGTCTGATTCGAACTGTCATATCAAAAAGTCTGCCGTTTATACCTTCTATTTCACTCTTTTGACTTATGATAACATTTGTTTTTTCGATTTTCTCCCCATACAGACTTTCAATTTCACGAACAGGCTGTTGGATTAATCTACCATGTCTTATAGACAATTCCCTCGGCAAAGTCATCTGTCCAAACCATTTTGCATCATTTGACTTATATGCTAATGTGTCCCAATTTTGCATCCAGGCAATCATGATACGTCTTCCATCCTCTAAAAGTGTTGTCTGTGGTGCATAAAAATCAATTCCGTAATCCACAGATTGGAAATTTTCATATTCAAAGGTACCTTCTTCTGTGGAATGTCCTATCAGACACAAGGTTCCATTTCCGTTTCTAAATTCATATTCTTCCGGAAGCATCTCCATGGGACTGGTTATAACTACTTTCTTTCCATCCAATTCAAAGTAATCCGGACACTCCCACATAGTTCCAAATCGATGATTATTTTTTACAAGGATTTTATCAAATTGCCAACTAATCGCATCCTTGCTGCTAAATAACAAAAGCTGACCATCCCCGTCATCTGTTCTACTGGCCGCAACACAATAGAAAGAGTCCTCTTCCTTCCATATCTTTGGGTCTCTAAAATCCACCCTGCTTGCACCTTCGGGCAACATTTGTGAATCTATCACAGGATTATTCTTATTTTTTACATAATCTCGTCCATCACCAATTGCCACACACTGTGTCTGGAATTCTGATACATTTCCCTCTTTATCAGCCAATTTTTGCACACCAGTGTACAAAAGGAGCTGTTTTCCACCATCAAGCTCTATTGCACTTCCAGAAAAGCAACCATCCTTATCAAAAGGCTCATCAGGTGCAATTGCTACAGGTAGGTCAGTCCAGTGAATCAAATCTTTGCTTGTAGCATGTCCCCAATGCATTGGTCCCCAGACTGTATCGTATGGATGATACTGATAAAATAAATGATACTCTCTATTGTAATAAGAAAAACCATTTGGATCATTCATCCATCCTATTCTTGAAGCCAGATGAAATAAAGGTTTTTCTTCTTCTGAAATTGTCTTTTCATATTTGACTTCATACTCTCTTGCTCTTTTAAGTATTTCACTCATGTAAAAATCCCCCACACATTATTCCTATATATGATTTAACACTTTCTTGAATGTTAGTTTCATACATACCAGAGAAATAGCAAGCGACATAATCTCTGCTATTGGGAAACACCACCAAATAAGAGATAAACCTCCAATTTTTGCAAGCACATATGCAACCGGAAGCAGTACCACCAGCTGACGAGCCACTGAAACATACATACTGTATACAGCCTTTCCTACTGACTGGAATAAAGTTCCTGTGACTATACAAAACCATGCTATGAGATAATGTACTCCAATTATTCTAAGTGCAGGCACTCCAATCTCTAACATTTGTTTAGACGGTTCAAACGGCATAAACAATAACTCTGGGATAATCTCAAATGCAAGAAAACCTAATAGAGTAAATGCAAATGCAGTCATATATCCGTATTTTAATGTCTTCATCATACGATCTTTCTTCTTTGCCCCAAAATTGTATGACAATATTGGTATAAGCCCGTTATTTAATCCAAATACCGGCATGAAGAAAAAGCTTTGCAATTTAAAATACACTCCAAAGACAGCCGCTGATGTCTTGGAAAGATCCATTAGTATCACATTCATTCCCGCTGTCATTATTGAACCGATTGATTGCATAATAATAGACGGAAATCCAATTTTATATATATTACCTATGATTCTTTTATCCGGGTAAAACCCCTTAAAGCTTATCCTGATATCATGGTTTTTCCACAAATTCCACAAGATAGCTTCAGCACCTGCAATAATCTGACCTGTTACAGTTGCAATTGCAGCACCTTTAATTCCTAGTTCCGGCATACCAAAATACCCAAAAATAAGAATTGGATCAAGAATAATATTAATAATCGCTCCTGTCATCTGTGAAGCCATTGTATACATGGTACGTCCTGTGGATTGTAATAATCTTTCAAATATGAACTGAGCAAAAATACCGAATGAAAAAATCATTACAATTGACAAATAATCCACTCCATAATTGTAGATATTAATTTCATTAGCATTTGTCATCGCCCTATAAAATAGTGGCACTACAATTATAGAAGCAATCGCAACTACTAAATAGCTTATCCCATATACGAAAATTCCATTAACCGCTGTTTTATTTGCTTTATCTGAGTTTTTCTCCCCAAGCGCTCTTGAAACAAGCGCATTTACTCCTACACCAGTTCCGGCTGCGATTGCAATAAGAAGCGACTGTAACGGGAATGCAAGTGATACAGCTGTTAGTGCATCCTCTTCAATTTTAGCCACAAATATACTATCAACAATATTGTACATTGCCTGAACCAACATAGATATAATCATTGGTAAAGACATATTCATAAGCAATTTTCCTTCAGGCATAGTGCCCATTTTATTCTCATTCTGTTCCATAAATCTTTCGTTCCTTCTATCTACTTATCCTTTTATAATTCACTATTTTAACAGAAAAAATGCAGAGCCTCAACTTTAGGCTCTGCATTTTTTCAACATTTTTTATTCTGTTTCACTCAAAAATTCAATTATACTGTGAGCCGCGACATTTCCCTCTCCCACAGCCTTAGCAATCTGATATGGTCGGCCGGTACAATCACCTGCCGCAAATACACCAGTCTTAGAAGTCTTCATCTCACGGTCAACCAGGATATGTGGCCCCTCCATCTCTATGCCTGGAATTAATGTAGTAGGCAAAACAGAGGTACGCAAAATAAAAACGCCATCCACTTCCTGACAAGTCCCATCTCGAAGCTCTATTCTTTCAACTCTGTCCTCTCCGAGAATCTCCTTTACAGTAGATTTCATCCTAATTACATTTGAAATGTCTATGCCGCAATCCTGATAAGTAGCCGATAAATAAACCTTATCCGCCAACTGGGCAAGATATTCTACCTCATGCTCATACCTTTTTGCACCACACACTACTGCGATAGTCTTTCCTTTATAGAAAAATCCATCACAAGTTGCACAATAACTCACACCTTTTCCAAGAAGTTCTTCCTCTCCAGGCATTGGTTTTGCACCAATGGTTCCTGTTGCCAGAAGAATTGATTTTGTCTCAAAAACCTCATTATCCGCAAGTAACATATAGCTATTTTTCATAGGATTAATGTTTGTAACCATTTTATCGACTATTTCAAGTCCTGCTTCTTCTATCTGACGTTTTAAGCCTTCATTCAATTCTTTTCCACTTATCATCGGAAGTCCCGGATAATTTGCTATTTTCTCTGACTTTTCAACCTTAAGGCTTAAGTTTTGTGAGCCAAACCAGATTATACTCTTGTTGTGAAGCTTAAGATTTAAAGCCGCTGATAGTCCTGCCGGTCCTGTTCCAATTATTGCTGCGTCATATACCATTTCTTTTCTCCTGATATTTTTATTTTCAATAAGTATATCAAAAAACTACTTAATATAGTCAGAAACATTGCTACTATCAACGCCCTCAAACGGAACCCAGATATATAAACCATCATCAGTAATACCTTCTATAGCTTTTCCATCACCGTTTTTAGAGAGTTCAATTGCCATTTCAACAGCCTTCTGGCCCTGCCCTGAGCCAGACTGATATACTGTATATGCAAGTTCACCCTTCTGAATCGCTTCACATCCTTCTCCAGTTGCATCAACTCCCAAGATTGGAATAGTGCTCGGATCAATATCGGCTTCTTTACATGCCTCAACCACACCTAATGCCATGGAATCATTATTACATATAACACAATCCACTGGGGAACCAACCTTTAAAAACAAAGTAAATAATTCTTTCGCCTGTTCTGCATCCCAATTAGCATACTCTTCAAATACATAGTTAATTTTCTTTCCACTTGAATTTAATGTTATTTTAGCACCCTCTGTTCGACCAACTGTGGCTGAATGACCTTTCGGTCCCTTAAGAATAACTACATTTATTTCATCACTTGAACTATATTTATTTAGTACAAATTCTGCCTGAAGTTGTCCAGCCACCTTCTCATCCGAGCCAACGTATACGTATTTACCTTCCTCAAGGAGCCTTTCTTTAGGGCAACTGTTAATGAAAATAATTGGAACATCACCAGCACTTGCTTTTAATTCAACAGTTGTATCTGTAGACACTGCTCCACACAAAATAACATCATATCCTTGATCTGAGGCATTTTTTATCATCTCCACCTGGGTTTCAATGGAATTCTGCGCATCTCCAACATCAATTTGATAACCGTTTGCCTTTGCTTCTTCAACCACAGCATCAACCAGGGTCTGCCTAAAACCATCCATCTCATTTATGGTCAAAAAAATCTTTTTACCAGATTTACTTGAGTTAACTGAGTTGTTGCAACCTACACACATCACCAACAGGCAAAACACAATAGCCATACTAAAAAATACTTTTCTTATGCTTTTTTTCATACACCTACACCCCCCTATCAATCTTAAATAGTGCTACCTGCTCATTTAATTCTTCTGAGGTCTTCGATAATGAACCAGCATCATTGGCTACTTCTTTACTGCTACTTGTAATATTTGCTGACTGCTCCACCATTATTTCAGATGTTGCAAGAATCTCCTGTGAACTTGCAGCCTGTTCCTCTGAAATAGCTGCTACATTTCCAGCAACATCGTCAACTTTTTGGACTTTTTCAATCATACCTCTTACAAGTACATTTACTTCATTTATATTATCAAAAATAATATCAAATGTATCTAAAGCATTCCCTACAAGCTGACTACTTCTCTTAATACTCTCAACACTTTCATCTGTTTGTACTACAGTATTTTGAACTAAACAACTAATCTCGTTAATTAATCCATCAATATTTTTAACCGCATCTGTACAGGTCTTTGCAAGCTGCCCAATCTCCGTAGCAACGACCGCAAATCCTCTTCCTGCTTCCCCCCGCTCTTGCTGCTTCTATCGATGCATTTAGTGATAAAAGATTTGTTTGTTCTGCTATTTCTCCTATTAACCCGGTAATATTAGTAATCTCGCTAGAAGCCTTTCCTACCTTATCTATTGCAAATTTAAGACTTTGAACAGATTCGTCGATTTCTCCCATAGCGACACTTATGTACTGAATATCATCCTTACCTTTCTTGGAAATTTCTACGGTTTTTGTCATAGTCTCATCAACACGCTCACCATCTTCTCTTGTATCAGAAACTACCATTGCCAAAGTTGTTGCATGCTCTGCAATGCTATTTACAGAAGCAGAAAGCTGTTCTACGGTATTATTTAATTCTCCCATTGATTCGGTCTGAACTTTCGACGCATCATACATCCTGCCAGAAAGCAAGTCACTGTTATTTGCCTGATCGCTAATTCTTTCCGAAACATTATATATTGATGAGATTACTTTTCGCATTGTGGTGATAAACTGTTCCACATGACTTCCCATCATTCCAATTTCATCATTTTTCTTTACATTTACATCGATAGTAAAATCGCCATCGGTCATGTTTGTAATGATATTTGTCAATTCTCTCACTGGCTTAATTACTGCATTGACAACACGCTCAATAAGTACTGCCATCAGAACAATAGAAATTATACAAATAATAATCATAGCTAGTCTTAATCGGTTAACATCACTATAAACTATTTCCTTTGGGACATATGACACCAAAATCCAATCCGTTCCATCTATTTTTGTCATGCTGGTTATATTACCAGAAACGTCCTCAACATCAAAATTTCCCGACTCTATTTTCTTGCTTACACTCTGCATATACTCATCACTGCATTCACTAATCTTAGTTGAAATTAACGATGAATCCCTATGTGCAAGTATTACACCAGAACTAGAACTTACAAGAAACGCCTGTGCCTTATCCATCTCTATATAGCTATTAACAATTATACTAACCCTTTGCAACGACAAGTCTGATGAAATAACATGAATTTCTTCATCTTCTCCATTTAAAATACCACTCGCACTAACTACCTGCTCTCCCTGTGAATTCGTATATGCTTCAGTAAATCCAAGATTCCATCTTGTCAATCCTTCTTTAAACCATACCGTATCACACGGATTACTTTCTTCTAATGTTGATTCAGATGCTTTCGTTTAGCCATCCTTCAATCTCATTTGATTGATTCTCAACAGACGAAGTGAGTAAATTCGAAGAGTACTCCAAAATGATTTGTTTTGAAATACCATAAGATATCACAATCAACACAACCATTATTACAAATACTGTTGGAATAATAATCCCCAATAGTTTTAATTTAATTGGCACAAGTTTCTTATCCTTACCCATGATATCCCCCCTATCATATAGTTCATATTACCTAAATTATATACTCATTTTATCGCGATATCAATTATTTTCAGACTATTTCATGCAGGCTAACTGCAGTATTTGGATCTGTCAAAAGTTTTTTACATCCCCTCCTGAAGCTCTTTTTCAAGTAATAATGCGGCATCCCTAACACAATCTGTACAATCCCTCTTTACCACTCCATCATCTAATCCTTTAAGTACTTTGCACACAACAGTTCCATTTTGATTTTTAAAGGAATTCATCATATTTCTGGCACTACTCATTGTTTTCTGTGGATTATTGTTTATCACTCCAAGGACATTTACCGCCCCCACCAAAGCTCCACATGTACCTTCCATGCTACCTCCAACACCGGCTCCAAATCCCTGATTCAGTTTTTTCAACGTTTCTTCATCTAATCCAGCTAAATCACTGTATGTACATGCAACAGCCTGTGCACAGTTATAACCACACATTTTTCTTTTAGCAGCTTCTTCTACTCTTGTCTTCATAATACTTCTCCTTTGTGTGAAAATTTTTTCATCTATAGCAACTAGGCACATTATACCATAGCGTAACCTTATAAGATATAGAAAATACACCAAGTGACACAACATAACTATAAGTCTATTGGACACTCTGTCGCAACCCTCAATAACATCTACAATTGAAAAACAAAACACAAAATAGTATAATAGGACTATATAATGTGTGGTATTAAGATGGGGTAATGCTATGAACAATATTTTGGTTAATATAATAAATAAACTATATGAGACAAGATCAGGAATAGTGGCGTTGCGCCATTACAACAATTTTTGTCTTAATTTAGAAGATCTTTCTTTAACAAGAAATGATAATAAAATAGTTCAACGTTTTCACAAAAATTTTTGTGATGAATATATATCAGAGCCATTTGCCCCATTTTTACAGGCAATAAATGAACTTCGAATCAAGCACGAAAAACGCCTTGATGAAATTTTTGAAAAATGCAACATTTATCCATTACATCGAGAGGTTTATGAAAGTTATTTTACAACCGGAATAAGTGTCAGAAAAGAAAAGCCATTGATAAACGAGATCAGTTTTGAACAGAAGCTCTTTGTGGAAGAAATAGCCAGAATTTTGGAATTCTTTTCAAAAATTGAGCCATTATGCTTCATATTAGAAAATGTAAGTTCCGCTGGTTATTCTACACTTTTAGAAATCCAAAAGCTTATGGATTTGTCAATTAAAGATATCTCCATAATCTGCACTTTTAATGAAACCGATACAGAGATTGAATATACAAAGGAGCTTTGGACATCAATCGTTTCCGACTGGGATAACAATAATATTATTCTCGACATTATTGATGAAGAAGAACAAGATTTAGACAATAAAAAATCATATATAACTTATTCAATTAACAAATTGGACAACATTTATGTACAGATGTGCAACCTGTTCACATTTACGTGTTTCCGTCAGGTTATATATCACCTTAATTCTATATATCACAAATTTGAAGTTGAGAAGATCACAGTCTCAACCGAGACAAAGTTTAATTACTTTGAGTTATATGCAGCAACAACAATGTATCTGGACCAGTGCTCTGAAGCAATGATTTATCTAGGCAAAATGAACGCTTTTATAAAAGAGCTTGACGGTAAAAGTTGGAAAATCCGCTTCCACCTGACTGCTGCCAGCATATATATGTATGCCTTCCAGCAGGATCTTGCTCAAAAGCATATTGATATATGTAAACAACTAATGGATAAAACAGATAATCCTTTTACTTTATTTAAAATCAATCTTCTTGAGCATATGAACACGTTTCAGGGATGGCGAAATGTATGGATGCTTAACAAAGATGTAATCGGGATTGAAAAGTTAATTTCCGAGTGTATTAAATATGGTTATGATAATCACCTTGCACATATTTATGTATATGCATTTGATAATGAAAAAGAAAACTATATGGACTGTACCAAATTAAATACACAAATTTCTCATTTTCTTCAGGGTATCAAAATTGCAAAGCGCATCGGAAACTACAACTTTATGATTGAAGCGTACAAGAGGAATATACTTATTTGTTCAACAAATGGTTACTATTCTACTGCAAATTACTTTAACAAAATAGTACGTGACATCTGCATTGAGAAAAATATACCAACAGAATTGGCATCAACCTACAATGGGATGGGATATGCTTACTGTGTTTCAGAGGAGTATGATAAAGCGTTTGAATGTTACAATATGGCTTTAGATGTTTTTATACAGATAAATAATATTAGTTTCGTCAATGAAACTTTATATAACATGGCCGTAAACGCTCTTCTTTGTGAGCAATACAAAAATGCCTTTGATTTATTCCAGTTATGCTTAAAGGGAAACACTCTAATAAATGATAACAGTATTGACGCTTGCAATATTTCAAAAATATATGGTCTTCAGGCATTTTGCGCCTACAGGCTCGGCCAGACATATGCTTTGATAAACAATCTTCAATATATTGAACAATTTTTAGGCCATATCATTGAACTTGAAGATAAGGACGTTGATGCTCCTCATCTGTGGGATGATGATCTTGCTCTTTTCTATACAATATCTGCACTTTTAGACGAGCAAAATGGTCAGATGGATGAGGCATATAAAAAACTGAAAAAGGGCAAAAAATTTGTTGAAAGAGCTGTTGGAAGCAAATTTATGTTTTTCGTTCCGTATTCCATTATTTATTCAAGAGTTGCTAAATATTGCGGGGATGACGCTGTAGCCGAAGAAAAAATGCTTGAAGCCAAAGAATATTGCCGACAGAGTAACTTCACAAAAAGACTTGCCATGATTACTGCATATGAAAAAAATCAATCTGTTGATTATGATACTACTGATTTCGTGCTCACCCAAGAGGTGGTGGACAATATTATCTACAAAGCCCAATATTATGGTTTAGTAAAAGATTATAATTCGCAGAAAAAAGATCTTGAATTTCTTGGAATATGGCAGAAGGTTTTAAGCGGCACCTTCGTTGAAGCGAAAAAAACTCTTGAAACCGCCTTTTCATCGCTTATGAATCAATATAATCTGGATGATCTTGTTTTCATAAAAATGGAAAACTCACATCCTGTTTTACGATATATTAATTCATCAAGCAGGATAACAGAAGATATTCTATGGTATATAGTTGACTACTTTAACAGTAATCGAAATGCTTTTAGAACTTCTACGCGCGACAAAGGATATGCTCTATATCAAAAGTTTATCAATAAATGTTTTGGCTTTAATTCAATTTGTACATTAATAGCTGTTCCTATTTTTACTGATGAAACATTAAATTCCGTTTTTCTTGCATCAGTCCAGATGAATATGGAATGGAGCTTCAAGTCAAAACGATATATTTATGATAACGATGATTTATCTATTTTTTCAATGCTTTTCCATAATGTGGTTGATTACATTGAACGAATGGATGCTCAAGAACTCATTGCCAATGCAAATAACCGCTTAAAAAATATGGCTGTAAAGGACCAACTTACCGGTATATATAATAGACAAGGTCTTGTTGAACTGTTCAAAAAGAAATTTGATAAATGTTCAGTTATATATGCTGATCTAGATAATTTCAAATACTACAATGATAGCTATGGTCATGATGTAGGGGATAAAGTCCTAATAGAGTTTTCAAAGCTTATAAGTCGTGTCACTAATCAAAAGGCTGACGCTGTTCGATACGGCGGTGATGAGTTCCTACTACTATATACAGATGATAAATCAGTTGTAGAAGATGCTGTGATAAATATTTATGAAAAGCTAAATGAATCCAAAGGATTTTCCATGGATATTTCTAATTTGCTGGGTTACGACGTCGATATTCCAGCCGATAAGCAGTTGTCCTGCTCTATCGGTGTCGCAATAGGTGATATCAACCCAAATAGAAGTACGAAAACTCAAGTATACGAAATTCTCAAAAAAGCAGATACAATGATGTATCGTGTAAAACACACTGGAAAACATTCATATATGTTCTATGAGTACTAAAAAAGCAGGCTGTTGCAGCCTGCTTTTTTACGTATAAATTTACCCCTCCATAACAGTACTCTTGAGCTTTACCCCCAATAAAAATGCAGAAAACAACGACAGTATTCCTCCAAACACAAATGGTGCAAATACACCTATGCCATCCCAAAGCACCCCCGCAATTATACTTGCTGGCAAAAGGGCTATTCCCACAAGTGTGGAATGAAGTCCAAGCATTGTTCCTTTGAGATGCGAAGGAGCAATTTCTGCAATAAAGGCTCTCTCTACCCCGGCAGTCATCGCAGTATAAACTCCGTAAACCATAAAAATTAAGACCATTAGCAGTTTCGAATTGCAAAAAACAAAAAGCTGTTTGAAGAATTTCCAAGCGTAAACAGGAAAGTAATCGCCAGATAAAGTTTAAGCCTTCCATCCAACTTTGAAATATTTTTCCAAAAATGCAATAAGTATACCCGTTGCTGAGCCTGCCATATCAAGCATTTTATGAATTCCAAAGGCTTTTCCCATATTATTTTTATCTGCACTCTCAGCAATTCCTTCGATAATTCCAACAAGTACAGGAGTCGCACCAAATACAGATGTCAGATATAACGGAATCAGCGGATAAACCATTTCACTTGAAATATCAGCAAAACAGCTTATTAGCCCAAGTATGATAATATTTCTGGTTCCTCTAGAAAACTTATAGTGTTTTTCCATCTTACATATTTATCCTTTTCACTGATTTTTCAAAGTCTCTATTTTATTTTAACAATACATCCCTTTTTTCGTCTACCCTTCCGGCATAATGATTGCCGCAACAATATATACAATGCATCCAGGTCCCATACATGTAAGTAAAACCCAAAGTAGTCTAACTAAAGTAGGGTCCACATCAAAGTATTCTGCGATTCCACCACATACTCCACACAATTTACGGTCATAACTCTTTGTTAATCGTTTCATATCAATTTTTCTCCTTTTTCTACACATTCTTATTCTTTATACTACAAGATCCACATGATTAAGAGTTCCCACCATTCCTGTGCTCTCTTTCAAGTATACTCCAGTCTTTTTGATTTCCGCATTTAAATCATTCTTGTCATCCTTCAAGCTAAATTGTGTATCTACATTTCTCAGATATATCGCACCTACGTCTGCTTTTTTCAAATCTATCAGATAATCATTTCCTTTCTCGTCCTTTGTCCATACCTTAAGCTTTGAAAAAATACTATCATTCTCATCAATCCAGCCATTTCCATCTTCGTCATAAGCAGCAAGGTCTTTAAATCCATCTCCATTTTTTGTTCCAAAAAGCTCTGAGCCGTCATTTATCTTTCCATCACCATTCTTATCAAGCGCCAAAAAGCCCGAACCATTTCCTGCAAAAGAAATCTTCTCCTCTTTTCCATCTGAATCCAAATCAAAAAAGAATTTCTGATCACTTACAGAAGCTATATTACTATCCAGATTAATAATCAATGGATCCGTCTTTATATAGTCTTTTACTTCTAAAGTATCAATCTTTGTCATAAAAGCTCGTGACATTGTCATCTCTATATTGAAATCAATACTTCTTCCATCTGCAGTCTGAACCACTCCCTTAGACGCAAAGGTTGTACTTTCAGATTCGCTAAAAAAGCCACTTGTTGCAGTTATTCTTTGCCAGGTTGTTCCACTTGCATTGGTACCTATTTCGAGATTTCCTGTATTAAGCTTTGCAACTGACACTGTTCCTACGCTGATTGAAGATTTTGCCTTTAATTCCTTCGGTAGTTTTTCTCCTCTAAGTGCTGCCAGCATTTGTCTTATCATTTTGATTTTCATCTCATACTCATCTGACATCTCAAAACTACCGCCCTCTTTTTCGGTTTTCATCTGCTCTGCCATTTGTTGGAGAGAACGAGCATCATTCTCCTGTTTTCTTTTCTCTGCCTCTTCCTCCTGTTGCTTCTTAAAATCGACCATTGCCTCTTTTAAGCTCTTACCAGCGCCTTCTACAGACAGTGAAAGAATTGCTGCAGATACGTCCTTCGATTTTGCAGCCTGAATAGTCAGAGATTCCTTGTAGGCAAAAGAAGACTCCTGATGTGTCGATGCCATAGAGATATTACTATTTGATATTTTCATATAGGACTCCTTTCCGAGCAAACTGGCAAATCCTTTTGCCAATATTGGACAACAAAGGGCGTTTCATATTGAAACACCCCTGCCCTTATCACTCTGTTGAAAATATTTTTTATATATAATCCATATCGACACAACAGTATTCTTTATTAACTTTCCAATTATAAAATATCTATGTATTCTCCTGATAAAGCCTTGTTCATACTTCTTACAGCACAGAATTTTCCACACATACTACATGCTTCGCTGTGATCATCCTCTGGCAATCTGTCATCTCGAATTGCTTTTGCTGTTTCAGGATCCAAAGCACATTCAAACTGTGCATCCCAGTCGAGATTTCTTCTTGCATCCGCCATCTTGTCATCAATATCTCTCGCCCCAGGAATTCCCTTTGCAATATCGGCTGCATGTGCTGCGATTTTTGATGCAATGATTCCTTGTTTTACATCATCTACATTAGGAAGTGCAAGATGTTCTGCTGGTGTTACATAGCATAAAAATGCAGCTCCATTCATCGCTGCTACAGCTCCACCAATTGCAGATGTAATATGGTCATAACCTGGCGCAATATCTGTAACAAGTGGTCCTAATACATAAAAAGGAGCTCCCATACAGATTGTCTGCTGAACCTTCATGTTCGCTGCAACCTGATCAAGTGGCACATGTCCAGGTCCTTCAACCATTACCTGTACATTGTGGTCCCACGCACGTTTTGTAAGTTCCCCAAGACGAACTAACTCTTCTATCTGGCACACATCTGTAGCATCAGCAAGACATCCCGGACGACACGCATCTCCCAATGATACTGTCACATCATGCTGTTCACAGATTTCCAGAATTTCATCGTAATACTCGTAAAAAGGATTCTCCTCACCAGTCATACTCATCCATGCAAAAACAAGACTTCCTCCACGACTTACGATGTTCATTTTTCTCTTATGTTTTTTTATCTGCTCAATAGTTTTTCTTGTAATTCCACAGTGAAGAGTGACAAAATCTACTCCATCTTCTGCATGAAGTCTTACCACATCTATAAAATCCTGAGCTGTCAATGTAGCAAGGTCTCTTTGATAATGAATTACACTATCATAAACCGGCACCGTTCCAATCATTGCCGGACATTCTGATGTCAGCTTCTGACGGAAAGGCTGTGTATCTCCATGGCTTGAGAGATCCATGATAGCCTCTGCTCCAAGGTCCACTGCGCTCATAACCTTCTGCATTTCAATTCCATAATCCTTGCAGTCCCTTGATACACCAAGGTTTACATTTATTTTTGTACGAAGCATGCTTCCTACGCCTTCAGGATTAAGGCATTTATGATGTTTATTTGCAGGAATTGCAACTTTTCCTTCTGCAACCGATTGCATTAGCTTTTCAACTGCCATATTTTCTTTTTCTGCAACTTTTTGAATTTCAGGTGTCACAATACCTTTTCTGGCTGCATCCATCTGTGTTGTATATTTTTCTGATACAGCGCCTGCGTTTGTTCCGTTTGTCATTGTTTTTCTCCTTTTTCATATATGATTTCTACAACAACTTTTGTATAGCGACAGAAAGTGGTGCTCCCAATCCACCGCTTTTTGCAAATTCACCAACCAGGCTCATAGCCATTAATGATTTACGAAAATAAAAGCGGATACGCCAAAATATGACATATCCGCAAAATAGCTTTACATATATCCCTACGTTGGCATTATCCAAATCAGGTTTTGGGTCGAGACGATAACAGTCTCCTCTCAGCCAACTCCGGTAACTCCCCATAAATTAGTATTTATTTTTCTGTTTTCACAACAGCCTACACTATTATGATACTCTTCACAAGCAATCTGTCAATGCTTTTATCTCAGTTGAAGATAATCCCCTCCACTGAGACTAATATGTTTCGTCTCGCCACTTATAGAAGTGGGCATCTTCTCCAACTAGAAATCAAATTACTGAATACTGCATCAACTCATATTTTAATTCGCATCCCTCGAAAATTTCCGCTGGAAGCAATGCCCGAGCAACCAGTTTTAATTCTTCTGATTCAATATCTGTTCTTCTAAGATTCGCATAATCTCCATCAATACTTACTACTTCATAAAACCATGTTTCCATTTTAATCATCCTCTATTTCATACACATTTCTTCATCTGTTGGTAATGGTACAAGCTGTGCCGATGGCAAAGTCTGATACCAATAGGCGACACTCGTGTAGTCATCATACCTAGGTCCTGTCCACCCCATATTATCAATTGTCATCCGAAAGCCACTTGCAAAACGAATCGGATCTACGATATGAAAACGATACAACAGAAATCTTTGCTGACCATTATAAAACTCCTCATTGTCGCCGTAAATAGCATACATCCCACTATAAAGCGCACTAAATGTTTGATATTTTTTAATGTAAATATCATTTCCAAAACCGTATGAACCTGTGAAATAATCTTCTGTACCTGTATAATTAATTGAAGGGTATATATCGTCATCTATATACATTTTTGCTTCTCCTTCAACCCAACAAGTATTATTTCCATTCATTCCAGTGGCAAGTGTAACACCTACAAATTGTCCCTTGCCGGATATTCCATCAATAATTGTATATGTTTTCCCTTTCTCAACCGGATGCTTCTGCCTGTATGATGCGTGAAAGTATCCAGCATTATCAGGAATTTCCTGATATGCTCCTGTAATAATATAATACAAATCTTCGTCTGTCTTTCCTCTATTTTCCATTGTGATTTTACAATGCCTTCTGAAAGGCATTTCAAAAAAAGAATTGTATCCTCTTCCAGGAGCAACCAAAATCATCGCGGAATTTAGAACCGGATATTTTCCATCTCTATCCCTAAAGTTTTCATCATATGCACATCCGAAAAAAGCAGAAATCGGTGCTTCAACAGATGGATATTCCTGATTGTCCCAATAAATTCGGATAATAAAACTATGTCCCACATACCCTGTAAACCACATATTTTGAATCACACCCGGACCATCTGTATCTACAAGAGTAACCGTTTCTCCAGCATGAATGCAAACTGTCGGACGAAGTTTTGTACAATCCCCCCCTCTAGATCCTCCAGCTCTAGTCCCCGTCGGATTCTCTGCTGAGAATGCAAACGTCTTGGATTCACATATCATATTGTACATTTATTATACCTCCAATTATTAAAACAGCTACTTCTAGAAAATAGATGTAGCTGTTTTATATTATTTTTGTAATATGTTTATATTATCTTCACTATATAGATTACTATAAATAACTATAGATTCTTGAAAATAGCAGTTTCTTTCTGTAAATCTCCTGCAATCTTCTCGTTCTCACCCATTCTCTCTGTGATATTATCCATATCATAAACAAGAGCCTGTGTACTTTCTGCAGCCCCAGAAACCCCCCTAACACCTTCTTCAATCGCACTTGTAATCGAATTGATTGATGAGGCAATCTCTTCCATTACAATCTGAAGAGAGTCTGTCTTCTCATTGAAGCTCTGCATTGAACTCTCGATGTATGTTGCATTCTCTTTGTACTGTTCACCTTCTTCTACAAAGTTCGAGAATTCTGGCAGAATTGTTGTCTGCATAAACTCTACTAAACTGTTTGCATGTGCAGAAAGATTATGTACAGCATCTGTTACAACTTTGTTTATTTCCTGAATATTGTTTGCAGAATCTCTACTTGAATCAGCAAGAGAGCTAATCTCATTAGCAACAACCGCAAATCCCTTTCCTGCCTCTCCTGCACGAGCAGCTTCAATAGAAGCATTGAGTGCAAGAAGGTTTGTCTGGCTTGAAATAGAAAGAATATCGTTCGTAAGTGAGTTAACCTGATCAACACTCTTTGCATCTTCAATCGCCTGATTTAATACCTCAAGGATTTCATTAACCTTGATATTTGTCTGTTCCATGTTATCCCTTGCAGCCTGCTCCATATTGTCTGCATGTGATTTCATTGTCTTTGAGTATTCATTTAACTCGCTCGACTTCTCTGCAATATTATTTACTTCTTCACTTACAGCAGATGTATTCTTATTGATAACACCAGCACTATTAGCAACCTCCTGCATTGTAGCAGACAACTCTTCTGTTACAGCCGAAAGGTCAGATGCACTCTCGTTTGATGTTCGTACACTTCCTAATACTTCGTTAACAACAATTTCCATCTTTCCTGAATTGCTGGTAATCATATGGAAAATATTCTGCAATTTTTCCATAAAAGCATTAATACCATTTCCAAGAGCTGCTATCTCATCATTAGAGGTAATTGTGATTCTCTTTGTCAAATCGCCCTGACCAGCATCAATTCCACTTATTATATCATCAATCTCTTTCTCAGCCCGTAAAATTGGACGAATAACATGTCTCATTACAATTACTACAGCAGCAAGAACGGATACAATACTCACAACTACAAGAACAATGTCGATAATAAATGCAATTGTATATGCAGAAGCCAAATTACCTTTTGCACTATCAACGCCCGAATTAATCTGAGCTTCTAGAGACATAATATTTTCATCCATTGCATTTGCGTAATCTGATACTTCTCCATTTGCACATGCATACGCCTCTTTTGTTTTTTGGTTAGCACTATATGCCAAAAGGTTTCTTACTGAAAGTTTAAATTGTTTGTAATTTTCTACAAGCGATGCATAATCCTTATTGGAAGAATCTACATACTTATTATATTCCTTTAAATCCTCTTCCAGCTTAGCCTCTACTTCTTCAATGCTAGTAACATAGCTTTTCATCGTATTAAAGTCTGTTGCAACAATATGTGAAAGAGCTTTGTTATGAATATTTTCAACTCCTACCTCCAAATCAGCCAGACACTGCACACCATTTAAATACTCGTTAGATATTACAGTAGCTGTGTTATTTACGTTTCCTATACTTATAACCGCCAGAATATTTGATAATACACCTACTATTCCAAGTATGATAACCGGAATCAAAATCATTAAGCGGACACTTGTTTTCTTCTTATTATTCATATTTGTCTACCTCCCGCTCAATTAGGAATTTGAGGCGGTTATCTTTTTAACCATCTCATCCATATAATCCTGAAGTGATAATCCATTAGTATTATTGTTTGCCATTGCCTGTCCAAACTCTACAACAGGCTCCCAATATGCCGCACCTACTCGCTGAAGTTTTGAATGTTCCGCCTGACTCATTACAGCAGAAAGTGCAACTGACTCTTTAACTTCAGGTGAAGCAGCCGCATTGATGTTAGAAGGTCCCTGAGATCTCATCTCGAAACGAAGTTTCTGATTTTCTTCATTTGAAACCCAGTCTGCAAATTTTGATGCCCATTCCTTATTTTTCGAATATGAATTTACACCAATAAGTTTATATCCTGCATATGATGACATCTGTACCTGCTGACCTGCACATGTATATGTAGGAAGCTTTACTGCTCCTAAGTTATCTCCCCAGACAGCTTTCAAATCATCTGCAACCCATACTCCGGATACACCTGCAATTACTGTACCATTTGCTGCGCCTTCTTTTAGAGCATCATCTCCACCGTTTTGGAAACCTGGATTTTGTCCAATTGCAATCATAGCATTTGCTACATCTACACCTTTGATATTTCCTTCAGTAGAATTCCATGTACAATAATTTGATATACCATCATCATTTATTCCAACTTCAAGTCCGGTATTACCAAAGAAAGAATAAAGATACCAGCCAGAACTCCAATCCATAGTGAACTTTTTACCATTTGATGATGCTACATCTAAAATCCCATCCATTGTGGCAACATCACTTTCAGACAAATATGCCTTATTATAATATAGAAAATATCCATTATCTGCAGTCAATGGATAAGCATATAACTCATCATTCAAAGATGCCGCTGCTACCGAGCCCTCAGCATTTCGTGAAATAATATCATCTGGATTTTCAATAGGTTTTAATACCCCGGAAGCTGCAAATGTTGCCAACTGATCATCGGAAAATGTAAACACATCCGGTGCATTATTAACATCACCTAATAACGTATTTTTGCAATCACCTTCCGCACAATTATTAACTGTAAATTCAAAAGCAATATCTGAATGCTGTGCCTGAAATCCACTTATAATCTGATTCATCAAACCATTATCTTCTTCTGCACACCAAACTGTGAGCGCCACTGTATCACTTGATTCTTTCTTCTCTGTAGACGAATCTCCTTCTCCACCAGCACCACCACAGCCCGATAACAATAAACTTGTTACCGCTGTAATGCTAAGTAACTTTTTATAATTTACCCTCATTCTGCATCCTCCCAATCTCTCCATTAAATACTTAGTTTAAGTATACAACCCATTTTAGTAATAATCAAGTGTTTTTTGGTGCTCAGGTACTAATTTTGGTAATTTTTTCCTATATATTTTTCTTACTCTTTTTCATCTGCTTAACCCACTTTGAAACTTCCTTTTTCTTGGCATAATTCTTTACATTTTCAGCATGAAGACTGCAAAACAAATCAAATCTTTCCTGTGAAAGTCCACCGTTTTCAATCGCAGCCTTTATCGCACATCCCGGCTCTGTATCATGTTTACAATCACTGAACTTACAACATAAAGACAGCTCAACAATATCAGAAAAAGTATCATCTATTCCCTCTTCAATATCAGCCATTCCAATCTCTCTCATACCAGGTGTATCGATAATAGTCACTCCATTTTCAAGCTCAATTAATTCTCTGTGCGTAGTAGTATGGCGACCTTTTGAGTCAGCTTCTCTTATCTGTGATGTCTTCATTCTCTCTTCTCCTAATATTGAGTTTAGTAGTGTTGATTTACCCACTCCTGATGAGCCAATGAGACAAATTGTATTTCCTGGTTGCAAATATTCTTCAAGTTCATCCAGACCAATATCATAAATAGCACTTATTGCATGTACTTTTATTTTTTCAGATATAGCTTCCACCTCACGTACATATCTCCCCACATTACTACATAAATCAGACTTTGTAAGAATAGCTACCGGTATGGCACCTCCACCAAGTCCCACACTGGCATATCTGGCAATCCTATTTGCACTAAAATCATCATTTAAAGATGATACTATAAATAAATAGTCCACATTTGAAACCATATACTGGTCGACGCCTGTTTTTGCCTGATTAGGTCTTTTTAATACACTTTTTCTATTGCATACCTCTGTTATTGTTGCATTTCCGTTAAGATTTTCTTGAAAAAGTACATAATCACCCACAACAGGCAATTCACATTGTTCATTTTCATAAAATGCGCCTTTTAATACTGCACTAATCTCTTTTTCAAAAAACTTTATTGTATATAAATTCTTCTGAACCTGCGAAATTCTACCTAAACGTTCTTCATGAATCCATCTTCCAATATCAAATTTATTGTAAAATGGAAATTCCTTGTTAAATTCCTCTATTTCATCCTTGTCTTCACATTTTTCAAATACATCTGACTCAAATAAACGACCATGTACTTTCTCAAAGCTGTCATTTAACTGATATGCCATCAATGCATCAAAGTTATTTCCGTTTGGATCAGATATTCCATATACATCTGCGGTTTTAAAGTCATGCCTTGGGTAATATTCCGGCTCTCCATATATCACAATTCCTGAAAAACCAGCTTCTTTGGCAAGTGCCATTGTTTCTTCTAATAATTTAGTTCCTATTCCTTTACCAAATTCAGTTGGTTCTACGCATAATGGTCCAAATGTCAACACCTCATGTTCTACATCATTATCTACAACCTTTGCTCTGGTATAAAAAATTGCTCCTACTACTTTACCATCCATTTCAGCTACTCTGCTTAACTCTGGCAAATAATCCTCTGATTCTCTTATCTTGTTTACCAGTAAATGTTCATTGCACCCTGGACCGTGAATATTCCAAAAGGCTCTAAGAGTCATATGTTCTGTCTGTTTATAATCTTCCTTATTTTCTTTTCTGATAATTATATTATTCATTGATTTTTCTCCATTTCTTATATTCCAAACCACTCTTTTTACAATCTAGAATACAATATGAAGACCAGAAATCTATTGATGTGAAAAAGAAATACATGATAATTATATTATTCATTATACTAAAAAAGCCGCGACAAAACGCCACGGCTCAAATTTCAAAAATTAAAAAAGTAAAGTTAATATCTATAATCAAACTTTCTATAAATCAACCGAGGTATTCACATTGTATTCAGTTAAAACTTTTCTACAGTTATTCAAAATCATCGCCAATACCTCTCTTTCTTAGTTATTTTATGTTTCAAGTATAACATTAAAAATAATAATGTCAACTAAAATTAACTTTCTAAATTTGATTTTCTACCGCTGTAAATTCATTCTCAGTCACATGAGTTTTAATATATAAAACCCTGACACCTTCCTTTTTTGCTCTCTCCAAAGCTTCTCCAAATTCCGGGTGCGTTTCCATATTAGGATAGACCTGCTCTATGCCATCTGCACCTATAACAAATGCCACGGCACAATGATATCCGTCTCTAGCGGCTCTTGCAAGCTCTTCTAAATGCTTCACACCTCTTTTTGTTGGTGCATCTGGAAAGTATCCTATTCCATCTTTAAACAGCGTGCATCCCTTAACCTCAATTAAGTATTTGTCCACGCCTTTTTCAAGATAAAAATCAATACGTGATTTTCCATATTTGTACTCGGGTTTTATATAATCAAAATCTAATGATTCCAAGTATTCCTTCATTACTGTGTTTGGAGCCTGTGAATCAATATTTATCCAGCCTACTCCATCACGTTTTGCAGCAATTAAATCATATTTTGTCTTTCTGTTTGGATTATCAGACATCTCCAGTGCAACTAAAACCCCAGGAATAAGTATCTCCTTACATCTTCCTGTGTTTTTTACATGAACCGTCTCCACAACTCCATCAACAGTTACATTTGCAATAAATCGATTGGGTCTATCTATGAATTCTCCAATAACAACATTTTTATATCTCATCTGCTCTATACATTTGGAAGTGAAGCTAAAGATTTAGCAATTTCTTCATCTGTTGGGATATAATCAGCCATCTTCTTGTCATTAAATGCCTGATATGCATACATATCAAAATATCCTGTTCCAGTAAGACCAAATACAATATTTTTAGCCTCACCAGTCTCTTTACACTTAAGAGCCTCATCCATTGCTACTTTAATCGCATGACTACTTTCAGGTGCAGGAAGGATTCCCTCAATTCTGGCAAATTCCTGTGCCGCTCTGAAGACTTCTGTCTGTTTAACACTTCTTGCAGTCAAATAACCCTGATCATAAAGCTCTGATACTACTGAACTCATTCCATGATAACGAAGTCCACCTGCATGGTTTGCTGATGGAATAAATCCAGAACCTAATGTATACATTTTAGATAATGGGCATACCTTTCCTGTATCGCAGAAATCATATGCATACTTTCCTCTTGTCATACTTGGACATGAAGCTGGTTCTACTGCAATAATTTCATAATCAGCTTCTCCTCTAAGCATCTCACCTACAAATGGAGAAATAAGTCCGCCAAGGTTAGACCCACCGCCTGCACAACCAATAATCATGTCAGCTTTTACACCATACTTATCCAAAGCAGTTTTGGTTTCAAGACCAATAACCGACTGATGTAAAAGAACCTGTGTTAATACTGAACCTAATACATAACGATAACCTTCCTGTGAAGTTGCTGCTTCAACAGCTTCTGAGATTGCACAACCAAGACTTCCTGTTGTTCCTGGGAACTCCGCATTGATCCTCTTTCCTACCTCTGTGTTCATGGAAGGTGAAGGAGTAACATTTGCTCCATAAGTTCTCATTACTTCTCTACGGAATGGTTTCTGTTCATACGAACATTTAACCATATAAACCTGACAATCAAGGTCAAAATAAGAACATGCCATTGATAACGCAGTTCCCCACTGACCTGCCCCTGTCTCAGTTGTAACACCCTTTAAGCCCTGCTTCTTGGCATAGTAGGCTTGGGCAATGGCGGAGTTCAGTTTATGGCTGCCGCTGGTGTTGTTGCCCTCGAATTTATAGTAGATCTTGGCGGGCGTACCCAGCTCCTTTTCCAGGCAGTAGGCCCGGACCAAGGGAGAGGGGCGGTACATCTTATAGAAATCCCGGATCTCCTGGGGGATGGGGATGTAAGCGGTAGTCTCGTCCAGCTCCTGCTTCGCCAGCTCCCGGCAGAACACCTGGGAAAGCTCATCTTCCGTAATGGGCTGCAGAGTCTGGGGGTTCAGCAAGGGGGCGGGCTTGTTCACCATGTCGGCCCGGACATTGTACCAGCTCTTGGGCATTTCGTCCTCTTCCAGGTAGATTTTGTAGGGGATCTTGTTTTCCATAATAACAGCTCCTTGGATCGGTAATTACAAATTACAAATTGACTGTTCAGCTTCCATAGGCGTAGGGCGGCCGCTTGCTGCCGCCGAACAGTTGCAGACAAGGGATGTACTGCCACGGCGGGGGCAATGAATTGCGGTGTGGTTGCCAACGGCAACCATTGATTACAAGATTCGCTGCGCTTTGCATCACCCCCGCCCTACAGCTATCCAATGGGTGCAGGCAAAAGATCCGCTGTCCGCCGCAGACGGTTTTATGATCGTTTCCGATAAATAAAAAAGCGCTCTTGTCCCCGGCGAGATTACGCTGGGACAGGAGCGAAAAGATCGAACCTGCGGTGCCACCCGGCTTGATGCCATGCATCCACTTTTGCCCACCAATATGGGCCGGCCTTTTGTCACGCAGCGCCTTTCTGCGTCTTACCTACTGACCAAAATCGCCGCCAAAGGCTGCGGCTTGCTTTTCGGCTCGCCCTCCGATGCCCATTCACTCCCTGCTTCCGCGCAGCCCTTCCACCAACGGGCCGCTCTCTGCAGCTTCCAACGGGGAGCTACTTACACATCTTCTTCGGTTTCCACCATTAAAACACATTTGTCCGCCATTGTCAAGGGGCTTTTGGTGATTTCCTGAAAAATACCCGTTAGCGCCTTGGTGGAGATGCACAAAAAGGGAAAGAAAAGTTTGTAAAAGTTTTCGGCAAGATAAGTAATAGCGCCCTTGACTTTCTTAGTTTTAAGAGATATAATAGCCTCACATATACTAGAACATTTGTACGAACGGAGGAAAGCGAATGAGCGAACTAGCCTATGTATGCCTGTATAACAGCTATCTGAGCAGCCTGGCCCCCTATACCGATGCCCAGGTAGGGCGGCTGGTAAGGGCCATGATGGCCTATTCTCAAACCGGCGAGATCCCTATCTTCAAAGGAACGGAGCGGATGATCTGGCCCACCCTGCAAAACCAGATCGACCGTGACAAGGAAGCTTATGAGGACAGACGCAGAGCCAGCATCAAAAACGGCGCAAAAGGCGGGCGTCCGAAATCCCAGAAGAAAACCCAGGAGTTAATTCCCGACACCCAGGAAACCCAGGGGTTTATTTCGGAAACCCAAAAAACCCAGGGGTTTTTTTCAAAACCTAGAAAACCCAAGGAAAAGGAAAATAAAAAAGAAAAGAAAAATGAAAAGGAGAATGAAAACGAGAAGGATAAGGAAAATGAGAGGGAGATCATAAGCGCCCCGGCGCAGAAAAGCTCTCCCCCTCTGGCGATAAAAGCGCCCACTGCGAAAGAAGTGCAGCTTTACTGCTTGGAAGCGGCTCTGGAATTTGACCCGGAGCAGTTTGTAGACTATTACACAGCCGTTGGCTGGAAGCGAGGGGGCTTACCCATTACCGACTGGAAGGCGGCAGCCCGGTGCTGGGCAAGCAGGCAGCTTCCGGAAAGACCTTACGACCTGTAATTTTTCAAAACGCATTGTATTTTGCCCCTTTGGGTGGTATAATGGGGCAAATAATACCTTTGGAGGGCATTATGGAGCTGAAAATTTCCGGCGTAAAAAAGAACTATCGCCGCCAGGCGGTGCTTGAAAATATCGAGCTGACCGCCCAAAGCGGCAGCTGCATCGCCATTTTGGGCGCCAACGGCAGCGGTAAAAGCACTCTGCTTTCTATTCTCGCCGGCGTGCAGCGCCCGGACGGGGGCAGCTTTACCCTGGACGGCAAGGATCTGTTTGCCGACAGCCAGCTTCGCAGCCGCATGGTAGGCTATGTGCCCCAGGGTACGCCTTTGATCCCGGAGCTGAGCGCCAGGGACAATCTGCTGCTGTTTTACAGCCGGAGCCAGCTGGAAGCGGAGCTTTCCGGGGGGATTCTGGCCTGGCTGGGCATCGGAGAGTTTCTTACCAAGCGGGTAAGCCAGCTTTCCGGCGGCATGAAGAAGCGGCTGAGCATCGGCTGCGCTATGGCAAGCCATCCCCCGGTGCTGCTGCTGGACGAGCCCACCGCGGCGCTGGACCTGGTATGCAAGTGCCGCATCGCCGCCTACTTAAACGCCTACCGCCAAAGCGGCGGCATCGCGCTGCTGACCACCCACGAGGAAAGCGAGCTGAAGCTGTGCGACAGGTGGTATATTCTGAAAAACGGCCGCCTTGTCCCCTACGAGTACGACGGGGATGTACAGCGCCTTACGGAGAGCCTTTGATATGGGAAGATACTTGATTTTGCAGCTGAAGCGGCTTTTGCGGGTGCTGCGGTGGAGCTTGCCCATGATGGCTGCGCTGCTGGTATGCCTGGCGGTGGGAGCGATGGCGCTGGTGAACACTCTCAGCGCCGACGAAAGCCGCCTGGAGTACCCCATCGGCCTGGTGGGCCTGCCGGACAGCGGCACTCTGCGCTTAGGCCTGAGCGCCATCGACAGCCTGGACGATCTGGGCGTTGCGGTGGAATTTTTGGAGTTTACCCAGGAAGAAGCTGCCCAGGCGTTGGAGAAGGGGCGGATCAACGCCTATGTGATCATCCCCCAGGGCTTTGTAGCCGCCGCCAACCGGGGGCAGCTGATGACCATCGAATATGTAACCACCCCCAGCGCCTCCGGCATGAACACTCTGTTTGAGCAGGAGGTGACCGCCATCATCTCCCAGGTGCTTTTGCAGTCGGAAAAGGCAAGCTTCGGCGCTTACGATGCCCTGGAGCCTCAGCTGGGCCATAAGCAGGCCAACCGGGTATTGAACGAGCTCAGCGAGGAGCTGGCCCAGTTTGTATTTGTAAGAAACCGGGCCGGGTCGGTGGAGATCATAGGCTTTTCCGGCGCTCCGGGCTTCGGCGCGTACCTGGCCGCAGGCGTAGCGGTGACTATGGCGCTGCTGATCTGCCTGAGCTTCGCGGATCTGGGCGTGCAGCAGATCTTAGGGGTAAATATCCTGCTGCGCTCCAAGGGCCGCGGCGATATTTTTCAGGCGATAATCGACTATTTTACCCTGTTTGTAGGAGAAATCGCAATTATTTCCCTGCTTTTTCTGGGCGCCCGGCTTTTCATTCCCCAGCTTAGCCTTTCCCTGGCGCTGCGGTTTTTGCCGGTAGCGGCTATGGCTGCCGGGCTGGGCTTTTTGTGCTACAGCGCCATGCGCAGTCTGCTGGGCGGCCTGCTTGCCTACTTTTTCGCCGCGGTAAGCCTGGCGTTTGTCTGCGGGTGCATGTACCCCGCCTGGTTCTTCCCGGAGAGCATCCAGCGCCTGGCGGAGCTGCTGCCTGCAGGCATGGCAAGAAGCTTTTTGCTGGGAGAAAACAGCGCCCTTTTGCCGTTGCTGGGCGATACGGCGGTATTTGTGGCCCTGGGCGTCATGCTCCGGGTAGGGCGTATCCGCGCCGGGGAGGTAGACCCATGATAAGACCTCTTTCCTTTGCCCGGATGCTGGGCAAACGGCTTTTGCGCAGGCCCGGCTTCTGGGCGCTGCTGGCGCTGATCATCGCCCTGAGCTTTGCCTACAGCGCTTCGGCCCGGGAAGACGCGGGCATCGTTACCGTAGCCCTGGCCCGGGAGGATGCCAATGACGCTTTGGCGGACGCCACCATGCAGGCCCTGCCGGAAAGCTCCCAGCTGATCCGCTATATCCTTTGCCACAGCCCAGCCGAAGCCATCGACAAGGTGCGCTACGGCAAAGCGGACTGCGCCTGGGTGTTCCACGCCGGCATGGCGGAGAATGTGACCAAGTTTATTCGCACCCGCTCCGCGCGGGATGCTTTTGTTACCGTTTACCAGCGGGAAGATATGGCGCTGCTGACCCTGGCCCGGGAGCGGCTGAACGCCAGCCTTTACGAAGCCATCGCCAAGGAGCTGTACCTGGCGAAGCTGGCGGCGGAAAGCGAGGCTCTGGCGGCGCTGACGGAGCAGGAGCGGCTTTCCTTCTGGGAGAACGCCCGGATACCCGGGGAGCTTTTCGCCTACCGCCAGGTAGGCGCTGCCCCGGAGCAGAACCATCTGCTCAGCCCGGTACGGGGCTTGCTGGCGGCTATCGTGCTGCTGGGAGCGCTGGGAAGCGGAATGTACCATCGGCGGGATGCGGAAAACGGCACTTTCGGCTACCTTCCCTACCGCCTTGCCTGGCTGCCGGAGCTGCTGGGCGGCCTTTGGACCTGCCTGGCGCTGAGCATCAGCTGCGTAGCGGCGTTGGCAATTTCCGGCCTTTCCCAGGGGCTTGGGCAGGAGCTGCTGTGCGCTGGCGCCCTGGCTCTGGGGTGCGTCAGCTTTTCTATGGCGCTGAACCGCTTTGTCCCCAGCATGGGGGCCATGGCGGCGCTGCTGCCGCTGATCCTGTGCGCCGCGCTGGTAACAAGCCCGGTGTTTTTCGACGTAGACAGCTTAGCCCCCATCGGCTGCCTTATGCCCTTGAGCCACTACCTGTGGGCCATGACGGACTTTTCCCGCTTCCCCTGGCAGCTGGTGTACAGCGCGATCTGCCTGGGATTGGCCTTTGTGCCCAAACGCAAATAGGGCGGCAATAGCCGCCCGTCGATATAAATCCCGCTGGGATTTTCGATATTGGCCTTTGGCCATCGATATTCTGCTACGCAGATCGATATGCCTGCGGGCGAGGAGGATTTATATCGAAAATGCGTTGCCTTCAGGCAACATATCGAAATTCTGCGAAGCGGAATTATATCGATTTTGCCACCGGCAAAAATATCGAGCCGAAGGCATATCGACAAAATGAATTATAAATTACAAATCGCCCGGCGCACCGTAGGGCGGCCGCTTGCTGCCGCCGAATATCTGCCACGCATAACCGGGCTGCCACGGCGGGGGCAAGCCCCCGCCCTACGGTCACCGAATGGATGCTGTGCAAATCTTTGGTGCAACTGCGGCGGGAAAGGACCGTCGAGGTGGTGCGCCGCGCAGCGAATCTAAAATCTCCATGATTGCCGGGGGCAATCATACCACAATTTGCGCCGGTCCCTACACCCACCCAATGGCTGCCGGCAAAGAATGTAGGGGCGATCTGCGATCGCCCGCCAAAGCCATCGAATGGCTGCCTACAAGGAACAAATTGCCACGGGGCGTCGTAGGGCGGCCGCTTGCTGCCGCCGAATATCTGCCACGCATAACCGGGCTGCCACGGCGGGGGCAAGCCCCCGCCCTACGGTCACCGAATGGATGCT
>JBGVKW010000096.1:0-6263 GCA_045123895.1 Agathobacter sp.
TTGAATTATCATCAACTTCTGCAAACAATAATTATTGTTATGTAACTAATTTTTTACGTATTTACAAAAGGGAGGAAAAATATGAGGGTAAAAAGAAAAATTGCAACAATGTTATTTTTTATAATGATGATGGGGACAATAGGTGTCTATGCTCAAGATTTTAATTTTAACTTAGGAATAGAGAATAGCGGATATTCTAGTCTGACAAAAAAGACATCTAATTCGGGAAAATCAACCGTAATGCAGACTAATCCAAATTTGAATGGATACAAAATTGTGGCTAGAGTATGTAATTCTTCAGGAACTTACAAGTCTTCAGCATCAACAATATATGGGGTTAGTACTGGATATCCATCGTATGCTGGTTATAATGTAATATCTGGTGATTATGTTAAATTAAAAATAACAAATCCAGCAGCTAATGGTGCTTCTCTAAATCCTCGTGGTGAATGGAGACCATAGAAAAAAATGGAACTAAGGGGAAGATACCTCTTAGTTCTTATTAAGGGGGAGTAAAATGAAAAGAAACCAAAAAATCATGATGACTTGCGCATTAATGGCAGTACTCGTTACAGCCTGTGAACCAATGAGCAAGAAAAAGGAACAGATAAATACAGAGTCCTTAGCTCAAATTGATACATCCGTTCCAAAGAATGTAGAAAAACATTTGAAAATGGAAATTACAGATAGCATAAAATTAGATGCGGATATTGTGGGACTTACAGATTTAGAAGAATACAAACTACCAGAGTATGATTGTACTCTGCACTGTTTTGATGAAACACAAACATTTAATTATCTATGTGATTATTATCAAGTAGATAATGGAGGAGAAGAGCTATTATCTACAGAAGAATCTTTACCTAATGGGGAATCAATTAAGAAAATCGAAAGCATAGAAGAGACAGAGGGAACTTCGTTTCAGGTTAGAACTACGTATGCATGGGGAAAAACGAACACACACTTAAATGCAACAGACG
Source organism: Agathobacter sp. (assembly GCA_045123895.1). Lineage (GTDB taxonomy): Bacteria > Bacillota > Clostridia > Lachnospirales > Lachnospiraceae > Roseburia. The sequence goes on from JBGVKW010000096.1 coordinate 981, forward strand.
TTGAATTTGATCAGAATTTTTATGACTTGGCAATAAATGGTCTCACTTCATATGAGGAATCAGTATCAAAGGATATTGATTTGAAGTTTATGACAATAGATGATGCTGAGAGTAAAGCACGTGAATTTGTAGAGAGCATGGGAGTTGATTTGATAGATGATAGAAACTGCTATTCTGCTACTTATGAAGATTTTGCAAAACACATAGATCAGCATCCGCTTGTTCAACAGCAATATAAGGATATAGGAATCACATCATCACAATTTGATGAATCCATGGATGCATATCATTTTGATTTTTTACAGGGTTACAGGAATGTCTCTATAATGCAGTATAGTGTGGATTCCATAGAGGGGACTTATATTATACCAAGTAGTTGTAGAGTTGTTTATGATAGTTCAGGTATAGTAGGCTTTGAAGTGACATCAATGTATGATATGATACCAGATTCTGTGGGGGAAGACAAAGAGATTTGCGATCTGTCAACAATTATTGAGAATTTTTCAAATAATATGGATGGTGTCATCACAGATGGAGAGGTGACAGTAAAAGAGATAGGTTTAGCGTATGTTCCAATTCTTAGCGATTCTGATAGTCTGACATATCATACCATACCAGTTTGGTATGTGATTTATGACCAGCCGAATTCTATAGATGGAAATATCACAAGAGAAATGAAAGTGTACGATGCGTATTCCGGTGAAAACATATGATGAAATGTATTAAATTAGATTTAAAAAAGATATTTATAGGGAAAAGATTTCTCATTGCTGTCATAGGCATTGCGCTAGGAATGCTGTTGAATTTTATGGCTGACAGTAAGATGACATTTGTTGCAAATGTCGAGACATATATTACGAGTGGCTTTGATCAGAGCTTCTTCCTGTTGGTTTATTTATTGTGCGTATTGCCTGCAGGGATTTCCCACTGCATAGATTATAAATCTGGGGTGTACAGATATGAAATTGTAAGGTGTAGTGCAAGAAGCTATTCGATTTCTAAAACTGTGGCAGCAGTAGTGGGAGGCTTTTTGTCAACTACAACAGGTTTGTTCCTGAGTATTTGTGAGGCTGCTGTATTAACAATAGTAAAAAATAAGTCAGTTAGTAATCTTGTTTTTGACAAGATGATGATGGAACAGCAGATTTGGAGGATTCTAATTTTTACATTGTTATGTGCAGTAATTTCAGAGACCGCCTTTACGGTATCCTGTTTTATTCCCAATTTATATGTGACCATTGTTATGCCAATGGTATTGTTTTGGACATTAAACAGCAATATTTTTAGTTTCCTTCCAAATCACCTTCAACTAAGGGGAATATATTTTGGAAAAGAAAATATTATGTCATTTGGATATGCTTTGATTATATCCGTATTTTTAATCGCTTTGCTGCATCAGTTGGCTAATTATAAAATTATAAGGAGAATGGAAAATGGCTAAGATATGGAAGGGGGCACTCCTTAACATACGAAAATGGGGCAGTTGTTATAGAATATATATGATTTTACCACTTATTATCGTATTTACAAGCCTTCATACTTCATCGATAAAAGAGTATATGCAGACTCAGGGGTTGGCAATATCAAACTGGTATAGTGTTTTTCAACTGTCTGACAGCATTACAAGGATGTTATTTTATTTCGCACTGATTCTTTTGCTGTGTAATGCTCCGTTCGTAGATGAACAACAGATGTTTATGATTGTACGTACCGGAAGAAAAAACTGGATATGGGGACAGATATTATATACATTTCTAGCGAATGTGATTTTCTTTTTTGCAGTAGCATTGGTGGGAGTATTGATTTTTATTCCACATGTAGGATTTTCTATGGAATGGGAATCAATATTGGAAACCCTGGCACAAAGTGGTGAGGGCAAGGCTGCGGGAATAAACTTCAATATTTTACATACATTCACACCGATACAGGCATTTTTGCTGACTTATAGTCTTGATATTTTGATTGGCTTTTTTATAAGTCTGGTTATGTTCTGGGTAAACATGCTTAATTCAAAAATTAAAGGTAGTATAGTTGCAGTGGGGATAGTTGTGTGCTCTCACTTGGTTGGAAATTACTGGGATGTGATTCCGTGGCTAAACTTTGTATCTCCGGTTAGCTGGAGTAGCTTGGGAATATTTGTACAAAAGGCAACTCATATGAATTTTGCATACGCATATTCTTTTCTCCTAATTGGAATCGCCATATTTATTGGCATGATTGTAAACAGAAGCAAACATTATGTAATAGAAGCAAAAGAGGAGGACTAATATGATACAGGTTAAAAATGCTAAGAAAAAATTCGGTGAGCAGACTGTTTTATGCGATGTATCATTGGAGCTTGAGAAGGGAAAAATTTATGGTTTCGTAGGCCGTAACGGAAGTGGAAAAACGGTTTTATTTAAAAGCATCTGTGGATTTGTCCATCTGGATAGTGGGGAAATAATTGTTGATGGCAAGAAAATTGGTTTTGATGATGATATGATAAAGGATGCCGGAATAATTATTGAAAACCCTGGCTTTTTGCCAAACTATTCAGCTTTTAGAAATCTGAAGTTTCTGGCAATGATTAATGATACAATAAGTGATGAGCAGATAAAATCAGCTATAAAGCTTGTTGGATTAGACCCTGATAGTAAAAAAACTGTAGGCAAATTTTCATTGGGAATGAGACAGCGTCTTGCAATTGCCCAGGCAATAATGGAGAATCCACATATATTAATCCTTGACGAACCAATGAATGGATTGGACAAGCACGGTGTAGAGGATATCAGGTCATTATTATTGAAGCTAAAGGATGAGGAAAAAATCATATTAATAGCAAGTCATAATCCACTGGATATACAAACCCTCTGTGATGAGGTGTACGAAATGGATGCTGGAATCCTTACAAAATCCAGTGATAATTAGTGTGTTTAATATACAGATTAAAATATATTATCAAATAAAGCAGGATATTAATCAGTTGATGGTTAGTATCCTGCTTTATTAATTTGTAAAAAACATTGATAAAGTGCTAAAATAGAGGAAAAGTGCTAAAACGGAGGTCGAAGATGATTTATACAATATTGGATAATTCAGTGATTTTATTGCTGACAATTCTTGGGCTGTTTTATTGTCAGTCCCCGGTGGCACTTATAATAGTGGCAGCAGCATTGATGACAATAACCACCTACAATTCATTTTGTGACGAAAGAACAAGAATTGTGACGGTTTTTCAAATAATTGCGATGACAATATTTGCTGTCTTGACTGGAAATTTCACAGGCTTTTTGGTATTTGTTCTCATAAAAAATATAAAAGAATATATGCGAATTATGATGGGATGTATGCTGTTTATTTTTTTATTTCCTGTAATGTCAGCGCAGCAGTCTGCCGCAATTTGCATATTGCAGACCATGTTTTTGGTAGTGTTATCGCTACTGCTTGTTGGTGTATATTGGACAATCAGGTGGGGGGAAAAAAGAAAAGCAAATGAAAGGCTAAGAGTTGTGCAATCGAATATCAGCGAGCTTCATGAAAAAAGACTAAACGAGCAACTGGTATTGCAAAAACTGGCAGATGAGAAAAATGCCAGATTACTGGAGAGGGAGAATATAAGCAGAAATATTCACAACAGTGTGGGTCATTCGATTACAGCGGCAATAATGACTCTGGATGCGGCGGATATGCTATATGATGTAAAGCCGGAAGAAGCCCGGAAAAAAATGAATGACGCAAACAGCAGAATCCGTGGAAGTCTTGAGTCAATCAGGCGGGCGGTTCGAGTGTTAGACGAGGAAAACAAACTTCTTTCGGCTAAGGATTTAAAGGAGGAACTAAAACGAATTGCCACAGAATTTGTAATGGACACTAGTATGGAGGTATTCCAGAATTTTGGTGATATATCAGATGATATTCAGATTTCGGATGAACATGTCTTGTTTCTCACAGGTGTGTTACAGGAGAGTCTCACAAATGGAGTTAAACACGGAAATGCGAACGAGTTTGTAGTCTATTTGGTAGGAGATAGTGCACATATCAGATTGGAAATATCTGACAACGGATGCAGTGATTTTGCAGAGTCAAATAAACATACAAAGATTGAAAACGGATTTGGGCTAAAGAAGATTGCCTCATACGCCAAAAAAAACGGTGGAAAAGCATTGTTTTCAAATGATAATGGATTTAAAACAATAGTGGAGCTGCCTATTTTAGGAGATAGAATAAATGAGTAAATACAGGGCATTACTTGTGGATGATGAGACACTTTTACTGGATAGTTTGGAAATCATCCTTGAACTTAATGATTTTGAGATAATAGGAAAAGCAAATGATGGAAATGAAGCACTTGGAATATTAGAAAGCAAATCACAGGAATGTGACATAGCCCTTGTTGACCTGAATATGAAGGGCATGGGTGGACTTGAGCTAATCAAGATAATGAAAGAAAAATATCCCAAGGTCAGGATTCTGGTGCTTACAACATTTTATGATGACAAATACATAACAGAAGCGATAACAGGTGGAGCCGACGGATACTTACTTAAGGATAGTGGAAAGGAAGCAATCATAGGAGCGGTCACACAGATTTTAAGCGGAGTGAAAGTGCTTGACCAAAAGGTTTTGTCAAGACTGGCGGAGCTTATGGTGGCAAATAGTACAGCAGGAACTAATGAGGCAGATAAATCATGTGAAAAAATCGACATTTCTGCAGAGCTTACAGACCGCGAGAAGGAGATTTGCCTTTTGATGGTGGAGGGACTCTCCAATAAACAGATTGCAGATAAACTATATATTTCCGAGGGAACAGTGAAAAATTACATCTCGAATATTTACGATAAGACAGGAATTCATGACAGAGTAAAACTGATTGTTGAGCTTAGGAAAGAGTAAATCTAAAAAAGTGAATTTGACCGTGGTCATATGAAGAATATGACTGCGGTCACTTTTTTATGAAGATATTTATTAGTAATATATGGGAGAAGAGATTAATGTACTCTTGGAATCTTTTAAACAGATGCCCTTCTGGCTATATTTTCATGAAACTGCTTCTATTTTCTCGTCGTACACACCGTGTACGCACTGCGAAAATATCATTGTTTCATAAAAATCTATCTCAGAAATCCATCTGAAAAAGCTTCCAAGAGTACATGTTAGTACAAAGGAGGCAGTAATGGGAAGAAAGTTATCCGCACTTAAATTTGTGCGAAACAATAAAAAGCAGGCAGGTGTTATGATTATTGCGTTGTCACTTACCTTTATGACAATGTATATTATGAATTTCCTGTTTTTGACAACGGAGGA
>JBGVKW010000097.1:0-10549 GCA_045123895.1 Agathobacter sp.
TACCAACTTCATAAACATATGAGGTTTATTGAAGTGCGCCTAAAAAATAAAGAACTCGTTTCATCTAGGAATTTATACATTGACACGAATTCTTCCTTGTGTTGTATCAAGATTGCGAACTTGTTTCGCAATTACCTATAAGTTTGTATATTATTTCCAATTAATTGTCTTTTAATACTTCTGCATATTTTTTAACTCTTCAAATAATAGCTTATAATTCTCATATCGCTCCTGAGCTATTTTTCCATCCGAAAGAGCTTCTTTTACACCACAATCGGGTTCGTTAATATGACAACATCCCTGAAATCTGCAATATGGCTCATACTCCACAAACTCTGGATAACATGTCCACAAATCTTCTTTTTCAAAGCCTGGTACATTCATGGAACTAAAACCCGGTGTATCCATAATATATGTTTCTTTTGCAATTGGAATAATCTGTGAATGCCTTGTAGTATGTTTTCCTCTGTCAATTTTATCACTGATTTTTCCTGTTTCCATCTGAATATCACTTTGAAGGCAGTTTATCAAAGAAGATTTCCCTACTCCTGATGGACCAGCTACTGTTGTTGTTTTGTTTTCTAATATACTTCTTATTTCATCTAGTCCATCTTTAGTCTTTGTACAGGTAAATATCACGTTATATCCAGCCGGTTCATAAATATTTTTTAATTTTTGAAGTTCATCTTCTGACACCAAATCAGTCTTGTTAAAACATATTGTTACAGGAACATTCTGATACTCCATCATACACAAGAATCTATCTAGCAGATTCAAATTGGGATCTGGTCTTGAAACTGCAAAAATTACCAAAGCCATATCAATATTCGACACTGCCGGTCTGATAAGTTCGTTCTTTCTCGGTAAAATCTGTTCAATATTTCCTATTTTATTGTCTTCATCAATTACGGCAATCTCAACATTATCTCCCACAAGAGGCTTGATTTTCTGCTTTCTGAAAGCACCCTTTGCCTTGCACTCATATAATCCCGCATTCTCTACAAACACATAGTAGAAACCTGCAATTCCTTTTATTATCTTTCCCTGCATTGAATTCCTTTTATCCACTTAAAGGCTTGCAAATCATTCCACTTGCAAGCCTTTAATTAATTTTTTATTCTCTTGTATTATTGTGTTGCTTCACCAGTACCCGGGTCTGGCTCCTTAGCTCCAAGACTTACTGTAATAGTAACAGTCTTACCCTTTTCTGCTCTTCCAGTTGCACTCTGTCTAATAACCTGATACTCATCCTCAGCCGAACTGTACTCTTCAACAACATTACAAGTAAATCCGGCACCAGTAATTACATCGTATGCTTCATCTCCAGCCATACCTACTACATTTGGAATTTCAACTAAATTGGAACCTAAGCTGATTTTTATTGACACACAAGTACCTTTTTCAACTTTTTTATTAGCAGAAATAGTCTGACTAATAACATTTCCAGCTGGAACATTATCACTATACTCTGAACTTACAGAATATGTGAGTCCTGCACTTTCAAGCGATGATTTAGCTGCTGCTTCTGAAGAACCTACTACGTTTGGTACAGTAGCAGAATCCTGACCTTTACTAACAACAATAGTTACAGTAGCTCCCTTAGCCTTTTTACTCTTCGAACCTGGATTCTGTGAAATTACTGTATCCGCTGTAACAGAATCGCTAGCCTCATATTCAACATTAACCTTAAATCCGGCACCTTCAAGTGTATTCTGAGCTGATTTAACACCCTTTCCAACAACATTTGGAACATCAATCAACTCATCTGTTGGCAAACTATCGCCTGCAATAACAACGTTAATCTGACTACCTTTCTTAACCTTTGTTCCTGCAGCTGTATCCTGCTCAAGAATTGTTCCATCCTCTTCATTAGAGGCTTTTGCTTCATATGCAAAAAGCACAAGTCCAAGTGATTTTAATTTTTTCTCTGCATCCTCATAAGACATTCCTGTAATGTTAATCATTTCAACTTCTTCAATCTCTGACTCAGTTTCTGACTCTGAAACATTCTGTGACTCAGTCATTTGAGAATTACCATTTGACTTCTTACTGAAATTGAAAACTCCAGCTACCGAAAGAACAAGATAGATAATTACAAGGAAAATAATTATCGCTGTAACAATTCCCATAATTGTTACGGCCTTATCCATTTTTGGATTTAAAAATCCCTCTTCTTCCTCATCTTCATCCTCTTCTTCATCTGTTTCCGGCTGGTCTAGGCTGCTAACATTATTAACAACTCCGCCCCTGTTTTCATTTATTTTATTTAAATCTTCCTGACTAATTACCTTTGTCTTGCTATTATCAACAAGAGGAGCTATTACAACAAAATCTCCTTCTGGATCTGTGAGTGAGCGACGAAGGTCTGCCAATAACTCTGCAATTGACTGATATCTTCTGTCAGGTGTTTTCTGTGTACATTTTAAAATGATATTCTCAAAACTTTTTGGAATTCCCGGTGCATATTTACTTGGTCTGTCAATCTCCTCCTGAAGATGCTGTAAGGCAACAGCTACAGTAGTATCACCATCAAATGGAACACGTCCTGTAATCATCTCAAACATTACAATTCCAAGTGAATAAATATCACTTCTGGCATCCACAAAACCGTTTCTCGCCTGCTCTGGAGATGCATAATGAACTGACCCCATAACATCAGAGCTGATTGTATTTGAAGAAGCAGCTTTTGCAATACCAAAATCTGTAACTTTTACTTTTCCCTCTGTAGAAATAATGATATTCTGTGGTTTAATATCACGATGAATAATATTATTTTTATGTGCAGCCTCAATACCTCTTGCAACCTGGATTGCAATACTTGCTGCTTCCTTAAAGGAAAGTAATCCTTTCTTCTCAATATATGTTTTTAATGTAATTCCTTCTACATATTCCATAACGATAAAGTAAAGACCATCTTCGCTTCCAACGTCGTAAATATTTACAATATTAGGATGCTCTAATACAGCAGCCGACTGAGCTTCAGCTCTGAACTTTGTAACAAACGATACGTCCTCAGAAAATTCTGATTTAAGTACCTTAATCGCCACATATCTATTTAAAATCTGATCCTTTGCTTTATATACGTCCGACATTCCGCCGGCTCCAACCTTGCTTAATATCTCGTATCTGTCAGCAATAAAATTTCCAACTTCTAACATCTTTTCACCTCGTCCTAAAATGGTTTAATAATCATGACCGTAATATTATCCTTGCCACCATTTGCATTAGCAACATTAATGAGCTTTTCTGTTGCCACTTCTACGCTATCATTCTTGCTAATAATATCAAGTATTTCTTCATCGTTTACCATGTTGGTAAGGCCATCTGTACACAACAAAATAACATCTTCATCTGAAAGCTCAACTTCAAAATAGTCAGCCTCAACATGTTCCGATGTTCCTACAGCCCTTGTTATTATATTTTTATCTGGATGTACTCTGGCTTCATCAGCATTAATTTCTCCAAGTCTGACCATTTCATCTACAAGTGAATGATCTCTTGTAATCTGTCTCATATGCTGTCCGACAACATATAACCGACTGTCACCAATATTTGCAACAAAAAGTTTATTACCAATAATGGTTCCAATGACCAGAGTCGTACCCATTCCACTCTTGGACATATCCTCTTTTGATTCTGCAACCAACAGTTCATTTGCCTTGTCAATTGCTTCTCTTATTATAGTGATAGGCTCATCACTGTCATTTCTTGATACAGACGCTACAACACGCTCAATAGTATACCTCGAAGCGTAATCGCCAGCCTTATGACCTCCCATTCCATCTGCCACAATAAAAAGATTGGGAAGCTTTCCAACAGGTGTATCCGACGCAAAATAATAATCCTGATTCATCTCACGAAGAATACCCGCATCCGTAATGGAAAACGTCTTCATCTAGTCTATTCCTTTCTCTTTGTCTATATGCTTCTTTCGAAGCTGTCCACAGGCTCCGTCAATATCTCGGCCCATTTCCCTTCTAATAGTAACATTTATTCCGTTTTTTTCAAGTTTATTTTTAAAGGCCTCTACTACTTTCGAATTAGACGAAACAAATTCCCTTTCTTTTATCGGATTAACCGGAATAAGATTTATGTGGCAATTTATTCCTTTAACAAGAGCCGACAATTCAGTTGCATCATTGTCGGTATCATTTACTCCACCAACAAGACTATACTCAAAAGTTACTCTTCTACCTGTTTGATTAAAGTAATATTTGCAAGCATCAACAACCTCATGAATATCATATGCATTTGCAACAGGCATAAGCTCTTTTCTCTTTTTCTGATTGGATGCATGAAGAGAAAGCGCAAGTGTAATAGCAAGCTTCTTATCTGCGAGTTCTTTCATCCTAGGCACTATACCACAAGTTGATACTGTAAGGTTTCTCTGACTTATATTAATTCCATTTTCATCAGTTAAAAGAGTAATAAATCTAAGCAGGTTATCGAAATTGTCAAGTGGCTCTCCTGTTCCCATTACAACTACATTTGAGATTCGCTCACCTATATCTTTTCCAATCTGATATATCTGATCTATCATCTCAGACGCTCTAAGACCTCTTACCAGTCCATCAAGTGTAGACGCACAAAATCGACAGCCCATTCTACATCCTACCTGCGAAGAAATACAAACGGAATTGCCATGCTTATATTTCATTAACACACTCTCAATAACATTTCCATCATCAAGAGAAAACAGATATTTTCTTGTTCCATCTATTTTTGAAATCTGTACTTCTTCTTTTCTAACAGAAACAAGCATCGCTTTTTCTTCCAAAAGTTCTATGAATTTTTTAGAGATATTTGTCATCTGCGAAAACGTATCAATATGTTTGACATGAATCCACTCATAGATTTGTTTTGCACGAAACTTTTTCTCTCCAAGCTCAGTGACAAAATCAACAAGTTCTGACATATTCATAGATTTAATATCTATCTTGTCACCCATCTTTTGCTCCTTTTCTTATATCCTGTTATAACTTTCTTCGAAGTCTTGCAATAAAGAAACCATCATTTCCAATTTCTCCTGGAAACATTTGCTTTTCATATTCTATATCAAACTCTGGATACTTATTTACAAACCATCTAACATTATCTTCATTCTCCATTTTATCAATGGTACATGTGCTATAAATTAGTATCCCGCCCTTTTTAACATATGTATGAACCGTATCGAGAATATCTCTCTGAAGCTTTGCCAAAGCTTCAACCGACTCTTCTGTCATCTTGTATCTGATATCTTTTTTTCTTCCGATTACTCCTAATCCAGAACATGGCAAGTCACATATTAGAATATCTGCTTTCTCAACAGAATCAGCATCAAAAACAGTTGCGTCCATCTGCACTGCCTTCATATTATTAAGTCCATGTCTTGCAATATTATCCTCTATCAGAAATATCTTATTCTCTGTGAGATCGCGTGCCTCTACCATACCTGTTCCATCAAGTATCTCTGCCATATGTGTGCTCTTTCCACCAGGGGCTGCGCAGACATCAATAACATAGCTATCCTTTTGTGTCTTTGCTGTCTCCGCTACCATCATAGAACTGATATCCTGAATATAGAATAAACCGTCCTGGAATGATTCCAGGCTGTTTATATAATCAAATCCTGATATAACAAAAGCATATTTTAATCCCTCTACTTCACGTACAGCTACGCCTTCACCGGTCAATTTTTCTTTAAGCTGTTGTGGATTTATCTTTGAGAGATTTGTTCTGATTGTAATTATATTTTCATTTTGAAATTCCCTAAAGATTTGTTCTGCCTTTTCTATCCCATATTCTCTTGTGAATTTTTGTACAATCCACACTGGCATAGAATAGCAGACTGACATATACATTTCTGGTTCTTTTTCTCTATCCGGGTACTCTATTGTTTCAATATTTCTTGCAATATTTCTAAGCACACCATTTACAAAACCTGACAACTGTCCAAATTTGTGACGTTTGGCAAGCTTTACTGCCTCGTTACAAACTGCCGAATCAGGAACAGAATCCATATACTTTATCTGATACACACTCATTCTTATCAGATTTCTGATAAAAGGTTTCATCTTCCTGATTTTTGTCTTAGAAAATTTGTCCACAATATAATCAAGCTCTATCTGTTTTTCAATTGTCCCCTCTGTAAGCCTTGTAATAAATGCTCTGTCTTGTTTTGGTAAATACTGATATTTATCTAAAACGGTTCTTATAACAAGATGACTGTACTCATTTTTTTCATTTATTAAAGTAAGCATCTCAAGGACCAATTCTCTTGTATTCTGATGATTAGTCATCATTTCTTCCTCCGACAATTAACAGTATACGAAGAAGCTGAAGAATAATAGCTGCTGCACTTGCAACATATGTCATTGCAGCTGCTGCTAGTACCTTTCGTGTATATACCAACTCGTCGTCTCCAAGAATTCCTTGAGTTCTAAGATGAACAAGAGCTCTTCTTGAAGCATTAAACTCAACAGGTAAGGTAACAAGCTGAAACAGTACAGCTGCACTAAATAGTAAAATTCCTATTTGAATAAAAAGCATAGATGAACTGCTATTTATAAAAAGACCGATTAAAATAATAGGCCATGCAAGGAAAGAACCAATATTTGCAACAGGAACTAGTGCACTTCTAAATGTAAGTGGAGCGTAATTATTTGCATGCTGAATGGCATGGCCACACTCATGAGCTGCAACACCTAATGCTGCAACAGAAGTTGAATCATATACTGAATCTGAAAGATTTAGTGTTTTAGTTCTTGGATCATAATGATCTGAGAGACTTCCTCTTACGCGCCCAATTGACACATCATAAATTCCTGCACTTCTTAACATCAAATCGGCAACTTGTGCGCCAGTCATACCTGACCTTCCACGCATTCTTGAATATTTATTAAAGGTTGATTTGACATTTGCTGATGCTGCCATACAAATTATAGCGCCAATTATTACCAATATATATGTCGGATCCCAATAACTAATATATCTCATATCTTGTCACTCCTTTTCACTCCACTGTTTATTTCAAATGTTACAAATTAAAGAATGATCCTTCTTTTACTTCATATCCTCTTAAAAATGAACCAACATCCATTCGTTTTTTTCCTTCAAGCTGCACTTCTAATAAAGATAATGCCCCTTCTTTAGTCTGTACATACATTTCATTTTTTCCAATATGAAAAATACATCCCGGATGAACATCAGTTTTTCCTTTGACAACCTTTGCTTTCCATATCTTAAATGTCTTCCCATCTAGTTTGGTATAGGCACTTGGCCATGGATTTAATCCTCTGATTAGTCTTTCTATTTCAACCGCCGGCTTATTCCAGTCAATAATTCCGAGTTCTTTACGAATCATTGATGTATGTGTCGCCTCTTCATTGTTTTGTGGTGTAAATTCTGCCGTGCCATTTTCAAGCATCTCCATAGTTTTGACACAAAGCTCGGCTCCTGTTGTTGCAAGCTTATCAAACAAACTTCCACCAGTTTCATCTTCAGCAACTCTAAAAGTCTGTTTTGCAATCATCTCTCCAGTATCAATGCCCTCGTCCATTCTCATAGTGGTTACACCTGTTATCTCATCACCGTTAATAACAGTCCACTGGATTGGCGCTGCTCCTCTGTACTTTGGTAAAAGTGAAGCATGAACATTTATACAACCATATTTAGGCATATCAAGTACACTTTTTGTGAGAATCTGTCCAAACGCAACAACAATTATTATATCTGCATTATATTTTCTGATATATTCTATATTTTCGCTATCACGCATTTTTGTCGGCTGGAATACCTCTATTCCATGTTCAAGTGCACATTCTTTAACCGGCGTAAACTGCATTGACTTTCCTCGTCCCTTCGGCTTATCTGGCTGTGTTACCACGAGACAAACCTCATGTCCGGCTTCAATAATTGCTTCTAATGTTTTGACTGAAAAGTCAGGAGTTCCCATAAAAATAACTTTCATCTATCACACCTCAATTACTATTTTCTATTCCTCATCTGTATATGTAACATCATGAAGAGAACCTTCAACTTTTTCCACATATAAATGTCCATCAAGGTGGTCTAACTCATGGCAGATTGCCCTTGCAAGCAACTCTTCACCTTCGATTTCATATTCCTGCATGTCCTCTCCAAAAAATTTGGCCTTTACATAATTAGGTCTTGTTACAGTACCTGCCTTACCTGGCACACTAAGACAACCTTCATCGCCAGTCTGTTCTCCGGAAGTCTCAACTATTTTAGGATTAATCATTACGATCGGGCCCTCGCCCACATCGATTACAACAATTCTCTTTAATATTCCGACCTGTGGTGCTGCAAGGCCTACACCATTTGCCTCATACATTGTTTCAAGCATATCATCAATTAAAGTAACTATTTTTGGAGTAACTTCTGTTACTTCTCTACAAACCTTTCCTAATACAGGATCCCCTTCAACTCTAATTGTTCTAAGCGCCATTTTTTCCTCCTTTAAAATCCACTCATAGGGTTAAAATCAAACTGCACAGATATATTATTAAAATTGATGTTACCTCTTACATAGCAGTCAACATAATCTTTTAACTCTACTAACGACTTATAATTTTTTGTTTTAAAATAAATAACTTTTCTGTGTACATCATTTATCTTTGATATCCCGGCATCAGCCGGACCAATTTGTAAAATTTTCTCATCAAGGGAGCCAATATATCTTTGTGTATATCCTCCTATTTCATCAGAAGCAGCCTCAAGCCTCTGGCTATCAGGTGAAAGTAGCCATATTACAAGCATATTCCACACTGGCGGATAATTCATTATCTTTCGGTACTCAATCTCCTGTTCATAAAATATCTCGTAATTCTGCTCTTTTGCTGTCTGTATGGCAAAATTATCTGGAGCATACGTCTGAATAACCACATTTCCCGGCTCTTTTCCTCTTCCTGCTCTTCCGGCAGCCTGGGTAAGTAATTGAAAGGTTCTTTCAGTTGCATGATAATCACTAACATAAAGAGACATATCCGCAGCTAATACTCCTACAAGAGTAACATTTGGAAAATCATGACCTTTTACTATCATCTGAGTACCTATTAAAATATCAGCTTCCTGATTTGCAAAGCTTTGTAGGATTTTCTCATATGAATCCTTAGTCCTTGTAGTATCAAAATCCATTCTGATAATATTTGCCTTTGGAAATCTAAGTTTTACCATCTCTTCAATTTTTTGAGTTCCAGCTTTAAATCCACTAATATATTTACTTGAACAGTTTGGACAAACCTTGGGTACAGCTTCCTCGTATCCACAATAATGACATACCATTTTTCCATTATTATGAACGCTTAACGAGATATCACAATGGGGACATTTCACAACATGACCACACGCTCTGCATGACATAAATCCCGAAAGCCCTCTTCTGTTGATAAACAGCATTATCTGCTGTCCTTTGTTTAACCTGTCCTCCATAAGCTCCTGCAATCTCTGGCTTAGGATAGAACGATTTCCAGCTTTAAGTTCCTGTCGAAGATCAACCACTTCACATTCAGGAAGCGGCTTATTCTCTACTCTTTCATTTAGCTCCAATAATTTATATTCGCCACATTGAGCTTTATAATAGCTATCCACCGACGGAGTTGCAGATCCTAAAACAACAGTAGCTTTTTTCATTCTTGCTATTTCAATTGCGACTTCTCTTGCGTGATATCTTGGAACCGATTCACTTTTATAGGAATTTTCATGTTCCTCATCAATAATAATCAGACCTAAATTGGAAAAAGGAGTAAACAGCGCAGATCTCGGGCCTATCATAATATCAATATCCCCATTTTTCGCTCTCTGAAACTGATCGTATCGTTCTCCCTGTGACAGGCGGGAATTCATTATGGAAACTCTATCGTTAAATCTATTATAAAAACGCTTTACGGTCTGATATGTAAGTGCTATTTCCGGAATAAGAACTATGGCCTGTTTGCCACGCAAAATACAGTCAGCAATTAGTTCCATATATACCTCAGTTTTTCCACTTCCCGTTACGCCTTTTAATAGATAAACATTATTACCCTTTTGAGTCTCCTCAATAATTTCATTTACAACTTTTTTCTGATTATCATTTAGGACAAGATTATATCCCTTACTGCTTATATGCTTAACGGGATTTCTGTATTCCTTTTCAGAAACCACCTCTATAAAATCAAGTTTTTCAAGTGCTTTTATGGTATTTGCCGCTATTCCCAGTTTACCTGTAACCAACGCATAATCTAATTCATTTTGCTCTATTAACTCTCGTAATAACCTGGCTCTGGCTTTTTGCTTTTTTGCTTCACTCAATGCCAGCTGTGCCCTGGCTTTTTGCCTGTCTATCTTAAGAACTATGGTTCTTTTAACTAGTTCCTTTGTCGTCTTCTTAATTGGAACAACAGTTTTTAATGCCTGATTCATTGTAGAACCATAGTTTCTTCGAATCCAGGCTGCAAGCGCAATTAGATCTGACTCAACTGCCACACTATTTTCCTTTATTCCAATAAGAGGTTTGATTTTATCTAAATCAAACTCGGGTTTATCCGTCACCTCAACAACATATCCT
>JBGVKW010000098.1:0-26906 GCA_045123895.1 Agathobacter sp.
CAGATTGTTCAAATGCAAAAGAAAATAGAACAGATGCAAATGTATTTCGTGAAACAAAACGATAATTTTCAAAGGCAAAACGATGAAATAATTAAAGAAATACAAAAATTCAATGAAAGCAATAAGAAAAATACTGAGAAGTTAGAATGGGAACTATATAGTATAAAAAATAGACTATAAAAAGTAAGAACACAATCTAAACTGTATTCTCATTTTATGAGAGAGGATTCTTAGTACATTAGATTGCTTTAGAAATATACTTTGATAAGATGGAGTTACAAAATGCAATCTGAGGAGGTATAAAAATGGATCAGGTAAAAGTAGGAGAATTTATCTCAAGAGCAAGAAAAGAAAGAGGAATGACACAAAAAGAACTTGCTGAACAAATCGGGATTAGTGATAAAACAATATCAAGATGGGAGACGGGAAATGGTCTTCCTGATATGGCATATCTTACACCGTTATGCGATTTTCTCGAGGTTAGTGTAAATGAACTCTTATCAGGCGAGAAATTGCCTCCAAATGAATATTCTATGAAAGCGGAGGAAAATATTATTGCATTATTGCAGGAAAACCAAAATAACAAAAGGTCAGGAAGAGTACAGTTTGCAATAGGTATCATTTTGCTAATAGTTTCGGTGATAATGTTAAATATGAGTATGTCTGGGGAAAGGAACGTATGGATTAACTTCATTGACTTTCCATCCTTGATATTCTTAGTGATTTCAAGTCTGGCATGTGTCTTTATTTCAGGAAAGAGTGGTAAAAAGGATGTCATTGCATTGCTCAAGAAGTCGATTATACCACTTGGAGCAATTATCTCATTGGTGGCTATTGTTGTTATTTTTACAGATTTATCTGGCGAGGTTCTTGGAAAAAATCTTGCAGTCGCATTATTATCTATGATTTATTCGGTTGTAGCGTATCTGATTTTGGTTTTACTTGAAGCTAGAATTAAGTAGAAAGAATGTAGGAATTAGTTCTCATATTTTTAGAGTGATTCCATGATATCTGGGTTGAACTTTTGAATACCCCACAATTAACATAATTATTGAAGGCGATATATGGAAATAGCCATACAATAAGAAGTTGGGGTGAGTAAAATGAAATTAAACAAGGCTGGATTAACAGGTTTTTTGATGTGTTTTACTGCAATTATTTTTGGAATAGCGACAAATGGTGGAATAAAAACTATTGTGAATTTTTTACATATACCATCATTTATTGTAACAGTTGGGGGAGCATTGTTTGCAGTAATGACAACATCCGATTCCTTTGAGGATTTTTCATATGGAATAAAAGGGCTTAGTGCAGCGTTTAATCAAAAGGGGACAGATGTGGATGAAATTATACAGACAATACTTGGGATGGCTGATGTTGCAAAAAGAGAAGGATTGCTTTCTTTAGAGGAAAAAGCAAATTCTATAAGTCATGGTTTTTTGAGTAAGGGGATAAGTCTTGTAGTAGATGGGGTAGATCCGGAACTTGTCAGGGATATTCTTGAGGCAGAGTTGTCCCATAAAAATGAGCGCGAAAAAAAGCAGGTGAAGTTTTGGGAAGACTTTGGTGCATATGCGCCGGCGTGGGGAATGGTTGGAACTTTGATTGGTCTGATTAATATGATGAAAACCATGGGCGATGATTCCTCTGCAATAGGAGCAGGAATGTCTCTAGCGCTGATAACAACCTTGTATGGTTCAGTTATAGCTAACTGGATTTGTATACCAATCGCAAGAAAGCTGGAAAAAAACAGTGCAGCAGAATTTCTGGAAATGGAAGTGATAATTGAAGGTGTTTTGTCGATACAGGCAGGCGAGAATGCAAGAATTATCAAAGAGAAAATGAAAGCAATTTTGGAAAAGGAAATTGAATAAGAAAACTCGACCACCTGTACCAATACAATTGGTTAATTAATCATTTATTCCATGGTTTCTTTCCGTCAAGCCAGCCTTGTTCTTTCCAATATGCAGTCTCAACAGGAGAAGAATTCCAACCCTTTATCTGAAGCATACGCATCATCATAAAAGTAAAACGGGTCTTAATTCCAACTTTTGGTTTAGTGGGGGTACTCAATTTTTTTGCAATAGAATTGGTAGCCTTGTTAATTTTAGTTTTTTTAGCGGAAGAAACACTCTCCCAATTCATGGCCTGAACTGCAATACCGTATTTTGTAATTGATGGGATTCCCATATAGAATAAACAGTCTGAAACGTCGTTCATTGCAGACTTGGCAGAGGAACCGGCTGATGTTGAAACAATAACAGCTCTCTTGCTAAACATCGATTTCATAGGTCTGTGAGACATCCATAAATCAAAGGTTAAATCAAAAAACGACTTAAGTGGCGCAGACATATGCAGACAGTATGTAGGAGTGGTGACAATAATAATATCTGCAGAATCCATTGCTTCAATTATTATCCTTTTTTCCTCATAAAATGGACAGAGCGATACATCCTCAATACACTTATAACATCCCATACAAAAGTGGTTTAAATCCTTTGGAAAGAAGAATTCAGTAATCTCATTTTCGCCCTCGATTTTCTCGGCAATGAGTCGACCAATATGATAAGTGCTCCCCTTATGATTTTGTCCGTTTAGCATTACAATTTTCATTCTTTTGTTCCTCCGTAAATTGAATTAAATTGCCTAATATGTTTTTCTAAAACTTTCAATGCCTCTTCTTCTCTATCTGGTTCTCTATCGCATAATGTAAGCAACATAAATATTGGTGAAAAAAACTGTAAGGTCATAATATCTACATCACATGCCATTAAGTTTCCATTTGCAACTAACAGCTGAAACAACGTCTTTTGATACGAAAGTGGTTCGTCAACATATTGACAGGAATAAAGCTTTGCAAAATCTTTATTGTTAAACTGTTCAATTGTCAATATTTTTCTAAACCTGCTAGTATAATCATCGTGAAGAAAGTACAGGAATAAGTTCTTTCCCATCTCAATTAAATTATCTTCAGAAATATTTGAATACATCTCTATATCCTTTACTGGATTAATTCCGTTCAAATTCAGTGAGTTGGCCTGTTTTTGATAGCGTGTATTCATCTCATCTATAATTGCATCAAAGATAGCCTGCTTATTTTTATAATGCTTGTAAAGAGATGGAGCTTTAATCCCAACCCTTTCAGCAATCTCGTTTACAAAAACATTGGCATAACCTTTTTGAGAAAAAAGTGTAAGTGCTTCATCTAGAATTCTATGTTTTGTATCCATTTTGACACCTCTTATCATTTAGCTAATTTGAATTAGCTATATTGTAAGCTAATTTGAATTAGCTGTCAAGGGTTTGAAAATTCAACTTCCATTATCGACACCATTTGAGAAAAAATACGACCAAATAATGGTAAAAATACTTGGAAAAACATTTTACAAAAGGAAGGGAGAAAAATTCATGACAGATAAAATGTTTGAAAATAACCAGGTGTCCATTGTGGGCGAGATAGTTTCTGAGTTTACTTACAGTCACGAGGTCTATGGGGAAGGATTCTATATGATGGAGGTTTCGGTAAAAAGACTTTCAGATTTTGTAGATTATATCCCGGTTATGGTGTCGGAGAGGATTATTGATGTTGAGTCAGATATGGTGGGGCAGTCTGTATATATAAGCGGACAGTTTCGCTCTTTCAACAGACATGAAGAAAGAAAAAATAGGTTAGTATTATCGGTATTTGCCAGGGAGATTGAGTTACTTGAGCCAGAAGAGGAAGAAGAAGGCAACCAGATATTTCTGGATGGCTACATATGCAAGGAGGCTATTTACAGAAAGACTCCCCTTGGAAGAGAGATAGCAGATTTGCTGGTGGCGGTAAACAGGTCTTATGGAAAATCAGATTATATACCATGCATTTGTTGGGGAAGAAACGCAAGATTTGCATCAGGATTTGAAGTGGGGACTCATGTGCAGATTTGGGGAAGAATTCAAAGTAGAGAGTATGTAAAGAAAATCAGTGAAACCAAGGTAGAGCAACGTACTGCATATGAAGTATCTGTGAGTAAAATAGAGATATAAATTGATAAAAATAGTTAAAAAAATAAGGAAATACGTCTAAAATTTGCAAAATAACAGGGAGTGTGGTATTTTAGGTCATATTTGTTGTTTTGGAGGCATATATGAGTAAAGGTGTAGTACAGATTTATTATGGTGAAGGTCGTGGTAAATCAAACGCAGCAATTGGAAGTGCAATTGGGGCTGCCTGTGAGGGTAGAGAGGCAATTGTAATTGAATTTTTAAAAGGGAAAAATGAACAGAATATGGAGTTTTTGAACAGACTTGAGCCTGAAGTTAAATTTTTTAATTTTTCAAGGGCTGGAATATTCTTTGATGAACTTGATGAGGAAAATAAGCAGGAAGAAATCATGAATATTAAAAATGGTTTCAACTATGCTAAAAAAGTAGTTTCAACAAGTGCTGATGCCCTTATCGTGTTAGATGAGTTACTTGGACTTTTAGATTTACACTTAGTGGAACTTTCAGAGGTGAAAGAACTTCTTGAGTCAAGAGGAGAGGACGTCACTGTTGTGTGTACGGGCCGTGTGCTTGATGAGGGAATAAAAGCACTTGCAGATGAAATATACAATATAGAATCACATAAATGATACGTTTTATAGCATTGACAAGTGTCATATAGAATGCTATCATATGTGCAATAAAAATATGTTTTAGATAGAGGTCGCGTGTATTATCAGTAGACTGATGGATGCTTGCAGGAGCATATGAAGTCAGTTGAAAGGAAGAACGCCGAAAGAGATTTGTGCTGCAGCTAATCTCTTGGGCATATGGTTAAGAGCCATATGACTGTCATCGTTTAGATGGAGAGCTATCATGATTCATTTAGAATGAATTAGACCGGCTTTCAAAGTCGGTTTTTTTTACTTTATGGCAACAATTTTGGAAATAATTGTAAAAGGAAAAGGAGAAAGAGTATGTCAATTTTTAGAGGTGCAGGAGTTGCAATTGTAACTCCAATGTTAGAAAACGAAGAAGTAAACTATGAAAAATTAGAGGAGCTCATTGACATTCAGGTCAAAGAAGGAACAGATGCAATTATCATTGCTGGAACAACAGGCGAAAGTGCTTGTCTTTCTATGGAAGAGCATAAAAAAGTAATCGAGGCAGCTATCAAATTCACAAATCACAGAGTACCAGTTGTAGCAGGAACAGGTTCAAACTGTACAAGAACAGCTATCCAGCTTTCAAAAGAGGCAGAGGAGGCAGGTGCAGATGGACTTCTTATCGTTACACCTTATTACAACAAAGCAACACAGGCTGGACTTATCAGTCATTATTCACAGATTGCTGACAATACAAAATGTCCAATCATCATGTACAATGTTCCAGGACGTACAGGTACAAACCTTCTTCCTGAGACAGTTGCTACTCTTTTCAATACAAAAGAGAACATCGTTGGACTTAAAGAGGCAACAGGAAACATGGCACAGGCTTCAAAAACAATGAATTTAACAGATGGAAAAATCGATATGTATTCAGGAGAAGACGGACTAGTTCTTCCACTTTTATCAATTGGAGCAGTTGGTGTTATCTCTGTATGGAGCAACGTAGCACCTGCAAAAGTACATGCTCTTTGTGACAGCTTCTTCAAGGGAGACCTTGCTACAGCACAGAAGCTTCAGAGAGAAGCACTTCCACTTGTAGATGCTCTTTTCTCAGAGGTAAATCCAATCCCTGTTAAAAAAGCAATGAATCTCATGGGACTTGAGGTTGGACCACTTAGAAGTCCAATGTGTGAGATGGGTGAGGAAAATGCAGCAAAACTTGCTCAGGTTATGAAAGAGTACGGCATTTTATAATTTACATGAATGAATCATGACAAAAGGAGAACACAATGACAAGAATAATAATGAACGGTTGCAACGGAAAAATGGGACAGACTATCTCAGCTATCTGTAAAGAGGATGCAGATGCACAGATTGTTGCGGGTATTGATTTATATGATGGAATAGAGAATGATTATCCAGTTTTTTCTAGCATTGATAAATGTGATGTAGAAGCAGATGTTGTTATAGATTTTTCAAATGCAAAGGCAGTAGACTCAGTACTTGATTTTTGCGTAAGCAAGCAGATCCCGGTTGTATTGTGTACAACAGGTCTTTCAGATGAGCAGCTTGAAAAGGTTGAAGAATGTTACAAAAAAGTAGCTGTTCTTAAATCAGCAAATATGTCACTTGGAGTAAATACTCTTATGGCTCTTCTTAAAAAAGCAGCACAGGTATTTGCACCAGCCGGATTTGATATGGAAATCGTAGAAAAGCATCACAACTTAAAGCTTGATGCACCTTCCGGAACAGCGCTTGCACTTGCAGACTCTATGAGGGAGGCCCTCGACGAGGAATACAATTATGTATATGACAGAAGCCAGGTAAGACAGCAGAGAGATAAACATGAAATCGGAATCAGCGCTGTACGTGGTGGAAATATTGTTGGAGAGCACGAGGTATTCTTCTGCGGACAGGATGAGGTTATCGAGTTCAAGCACACAGCATATTCAAAAGCAGTATTTGCGAAGGGGGCTGTTGAGGCTGCAAAATTCCTCAAAGGAAAATCAGCAGGACACTATGATATGGCAGACGTTATCGCTGCAAAATAATTTGAACCAAAATAGTGTATCTGTATTGAAAGATTTGAAAAATTGTTTTAGTATAAAATTGTTTCAGAAAACAAAATATAACTTTAAATGAGGATAAAAAATGATTAACAAATTAGTAGACAAAATCAAAAAGACAAACGCACCTATCGTGGTTGGACTTGATCCTATGCTTTCATACGTGCCAGAGCATATCCAGAAGAAGGCATTTGAGGAATTTGGTGAGACCCCAAAGGGTGCAGCAGAAGCTATCTGGCAGTACAACAAGGCAATCGTTGATGCTACTTATGATCTTATTCCTGCTGTAAAACCACAGATTGCAATGTATGAGCAGTTTGGTGTTGAGGGTGTAAAGGCATTCCAGAAGACTGTAGACTATTGTCATGAAAAAGATCTTGTTGTTATTGGAGATGTTAAGCGTGGAGATATCGGTTCAACATCAGCCGCATATGCAACAGGACATCTTGGAAAGGTTCAGATTGGAAGCAAATCATACTCTACATTTGACGAGGATTTTGCTACTGTTAACCCATACCTTGGAACTGATGGTATCAAACCATTTGTAGATGTATGCAAAGAAGAGAAAAAAGGAATTTTCATCCTTGTAAAGACATCAAATCCATCAAGCGGTGAGTTTCAGGATAGAATGATTGATGGACGTCCACTTTATGAGTGGGTTGGAGAGAAGGTTGCTCAGTGGGGCGCTGAATGTATGGGAGATTCGTACAGCTATGTAGGAGCCGTTGTAGGTGCTACTTACCCAGAGCAGGGAAAAATCCTTCGTAAAGTGATGCCAAAGAGCTTCATCCTTGTTCCAGGCTACGGAGCACAGGGTGGAACAGGAGCAGACTTAGTTCATTTCTTCAACGATGACGGACTTGGAGCAATCGTAAATTCATCTCGTGGAATTATCGCTGCTTACAAACAGGATAAATACATCGATATGGGAATCACACCAGAGAATTTTGCAGATGCATCAAGAAAAGCAGTTGAGGATATGATTGCAGATATTTCAGGAGCACTTGCAAATCGCTAAGAATCATCTCAGTCGGGGTGACAGCAAGAACGCTGGAGCGTTCTTGAACAAGAATGAATAAAAAGGGCAGAGGCATATTGCTTTCTGTCCTTTTGTGGAGTTAAGAAGGAGAAAAAAATGGCTGAAAAATTTGAGGAGATGGCAGTAGTAGTTGAACAGAAATCTCTGGGAAATGGGATTTTTGATTTGACACTTAAGACAGAAAAAATTGCAGAATATGCAAAGGCAGGACAGTTTGTATCAGTATATCCAAATAATGCAAGCAAACTTTTACCTAGACCGATTAGTTTATGCGGTTTCGATAAGGAGAAAAAAACAATCCGTCTTGTATACAGAGTGACAGGAGAAAACACTGGTACAGAGGAATTTTCAAAGCTTAAAAAAGACGATGAGATTCGTATACTTGGACCTCTTGGAAACGGATTTACAGTAGAGCCTGGGAAGAAAGCATTTTTGATTGGTGGAGGAATCGGAGTACCACCAATGCTTCAGCTTGCGAAAGAAATCAGAAAATCAAATGAGACTTCAGATGTGAAGACTGAATTTGAAGTTGTAATGGGATATCGTGATGCAGGCACATTTTTATTGGATGAATTTAAGGAACAGGGTAGTACTTATGTGGCAACAGAAGACGGAAGTGTTGGCACAAAAGGAAATGTAATAGATGCTATCAAAGATAATAATCTAAAAGCAGATGTAATCTATGCCTGTGGACCAATGCCGATGCTTAGAGCACTAAAAGCATTCGCCGAGGAAAACAATATGGAATGTTATGTTTCCATGGAAGAGAGAATGGCTTGCGGAATAGGAGCTTGTCTTGCCTGTGTATGCAAAACAAAGGATAAAGACTCACATTCGAATGTGAACAACAAGAGAATCTGTAAAGAGGGACCTGTATTTAATGCGAAGGAGGTAGAGCTATAATGAATATGTCAGTAAATATCGCCGGTGTTGAGTGGAAAAATCCGGTAACAGTAGCTTCAGGAACTTTTGGTTCAGGTGCTGAATACAGTGAGTTCGTGGATTTAAACAAGCTTGGTGCGGTAACTACAAAGGGCGTAGCTAATGTTCCTTGGGCTGGAAACCCTACACCACGTGTGGCAGAGGTTTATGGTGGAATGCTTAATGCTGTAGGACTTCAGAATCCTGGAATTGAACTTTTTTGTCAGAGAGACATTCCTTTTTTGAAGAAGTTTGATACAAAAATCGTGGTAAATGTCTGCGGTCATTCAACAGAGGAATACGTTGAGGTTGTAAAAAGACTTCAGAACGAGCCAATTGATATGATGGAAATCAATATCTCGTGTCCTAACGTAAAAGAGGGCGGAATTGCATTTGGTACAGACCCAAAAGCTGTAGAAGCTATCACAAAAGAGATGAAAAAATATGCTAAGCAGCCGGTAATCATGAAGCTTTCTCCAAATGTAACAGACATTGCAGAGATGGCAAGGGCAGCAGAGGCAGGTGGTGCTGATGCGGTTTCTCTTATCAATACAATTACTGGAATGAAAATTGATATCAACAGACGTTCTTTTGTACTTGCAAATAAGACTGGCGGAATGAGTGGACCTGCTATTCATCCGGTGGCAGTAAGAATGGTTTATCAGGTGGCACAGGCTGTAAATATTCCTATTATTGGAATGGGGGGAATCATGACAGCAGAGGATGCAATTGAGATGATTCTTGCAGGAGCAACAGCAGTTTCCATTGGAACCGCCAACTTTGCAGATCCAAAGACTTCAGAAAAGGTTGTTGAAGGAATTGCGGAGTATATGGATAAATACAATGTAAAAGATATAAAGGAATTGGTGGGGGCGGTAAAATAGAGAAGAGGTGAAATACTAGATAGGAGTATATTTTAATCCGAGTAATGAGAGTTTTACACAAGCTAAAAATACAGAGATTTATATTGATAAAACTGGTCTTATTGAGTTTTTAAATAAAAAATTATCAACTGAGAATAAGTGTATCGCTGTAAGTCATGCAAGACGTTTTTGTAAATCTCATGCGGCAGGGATGATTGATGCATATTATAGTCTTGGATGTGATTCAACAACTCTATTTGAACATACTGAAATTGCATCTAGAAAAGATTATAAGAAATATATGAACAAGTATAATGTAATACACCTGGATATTTCTTCGTTTTGGGATGATTTTAAGGACAATATAGTTAAGAAGATTCAAGAATATGTTTTGGATGATTTGAAAGAAGTCTTTAAGGATGAAATTGATTTTTCAAAAAAATTCAGTACTGTTCTTATGTCGATTTTCAAGAAAACTAATATTCCATTCGTTATCATAATTGATGAGTGGGATTGTGTTATAAGAAACAGCAAAGATCAACAGTTAGTTCACAATTATCTGCAGTTTCTTCATTCTTTATTTAAATCAGAGGAATCAAAGGCGTTTTTAGCATTGGCGTATATTACAGGAATTTTGCCGATTAAAAAGATAAAAGATGAATCTGCACTTAATAATTTTATGGAATTTACTATGCTAAATTCGAAGCCAATTACACAGTTCTATGGGTTCACAGAAGATGAGGTGAGAAATCTTTGTAAAAAATATGACATGGATTTTGAGAGTACAAAGGCATGGTACAATGGGTATTTGATAGATGGGATGCATATGTATAATCCAAACTCGGTGTCAATGGCTTTAAATAGGCAAGATTTTGATTCTTATTGGAAAAATACATCTTCATTCTCGTCAATAAATACATTTATAACAATGAATTTTGAAGGCTTGAAAAATGATATTCTGGCAATGCTTTCTGGTAATAAAGTGATGGTAGAAACAGAAGGATTTCAGAATGATTTGTCAGAAATTAATTCAAAAGATGATGCCATCACAGCTTTAATACATCTAGGTTATTTGGGATATGATGCTGAAAGAAAAAGTGCTTATGTTCCAAATTATGAGGTTGGCAAAGCGTTTCAGATGGCACTAAAAACAGGTGAATGGAATGAATTATGAGACAGATGGAAAAGACAATAAACATCACACCTGTGTAATAGAAGAGTGGAGAGATTAAATTTGACACAAAAAACTCAATAAGATATAATTCCGAATCAGAGTTATAGAAAAAATGTTTACGGCACACCTATGGAAACGTAGGGTCGCAAAGCTAGAGTCTAATACATCAGTGTTGTAATGATAGTTCGGCTGCAATTTCCAATTTAGTTTGGAGTTGCAGCTTTTTTGATTAATAATCAACGACAACAATAATAAAAAGAGAGATAAAAAAGAAATGAAAAGAAAATTTAATGCTTGTTTGGGATTTGCTATTATTTCGACAATTATTGGAGGTTGTGGATCTCAAAAAGAAAATAATAGTGTATCTGATACAGACACTGAAAAAAAGAACCAAGTAAGCATCATAGATGATTTTTTGAATAATGAGATTACGATTGAAGGAATTTCAGATTTTGATAAGAATAAATCATATTGGGAAAAGTGTGATGTAGATAGAGATGGAGAAGAAGAATTATTTGTTAGAACGGATAAGTTTAGTTATATACTAGATGAAAACGATAACGATCTGAAAGTTATTTTTGAAGGTACATCTTATAACTCAGTTGTGTGTGATGATGAAAAACAATTATATGGATGCTTGTATTACAGACAAGAAGGCGCACCATTACACGAAACATATCAATTTACAACTTTTACAAATGATGGGAAGCAGGATTCATTACATGAATATATGTGGTGTGATATGAACGAAAATGATCAAAAGGACGAATCTGATGAGTATACAATAGACAACGAAACAGTGAATAAATCAGATTGGGAGGAAGAAGTAGAAAAATTTTCCGAATACTAAAAATAATAAAAATGGAGGAGTTTATTTATTATGAAAAAAATGAAGTATAATTTAGTATTTATGCTTGGTGCAATTGTATTTTGTGGATGTAGTCATAGTCAAACATCGACAGAAACGGATACAGAAATTGAGACAGAAACATCAGAGCAAAATAAAACATTAAATAAATTAGAAGTAAGTGAAGATATAGAAATTACATCAGATAGTTTATTTGCTGATGTTTCAATTGAAGAGGTTTTACAGGCAGAACCAAAGATATATGAGAGGTATACTGCAGATGGATTTGTGTTTGAGTGGTTGGTGTCTGATTATGAGAATAAGGACAATGAATTTTTGGAAGATGCGGTATTGATTGTATCAAAGGAAAATCAACCAAGTGATGTACAAATCATTTATGTTGAAGGAGAAGCTGCTGGTGGAACAATGGTATCATCGGAGGATAGATTTTTATATGAAGATGTTAATTTTGACCAACAGCCAGACCTACTTGTATGTAGCGGAAATCATGGAACCCAGGGAGCATTTACATATTACTGTTTTTTACAAACAGATGATGGTTTTGTAGAGGCACCAGAATTTACGAATATTGCCAATCCGATTATAGATACACCAAATAAATTGATTCTTAGTCTATGGCGCAATTCGGCAGCATCACACAGTTGGGCAGAGTATGAATATAAGGATGGAGAGTTTGTAAGGAAAAGAACTTTAACAGAAAATGTTGAAAACGAAGTGTCAATCTGGGATGTAGACGGTAAAGTGATAGGTAGAAGTGACCAATTAACAGAGGCTGAAATAAATGACCTTATATACAACGAAAAAAGTGATTGGGGTATAGAAGGCGACAGATGGAAAATGGAGTGAAATAAGAGGTGAAAATAATGTAAAATCTATTTTTATTGACTTCAATTCAGAAAAAGCGGATGAAGAACAGGGAGTGTGATACAAAGGCTGCAATGTCCAATTAAGTTTGGAGTTGCAGCTTTTTTACGTGAAGAAAGAGCGAAACGCAATTAAAAACGGTTGCAAAATAAAAAAGCAATCAAAAATGGTTGCAAAATTAAAATGCAATCAAAAATGGTTGCAAAAAACTAATGGGAGGTATACAATCTAAAAAGAGGTGACTAAAATGAGAAATTATGTGTCGTTAATAATGGATATTGAAAAATCAAGAACTTATGTTACGGAAGATAGAATAGAGTTACAAAAGTATATGTCGTATTGTATAGATAAGCTGAATGAATTGTTTAGAGAGAACATTGAACATGGTGTCACATTTAGTGCAGGTGACGAATTGCAAGGATTATTTAATGATACGACTGTTGCGGTGATGTATTTTAGATTGTTTGAAATGTTGTTAAAGCCCGTAAAAATAAGAGCTGGTATAGGTGTGGGTGAGTGGACAATAAAAATTGAAAATGGTTCTTCTACTCAACAAGACGGTCCAGCATATCATAAGGCTAGACAAGCAATAGAAGAAGTATATAGAAATACGTTACATAACGTAAGAATTTGTTCTGATAAAGATGATGTTATGGCAAATCATTTGATAAATTCATCTCGGACAATAAAAAGTCAGCAGATATATATGCAGAATATAGTATTTGTGATTTTAGAATTATTATGTCCATTTGTAAAATGGGATATGAATGTAGACAAGTACAAAATTGTACGAGAATTGCTGGAGATTAAGTTTGAATATCGGATAGGAAGAACAAGACAGTCATCCCTGAGAAATAAGCGGTTTTTGGAAAATGAAAGGTTACATTTTTCGGAAAATTATTATATGAAACCTATTTATATCGATGGTATACTTGGGGAAGCAGAAGAACATATTGTAGTAAAAAATATATCCTCTGCAATTGCGGAAATATTGGACTGTTCAAGGCAAAACGTAGATAATATCCTTAAAAGAGGAAATTCATATAAAATAAGAGAACTTGATTATATGGCATTACAGTATATAGAAAAAATGTACAGGGAGTAAAGTTATGAAGTTACTAATGATGGGGCATTTACTGGGAGATTTTTACTTTCAGACAAATAAGGTTGCAGAAAAAAAGAAAACATCGTTTGCATATACAGTATGGCATTGTATTGTTTATAGTTTAGTAATGTTTGCAGTATTGGCGATAACAACTGGTAAATTAGTTGAATGTATTCTTCCGACGCTGTTGATAGGTGTATTGCACCTACTGGTGGATGGAGTTAAATGTGGAGTGCACAAATGTGTAAAGTTAGATAAATATGAATTGTCTATATTAATAGTAGATCAAATGATTCATTTTGGAATATTGTTTGTTGTTAGATGCTTGTATACGATAGAATATAATATTGACTGGGTTCCAGGTATTTCGGAGAACCTTTTATTTAGTATGCAAAAGGTGCCTGTAATTGTTTGTGCTTTTTTGTTATGTGGAAAACCAGCAGCGATAATTGTATCATTAGTGTTTGGATTAATTCCTAAGACAATAGAAAAGGCTAATTTTGAAAGTGTGAAGATAATAGATGGTAGTAGTAAGGAAAATGTTAGAATTGGCTCATGGATTGGTATTTTAGAAAGGGAAATAATATTAATATTGGGATTGCTAGGGCAATATGGAGCAATTGGTTTTGTTATAGCTGCAAAGAGTTTGGCAAGACATAGTCAGCTTAATGAACCCGCATTTGCGGAAAAGTATTTAATCGGTACATTATTAAGCACATTTATGGCGTTGTTATGTATAATGATGTGCAAGTGCAATAGTGTTTAAATCGGTTGAAAAAAACGATACTTTATGATAGCATGGAAACGGAATTTGAGATTTTTTAGCTATAGCTTGATGAATAATAGAGGAGGTTTCGAAATGGAACAGTATAAACAGGAATTTATAGAATTTATGGTGGAGAGTGACGTTTTAAAATTCGGTGATTTTACATTGAAGAGTGGACGTAAATCTCCTTTTTTTATGAACGCAGGAGCATATGTGACAGGTTCACAGTTAAAGAGATTAGGTGAGTATTACGCAAAAGCTATCCATGATAACTTTGGTGATGATTTTGATGTGCTTTTTGGACCAGCTTACAAGGGAATTCCACTTGCAGTAGTAACAGCTATTGCATACAGTGAGCTTTACGGAAAAGAAATCAGATACTGCTCTGACAGAAAAGAAGCAAAAGACCATGGTGCAGACAAGGGTGGATTACTTGGCGCAACATTAAAGGACGGCGACAGAGTAGTAATGATTGAGGATGTAACAACATCTGGAAAATCAATGGAAGAGACTGTTCCAAAGGTAAGAGCAGCAGCTGACGTTGAAATCGTAGGTCTTATGGTAAGCCTTAACAGAATGGAAGTAGGACAGGGCGGAAAAGTTAGTGCTCTTGATGAGATTAAAGACAAATACGGATTTGAAGGTAAAGCTATTGTAACAATGGCTGAGGTAACTGAGCATCTCTATAACAGAGAGTGTCAGGGAAAAGTTGTAATTGATGACGCATTAAAAGCAGCAATTGACGAATACTATAATCAGTATGGCTGTAAGTAAGAAGGATAAGCGCAAAAAGTGGGTTATAGTTTTGTTTATTCTGTATCTGGTTGTCCTGTTTTATCTACTGTTTTTTGCGGAACAGATGGGAAGATCAGGGGGCGCTAATTACAGGTACAACATGGTTCCTTTTAAGGAAATTAATAGATTTTTCAATAATGCACAAGTACTTGGGATAAAAGCAGTGGTACTAAATCTGATAGGAAATATTGTGGTATTTATACCACTTGGATATTTTATTCCAAGAGTATTAAAAAGTAATCCGGGATTAATCGTTTCGGTGCTACTTTGCATGGAGTTTAGCATGTCAGTTGAAATAATTCAGTTGATTACCAAAAAGGGGTGCTGTGATGTTGATGATGTAATTTTGAATACATTTGGCGGACTGATAGGCTATATTGTCTACTATTTTTTGCGTGGGAGAAAAAAAGAGAAGTGCTAAGAAAAAGAAGACGTAACAGATATAAGTTTACGGAGAAAAAACATTCAGTAAAAGGTATAGTTGCGCTTTTAATTGCAGCTATAACAGAAATAGTATATTTAGTATTTATTTTTAATGCATTTAAGAGTGATGGTCAATTGTCCATGTACTACGGTAGTGCGGGAGTATTTATGCTTGGCATAGCGATTTTATCGCTTGTATTGGCATTTCAGAGTATGTTTGAGGAAGATTCATTTCGTACATTTCCAAGAATAGCATTGCTCATATCCACTCTGTGCGTTTTTTCATGGAGCGGAACATTTATTATAGGCATTATGCTCTAATTTTTGAAATAGAGGAATTATAAATGATATTTGATGATATTTATGATGAGAGACTTGAACTTGTCATTGAACGAATTGGGCAGATTGAAGAAGGAGCAGCTGTATGTGCTCCATATGATGATTTTTTTAAGAAAGTTGCAAAGCTAATATTAAAATTAAATTTGGCCAACAAAAGCGAAGAGTATAACAGAGAGTACTTTGCGGAGTTTACAAAAGAAAACTATGAAAATAGTTATGCAAATCCATTGTACGCCTGTCAAAAATTGGGAACAGAATATGGACAGTTTTTGTCGGCGATTTATTTTAAAATTATGGATTTGGTGACTAAGGTCTTTTTTGGAGACAAAAAATATCTGTGTATATATAGTGAATTAATCGTTGAATTATACAATTATTTTGAAGATGAGAATGAGTTATGTGTAGAGGAGATAAAAAAATGTATTTACTCGTTTATGCATGATTATGAGGAATTGTTTTCAGAGGATGCGGTGGAGAGATTGCTTGATCCCCAGCTTACCTATTATACGGATATAGTGACAGAATTTGATTTGACCTCAGATGAATATCTTTATAAATACGGCCTGTATGTAAGCGACAATGAAAGGGCAAGCAGGAAACATCTTTTGAGTTTTTCAGAGGAAGAAATTCAGGCGATGGCTGATACTTATACAGAGGGATACAGAATAGGTTTTGAAACCTGTAACAAAGATATTTCGAAGAAATCGGCAGTAGAAATCAGATATCCAATCGGTTTCGAGAGGATGGTAAGAGCTGCGATTGAAAACTTTAGACAAATTGGGCTTGCACCTATTCTGACACCTTATTCAACATCAGTGAATAAGCAGATGTATTTTGATCACAAAGAGGATAGTGCTCTTTGGATGGATAAGGCTTATGTAGAATACAAGCTAGAGTGTATTCACAATGCATTGGAAAAGAAAAAAGATATTGCTCCATTGTATGGGGGACCAGCTGTAATAGAGGTCTTTGGTGAGGAGCCATTTGCACCGGTATCAAAACCAGAGAATCCCAAATTTGATGATGCACAACAGCAGTTGGCAGTATATCTTCGAAGCGAGAATTCAAAGCTTATAAATAAATACATCAAGGGTGAGGAACGAAGCTTTACAATTATTGCTTATCCGATTGCAGAAATCGGGCAGCAGTATGAGGAGATTTTTACAGAGACTGTGAAAATCAACACGTTGGATTATGTTCTTTACAGAGATATTCAGCAGAAAATTATCGATGTGTTGGATACAGCTGACAGAGTACACATTGTTGGTGCAAATGAAAACAAAACTGATTTGTATATCAAGATATTTGATTTACAAAATCCTGAAAAAGAAACAGCATTTGAGAACTGTGTGGCAGATGTCAATATTCCAGTTGGAGAGGTGTTTACTTCTCCGGTACTAGAAGGAACAAACGGAAAGCTTCACGTGACTCAGGTATATCTGAATGAACTTAATTTTCTCAATCTGGAGCTTGATTTTAAAGATGGAATGGTGGAGGAATACACCTGTTCGAATTTTGAATCAGAAGAGGAAAATAAGAAATATATTGCTGACAATGTACTTTTTCATCATGAATCATTGCCGATGGGAGAGTTTGCGATAGGAACAAACACAACAGCGTACAGAGTTGGTAAGGAGTATGATATTGCAGCAAAGCTTCCAATTCTCATTGCGGAGAAAACAGGTCCACATTTTGCAGTAGGTGATACCTGTTATACCTATGACGAGGACAATATCACTTATAATCCTGATGGAAAAGCAATTGTTGCAAGGGATAATTCTGTATCCATAATGCGTAAGGAGGATATGTCAAAGGCATATTTTAACTGCCATACAGATATTACCATTCCGTACAATGAAATAGGTGCAATAACCGTAATAAAAAAAGACGGTAGTGAAATAGATATCATCAGGGATGGAAGATTTGTTCTTCCAGGTACTGAAGAGTTGAATGTAGAACTTGATAAGCTTGATGATAACAAATAAATGGCTCGTTGAGCAAATTTTGAAATAGGAGGACAAAAGATGTCAAAAGTAGGAATTGTAATGGGTAGCGACTCAGACCTTAAGGTTATGAGTAAAGCGGCAGAAATGTTAGAAGAACTTGGAATTGAGTATGAAATAACAATTATTTCGGCTCATCGTCAGCCAGATGCTCTTATCGACTGGACAAGAGGTGCAGAGGGAAGAGATGTAAAGGTTATTATCGCAGGAGCAGGAATGGCAGCAGCACTTCCAGGAATGTGCGCAGCACTCTATGATTTACCAGTAATCGGTGTGCCGCTTTCAGGAAAGAACCTTGATGGAATGGATGCAGTGTTCTCAATCATGCAGATGCCACCAGGCGTTCCAGTTGCAACAGTTGCGATTGACGGAGCAAAGAATGCAGCGCTTCTTGCAGCTAAGATTCTAGCAACAAATGACGCAGAGCTTTTAGCAAAATTAAAAGCTTATAAACAGGATATGAAGGAACAGGTTGAGGCAAAGGATGCTAAGCTTCAGCAGGTTGGATATAAAAATTACTAATATGTTAATCCGGTGAATGAAAGAGAAATCATTTACCGGATTTTTTTGTTAAAAAATTACAAAAAAGTCGTGGAGGTTTTGGGAGTGGTTATGCGGTTAACTGTTGATATAACTTGTCATCTATTTTATGCTATATATATAGAAAAATGACTAGACAGAGGTTGATATGGCAGAAAACAGAGTTAGAATAGCAGACATTGCAGAATCACTTGGACTTAGCACAGCAACAGTTTCAAATGTGATTCATGGGAAGACGAACAGGGTTTCAGAGGAGACAATTAAAAGGGTGCAGGAGAAGTTAGAGGAGATGAATTATATTCCCAATATGGCAGGGATTCTTCTGGCACAGAACAATTCAAGGATTATTGGCGTGGTGATAAATGATGGTCTCAAATACGAGGGGAAAGTATTAGAAGATGGATTTGTAATGGCTTCCCTAAATGCTCTTTTAAATGAACTAAATGAGCTGGGATACTTTTTGATGATAAAAACCACAAGGCATTGTGCTGAAATTCCGGTTTTTGCGTCAATGTGGAATATGGATGGATTAATTCTTCTTGGATTTTGTGAAGCAGAATACAAGAGTCTGAGAGAACAGATGCGTATTTCGTTTGTTGTCTATGACGGATATTTTGAGGAGACAGACAAGATAGTAAATCTGGTTATAGATCATTATGATGGTGGATTTCAGGCGGGGCAGTATTTTAGAGAAAAGGGATATAAAAAGGCCTTGTGTATTTCAGATAATTATATATGTATGGATGAAGAGCGGATAAACGGGTTTTCGGCTGCATTTGAGCCAGGTGATACAGAGGTAATGATTGTTCCTATTACAAAGGAGGAACGTCACAAATTCTATAAAAAGAACTTAAAGAAGATAAAGGAATATAAGGCGGTTTTTGCAGTATCGGATTATTATGCACTTGATTTTATGCATTTTGTTCAAAAAGAAGGGCTAAGTATTCCGGAAGATATTTCAGTTATTGGTTTTGATGATAATACAGCAAGCAGGGAGAATATTCCATCGCTTTCTACAATTCATCAGGATGCTTCGCTTAGGGCAAAAACAGCCGTGTCTCTTCTTGAAAAAATGAGAGATGGAGAGGAAGTAGAGAATAAGATTACGCTTCCCGTTCAGTTGATATTACGAGAAAGTACAAATTAGATTAATAAAAATGCCAGGAATTTGAAACGGAAAGGATTTGGGGGATATGAGAAAGTTTTTATTAACAGTAGGTAAAATTGCATTACCTGTAGCGCTGCAGTGTATGCTACAGTCATCATTTTCAATTATTGACCAGCTTATGATAGGAACCCTTGGAGATACCAAAATATCAGCAGTTGGTCTTGTAGGTAATTTTTCACTTATTTTTTCAGTGGTAATAGGAGCAGTTGGAACAGTCGCTGGAATTATAATCGCACAGTTCATTGGTGCAAAGGACGAAGATGAAGCATGGAGAGGTTTTTTTGCAAGTTCAGTATTTGCTGTACTGGTTGCAAGTATCTTTATGATAGCGAGTATGTTCTTTGCAAGTGGCATTCTGGGGTTATATACGAAGGATACGAGGGTAATTGTTGAAGGTACGCCGTATTTTCAGCTGGTTTCATTTACTTTTATTCCTATGGCACTCAGTACCATTTTGGCAACATGGCTTCGATGCAATGAAAGGGCATCAATTCCGCTTGTGGCAAGTATTGGCGCTGTGATATGTAATACGGGATTAAATTATCTGCTTATTTTTGGAAAATGTGGTATGCCAAAACTAGGGGTAAAAGGTGCCGGATATGCAACAGCAACTTCGCAAATAATAAATTTTGTATTGATTTTAATTGGTTTTATATATTCTGTAAAGAAATCAAACCAGAAGATGGTAGTATCTGTTCGAATGAAAAATATAAGTCTGGTAAAATACATGGTGATGGTAACACCAATCCTATTCAGCGAGTTTATGTGGAGCCTTGGACAGAATATTAATGCTGGTGTGTACGGTCATCTGGATACAGAAAGCCTGACTGGTTATACTATTACTACACCTATACAGGGACTTCTTATTGGCGCTTTAAGTGGTCTTTCAGCAGCTGCATCGGTACTAATTGGAAAACAGCTTGGCAAAAAAGATTATGATGGTGCTTACAGGGATTCGAAGCGAATAATATGGTTAGGTTTGGCCGGAGCAGCAATTCTGGCGGTATTATTAATTGCTTTATCAGGATGTTATGTTTCATTTTTCAATGCAAATGCAAATGAAAAGCATATTGCAAAACTGGTACTAATTGTATTTGCACTATATTCGCCTGTAAAGGTCTCGAATATGATACTTGGTGGAGGAATAATTCGAAGTGGAGGAAACACCACAATAATAATGGTAATAGACCTTATAGGAACATGGCTTGTTGGAATACCACTCTGTCTTTTTGCAGCCTATGTTCTTCACTTGCCAATTGTTCCGGTTTATGCGATATTAACATTCGAAGAAGTGGTTAGACTCGCGATTACGGTATTTATGTTTAGAAGAAAAACATGGATGCATAGTCTGAGTAAATAGGCCATGAAGAATGGAGATATTTATGAACTGGGAAATTGCAATAGCAACAATAGATGAAGTAGATTATTTATATGACAATTTTATAGAACCTTATTTTCCTGAGAAGGAAAAGAAACCTCTTTCTAGTATAAAGAGGATGATGGAGATTGGTTTATACAGGGTTTTATATTTAAAGAAGAATGACAGTATTGGGGCAGCTGCGTTTTTGACTACATATGAGAATGGAAAATCATATTTGCTTGACTATCTGGCCGTGGATAAGAATCTTCGGTCAGGTGGTCTCGGTGGAATTCTTCTTAGCGAATGTGTAAAGCAAACAGATGGGAAGCCGATTATTATCGAAACCGAATCCGTAGAACATGCAAAAGATGACAGGCAAAGAGAAAAAAGGAATAGACGAAATTCCTTTTACCAGAAAAATGGAGCAGTATCCACTGGTGTTATGACCTGCATTTTCGGAATGATATATGATAATTGGCTTCTTTTTGATGTAAAAAAAGGAAGTGATAACCTTCAATTTTCAAAACGGGAAAGGATGATAGCAGAGTTGGAAAATATATACAGATTTATGGTGAATAAAAAAGATGTGTATAATGAAAATGTAATAATTCCTTATAAATAAAACAATGTATTTTTTTTGTAGATTTAAAGATAAATGTGGGGTAAAATAGGAGTAGGGTCACAAAAAGAAGGTGATATAGATGAAGTATAATGTTGGGATGGTAATAAGAAAATGTATAGTCGTAATATGTGCCTTTTCTATGCTTTTAGTTTTTTCCACACAGGGGATTTTGGCAGAAACGTCTGGTAATAATAGTTTAAAGAAGACAAAGACTATCAGAGTTGGTTATTATGAGATGACAAACTTTATGGAGGGGGCTGATGACAGTCAGGTAAAGTTTGGGTATGGTTATGAGTATTTACAGAGGATATCCAATTACACGGATTGGAAATATGAGTACGTATACGGAACTTGGACTGAGCTGTATGATAAATTATTAAAGGGTGAGATAGACCTTCTTCCCGGTGTCTCAAAAACTCCGCAACGAGAAAATGAAATGCTATTTTCAGATTATGAAATGGGACAGGCAAAATATTACATCTACAAAAAAGTGGATAAGTATTCTGAAAACGATTTTTTGATTTATTCCGGTTGTAAAATTGGAACTGTAAGTGGAACAACAATGACACAACATTTACTTCAGTGGATAGAGAAAAATCAGGTAGACTGCAAGGTGGTTTACTATGACAGCTTTGCGAAAAGGGATAAAGCATTAATAGATAAAGAAGTAGATTGTGTGATTGCAGCGAATGATTATGTTGTTCCAGAGCCTGGATTTAAAGCGCTTGATATGGTTGGTATGGATTCATATTATCTTGCAGTCACAGGGAATAAATTATATATAAAAGATACAATAGATTCTGTTTTGTCAGATATTATGGATAGCAATCCTTATTTTTTAGAATCCCTTCAACTTAAGTATTTTCAACAAAACAGCACCAATGTCAGTCTTTTAGAATCTGAGAAGGCGTGGGTTGAAAGAAGAGGAACCCTTACAATTGGAATAATTGATGATTATCTTCCGTTTTGCGATGAGAAGGAAAATGGAGAGATAACAGGGGTTGTTGTAGATATTGTAGAAGAATGGCAAAAAAATTTAGGATTAACGGATTCTCTTAAAATAAAATATAAGGTTTATAATAGTTTTGATGAACTAAAAGATGCATTGATGAAGGGTACAGTAGATACGACTTTTCCTGTTGTAGACAGTATCTGGTATTCAGAACAATGCGGAATGGAACAGACTAGTCCTGTGCTTTCATCAACGGTAGCAGTAATATATAAGGAAGAATATTCAGATAAGATATTTGATAATATAGCTCTTTCAAATCACAGTCCTATGCAGCAGACTATTGTCTCACTTGATTATTCAGAGAGTAAAAAATACTACGTTGATTCTACTGAGGAATGTGTACAGGCCGTAAATGATGGCAAGGCAACCTGTACTTTTTTTAACAGTAGCCGAGTTGAAAAATATATAACAGACAGGGATTATTCGTCACTTAAAGCAATGACTTTAGGTACCAGTGTTGATTACTGTTTTGGCGTTAAAGAAGGAAACATGGTTGTATATTCGCTTTTAGAAAGAGGTTTTTGTACAATTGACAAAGCTCAGATGACAAATAGAACGTACAAATACATAGACAATAAAAGAGAGTATTCTCTTATAGATTTTGCAAGAGATAATGTACTTACTGTGTTTATTATTTGTATAGTGATTATTACATTGATTGGCGCTCTTTTTATTTTGTATGTAAATCAAAGTATAAAAAGAAACAGGGCTGATGCCATCCATATGAAGGAGTTAAGGAGACTCAGTGAGGAAGCACAAAGTGCAAACATAGCAAAGATCGCATTTTTAAACAGTATGAGTCATGACATAAGAACTCCAATGAATGCAATTATTGGTTTTTCAAATTTAATGGAGAAAAATCAGAATAATCCGGAACGTTTGAAGGATTATATTTCTAAGATACAGGATGCAGGAAAAGTTCTTTTATCGATTATCAATAACGTTCTGGAGATGGCTAGAATTGAAAAAGGTAGTGTCGAAGTAGATGAAACTGCTGTTTGTGTGGAGCAGTTTATGGAAACAATAAACTCTGTTTTTACAGAGAGCATGAGAGAAAAAAATATAGAGTTTACATGTGAAATAAACCTTGTTCACAAGTATGTATTTGGAGATATGATAAAGATTAGAGAGGTGTTTTTAAATCTAATATCAAATGCATATAAGTACACAGAAAGCGGTGGCAGGGTTTCAGTAATCATGGAGAAACTTGAGTGTGATAAACCGGGATTAACAATTATTAAAACAACTATTTCAGATACTGGAATAGGAATGGATGAAGAATTTATTCCACATCTTTTTGAAGAATTTACAAGA
The DNA here is from genome assembly GCA_045123895.1 of Agathobacter sp. Taxonomy (GTDB): domain Bacteria; phylum Bacillota; class Clostridia; order Lachnospirales; family Lachnospiraceae; genus Roseburia. The sequence continues at coordinate 23,814 of JBGVKW010000098.1, forward strand.
GAGAAAGGGTCGGTAGGAAACACAATAGAAGGTACAGGACTTGGAATGCCAATTGTTAAACGACTTCTTGATTTTATGGATGGAACTATTGAAGTTAGCAGTAAAAAAGGTCTGGGTTCAACTTTTGTGGTTACTATTCCACATAGAATTGCAGACAAATCAGATATAGTGGAACCGGTAGTGGTTGAGGTGTCACAGGATGATTTAAAGGGTAAACGAATTCTGGTTGCAGAAGATAATGATTTAAATTATGAAATTGCAGAAGAGATACTTAAGGATGCCGGATTTGTTGTATCAAGAGCAGAAGATGGTCAGATGTGTGTGGACATGCTTTTAGAGTCTCCAGAAGATTATGATTTAGTGCTTATGGATATTCAGATGCCGAAACTTAATGGATATGAGGCTACTAAAAAGATAAGAGAACTTGAAAATAGTAAGCTTTCGCCAATCCCGATTGTTGCAATGACAGCAAACGCATTTGAAGAAGATAAAAAGGCTGCTATTGAGGCTGGAATGAATGGGCATGTATCAAAGCCAATAGTTGTATCAGCGTTGATGCAGACACTTAAAGAAGTGTTTCAGTGTGATGTAATAAAGTAATTATGTATAGGGAGTCTTTTATGGGTAGTGTGATACTTATTGTTGATGATGTAGAGATTAATAGAGATATACTTAGTGTTCTTTTTGAAGATAAGTATGAGACAATAACTGCTTGTGATGGGGAAGAGGCAATTGAGATACTTAAGGAGCGAAGCAGGGACATACTGCTTATGTTTCTTGATCTGGTTATGCCAAAAAAAAGTGGAATTGAAGTGCTTGAGTATATGTCAAAAGAACATTTGACAGAAAAGATACCGGTGATTGTAGAAACAGCGGAAGCTACTGCAGAATCAGATTTAAAAGCATATGAGTATGGTGCAGCTGATGTGATTTACAAGCCATATCAAAAGAATATTGTTATAAAGAGAGCAGAAAATCTTATTGAGTTATATAAAAATAGAAATCGAATGGAAGAAGAACTTGCGATTCGTACTCAGCAGCTTCGGGAGAGTCAGGAAAAGCTGAAACAGAATAATGCCTTTCTTTTGAATGCACTTGGCTCTGTTGTGGAGTTTAGAAGTAATGAGTCAGGGGAGCACATTAACCGTGTTAAGAAAATTACGAATGTTGTTCTTAAACACATGTTGGAGCGTTATCCTGAGTATAATTTGTCAAAAGAACAGGTTTCTGTTATTTCTCAGGCTGCGGCGCTTCATGACGTTGGGAAGATTGCGATTCCGGACAGTATACTAAATAAACCGGGAAAACTTACCAATGAAGAATTCGAAGAGATGAAAAAGCATTCTGTATATGGATGTGAGATTCTTGAAAAATTTAAAATGGAAGACAACGATTTTTATAATTATTGTTACGAAATATGCAGGTGGCACCATGAGAAATATGATGGAAAGGGATATCCGGACGGTTTAGTTGGAGATGATATACCAATCTGGGCACAGGTGGTAGCAGTAGCAGATTGCTTTGATGCTCTTGTGAGCAAGCGAGTATACAAGGATGCATATGCTGTCGATACTGCATATGACATGATAAACAATGGAGAGTGTGGAATGTTTTCTGAAAAGGTGTTGGACTGTTTTAATCGCTCAAAGGATGAACTGGAAGCTTTAGATTATTAGTGTTTGTTATAATTATTGGTTATAACGAGACATAATTATTTTGTATTATCATTTAATGGTGGTTTCATATATAATAAATAGGCAAATTCAAAGAATGAAGCTAATAGAAAATGAAAGAGAGAATTAAAATGAGAATTCCAGATATTATAGAAAAAAAGAAAAATGAAGGAAAGCCATCATTTTCCTTTGAGATTTTTCCACCTAAGAAAGCAGAGACACTTAAAAATATAGATGAGACATTAGAGATGTTATGTGATTTAAATCCGGACTTTATTAGTGTAACATTTGGTGCTGGTGGAAGTACAAGAAATAGTAAGACGGTAGAGATTGCCAGAAAGATTAAGGAAAAATACGGTGTGGAGCCAGTAGTTCATCTTACATGTCTGTATTATTCAAAAAACGAAATAAGAGAGATTTTAAAGGAATTAGAAGACTCAGGTGTTGAAAATATCCTGGCATTAAGAGGTGATGTTAATCCTGATTTCCCTATAAAGAATGACTTTAAATATGCAAATGAACTGGTTTCATTTATAAAGAGTCAGGGGAATTTTTCGGTGAGTGGAGCATGCTATCCTGAGAAACATCTAGAGGCACCAGACCCTGTAACGGATATCAGAAATCTCAAGAATAAAGTTGATGCAGGCGCTAATCATCTGATTTCACAGCTGTTTTTTGATAATGAAATTTTCTACAATTTTTATGAGAAGACAAGATGTGCAGGGATTAATGTTCCAATTGATGCAGGTGTTATGCCGGTTACAAACAAGGCTCAGATTGAGAGAATGGTAAATCTGTGTGGAGCGTCGCTTCCTTTAAAATTCGCAAGAATTTTAAAGAAATATGAGGATAACAAAGAAGCATTACTTGATGCAGGTCTTGCATATACAATCAATCAGATTGTTGATTTGATTGCAAACGACGTTGATGGAGTACATATTTATACAATGAATAATCCTGTCGTGGCAAAACGTATATGTGACAGCGTTAGAAATCTGGTATAATAGTGTATATGTTAATTCGCTATGTGGGGGCGCATGGTGAGATTATATATAATGTAAAATAAATTAACATTGGGAGGTCATACAAATGGAGTTAGAATTTACAAGCGAACTTAGGACAAATAATGAACTAATTGATACTCAACACGAGGAATTGATTAATAGAATAGCTGCTTTTATAAAAAGCTGTGAGACGGGAGAGCAGAACAAGGTAAAAGCCATAAAAATGATGGACTATATGGCAGAGTATACAGATTTTCATTTTGGGGAAGAGGAAAAATTAATGGAGTCTGTATCGTATCCTGATTTAGCAAACCACAGGGAAAAACACAAAGAGTTTGTAAAGACGGTAGCTGCCCTTGAAAATATGCTTGAGGAGTCTGAAGGACCAACAGAAGCTTTTGTTGAGCAGGTAAAAG
>JBGVKW010000099.1:0-10054 GCA_045123895.1 Agathobacter sp.
GTATATCATCTATTTTTCCTTCTCTCAAAACCAAATATACCGTCGTAAGTGCTACAATATGATTTGAATTGAGAAAACATTGTCATTGGTGAAAATCTCATATTTCCCATTATATTTTTTGATTATCTCAAAAATATTCTGTGTTCCAATTCCATGGTTTGCCCCCCTCTTGGATGTAATCAACTTTCCTTCTTTTATTTCGGCTTTTCCACCCGTTCTATTTGAAACAACAATCATTGTAAAATCATCGTTATGCTTTGTCTGAATTGATATAAATCTATCTTTTTTGCACTTCTCATTTGCCTCTATTGCATTATCAATCAGATTGGAGAAAAGCGTACAGATATCAACATCCTCCATAAATGAGAGCGAATCTAATCCACCATTACACTGAAACTTTATATCCTCCTCTGACATTTTATCTGATTTTATATTCAAAATGATATCAACGATTTCGTTTCCAGTCAGAAATCTGTTGTATTTATAATCAACATTGGCGCCTGTGAGATTATCAAAATACTCTTTTGCCTTTGTATAATCCTCTTTATCAAGCATTGACTGGATTACCATCATATGATTTTTCATATCATGTCTAAATTTTACAATTTCCTTTTGTTCTTTTTTGTAATCCTTGAAATAAGTGTATTCATCGTCAAACTGCTGCTTGTAATTTTCCGACAGTCTTCTGTAATACTGTGCGTTGTTCCGATAAAATAGTCCATAAAATATCACTACGTTTATCACCAGCATTATAACCGCCCACGCTACAGAGTAGGCGTAAAACTGGAATGTGTCTTCCAGATTTTTTAAAGCAAGCTCAATTGCCGGCTCAAAGCAACAAAATACCAAAATAAATACAGATTCGAGAAATTTAATCCTGATATGCGCCCCGTCTTTTTGGATTTTGTAAATAAGATACAATAAGAATACAAACAGTATTGCATCAGATAAGAAATACAATGGAGTATATTCATATTTGTCAATTACTAATGAATACCTTTCCAGACCAAAGATTCTATCAAAAAGCTTAAGAAGATTATTCCACAGGTTATACATAAAATATGCCGGTATCACATAGTACAGTTTCTGCAGCTTATGTGTTTTTGACAATACAACTGGTGCTAAAAACAGGAATAACAATATTGCTATAAACTCTATATCAGAATCCTTACCACATATCATACATAAAACGGTATCAAGCACCAGAAAACTTGCTGCCGTTATGCACATTTTTTTCAATCCAACATCTTCTAATCCAAAAAACAGTTTCATTATCAATATTACATTTACTATGGTAAATGTATTTATCACTACAATAACCATTGACAATAAAAATTCACTCATAAAAGTATATCCTTTCGCATTTCCTGAATTACTGCTTTTTTATATGACATCTTTCGACGACGACTGATTGGCAGTTCAATCCCGCCCTCAAGAATTATGTGTGACTTTCCTAAACTTCTGTGATATGCCATGTTCACCAAATAACTTCTGTGTATTCTGTAAAATCCATATGGTGCCAATGTCTTTTCCCAGAAATTTAAACTGTTGCTATCATAAAAATGCTCATTTTTTGAATAGACAACTGAATACTTATCCTCAGATGAAATATATATAATTTCATTCAATGGAACAACACTTTCACCTTCGGCACAGTTTAAATAAAGCTTCTTGGAGTTTATACGTTCATTTAATATATCCGAAAAAACCTCTGCCATCGCTTCTTCTGTAACAGGTTTTATCATATATCTAAAAGCTTTTGCCTCATAGCCTCTAACCGCATATTCAGAATAAGAAGTAAGATAAATAAGCATTACATCCGGTGCAAATTCGCGCAGTCTTTTCCCAAACTCAATTCCGTCCATCTTAGGCATCTCTATATCCATAATTATTAAATCCGGAAAAGAGTTTCCCTGTTCATGCTTTTTTCTAAGCTCCTCTAATAGCGCAACCGATGAACTATACAATTCGTTCCTGGTTTTTCCAATTAACTGATTAGAAACCTTAGATACGACCTTGTCTGTATCTTCTAACAACATTGCCTCGTCATCACAAATTGCTATTCTAAATACCTGTTCAGCTATATCTGATTCAATGATAAGAGGTTCCTGCTTTTTTTCTTCCATCATTTATCTCCAATGTTTTATCGCCAAAATTATACAATATTCTAGCAAATCAAACATTGTCGTTCAAGTAAATTATAGCAAAAAATTCCACTATACAATCATATATTGTATGGTGGAATCCTTAATTATCTTATTCTATTTTTCTTTTATATTATCGAGAGTTCCTTCTGTATAAACTAAATCATAAAAATCTTCGTCTACAAACTCCTGAATTATAGCACCATCATCCCATGCTTCCTTTGAGTAGTATAAGAAATATCCTCCCACAAGCCCCTCTGGACGATATGATTCATCATTGACATTTTTGTAATAATGTACATCAACAAAATTGAAGAAGAATACATACTCATCATATTCATATACCAAATAAATATTTTTGGTAGTCTTTGGCTCATCTGTTTCATCTGGAACACAGGAATTACAAACAGCATATCCACTAGGATTTCCTAATGCATTTACAATAGAATCAAACGACTCATTATCAGCGAATCCCTCTACATTCTTAATTTGGTCCACCTCATATAAATACATAGATGAGCCGTTTACTCCAAATGAACTAATTCTACCACCTTTGTAGTAATATGTCTTTCCGTCTTCATCCTCTCTTATTTCAACGCCTTCAGTATTTTGGATTTGTTCTTCAGTAAAAGGCAAATTTAATGGAACAGAATAACGATTACCATCTTCTCCTAATACACTTAATGAAGCTGTTGTTGGCATAAGCGAAGAATCAAATTTTGAACAATCAAGCTCTGTCAGATAACGTGGAACATAGCTCTCCAATAAACCTGATTCCTTTTCTTCAAAAGAATACTCTCTTATCTCCATTCCGTCATTTGGACCACCCTTAAAGGTTTCAACCCCGCTTTTTGCAGACTTATCTTTTTTGTCTGATTTGTCAGCTGTAGCTGTCGATTCTTTTGCTGAAGAATCTGATGAATCTGATGAACCACATGCAACACAACCCATTGCAAGAGATGCTCCTAACATAGCAACTAATAGTTTATTTTTTAATCCATTATTTATCATAACATTCTCTCCCGTAAAACTTTTATTTTAGCGATAAAACATATTTAATAAACGTTCAACGAGAATGGTATAATTTTTTTGTAGTGCTATCAAGCCTTTTCCGATAAACGGTCGCTTTTTAGGAATGAACGGTCGCTTTATCATATTGGACACTTCTAACCAAAGACTTTATATCAGCTGTTCAGGAATCTCATTAATTATCTTCTCTTGTATTTTTTTGTTCTTGTATGCATCATTAAGCTTGCTCTTTGAATACTTCAAATATGTATCTTTTGTTTTATCAACTAATAATGCTGTAAAAAAGCGTTCCCAACTCATATATTCCTGACTTTCAATATAGTCGCTTGGATTCTTTTTTCAATGTTTCCATATATTCGATAAAATTCTTGATATGTTTGTTGCAACGTTCCATACTTACCTGAAGATTTTATGCCATAAATTTCATCCACACTATAAGGAAGATTTGGTAATCCTTCGCGAGTAACAATAACATAATAATTATCTGATTTTTTTACTGCCGATGAAAATTCATCTGTTGTAATAAACAAATTTCCCTCATCAATAATAACAATTGAATCATGAATATTTTCTAACAGTATTTTCCATTGACGTCCTTCTAACACTATACATGTTTTATCGCACTGCAATGAGACACCACTTTGTTCACCATTTTCAAAATATTCTCGAACCATATCAATTAATGTTGTCTTACCTGTCGCACTGTCGCCTTTAATAATTGTTATGTTTCGACGAATTTCAAATTGATATCGAAGGACATTATTTTTTATTGTAACTAAATGTTTTCCTTTCACAATAAATCCTCCTAGATCATCAGACCTGCTATATTAATTAATTCTTTCATGTTTCTAACTATCTGATGAGTATTCATAATCTCAATTTCAAACTCATCACCACCAAAATCCATCAGATGTCTTAAATTAATTATTACATCATCAGTCTCACCTATTTTTAATAACCATTTGGCACAATTATCGCCACAAGTTGAAGCATTAAAAATTTTATTCCTATCTTTATTAATTAATATCAGCGTTTTTACTCCACCAGATAATTCTTTCGGTGAAATAGCTCCAAGAACAGGACTTTCTATTAACCGTGGTCCAATGACATCTGATTTATCTACATCTTTTATCATCTCAACTGATAATTCATCTGTTATCCACTCATCTTGATAAGTATTTTTGAAATACACTGATGTATTATAAATTGCATCTTCACAATTTCCGAATATAATCTTTAACATTGAGCTCTCCTTTTATTATTTCATGATTTAACTCACCCGTTTTCTACGTTAATTCAAAAAACTCTTCCATGTCATACTATTATAGTATAACACAGAAGAGCTATTATTCACCCTATTCTTTTATTTCCAAATCCCCCGGCTCTTTCGAACGTAATAGTACAACTCATTCTCCATCGCCATGACTTTTTCAAGAGGAACGCTCTTGAAGATTTTCATCTTCATTTTTACCTTAATCCAGATTGCCGAATATATGGCAAGTACTAAGAAACAGGCTCCTGTCAAAAGCCATATCATCAGTCGTTCATGAGGGTCACTTGATATATTAAGAATCATATAAAGTGTTCCAACAATTCCGATTATTGGGAAAACAACTCCTCCCGGCACCTTGAAGTTTCGTGGTGCGTTTGGAAGTCTTTTTCTAAATACCAGTAAATCTACATGTGCAAGCACATATGAAATCATCCAGAAAACTGAGCCTGCCAGAATGAGGAAGGAAATCATATCTGCTGAATTTCCACTCAGATATCCGAATAACAAAATTGCTGCACTTACAAATACCTGTCCAAACCATGGCACATTGTGCTTGTTTGTCTTTGCAAAAATTTTTGGAAGCATATTCATTTTTGCCATTCCCTGACAAATTACTGCAAGGGAGTTTACCGTTGAATTCTGCGTGCTTATTACAGCAAGTGCACCAACCATCATCATCCAGACTTTTCCAGCTTTTCCAAGAATTGCAAATCCATATAAGAGGTGTGGTGCAGGGGAATTTGCAAGCTCGCCCCACTCTACGTAATTATGAAAACCTAATACCATAACTGACTGCATTATAAAAATTAGAAACAGACCAATCATCATTCCAAGTGGTACATTTCTCTTTGCATTTTTAACCTCTTTTGAAATTGGTATCGCGTATTCTGCCCCGATGAAAAGCCAGAATGCAACTGCTGTCATAGCTGCAATGTTGCTAAAATCTGCTTCAAGTACGAATGGCTGGTCTACCTTTACACCGGTACCCATGCCAATCATTCCGATAAATCCCATTGCCACAAGGGAACCTACCAAAAGAAATGCCACGATATCCTGTATTTTTGCAAACATATCTACCCCACGCAGATTTGCCAGCAAAATGATTACTGTCATTATTAGTGTGTATACAAAGCTTGGTATATCAAGTCCTATTGTATCTGCCAGTGAAAATGAAAAGATAGATGCCTCTACTCCACATGACATTGTATTACAGATTATGTATCCTCCTACCATGGAGATAAGTGTCGGAAATGGTCCAAGTGCTGCAAGAGTATACTGCGCAAGACCACCTGTTGTATTTGGCATAAGTGCATTTAGCTCTGACAAAGAAGCAACCGTTGTCATGTTAAGAAGCATGGCAATTGCCATTGCCAGTATAAATGTAACTCCCAAAGTACCAGAGCCCTCTCCCAGTGACACAAGACAGCTTGTTGCCACTACCAATCCAACCGATATGGATACTACGTTTCCTAAACCTAATTTTTTTTCATCCATAAGCAACTCCTTTTTCTATTATAAAAAGCATCTACTCTAAAGAGCCTCTGATTTAGAGTGTATCTACTCTAGAGAGCATCTACTCCCTCATCTCCAGTACGTACCCTGATGGCATTGTCGATATCATATACGAATATTTTTCCATCACCAATATGACCTGTGTAGAGTTCTTTTTTTATGATATCAACTATTTTGTCAACCTTACTTTTTTCTACTACGATATTAATCTGCTGCTTTGGAAGAAGCTCCATAACTTCATTTAACTCTATCTCATATTCCTGTGTTCCCATCTGAACACCACAGCCAATAACCTGCATGACTGTAACGCCTTTTACTCCAACCTTGCTAAGCTCCTGAATTAAATTTGTAAGCTTTGACATTCCTGTTATTACTTCTATCTTTGATATATTACTCATGCGCTTTTCCTCCCTGTAATTTACGGTATTGCTGCAGGGTCATTCCTGCGTAATTCTTAAATTCCTTCATCATATGAGCCTCATCAAAATACCCACATTCTAATGCCAGCTCATCGTATGGCATACTGCCTTCCTTCATTTTTTCCAAAACTGTCTGAAATCTCACGTACTGAGCAAACTGCTTGGGTGATATACTGTGATAATTTTTAAATACTCTTCTGAGATAACAGGCAGAATAATTAGTCTCTTCTTCTAAATCTCTTATGTTTATGTAACCTCTGGAACGAATAATTCTACTTACCAGATACTCATTTATTCTCTCCTTGTCAGAAAATTCCGTTCGGCTGTATATCAAAACTTCATATGCTTTTCTGAATATCTCACTTCGCTCCCTGATATCTTGTGCAAGTGCGATTTTTTCTGTAATGTTGTCTCCAAAAATATTGCCATCGATTTCTATGTCATCATTTACCAGCATATCCATGGTCAAATCCTTTGGAAGAACTCCCTGTCCCGGCTGAAAACGAACACCAAAACACTTATCCGCATCCCCAAGTTCCCATGCTTTTACTCCAAAGACGGTTCCACTTATGTAGGTTGTAACCCTGTCACTTCCTATATTGAAAAGTAAATCAATACTTCCGTCCGGAACTGCCTTTACCTCGTGGGACCTGTTTTGCCCCAGCGAAAACTCGTAAAAATGTGAGATTCCAAGCTTGGGACAGTTTAATTTATTGAGTTCATCCACTCCTAGTTCAACATATGGCTGATGTGGATTTATAATGGTGTTTTCTTTTTTCATAGATAATCCCCTTTTTTAGAGATATCACTGAATTATTTTCTAATGAAGCTCAGGCTCGTCCCAAAGTGGAAGCTTGATTCCGATGCCAAGCTCTAAGGCTTTTTTATAAATGGTCTCGCCCCATGCAATATCTTCTACCGGCATTCCTCCAACAGAATAAATTATTCTTTGCTTATCGTTATCCCTGCCCGGAAGCTTTCCTGTTATAACATCTGTGATATCAATTATTTCTTCTCTGGTGATTTTCTTGTCATGTAAAAGATCCATGAATTTGCATCCTACAATCTGTACCGGATCATAGCTTGGATATGGATATTCTTCTGCCCATGCCTCGTACAATTTGTAATTATCAACTACCAACTTTGTGTCTTTATCAAGATAAAAATGTTCGTCAAATCTTGCTGCTGATGGCATACAAATCAGTGCGCCTTCCTTTATCCATGCCTCATCGATATATGGGAACAATGCTTCCTTATCGCCTACACAGGTTGTTGTGCTTACGATGTCACTATCCTTTATAGCTTCTTCCATGGTATCGCATACAATTATGTCTTTTATCTGTGGATACTCTGCTTTTACATATTCTACAAATGAGTCAATTGATTTTTGTCCACGTCCCTTGACTTTTACAGTATCAATACCAGGACATACGCTCATAAATGCTGCGAGACTTGTTCTTCCCATTACCCCCGGTCCGATGATGGAAACAACCTTTGAGTCTTTTCTGGCAAGATATTTTGCTCCAACTCCCGGAATTGCCCCTGTTCTATAGGCACTTAAGAGGTTTGCTGACATAAGTGCAAGCGGTGCTCCTGTGTCCTTGTCGTTAAGCATCATCATTAAGATTGAACGAGGAAGACCTTTTTGCTTGTTCTCTGTGTTTGAGCCATACCACTTCATTCCTGCCATCTGGAAATTGCCTCCCAGGTATGCAGGCATTGCCATGAAACGTCTGTCCTCACCATTTTTAGGCATTCCCTCGAACTCAGGATTGTCTGGAAAAGTAACCATGCAGCCGTGTGAGTTGTGATTCTCGCCACCCATTACATAGTCACCCTTTTTTAATGTAATCATCATGTCCTCCATGACCTCTACACATTTTCCCATGTCCTTTACGCCGGCTTTAATCATGTCGGGTTCGCTTAAATATAAAAAATCAATTTTTGCACTCATTTGTTTCCCTCCGTTTCCGCATATAATATGTTATACACACACTACAGAGGATTTAATCACCAAAAAAGGCGCCAACAGCTATACTGTTGACGCCTTTGTCATGTATGTATATTAACATATCCAACTTTTACAGTCCATATGCTTAAGATTATTAATCATATTTATTATTTATTTCTTTTATAATATGATTTTATATCTTGTCCTTTATTCTGTATTGTAAAAAACGATACAGCTTACATTATCTGTATCTGTAAGCCATAATGAGTTAAACCTATATACAATATAATTTATTTGTGTGTCCGCATATATTCAGCCTTAACTTTATCAATCGTTTTTCACCAATGCCGAAATTTTTATCTGGTAATTCTTTTATAATGGTTACAAAAATTCTTGTGGTACATTCATAATTTATCATTTCCAACAGTATACTTTTGCCACACGCATGTGTCAACAAATTGCCCCTTTGAACTCAAAAGCTATTTATTTTATTCCAATTATTTTCCTTACAATTGGCATCAACTTTATCAAATGATATGCCAACACTGTGAGTATAAAGCTGCCGATACAAATACAAAACACCTGCACTAATAACACATCACTTATCTGCACAACATAATATGCTAAAGCCACTAATATTGACTGGTGCAAAATATAAATTGAATATGATGACTGATTAAAATATTCTGTAAAACATGTTCTCCAATTCAAAAACTTTTTTCCGGCAACAAGCAAGACCAGAATTGAAATCCATCCAATAAAATTCACCCACAAATCACCATAATATGAAAATCTATAATACAATGCCACCGACACACTTGTCCCAATTAAGCATAAAATAAACAACCATGTTTTGTATCTTTCGAGTTTTTCTATTATCTGCTCATTGCTCAACACATAATATCCTATCAAATATAGCGCAAGATTTTTTCCAAGACTAAAGCCTCCGAAATTTCCCAAATAATACATAATCCATATCGGAATAAATAAAAGAAACACTCCAAACACTTGCACCTTTTCTACTCGGACTGCTAATTTCTCATATGGAACCAAACGAAACAGAATCAAAGCAAACATTGATATTAAAAACAGATAAAGAATAAACCATAAATGACCAGGGGTAAACGCACCATCATATCCACTAAAGTCTGTAAGATGTGTAAAAAAGTATTTCCAATTATCAAGAATACTCCCCTCATAGTTATCAAAGAATTTTCTCGCATACAATGTTTGAAACGGCACGATAAATATCATTCCACAAATAAATGGAATTAACAATTTGCCAACCCTTTGTAGCACAAATTCTTTATTTGTTCTTTTTTCTAGTGCATATCGCGCACTCATACCTGCCAAGACAAAAAGTAATGGCATAAACCACGGATTTATTAACACAATCAATGTACTTAATATTTTGTTTTCTCCCTGCCAAATATAGAAACGGGAACCAAAATCATTCCAAATCATAAATGTATGTACTGGAAACAATAACAGAATAGTGAAATTCCGTAGGTTATCAATATAATGTTTTCTTTGTTTCACTTTATCTGCTCCTAAACCTTATTCTGATGTAGCTCAATCGCAACCAAATTCAAGAACGCTCCAGCGTTCTTGCTGCGGAATGCGCGTCAGCTTTGCTGACATCTTCCTCTGCGCATTCCTGCAATCCGCGGTCGGGTTTAATCTCAGTTGGGGGATTGTACCCTCCACTGAGACTAATATGTTTCAT
>JBGVKW010000100.1:0-3449 GCA_045123895.1 Agathobacter sp.
TCAATATTTACAATGTCACCATCTTTTAAAATCACATCATCCGATGGGAAACCATGACATACCTGTTCATTTACCGATGTACACACACTGTATGGGTATCCCTCATAATTAAGTGGTGCAGGAATTCCTCCCATTTTTGTAGTCATGTCATACACAATTTTATCTATTTCAGAAGTTTTCATTCCCTCATGGATATGCTCTTCTAAATAGTCAAGAACAGCTACATTTATTTTTGCACTCTCTTTAATCTTTACAATCTGTTCCGGTGTCTTTATGATACTTTTACTTGGGACTTTATGATGTTCCTCTGCAAGTCTTGCAAGCTTTATATCAAAAGCACTGTGACATGATTTGTATTTTTTACCACTTCCACACCAACATGGATCATTTCTTCCAATTTTAATTGCCATTTTCCTATCTCGTTTTCTATAAAATTTAATGTTCTAAAATTACGCTTCCCAAAGGAACTTTCTCCCAAAGACTATCCTTTAAATCATAGTCATTTTTCTCAAGAATTTCTTTGTATTTCTTTCCTGAAAAATCATATTCCTCTGCCTTATCGCCATTAATTTCAGCATATATGTATTGATACTTTTGAGCAAGTGCAGCTTTTTTCATTGAATCTTTGATATCATCTTCTGTAACCCCCATATCTTCTAATCCATTATAATCTTCAATATCAAAAATCAAATCCATTGCACTGTTTTCAAATGCCTGTAATTCTTCATCTGATAGTTTTAGTCCTTCCTCTTTTGCCATCTGATAAAAAATCTCATCATGAACAATCATATCCTCAATTGACTCTCTTGCCTCAACTCGAATAAATTTTCCATCTACATGAGCATTCCAATATTTACCAGTATTGTCCGCATTATATACCACAGCCTGCTCTTCAACCTTAAGTTCCTGATATGCTACATAATATGAAGCTTCCCTAAGTGTTATTTCTTCACCGTTTACAACAGCGCATACATCATCAAGATGTTCTTTATATTTAATCTGATCTCTGGAATTACTATGCACTAAAGCATACCAGCCTGAAATAATCACCGCAATGCCAAGTACAATTGTAATCCAATACTTTTTAATAAATTTCAAAAACACATCACCCCAAGAAAAATTTTGCCACTCTATACAAGTCTTCTAATAGCTGTAATTGTATGACACTGTACGGATCTGTTTGCTGTAATACCTGCTTTTGAAGACTGCGCTTCCACAATAACTCCATTTCCTGCGTAAATAGCTACATGTCCAGGATATACAACTACATCCCCCGGCTGAATATTGCAAAGTGCCACAGGTTGTCCTACAGACTTAAATGCCTGTGAATATCTAGGAGTAGAAATTCCAAACTTTGCATAAATTAAATGCACGAAACCAGAACAGTCACAACCATTTGTCAAACTATTTCCACCCCATACATATGGGTTTCCCAAATATTTCATTGCTTCATTTACAATACTCTGTCCTGACACTCCTGTCGTGCCACTTGGATTGTAGCTTGGGTCTGATAAGTAGCCAACAGAACTACTTACACCACCGGCTCCTGATCCTCCTCCGTCATAGGTTCCTGCCGACTGGTTTGCTGCTGCAGCCTCCTGCTGACGAATAATTGCTGACTGTTTATCAATAATATCCTGATAAGCATCAGCCTGCTGCTCAGCCGCAGCAATCTGACTTTGATAATTATCAGCAGTTGATTCAAGATCTAAAATAGCTGCCTCAATCTGTACCTGCTGCGCCTCATAATCCTCCTGCATTGCAGTAAGCTCATCTAAGTCTTGATTTAACTGTTCACCAATTTTCTTAACATTCTCAACTGCTGCCTGGTATTCTTCCATCAGCTTTCTGTCTGATTTATATAAATCTGTAACATATTCTATTCTGTTTAACATATCTGAAAAACCGTCTGCTTCTAAAATAGCAGTCCAGATATTATCGTTAGAACTGTTCTCATACATAAACTGAATACGCTTTTTCATAGCTGCATACTGTTCTTCTTGAATAGCTTTTGCCTCATCAAGCGCTCTCATATTGTCCTCAATTTCCACCTGTTTGGCTGAAATATCTTTTGTCAGTTTTTCCTGTTCTGCTAAAATATCATCAAGCTTTGCTGACTTTGAGCTTATCTGACTCTCTACATTTGCTTTCTGATCCTCAAGATTGTCAATTTTTTCATTTGTGTCCTTTAGATCCTTCTCCGCTTTTTTCTTCTTTTCTTTTGCAGTTTCTGCAAGGACCTTATCTGAATCTCCCGATGTAAACATTTTCTCAAAGCTTCCATTTGTTACTGATAAAGCCAATAATAATGAAATAATTAAAAATGTACATACAAATCGCTTTCTTGTAAGAATCATATCTTCCTCCCTTATCTTCTTTGCATACTACTACCTATTCTGTCATATTTTTCGGCTTTTTTCCACATATTTTTTAATTTTTAATATACATTTTATGGAAAAAAGGCGCTTCCGCGCCTTTTTCCTAAACCTGTTTTCTTTTAGAGTGTTAAATTAGTACTCTAATGATAAACACATATCAAATTCGATTATTTTATTATCTTCAAAATACATAATCACATAGCCATCATTCTGTGCGTAATAATACAATTCCAATAACTCACCATCATAAAAGTACTCATCATTCTCTCCCGGTGCACCTAAAACATTAAGAACGTCCTCTAATGTAGAGTCCTGCGTAATTCCACGCCATTCAAAAGTAACGTTATTTGTATCATCAAACCAGTCATCATAATCAAAGCCCACGACTTGACATTCAGCCAGTTTCTTATCCATAGAATCCTTATTAACTAACTCAATCGAATTAAACTCACCAGCTTTCTTATCGAAAAAGTATGAGCCATAATCATTGGCCAATAATAATTCACCGTTAATATCATCTTCTAGCTGAATTCCAGTCTGAACACAAAACTCTGAACAATTCATAGGGAATTTGCATTCCACTCCGTTTATCTTAATTATCTCAGCATCCTGAGATATTTCAAATTCTTTGTCTGTATAAGCCCCGAAATCATATTCTTCATAGCCAAAGTCATAATCATAGTCGTCATCATCATCGTAGCTATCGTCATCATCATAGCTATCATCAAATAAATCAGACAGCATACTATCATTGTTTGAATCTTTTGTCACATTTTTATCGGATTTTGCTTCCTTTGACGAAGAATCCCTATTATTGATATAGAAAAAGATTCCAACCGATATCATTATTACTGCAAAAACAAGTCCTATCCATAAAAATACGGTTGAAAGTGTTTTCTTTGACTTAAAGTCTTCCCATCTTCTCTCATTGTATGCCTTATTCTGCTGACATGTAAAAATAAGTGACAATATTCCAAATATTCCACCAAGAATAATCTCGATAATTGAAAAAGTAAGCTTCATTCCAAAATTATTTGGAATAGCCTTTCCGTTTTTATCAACTGGTAAATC
>JBGVKW010000101.1:0-2716 GCA_045123895.1 Agathobacter sp.
TGAAGGCATTGGATACTCCTTCCCAGCTTGTACTTCTTTCATATGTCTACTGCCATTTATTATCTGACCAACTTTTATTCCATAATGACCAAGCAGATTCCTTATATATTTTTCTGACCTAAAAGAAGTTGTATATATCCAAGTCTCTATACCTTTGGATTGAAGTCTCCTAAAAAGTTCTATCGTTCCTAAGCGTAATCTTTCTTTGTAAATCATTTTCCATGGAAACTTTAATTCTTTTTCAGTTTCAAATTCTAGTGGAGACACAAACAATGTATCATCCAAATGAAACAATCGTAAAACTCTCCTTATAAAATTTATCTCCGTCTAACATCAGTTTTCGATCAGTCTGCCACACTAAAAATTCGAATATCACCATCAAAATCTAATTCTAATGTATTATCAGAACAGCTTTTTACGATAATTGTGGTTATCATATTATCTGTTGATTCGGAATACTTTAGTTCTATTTTATTTTCTTTTGAATTATATTTATACCCAGTACATAAATCAGAATCATTTACTGGATCTCCGCAAGCACAGTAATAACTGAAGCTTCCATCAGATAAAAAACTTATATATTCTGTGTCTACATCTGTTGTTCTTGTCCATGTTTTATCTGCAAATTCAACTGAATTATTACAACCCGAAATAATCATCATCATATTTACAACTAATAGGAACATACATAGATATTTTTTCATCTTTCCGCCTCATCGCTCCTCTCTTCTATTACTCATAAACGTTTAAAATTTCGCCTTTATTATAGCACATGATGGGTGCCTGAAACTAAAAAGAAGAGAAAATCAAAGGAGCACTAATGCCCCTTATGCTTTTCTCTTCTTTTTTGCTGCTTTATTTCAAACATGCGCTTTTCTTCTGCCTCTTTTTGTTCTCGGCTTCGTATTTTGCGTGCCTGTTTGTTTTGTTCCTGCTGTAATTTCAACGCTTGCTGAGACTTTGTTCCAATGCCTGTTTCCTGCATTTGCTTTCTTACATCGCGTTGCATCCGTTTAGGATTCCTTTTTACTTTTTTTACAACAGTGTCCACAGCCGGACTAAATTGCAATGTGAAATAGTTTTTTTGAAGATACTCTTGTACTTCATAATCTTTCGGTTCTGCTCCAAAAGTTACTTTAGCTACTGATAGTTTCCCATTTTCGATTCGCTCAAACACGCCTACCCAAAATGGATCTTCAAAAAATACTGTCAGCTTTCCACTTACTTTGTCCATAATAATCCCTCCTAGATAAGTAATTTGGCAAAGAATGGACAACCCGGAGGGGCAGGTTACTTACCCTATTTTCATAGGACGGCTGGGCTACCTACCAGCTCTAGCACATCATTGATGCACATTGCGTTTTTATCTTCGCTTATAATCAGCCTTACGGCCCAATTATTATAATTTGTACATGCAGGACATTCACATCCTGAATACATTTCATTATATCATTTACAAATCGAAAATGTATAGCCTTGCTTACGAAGTTTATCATATTTTAACTAATAAATGGGAGTATAATCACACCACTCTTCTATTACGCAGGTATGTTTCTTTTTGTCTTCACCATCAACATCATAATTCACGCTTACTAATAATATTTTGTCACTGTATCCAGACAATGCGCCCTGGTATCTGCGTTCCTTAATCTGATTAATTGCCGAATCCGCTGACTGATTATATTTTGCTTCTTAGTGCAAGATTATAAGCTGATGCAACCTCATAATTAGGTACATATGCACTCAAATCCTCCGCGTCATATCCAAGGTATCCTAGATGTATAAGTGCGGTAAGTGCCTCATCCTTTGATGTTATATCCGATAAATCATTACGGAAAGTTCCTACCTCGACATCTGCATTTCCGCCTGCTAGCATCTTTAGAATATCATCCTTTAGGCCTTCATAATTCATGGTGATAAATTTATTTATAGATGCAAAAGACGATGTGTTTCGCCAATAAGAATCAAATTTATGTTTTATCATTGCCCTTGAAACGGAATTCGGATTATACATATGCATTCCATCTATCAGATATCCGTTATACCAGGCTTTGGTTGTTTCAAAGTCCATGTCATATTTTTCACAGAGATCCTTTACATCTTTTTCCGTAAATCCATAGTATTGTGTTATAGGTGCTGAGCTTACCATAGTATACTCATCAAAGTTATTTAGTGCTGATTCATCCTTTATCTTCTTGATTGGCAGGATTCCAGTAATATATGCCAAAGCAAGGAATTTCTTAGACTCTTCGCTCTTAAACAGTGAATGTAAAAACTGAAGATACCGGTGTACCAATGCCTGATTGCCCGCGGCATTTCTTATTACGCAGTCCCATTCATCAATGATGATGACAAAGGGGATTCCTTCAATATTGTAGATATCATTAAACAACAAATACAAATCATTGTCATAATCCAACTTATTGTCATATTTTTGCCTTAATTCTTTGCTGATACGCTTATGAATTTCCTCAATTAAGTCTTCCTTATGAAAATCAAATATAGACGAAATATCCAGGTGTATCACATTATATTTATCTCTAGTTGGAGAAGACTCCCACTTCTTTAAGTGATGAGTAGAAATGATATTTGTCTCAGTGGGAGTCTCAATCTCCAACTGAGATAAAAGCCGCCGGCGGATTGCAGGAATGCGCAGAGGAAGATGTCAGCAAAGCTGACGCGCATTCCGCAGCAATAACGCCAAGGCGTTATTGAA
>JBGVKW010000102.1:0-9158 GCA_045123895.1 Agathobacter sp.
TCTTCAATCTGTACGTAGTTGGAAGCATCTATTCCATCACCATCACTGTCAATTACAAATTCACCTGCCTCAATATATACAAATCCCATTGCATTATCATCCGTATTTTCAGCATGGATTCCATCTTTACCAGTAGTTAGATTGAATTTTCCAGCTAAAATCTTGACACAATCTTTTGCTGAAAGTCCGTGGCTTTCCGATGTAACATTATACGTTCCACTTGTTATTTCAAGTTCGTCTTTGGAAACAATTCCATGTCCATATGCCGAATTAATAGTAAGTTCTCCATCTCCTGATAAAACCAGATTATCCTTTGAAAAAATAACAGAATCAATATTGTTATCATCAATCGAGACGAATTCCTCAGTATTACTAAGTGTATTTTTAGAGCCATCTGCTAAAACAAGACTTACTTTATCTGCTTTTTTTACATATATTGCTGCACTGGTTTTACTTGTTATCTCTGTATTATCCAGAATAATCTCCACCTTTTTATCCTTTGCATCCACAATAATCTGTCCATCAGATAAGCTTCCGGATACAACATACGTCCCTTCATCATTAATGGTAATTGTATTTTTATTCACAGACACAGAGTCAGAATCACATTTGCAAGAATCATCCGAAAGAGTGATTTTCACATCCGCTTTTATGTTATCGCTACTTTTGCATCCCACAAGCATAGTACCCGCAAATACCATGGTACCTAGTGTTCTGCAAATTTTTTTGGAATTTCTATAATTCATTAACATTGGCCTCCTGTTTACAAACACTAATCTCCAAATTTCCGTTTCTACATCTAAGTTCATCCATAAAATCCTTTTCCTGTGAGAATTCCTTTAATGTAATATTGTATGTAAGCTTATAAAGACTCCCCATATTTGAAGTCTTCACAGATACAACCTCGCACTGAGATAAATATTTTAAAAAAACATCATTAAATGCATCTGAAAAATTTAAATCCTCTGGCACAGTAATTCTCAAAGTCTTATCAAGCGATGGTTTTTTCCTTGTTCCTATGCCGGAAAGATTTAGTAAAAACATTACAAGTCCCATAATAAGTGTAAATAGTAATGCAAAGCCAAGATATCCCATTCCTGCAATAATACCTGATGCCATTGCTAGAAATATTGTTCCAATTTCTTTGGCCGTACCTGGAACCGAACGAAACCTTACAAGCGAGAACGCTCCAGCCACAGCAACACCCGCTCCAACATTTCCATTAACCATCATTATTACAATACACACCACTGCCGGAAGCATCGTGAGCGTAACAATAAAGCTTGCGGTGTAACGACTCTTAAATGCATATACCCATGAAATAAACGCTCCAATGAACAAAGATACTGCTATACATAACACAAAATCTGGCACAGTAATAACCTGTGAACCTGTTGTATCAAAAATTCCTGAAAATAAGTTGCTAAGCATAATTAATCCTCCTGTATGCCTTTTCATATTTTGAAAAAGATGTTTTATAAATTTTGTTTTCTGAAAGAATATTTACCATCCATAGTGGAATAGCACCTGATGTTTTTACTTCCATGAGAACCTCATCCTCCTGTAAAATTGGTTCACCATAAATCCCTGATGTAAGACTCAAATCGTAATCTCTCCATAAAATATTATTGTCAAATGTAATTCTGAAATCATGATTATCTCTTGCATAATAAGCTTCCCTCTCATACGAAAGCATGACCGACGGCTGCAGATTTTCATAATTTTCCATACAATATGATATTTCATGTACTATCTGAGAATCAGTTACATTCTCATGGGCAAAAAGATAACGTCTGGCATCTGAAATCTTCATGCCAACCCTTCTTTTATAAACTACAGAATCAAATTTTTTCTTTAACTCAACAAACACGGTGGTATTATCATCTGCAACTCCATAACTTCTTATCCTTAGTTTTTCTTTGTACAAGGGATGCTCCATAGACCTTCTAATAAGCAGGTAGCTTGGAGTATCAAAATATAGACTGCATATTGTACTTTTTCCATGTTCATCAGCAATCATGTATTTTTCCATTTCTTTTTTTATAAGAGAAAGTTTTTTCTTATTTATCATATACTTGTTTTCTCGTCTCTTAAAAATCATCTGTTCTTTCATGAATAACTCCTTTCTACGAAGTCATAGTATCATCCCAACCTTAAACAAACCTTAAAACAGATTTTTAGTCAAAAAAAGAACACGGATTAAAATCCGTGTTCCTCTTCGCCATTTTTATCTCTGATAAATTCAACAAATTCATTTTGTTCTTTTGGTTTTGAGAAATAGTATCCCTGAATATAATCAATTCCTAAATCAGATAATTCTCTATACTGTGCTTTCTCCTCAATTCCCTCTGATACAATCTCCAAATTGAGTTCCTGGATCATTCCCATTGCGGCATCCATAACCGGTTTTCCGCGACCGTTATTGAAGTATGCATTAGTCATTGTTCTATCGAACTTAACAATGTCAACCGGCATATCTACAATGTAATTCAGATTTGAATTTCCAGTTCCGAAATCATCAAGTGCAAATCTTACACCAACATTCCTAAGCCTTTGCATATTCTCAAGAAGAATGTTTTTCTCTCTAATTGATGCTGACTCTGTGATTTCCAAAACAATTTTATTTGGATTAACCTGATAGCTATCCATAATATGAATAAAATCTCTTGCAAGATATTCATATACACATTGAACTACAGAGAGATTAATCTCGATATATTCGATTCCTATCTCATCAAGTTTTCCTTCTCGAATAAATTTACAGGTCTTCTCAAAAACTCTCTCTCCAAGTCGAATAATCAAACCTTTTCTCTCGGCAATCTCGATAAAGTTACCCGGTGGAATAACGCCTCCATCCCGGTCCCTGATTCGAACCAGTGCCTCTGCTGTTGTAAATTTCTGTCTTTTTGTATTGAAAATCGGCTGGTAAAAGACCTCAACCCTGTCCTCATTCAATGCTTCAATAATAATACTTTCAACATTTCTGTCAGTATAGATTCTCTCAATAATGCTGTTGCTGATTACCACACCTTCAACACTTGCAAAATCGTTTCTATTCTGCCTTGCATACTGAAAAATTGGAAGAATGTCCATTGCTCTCTCAACCACCTCTGTGGATTCAAGAAAATACCAGTCAACTGCAAGCATCCTAAATCTATTATTGCCCCAGCCGGAACTGAATCGCTCACTGGTTCTGGCTATCGCAGCCTTTCCATCCTCAATCTTATCAAATACCAGTAGAAATTCATTTGCCGAACTCCTAAAAGAAAATGAATTAGGAGTTGAACTAATAAAATCAACAACCTCTCCCGAAATCTCTTTTTCCATCTCGAAAGTAGATGTTCCACTTCTATTGTTATCATAGGTTATACACAAAACCGAAACCTGTTTTCCCTGTACCTGAATCTCCCTCATATACTGGAAAAGACCATTCAGATTAAATAGTCCTGTATCCCTATCAACATTCGAAACCGGATTCTCAATGACAAGAAAAATAATAAGTACCCCTAAAGCGCTTGATATTCCAAGTAAAAGCAATCTGCCCAAAACAAACTGGATAATTACGGCTGCGATTGCAAAACCAGCCCAGGATAATACTCCACACAGTCTCTGTGGATGCATAATCAACCTGTTCTTGAATAGCATATAACCAATAATTACCATGGTTCCAAGAACGACAATGCAAGAAATCACATTGCCTAATCCATAGGAATTAATCACGCTTCCCTTCAAATACACATGAATCGGCGAAATAGCAATGAGAACGTTTGAAGCTACTCCAACAATTGCAATGAAAAAGTAAAACTTTTTCTCAATTACCTTGGTATAACTAATATCAACACAGACATACCAAAGATACATCATCGTTTCCCAGATAATTGCGCACAGGTAAAGCTTGCTAACCACTTGAATAATAATCGGCGAAACCCATGAACAATTATTTTTCAGGCCAATAATCAGAGCCTCAAAAAACAGAACAATAAACGCAGACCACCAAATGTAAAGGAATGCTCTCATTGTCTTTAATCTAAGTCTCTTTTGTATATAAAAGAAAAATAGTAGGATTAACATTACAACAATCCCACATCCTTGTGCCACTAAATTCATATCTTTCCCCCTATCTCACTATGGTACTATTTTACCATCTCAGAAAGATATTATCAAACACTAAATATAGTACTTTTTTCTTATCTATACACAAATAGTTTTATTATCCAAGTATTCTCCTTACAACTATTCTAGCTTCTTCAGACTTACATCCGGACATTTCTCTAAAATAATCTATGGCAGCTTCAAGCATTTCCCTGGAAAAATTTTCATATATGTATTTTTCCAATACTGTAAGCCCGCCGCCATTTGTCTTTGGATAAATTCCGTCCTCTGTATCTTTTAATACAGTTTCCCATTTTTTTGCATATCTGCAACTATAACTAGCACCGGCCTGTCCATTATAATCAAATTCCAGTCGACCAAGACGAACGTGATAATTCGAGATTTTATCCAGCTCATACTCATCCTCAAGCCCCTGCTCTGGCACAAAAACCAACATTCCTTTTCTCAGCTGAAGTCTGCCTTCAACCAGTCTGCAGTTGGCAGGAGTCTCATAATACACAATTTTTGCCAGTTCACCTCTAGCCCTTTTTACACCCGCAACTGCCGCCTGTAATTTAGGATTTTCCGCTAAAATAAGTTTATAATATTTTAGCGCAATATCAAACTCCCCATATTCTTCACAATGTCTGGCAATTTCTAAATACTCTCCAATAATATCCATGTTACCCCTCCTATAATATTGAAGTTTAAAAAAGTCGGTGTGACAGGATTTGAACCTGCGACCTCTGCGTCCCGAACGCAGCGCTCTACCAAACTGAGCCACACACCGATTTATGCTTTATATATTATCACAATCGCGTTTTTTTGTCTACAAATCACACTATTAATGCTATAATAATCTCATTCCAAAAATGAGGTGAAATCAATGAGTAAAATCGCATTAATTACAGGTGCATCACGAGGTATCGGCGCGGCAATTGCCGAGCGTTTCGCTAAGGACGGATACCATCTTAGCATATGTTGTAATAATTCAAAATCTACTTTGCAGGAGCTTTCTAATGTACTTCATGAAAAATATCAGGTTGAAATCCTTACTTTCACAGGAGATGTGGGCGATTGCACTTTTGCTGAGCATATGGTTTTAGAAACGCTTAACCATTTTGGACATATTGATGTTCTTGTAAACAATGCGGGCATATCACATATTGGTCTGCTAAGTGATATGACAATAGAAGAATGGAATAAAATTGTAAACACTAACCTTACTTCAGTCTTTCTTTTTTCAAAGCTTGTAATTCCCGGTATGGTACAAAACCAAAAGGGTAAAATCCTTCAAATCTCCTCCGTTTGGGGAAATGTTGGTGCCTCCTGCGAGGTTGCATATTCAGCCTGCAAGGGTGGAATCAATTCATTCACAAAAGCACTTGGAAAAGAACTTGCACCCTCAAATATTCAGGTTAATGCCATAGCCTGTGGTGTTATTGATACTGATATGAACCGTTGTTTTTCACCAGAAGAACGTAGCGCTCTTGCTGAGGAAATTCCTGCCGGACGTTTCGGAGAAGCCCACGAGGTGGCAGATCTTGCACTTTCCATTGTAACAGGAAACAACTATCTAAACGGTCAGATTATCACACTTGATGGAGGATGGATTTAAAAACCGGAAGAAGCGAATTCTATATATTCTAGAAATAAGTTTCGAATTGCAACTATTTTTTTGATGTATCTTTTTTTATACTAAAATGGTTGATTATGAGTGAAATCAACAATTCCAATATTTTTGCAGACAGATTAAACTTTATAATGAGTATTAGAAATGTTACAAATGCCCAGTTAGCCGAGCAAACCTTCGTTGCAACTTCAACAATAGCCGGCTACAGGGTTGGAAACAGATTACCAAATATTATTACACTAAGAGAAATCTGCAGAACACTAGACGTGTCTGCAGATTATTTAATAGGTATTTCTAATACTTTTTAGCGGTAAGAATAATAGTAGTTCTCGGCGGTACTCTCATTGTTGTTACTCCAAGCATCTCGGTCTTAGTCATAAAATCTTCACCGTCTTTGTACTCTACATACGTATTCGCTTCAACAAACCACTGTCGCCCGTCAGGTAGTACCGGAAGCTGCATAAGGAGTGGTTCCCAATATGAATTCATACAATAGAATACAATATCATCATCTGTATCTTCTTCATTTCGTCCCGCATACATAATTCCAATAAGCTTTGACTTGTAGTCAGTATTCCCATTGAAAGGATTGCCATTGTGAATACTTATCTCAGGCAGCTGGCAGGATGCCGGCTTTGTTATTTTTCTAAGGATTGGATGCTTCTTCCTAAAATGAATCATGAATTTTGCAAAATCATGAACTTCTTTGTATTTTTCCAAACGAGTCCAGTCAAGCCATGAAATAATATTGTCCTGACAGTATGCATTATTATTTCCAAACTGGGTATTGCAGAATTCATCTCCTGCAAAAAACATTGCTGGTCCACGGCTGCAAAGCAATGCCGCAAATGCATTTTTCACAAGACGAATTCTAAGACCATTTACCTCTGGGTCCTCCGTTTCGCCTTCAAATCCACAGTTCCAGCTATGACCATTGTTGTCACCATCACTATTGTCCCAGCCATTCGCCTCATTATGCTTACTGTTATATGAATACAAATCATATAAGGTAAATCCGTCATGGCAGGTAAG
The DNA here is from genome assembly GCA_045123895.1 of Agathobacter sp. Classification (GTDB taxonomy): domain Bacteria; phylum Bacillota; class Clostridia; order Lachnospirales; family Lachnospiraceae; genus Roseburia. The sequence continues at coordinate 6,758 of JBGVKW010000102.1, forward strand.
AAAGTTAACTGATGCTCTGTGACCACGGCTTGCCGGATTATATAAATCCCTCGAACCGGTAATTCTTGTTATGGCATTTCCAGCTGAACCGTCATCCCCTTTCAGGAAACATCGCATCTCGTCTCTGTATCTTCCATTCCACTCAGCCCATCTGTTCCAAGAAGGGAAGCTTCCCACCTGATACAGACCACCGGCATCCCATGCCTCTGCTATAAGCTTAAGATTTCCAATAATAGGATCGAATACCAGTGACTCAAGAATCGGTGGATTCTGCATAGGCGCACCGTTTTGGTCTCTTCCAAGAATAGATGCCAAATCAAATCTAAAACCATCAACCCTGTATTCAATCGCCCAATGTCTGAGACAATTTAAGATAAAGTTTCTGACCACCGGATGATTACAATTTAAAACATTTCCACATCCACTGAAATTGTAATAATATTTATCCGGTGTAAGCATGTAGTAAATGTTATTGTCTATTCCTTTAAATGAGAAAGCCGGACCATGCTCATTTCCTTCTGCAGTATGATTGAAAACAACATCAAGAATAACCTCTATTCCATTGTCCTTTAACTCTTTTATTAGTTTTTTTAACTCATCACCTTCCCTGTGATGCTCCTCCTGCGAAGCATAACTGGTGTTTGGTGAAAAAAATGAAACCGTATTATAACCCCAATAATTGTAAAGCTGCACACCATTTACAACTCTTGCACTTTCCATCTCATCAAATTCAAAGATAGGCATAAGCTCAACCGCGTTTATTCCCAATTCCTTAAGGTAAGGAATTTTTTCACGGAGTCCGTCATATGTTCCAGGATTCTTAACTCCTGATGACTTATCCTTTGTATAACCTCTTACATGGGTCTCATAAATCACAAGATCCTCAAACGGAATATTAAGCTGTTTCGTGTTTCCCCAGTCAAAGGTACTCTTTACAACCCTTGCCTTATACTCAAAAGCCTTTCCACCTTCCGGTTTTTCTCCCCATTTTCTTTGCCCTGTAACTGCTCTAGCATATGGGTCAAGGATTACATTATCCTTATCAAACAAAAGCCCTCTTTCCGGTTCATATGGTCCATCTAATGAAAATGCATACTCAAAATCTGTAAGCTTTAAATCATAAACCAGCATGGAAAATGTATCCCCGATTCTGTATGACGGTGGATATGGAATTCTCGCAAATGGTTCTGTTGCCATAGGCTTATACAATAAAAGCGTACAGCTTGTCGCTTCATGAGAACTGATAGTAAAACTGATTCCATTTGAGGCCTCGTGTGCACCATCAATCCTGAAAAACCCTGGTCTCACCTTAAACCCATCAATCACATCCAGAGGTAAAAGACCTACATCTACCGCGTCTACTGAATTGTCTGCCTTAGTTCTTTCTCTCCACATATACATAGCTACCACCATTCCCTTCTAAATTCATTTTCATCTAATGGATAATTCTTCCATCTTCATCAAAAGTTACATTTCCTAAGCCTTCTGAATATGAACTTACCAAATTAATAATCGATTGTTTTTTCTCCCCAGTCACAATCGTAGGCTGATAATCATTGTATGAACCGCTCGAACTTACCATACATGGAATTATTCTACTCTCGGTTTCTGTCTGTAAGTTACCATCTATAAAAGTAAAAGTCTGCTGATACATCATGGAATTCTTGTCTTTTGGATTCTTGTTTCCTCCAAAGCAGAAGTTTCCAAGACTATAACAAATTATTTTTCCATTGTATTCCTCGATTCCCTGTAGAACGTGAGGATGATTTCCAATTACAAGATCTGCACCCCAGTCAATAATATTATGTCCCATTGTAATCTGGTAACTGTTTGCATTGTGCACGCCTTCTTCTCCCCAATGACAAGAAACTATTATCAAATCAACATTCTGACTTTTCAGGTTGTCAATTCCATTTTTTATATAAGCTTCTCTATCAGCGCCTTTTGAAAGAAGACTTGCAGATACAATTCCAATTCTTATTCCATTATCCGCTGTATATACACCGACGCTGTCATTATATCCAAAGATAAGTCCCGCCTGCTGAAGCGAAAATATTGTATCATTTAGTCCCTGCTCACCATAATCAAGTGTATGATTATTTCCAAGACTGCAGGCTTCAACAGAACTTCCTGTCAAAATCCCAACATACTCAGGTCTGCCCTTAAGATTAAACTGCTTGTCCACCCTTGCATTCGAATCAGATAATACACACTCAAGATTCACAAGCGTAAAATCATCCTGTTCAAACACAGTTCGTACATTTTGAAAAAAATAATCCTGTCCATTTGCATCATAATATGAATTAAAGCTTCCATCATAACTATGCACATGATTATTACCTAATGTACAGTCTCCGGTTGCCGTAATCGTAATAGTCTTAACCTCCGGCTCCGGTTCTGC
>JBGVKW010000103.1:0-2026 GCA_045123895.1 Agathobacter sp.
GAATATACAAAATTATTTAAAAAAGATTTTGAACTATAGTCTTATAATTTTACAATACCATCGCTAAGGTTCCCGCACCAATTAAAACACAGCCAAGTAGTAACTTGGCTGTACAATGTGCTAATAGTTCATAGGTTCTTCGTCACTATCTAATGTATTTACATCAATACTGCCTATCCCAATAATAGGTCTAATAATATCATCATCTATTTCTTTTTCACGAAAAAAACAATCGATAAATTTGTCTTTATGGTACCTGACACCAATGTGTTTTGACACCAATGTGTTTACTAGGTATCACAGTTTCACTTGCAAAGAACGATGTAGAAAATGGTCCAATGGTCATTCTATCTCGTCCAAAAATTTCTTAAGTTCTTTTTTTGCCTGCTCAATAAGTCCGGAATCGTAGCTGTTAAGTGCCTCCTCATATTTGTGGAGTGCCGCCTCTACATACATTCGTTTCTTTCCTATACTTTCCTCGTAGAGACGCTCTCCTTTAAGAAGAAGATATTTGTTCTCTTCTCTGTCTCTTGGATGAATTTTTAAGTATGAAAGTGTCTCGAAGCGTGCTTTAATCTCTTCATCTGTCATATCGACATTCTGTCCCTTGAAGACCTGTTTTGTAACCTTTCCAGTCGATACCACCTTAGCTTCAACCTCAAGAATTGAATTGATGTCGTATGTATATGTTACATCAACGGCCTGCTCGCCTTTTTTTCCTGCCGGGATTTGAATTGTAAGTTCACCCAGTGATAGGTTGTTTTTGGCCAGACGACTTTCTCCCTGTAATACATTTATACAGATTTCTGTCTGGTTATCTCTTATCGGATAAAAACGCTCAGTACGGCTGGTTGGAATTACAGTATTTCTCTCGATTATTGGACAGAATATTCCTGATTCAAAGCAGTCGCTCTCCCATTCTCTTGTCACCTCTGTTCCCAGTGTAAATGAACATACGTCTGTAAGAATGACTTCTTTTATGTTGTCATTTCTCTCCTTCATTGCCCCCTGTATTGCTGCACCAAGTGCCACTGCCTCATCAGGGTTAATGTTGGTGTCTGGAATCATTCTGAAAAGTCGGCTTACAAATCTTTTAATTACGGCACCTTTTGTTGAACCTCCGACCAGTACAACCTTATCGATATCACTTAATCTGATGTGCGCATCTGATAAGCTTCGTTTTACTGGTTTTCTGATTCTTTCAAGCAATTCCCCGCAATGCTCTTCATAGTGTGACATACTGATTTCAAAAGGATAAACCTCATCATCTATCTTACACTCCATCTTTGAAAGACCTGCACTGTTGAAATTTCTCTTACACATTTCAGCCTGCTTATGGATATGTCTGAGTGTTTTCTCGCTAAGCATAAGACGGTCTAACTTATTATATTTTTCAAAAAATAATTCCTCTATTACGTTTGTAAAATCTTCACCACCAAGGTAATTGTCTCCAGCAACGGCGCGAACCTCCAATATCTTGTCATATAGCTCGAGAATTGACACATCGAAGGTTCCTCCTCCTAAGTCAAAAACAAGATATCTGGCCTGCTTTTCATCCTGTCCAAGCCCATAGGCAAGTGCAGCTGCAGTTGGCTCACTTATAATTCTTTCCACCTTAAGACCTGCAAGCTCTCCAGCTCTTTTTGTTGCGCGGCGTCTTGCATCGTTAAAATATGCCGGAACACTTATAACAGCCTCCGTTACCTCTTCACCGAGATATGCTTCTGCATCTTCTTTTAATGCACGGAGCACAAAAGACGAAAGGTCCTCTGCTGTAAATTCTTTGCTTCCAAGCTTGTACTTCTTCGTACTTCCCATATCCCTTTTGAATACACTTGCTGTTGTTCCCGGGTAGAGCAGATTGCGCTCTACCGCAGATTCCCCAACATAAATCTGGTCATTTTCATCTATGCTTACAACTGAAGGGGTAAGATTTTTCCCTAAACGGTTGGGAATTATTTTTGGTCCTTCATTCGTATAATACGCTACAAGGCTGTTGGTTGTTCCCAAATCAATTCCTATTATC
>JBGVKW010000104.1:0-10017 GCA_045123895.1 Agathobacter sp.
CTACAACTCTAAGAGACCTCACGGTTCTCTCGGACTGTTAACCCCTAATGAAAAGGAAGAACTCTTCTGGAATCAGGCATAATCTCTGTTTCCAGAAAGATTTTTTCATAAATTGTGTCTACTTACTTGACTATAGTGCAATACAATAATAATTCAATAACACTTGCACTATCAGTAATTCCCAGTTTGTAAAATCCACTAATTACCTGATTCACATCACCAGTTGTAATCATCTCAAAAGTACCATCTTCCGAAACAACAAATGTTACTTCTCCAGCATCACCAGTACGAACATATTCACCTGTATAATTCACTGCATCTTTATCAAATAATACTGAACCATCAGTTTTTACCATATATGTAGCCACTGTTGTCATATTACCTTCATCTAAAAGCATCTTAACATAAATTACATAATACTGACTACCATCTATCTCCTCAAGTTCATCGGCAGGAATATAGCTAAAATCTTCTCCCATTTCTGCCTTAACCAAGTTAATTGCCTCATCTTCCGTGATTGTTATTGCATCACTTAAAGCTTCACCAACTATTGTTGTCTCTTCTGTTCCCTTATTCGCATCTTCATCACTACCACAGGCTGTTAAAGCCAAAGTCATCATACTTACTAGGAACAACATTGTACGTGAACGTTTCAATAATTTCATTCTAGTTACCTTCTAAACTTCTTCCAAAGCAAAGCTTATTTAGCTCATTAAAGGTTTCATAATTTCTTCAAAACGTGCCAGTTCACTGTCTTCAAAATATAAATGATAACCGTTTAAACTACCATTATAATTGTCATACATAACTGTGTGATTGATGTCCACTGCAATATATTTATATTTAAAAATCCAGAAACCTCCTGTAACTTTTCTGAATGCAGTAACCTCATTAGCAATGTCAATAGTCCAAGTTCCTGCGTGATTATCAACAAAAATTTTCTTGTTAGTTAATGTAATATCACATTCATTACCAATTCGCTGGTCGTTTTCATCACCGAAAACTGTTAAGTTAGAAGCAAAGATAACCTTTTCGCCTTCGTCCAACTCAATATTGTATTTGTTAGGCACTTCTGGCATTAAATCAAGACATTGTGTATTCATTTTTTTATCCTCCAAAATAATTTTACTTGCTGTGTAATTAGTCCTTATTACTACTATAATATTACCTATTTTCCCTACGTCAAATGATTTTTTAAGTGGGTCATAATCTATATCTTGACAAATTCACTTTCCGTCGTATGTTTTGCTTTTATGTTTAATAACTCCATTGGCATCTCTTGTCTTTTTGGAATCGGAGCATTAGCACTATCTACAATTGGATTTTTTATTGAAAGTAAAGCAAAATATTTTGGGAACACAAAATTGAATAAGCTGATATATTATTTTTCACAAAATGATAGGGAATACAATTATGACCTAAAAGAATTCACCTATACTTGTATGAAAAATAACGAATACAAAGTGGGAAAAAACTTTATCATCTATCCGATTGGCAATAAAATTGACAGAATCGCAGACCGTTTTGCCTGGTCAGCACCTTCAGCGAAGGCGATTGTGTCTCCGATAATTTCCGGACACGAAATATCTGATTTCAGGCAGCAGGAACTCTGGACCTACTACTATATATATTTTCATCACATATGTGAAAAGCATAAGCCCTATAAAACCGGTTCTATCATTCACAATCTCATTGATTTTCCACGACAAGCTTAGAAATATATAATATCTTGGTAAATTTGTTGACATTTTTCTGTTTTTTAATACTATACTGTATAGGAGGGGACAGTTATGCAGGACTAATGAATATATACCCATTAAACTTAGAAATTTCATATTGTAATTATAAAAATGATACGCTAAAAGCCCCGAAAGTCTCGGGGCTTTTTCTGTATCGTTATGTCTATTCTATGATATCATCACTTTTACTTGCTTCGGCTGCTGCCTGAATTTCTGGGTCAAATGAGAACATCGGTTTTTCATCTTTTCCCTTCAATTTACGATGGATATAGTTTCGCGTGATTTTGTATACCAATGGACTAAGTAGTACTACTGCAATTAAGTTTGGAATCATCATAAGACCATTGAATGTATCTGAAATATCCCAAGCTAAAGATGATGTCATTACTGCACCTGAAACAATCATCAATACAAAAATAACTTTATAAATTTTTACTCCCTTAACACCAAAGAGGTATTCCACTGCTTTAGAACCATACTGAGACCAGCCAAGAACGGTTGTGAACGCAAAAAGTAACATCGCAATGGCAACAAACCATTTACCAGGCTGACCAAAAACATTACCAAACGCGTCGCTAATAAGTGTGGCATCACTCACTCCCGCATTTACAACACCTGTTTCCAAGTTAATCATACCGGAAGTCAAGGCAATAAGTGCTGTCATAGTACAAACTACCATTGTATCAAAGAATACTTCAAAAATACCCCACATACCCTGTTTTACAGGTTCTTTTACATTAGAAGCAGAATGAACCATTACAGAAGAACCAAGACCTGCTTCATTTGAGAATACACCACGTTTACAACCTTGTACGATTACTAATTTTAAGGCCGCACCAGTTGCACCACCTGCCAACGCTTTCACGCCAAGTGCATGAGCAAAAATAGACTGGAATGCTGGAATAATCAGGTCATAATTCACAAACACTGCAACTAAGCCTAACACAATATATGCCATTGCCATAAATGGTACAACCAATTCAGCAAATTTTGCAATTCTCTGTAAGCCACCTAAAATAATAAGTGCACCAATTACAAGTAAAACCAAACCAATAATCAGGTTAATCATATTTACTCCGCCTACTTGCCAATCAACATTTGCAAAAAAAGCCGATTCCATATTTAATGTAATCTTGTTAACCTGACCCATATTTCCAATACCAAAGGATGCTAAGATTGCAAAGATTGCAAACAAAACGGCTAAAATAGAAGCCGGTATTTTCATACCTTTGATTCTACCCAAACCATCTTTCAAATAGTACATAGCACCACCAGACCATTCTCCGTCCTTATTTTTACGGCGGAAATAGATACCTAATACATTTTCAGAATAGTTTGTCATCATACCAAGAAAGGCAGCTACCCACATCCAAAGCACCGCACCTGGTCCACCGATAAAAATAGCGGCTGCTACACCTGCTATATTACCAGTACCAACGGTTGCCGCCAAGGCAGTACATAATGCCTGAAACTGAGAAATGGATTTTTTATCCGTTTTCTTTGTGGAAGTATTGTCTTTTTTGAACACTGATACGATAGTATTTTTCCACCAATGTGGCAAATGGACAATCTGAAACAGCCCAGTTACTGCTGTCATAATGACGCCTGCCGCTAGCAACAAATATAAACCAAAATCGGTCCATATCCACGTGTTTACAACGTTGTTAATTTCTGTGATTTTTTCTACAAATGAATTCACAATTATCTTCCTCCTAAATCTTCTATGTAACAAAAAAACAGATTGCACGCAAAAAACGAACAATCTGTAATAACCAAAAGATTCAAAAGTCTTTGTCCTTTTGCCTGAGAGTTTCGCTTATCGCTTGCACCTTCGGCACTCAATTCAATGAGATTCTCCAAAGTTCTATCCCCTCACAGTCTTCCTGCAAGGTTCACCTAGATATTCTGTTATATTCCTGAATCATTGTGACAAAAAATGTGATATATTGCAATAGTTTTCTTTCATTCTCTTCTTTTTTTCCTCCATATTCTATTCCTCTGACTCTATCACAGCATCTGTATATTTTCTTTGCATATCATGTCTTTTTTTCCGATTTTCGACAGTTTCAAATATAATCGAAAAATCATAATCCTCAGGATAAAGCTCTGTCGCTGCCACATGTAGTTTTACTCGCTTATGATTAATCCAAATTTTTTTATTCGGTAATTGCACCCTTAACACTCCTTTTTCGTTGACAGGTACACACACTATCCCTATCTTTTTCTCGGGATAGACCATTACACTATCACCAATTTTATACTTGGTCGTAAGTTCAGGATTAGTTTTTCTGGTTTTCGCCTTCGTAATTTTAGCCGTACTTCTCTTAATGATATTACTTTCCGGATTTTGAAACAAATAAGTCTTTACTGCTTCTTCGCCATATGCTGCCTTAATCGCTACTTTCAGCATTTCTCTCGGCATTCCTAATCTGTCCGCAATATAGAATGCACAACTTTCACCGGCTTCTCCAATTACCATTTGATATGCCTTTAAAAAATCATTTTCATCACTTTCTGAAATAATAGGAATGTTCATAAACTGAATTTTTCCATCGATTACACAATCTTTTATTAACAAAGCATCTTCTTTATCCAGCGAATATTTCGCATCATTATAATAATAACTGTCACATCCATTCAAATCTCTCAAATGTGTAGCAAAATTGATTTGCTTATATGTACAATCAACATACGCTTCTACTCCGTCTAAATAATCGTTCAAACATATATTATCCGGAATTATCTGTCCAATTTCTTTAACTACACATTCAACAATATTAGGTTTTCCATTTTCCATAGTAGATATTTTAATTGGAATACCTGCGTCAAGAAAATTCCGTTCTACAAACGAAACTAGATTCTCTACTTTATTATCAAATACACCCATACACTGGTCATAATCTAAAATAATTTCTGTTCCCTGTTGTCTACTATCATTTTCGTAAGTAAGGCAAATATATTCGCTATTTTTTTCAAATGAAATTCTGTTCATTTTATGGTCTTTATAATAAACTGTCTTTACCTCTACTCTATCTGATAACATGAAACAAGCCAAAAAACCTATTCCATAATGCCCTATTGGAGAATAATTTCTCCCCTGCAATAAGTAATCATCAGATGCATAATAGGATACCCCTACATTCAAGAAATACTTTTTTAAAATCTCTATGGACATACCACTTCCATTATCCATTAGCACTACTTGCCTTCTATCTTTATCTAAAACAATAGATATAAATGGCTGATAACTTTGATATCTAAACTCCTCCATTTGCAATGATGACTCTTCCATTGTTTTACAAGCATCTATTGAATTTTGAATGAGTTCCCTAAGTCCGTATTTTTTATCACCATAAATATGCTCACCCATCAATAAATTAGTTACTGCATTATAATCTAATGACAATCTTAAATCTGAAAAACTAAAATCTTTTGTTTGAATCTTATTTATAACACTTGTTTTTAATGGCAGTAGATATTTTGAGCCCACAAAACGTTCACAAAGACTTACTGCATTTCTTAATTCACCATTTATAGAATCAAAATATTTCAATAATTTTCTATGGACAGACGGTTCTTGACTGGTTCCTTGAAAAATTATCTCTTTTAATCCAGTCTTTTCATTCATTACAACTTTATCAAAATTTTCAATTACAAAATGTTGTTTCCACTCCAAGTCGCCAAGTTCTTTTGGTTGCAAATACTTATACAAATACAGTGGTGCTCTTTGTTCATCAATATCCAAATAATCTGCGATTCTTAACAATACTGCAATATATTGTGAACTAATTTCAAAATGACCTTTTTTACTTTGATTAGAAAGTTCTTTCTCTATCCATTCAAAATCTTCATTATGTGACATACAAATTAATCCAAGCTCATCTCGAAAAGACACTACACTTGAATTTGGTATGCGAAACAACTTTTCATCCATTTGATTTTCAATATGTTCTTTAGAACGTTTTCCATGTACTGGTCTAATACATTCCTGCAAAGAAAGATTCTCTTCCCCGTACTTTTCAAATACTTTACTATATTTCCGTTCTCCCAAAACAGAATTATCGGACTTTATATCATTAATTTCATTTTCATTTGTTACCATTCCTATATCATGAAATAATGCACCATATATCAGCAATACAACTTCTAATTCACTTAATAAGTCTATATCTGTAATTAAAGAAAACATATACTCCATTACATTAATAGAATGCCTTATTCCATGTACAGTATAATCAGAAAAAACCTTACTGATTAATGGTAGCATGGTTTCTGCATACCGAATTGCTTCATTAACTTGTCCTAAGAATTCACTATTTTTTTCACATAGCCATTTATATAAATGTGTTTCTTGCACTTTCTCAATCATAGCTACTTCCTCCAAACAATGCATCACTTATATTAAGATACATTTTTCTTATAACCATTGAAAACATTATACCATATATCAACCTGTCACGAGAATAATTTTCACTAAAATAGATATGACAAAACCTCCAAATCTCGTTTGACTTGGAGGCTTTAATCTGTCGATTTACTGTTTCGTTATATACTTCTGCAACCTGCTCTGTGGTTTCTCCGGTATTGTATATGCCAGCTTTCCACTTTCCAATAATGGCTTAATATAAGTTCTTGTCATATAGGTTAAATTCTTATAACCTATATGTTCGGAAATCTCTTTCTTGGTTCTTGCTGTTTTACAAAATTCAAGTATCTTTTCTACAACTGCATCACTTTCGACTTGGTCACTGACTTGGTCACTGACTTGGTCACTAGCCTTTGGACCCGATTTCATTGTAGCAGTTTCATTCAGCGGAATCACCGTTTTAAAAACATCACCTTCTACAAACTGCGGAATTCCACCGGAATACAACTTGGTAAATTTATAAGTGTTTCGCATACCGGAACCCAACTCATCCGCAAGACCAATTTCTCTAAATACCTTTGAAATTGCAGGATTCTTAGGAAATGGCTCGAATGTATTCAAATTTAAATTTCCATATCCATGTGTTCTGTTACTGTTCTCTGCAAATATCCGGTCTTTCTCTATTACCATCTTTGCCACATAACCGCTTGAATAATCCCTATGTGCCAGACTGTTTGATATGATTTCTCTTAAAATTGTATCTCGCGCACTGACGGACTGCATCCCATCTAAAACAAATGGATCATTTAAATGTTTCTTTGCAAACTCACTCATTCTGTCATAGCTGTCCAGCAAATTGGTAACTATTACATCTCTGTCATCATATCTGTCTAAATTCTGTACCCGAAAAATCATATCCGTTTTGTGCTGCGGAAGTGCCGACATAATAGTTGTATCTTTTCCAAATAGCAGAATCGCTGCCAGTGTAATTCCTTCTCTTCTACTCTCATGATCTAATAAAATAAGACCTGCACTTCTTAACAATTCCTCATCATCCATTGACAGCCAAGGATGATTGTTGCTTCTTGCACGAGTCATTTTTCTAGCTCGTTCTATTAAGTCAGGACGGAGTACATCCATTCCCCATTCTGGAAATACCTTATTGACAAAATAGGTTCCCTGCTTTCTTGCATATAATTTATACACAAGTTCTTCATTATCCGTAATATCAATATCAGATTCATTATTTCTATCATATATCCGACCAGAACATCTGCTTACCTGCGTACCAATCGGAACATAAATATGCAGGACTTTTCTTCCCTGAAGTTCATACTCTACTGGCGTTAAAAATAGTGGTGGGTACATTTTGTTTGCATTATTAATTGCAGTCACAAAATCTTTCTTCATTTTTTCAATGCAATTAGGTTCTATACCAAGTATCTCCCCATTATCTTTTACACCTAAAAAAATATGACCGCCATCTCGATTAGAAAATGCACAGATGCTTTCATAAACATCCTTCGTGATATCTGTTGTAGATTTCTTGAACTCAGTCGTATGACACTCACCTTTTCCTATAATTTCCAGTAATTCTTTTTCGTTCAATTTTTTTCACTCCTTCCTGCATTTTCTTCTATAATCAGCAAATCAATTTTAACATATTGTATGATAAAATACTACTTCCGCGTTATCTCATACAGATAATATTTTTATGTTATTCTTGATTACTCTCTAATGCATCCATCTCTTCTGCATGCCAATCCTCTTCAGCCATTCTTTTCTCTTCATGAGAAATAATTGCATCGTCTTCCCTTTCTCTTTCCAAGAATTCATCTACTGCATTTTTAATAATCTCAGCATTTCCGTCATCATATGAGTCCATGACTACAGGCATATGGCTTGTCTGTTCTATATTATACTCTGCTTCTCCATTCACGTATTCAATATCGCCATTTACGATATTTTCATCCGCATTATATACTCTAATTTGCATAACACTTGCAGCCCCCTCAGAATCGTCAATATCGATAACTCCATATATTTCTAAAGCTTTACCACTCCTGCCGGTTATTGAAAACAGCAATTGTTCGTCTACCGTATCCTGCAACTTACATTCTCCCAATACTTCAATTCCTTCATCAAAATATACCTTATTAACTGCATCCGTATAAATCTCATCTATTGTATCCTGGAATAACTTTAAAATCTTCGTCTTATTTCTTATCTTTACACCAGACTCTGATTCTATGATTTCCATTCGGGCTTCTTGCTCATATTCTCTTTGATCCGCAATTGCCTGCAACGTTTCTTCAACTTCCTCCGAACAATTTTCCTCGTCAAACTTAGTAACTGCCTCTCGTATAAATCTTCTGAATTCTCTGGTATCACTTAACATCGTTTCTTTGGACATATAATCCAGTAATTTGTTATGTGCCACATGATTCCTATTTGCAATAAAAGATGTTAATAATTCTTCCCACCTTACCGGATCAGCTATTAACGGCTTGAAAAACCTTTCCCATATATTATATTTTTTTGCATATCTATTCTTTAAAAATTCCAGTGCCGCCTCCATTTTATCCAAATGTGTTGTCGCAAAGATTATTTCTTTAATATGTTTCTGCATTTCAGGACCATCCTGCTGCATGCCCTCTGAATAAATATCTGCCTTTACGGTATCCATTAACTTTTCCAACGTTACTGTATAAAGATTGACATCTATATTATTAAAATTCGGCACATTTCTTTTTATATTTACAGCATCTTTTTTAATGCTGGCTTTTAATTTATAAAATTCAGGTCTGTCATGCCACTCAATCCCAAAATGCTCTATCATAATTCTACTGATAAATGCCCGAAGTTCATTCTCTGCCATGTAAATATCTGAATACACTTCTCCTGATAATTCCAGCGACTGATTATCCTTTATCCAAACGCATTTGTACCAATCCCTAATCAATGCATTCTTAATATTTATTTTCAACTTTTCCAGAAAATGGTCATATCCTGCTATTTTCTCACGCATTTGTGGAACCGGTACACCTATGCGTACCTGGGAATATCCAATCTTTATAGTAAATTGCCTATTCCATTCGTAGGTATCCATCTGAAATATTACGGTATACTCAATATCATTGTCGGATACTTTAAACTCAAAATTTCCTATCCTATCTGTGCATCCAATATATTTCACTTTACAATCTGGAGCAAGTAAAGTTTCTATTCGTACCATTATGTCTTTACAATACTCATCGGCTATATCCTCAACCTGTTCAACATCAGCTTCAAAAATATCATCCTTAACCATTTTTCTCTTTTGAATTTTTGACAAATCTTTTATCTCTATCATCTTAAATTCTATTTCATAACTCATGCTTTCTACCTCACACTGGGATGAACATATTATTACATTGTATATATTATACTGGATGGCACTTTGTTTCTACAATCCACATTTTTCACTTATATCACACCGAAAGTACCTAACCTCAAATTAATAATAAAATAAGTCGATACACACATTTTACAATGCAAATATCGACTCATTATATTCTATCTGTCATCTATTCCGTAGCTACAACCCTAGGTTTTATACATAGCATATCTTCCAAACTACGCTCCAACAGGAACATTTTCCGAACAGATATGTTTCCGAGTAGACAATAGTTTCTGTGCCACTTATGATTTATAGAAATCGCAATCATCAAGAAATCCCTTTATTTTAAGGCATCCTTTTGTGGTTTCTATTTCACCTTTGACATCAATACCACCGTCTCCACATGCGATTTTTTAACTCCCAAATTTTCTACAACCAAATCTATCTCTTCTCCAGTAAATTTGATAACCATAGACTTTGGATATAATTTACCATTTTCACTATTTCTTTCAAGTCTGATTTCATCTACAAAA
>JBGVKW010000105.1:0-13116 GCA_045123895.1 Agathobacter sp.
GCTCCTTTCGAGGTAATGGTTTGTGGTGAACTCATTATACATCAAAAAGGGAGGTCAATGCTCTTTTTATTTGCAAACCTCCAAAAATCAAGGTTTTAAAAGAATTTTTTAAAAAAAAATGGGTAGTTTTTGACACTACCAAACAATACAAGGAGGATTTTTTTATGAAAGAAAAATGTATTCAAGTTAATAACCTCACAAAATCATTTTCAGGGCGAAAGGTTGTAGACGACCTGTCCCTGGAGGTGACAAAAGGGGAAGTATTTGCTCTGCTAGGTCATAACGGGGCAGGAAAAAGTACGACAATTGATTTGATTCTGGGCCTTAAAACACCAGATCAGGGAAGTGCCCGAATTTTAGGAATGAATGCCGCAAAAAACAGAAAACAGGTATTCGAAAAAGTTGGAGTACAGCTTCAACACACAGAGTATCAGAACCTGATTACAGTAGAAGAAGCATGCATTGAGTACGCTTCTTTGTACAAATTTCCAGCGGATTATGAGAAGCTTCTTACTGATTTTGGACTAGGTAATCTAAAAAAGAGTTATGTGAGTAAGCTCTCCGGAGGAGAAAAGCAAAAACTATCTGTGATACTAGCCCTGATTGGGAATCCCGAGATTGTCTTTTTAGACGAACTCACAACTGGTTTAGATGTGGCGGCCAGAAGAGAAGTCTGGCGTACATTGAAGCAGTTAAAAGAACAGGGACTTACTATTTTTCTTACAACCCATTATATGGAAGAAGCAGAAGTTCTTTGTGACCGCGTATGTATCATAAAATCAGGTAAAAAAGTGGCCGAAGGAACTGTTTCGGAGGTAGTAGCGGCTTCGGAAAAAAGTAATCTTGAAGAAGCATATTTGTTTTATATGGGAGAGGAGGACTTATTATGAGACGTTTTCTTAAAATGTATAAAATTGAGCAAAAGATATTTTTTCGCTCACCAGATGTAATATTATTTTGTTTGTTGATGCCACTTGTAGTTTTTGCACTTATCACTATGATAACAGGAAATAAAGCTGCAGGCCATACAGGACTTACCTATCTTCAGGGGGCATTTGTATCTCTTTCAACAGTAGGAATCTGTTGTAGTGCTTTTATGAGCATACCAATAACTGTTGTAGAATTAAGAAATCAGGGAATACTTCGCCGAATGTATTGCAGTCCTTGCTCGCCAGCAAGAATTTTGGCGTGCGATACAATGGCAAGCGGTGGAATTGCGACGGCTTCAACAATTCTTTTGACAATTGTAGCAGTAATTTTTGGATATAGAATGAGCGGAAATGTACTGGTGTATATCGTAATGTGGCTTTTGACAATGTTATCAATGTTCTCAGTAGGACTTATGGTAGCAAGTGTTTGCAGAACTACAAAATCCATGAATATAGCAACAAGCATCCTTTATTTTCCAATGCTGTTATTCTCAGGGGCAACAATTCCAGCAGAAGTATTTCCAGATGCAGTGCAGGCGGTAATTAAGTGGATGCCACTTGGAATAGGAATCGATTTGCTAAAAAAAGTTTCCATTGGGAATTATGATGGTATACTGATACCAGTAGTAACATTAATTGTAATTGTGGTTATTTGTACTGGAGTAGCAATTAAAACATTCAGATGGGAGTAGTGCTATGAAGATGAATCAGGAACATAAGTTATGCAAAGAAAAAGACAGTGGCACATTGTATAAGATTGGAATGTTTGCTGCCATGAACCGAGTGACAGTAAAAACCCTTCGCTTCTACGAGGAGCAAGGCTTGTTAATGCCAGCCTTAATTCATCCAGAAACAGGATATCGCTATTATACTTTGAATCAAATGGCTGTTCTTCATCAGATTTCGGCATTAAAGCAGGCAGGATTTACGCTAGAAGAAATTGCTAGCGTAAACTCTGGAGCTGATGAAGAGGCTGTGCTTATAAAGAAAAAATCAGAGCTTTTGGCAAAGATTGCAGAACTTACAAGGCAGGTTGCTGTTTTAGACAGATATCTGGCTGTAAAAAATGGTTGTTTATCAGCGCCTGTGCTTATAAAGACCATTCCGGAGTGTAGTGTTGCATATGTCACAACCAGACTCGATTCTTATGACTGTTTGTTTGAAAAAATGCCTGCAATGGGAGAACTCATGGAAAAGGCCGAATGTGTATGCGCTCTTCCGGAATATTGTTTCACAAATTATTTGGAACCGGCAGACAAGGAAGAGGATATCTTAGTCGAACTTTGCGAGGCAGTTGAATCACCTCAAAAAGAAGTAGGAGAGTTAAAATTCAAAGTAATGCCCGAGGTACAGGCCGCATGTATTTTTTATAAAGGCAGCTACAATACTTTGGCGGAAGCGTATGAAAAAGTACTCAATTACATAGAAGAAAATGGATATGAAGTAGTTGGGGAGATTAGAGAGAATTATATTGATGGTGCATGGAACAAAGAAGATGAAAGTGAATGGCTTACAGAAATACAGGTTCCAGTTAAAAAATATTAGTCACTGCTCGCAAATCCGCATAAGTACTGGATGTTACGGAGCGTAACATTGTTGTCACAGTTCGTTTCTTGTGTGTTATGATAAAAGTGTTATACGATGACTTCGAAAACAAAAGCAACTACAAAACAAGAACATTTAGGAGGTCGTTATTATGACATTTGGAGAAAAATTAAAAGAAGCAAGAAAAGAAGTAGGTTTATCGCAGGAGCAGTTGGCCGAAAAAATGTGTGTTTCAAGATCGGCAATTGCAAAATGGGAAACAGATAAGGGTATGCCTGATATTAATAATCTTAAGGTTATGTCAAAGTTACTTAATGTAAGTGTTGATTATCTTTTAGATGATGAAGAAAAGATTAGCTTCAATGAAATAAAGGAAGCAATTAACATTAATGATTATGAAAAGACTGGCAAATGCAGAGACAAGAAAGATGCGGCTTGCTATGAAAAGAATAAAGATGCAAATGCAATTTATGCTCTTGTTAGAAATAAAAAGATGAATAGGATTGAGTGGATTATTGATTTTATTGTTCAGCCAGGTGTTGTCGATTTACTAGATCAGACTAAAGAGCTTGCAGGATTCTATTTAGTAGAAAAGGGAACAAAGCAGTATCTTGTGAAAGTAACAAATGAATTCATCGTGACAAATGAACTTGCCAAAATGGTAGACCCAAGAAAATTTGTTGTAGGAAATCATCGGTACAAGAAGTTATATCAGATTGTTTAGAAATAGATTCTATCTCAGTTGGGGAGACTCCCACTTCTGTAAGTGGGGAGACGAAACATATTCGTCTCAGTGGAGGTGACAATCCCGGGGAGAAGATAAAAGCCCAGGCGGATTGCAGGAATGCGCAGAGGCTTAATTTGTAAGGTTTTAAATTGCCACGAAGGTTGTCAAATAGTCTGAAAGACTGGCGTTTACTGCCTGAAATAAGAAAGTGTGCATAAAGCCGTAAATTTTATGGAAATAATCCACAAAAAGCTGTACAAGCAGTAATGGAACATAAAATTCATGTTTTGGGCAGGACTATGATGGCAATCATAGATGATGAAATAGTATTTATGGACGAAAAAGCAATGCAGGAATTTTAATCAACAATTAAATTTGATATGAAATAGAATGCCCCTGTTGCCATCTAAATATTCCGAAGAAGCAAAATAAGATCTAACGCATATCCAGAGCTTGATGGACAAGAACTGAGAGGACAGTATATTAGAGATACCAGAAAGTAATGCTAATTTAAGTTATATTGAGTATTATGAAAAAAATGCATCTGAATATGATGTGATTTTAAGGTTTACGGAGGAAGTACAATGATAGAATAAAATTCTAAAATCAAAGAAGCTTTAACTGAAATAGATTTTATTAAGAGATATGAAGAGGTGTCAAATAAATTTAATGCAGAAAGAACACCTTCAAAAAGTCGATTAGTATATATTGATGTTGAAAAGTTTTCATTAGGAGTTCATATTATTCTACAAGGTGGAATGTAAAAAAACCGATTTTTGGAACATATGAGGATTTGGAACAAATTTTAAAAATTAATTTTAAAATGTATGAAGATTTTAAAAACGTATTATCTAGTTATTAACAATGAATTAGGGTGGTAAGGGAGATGCCCTTGAGAAGCCATTGGTACAAGGGACCATAAACCAGGATGTATAAGTCCTTATTTTTAGAGGGATGGAGGGAATATGGAATCAGAGATTATTTTGGAAGAGTGGTCGCCTGTATGTAATATTCAGGCATTTGTCGAAAAAACAGATAAAACATATTATTTTTATTTGTGGATTAATCCCGAAAGTGAAGAACCAGAGATTAGAAGTTGTTGGATATGCAATCGTGTAGAAGCACCACAGGAAGTGGATGTGACGGAGTTTGGCAATGGACAGGCACCAAGAATGCCGGTTGATTATGTTGCTCATGATAAAAAAGGCATTGATTTGGATGAAGATTTATTGGAAATTCTTTGGTTTGAAGAAGGAGATGCCGCTGCACTATTATCTGATGACAAGATATTGGCGGTTATTCCTTGCTTCAGTGGTTACAACAATTTTCATGGATATTCATTCTTTGCAGAAGGAACAGGTCCATTTGCATGGGAAATGAAGCAGGCATATAAGCATTTTGAAGAAAAAGTGGCTTTCTGCAAGAAATTTTGGAATTATTTCGATACGCAATATTGGTCCCAGGTGCAGGAAAGTCATTTAAAAACACTGGATAACTTCTTTGGAACACATGAAAAGTATTATGCAATAGATGGTGGAAACTTTCCACCCAAAGCTTTGATTACAGGTAGAAAAGATGGAGTCATTTATGGAATCACAGCAGGAGTAAGTATGATTTCTATGCCTAAAGTGGAAATGAGTTATCAAGACAATTATACTGAATACAGGAGAATGGAGTTGGGATTTGCGTGCGCGGAAGAAAAGGAACAATTGATGAAATCAATGCTCAAAACAATTTCGGGGCTTACAAATCTTCCGTGGAGAGAGTTAACCTTTTTAGGACATGGTCATACTATTCCTATTTCTAATATTGAGGGTTATCAGTATATTTTGTTTTTGAATGCAAATGAGATGCAGCAGAGTGCACCAAAGTATGATACATTTTGGAGTGAGAGAATTAACCTGCTATGGTTGAAACTAATCAAAGAGGAAGAATATCAATGTGTTTGTGAGAGGGGAGTCGCGGCTTATTTGGACGAATTAAAAGAAGATAGTATTCATGTTATGAAGTAGGTTACAATAATTACTTATTTGCAAAGAAATTGGATATTAAAACTAAAGAATTATTTAAATAATGAGAAGAGAAAATTTGAAGTTTGTAGTGTTAGATAGGGTCGAGTTGACTCTATTTGAATTAGTTGCGATGAGAGTCACCCTTTTGGGAGGTAAAAGTGACTCGATATGAGATAATCCTTGTATGAGTCAACATTATATGCTATCAAGTTGACTCTATATGAAGTATTTGCAGTGTGAGTCAACAAGTGTAGTTCCTTCAGGTGACTCTTCCTGTTTATTTCAATATTTGAGTCAATTATTGTCAAAAATTGGGTGACTCAAAACAGAGTTTTTGCTATAAGAATCAAGTGCAGCTGTAAAATTGATGACTCAGATTTGTGTTTTGCTTTTCTGAGTCAATTTGAGAATATTGATAATAAAAGATCTTGTTTTTATATAAAGAACCCGACATATTCCAGTCTTCCGGTGAGATTGAAAGCGCGCATGAATTTGAAGTTGGAGCTGAGATGTTATGGATATAGAATTTAGAAAATTTACCGATTTTAATAGAGGTATTATGTATGATATTTTAAAGGATGCATACTCGTTTGATGAAAGGTGTGCCATCTGTTGGGATGAAAACTGGAAGCAGTCGGATGCCTTTTTCTTTGATAATCCTGATATTGCTGATAAATATGGTTTTGTAACTTGTTATAAAGGTGAACCAATAGGATTTATATGTTGGGACCCAAGAAATAGACCTGAATATGTCGAGATAGGGCATAATGGTATAAGAGCAAAGTACAAGGGAAATGGCTTTGGGAAAGCTCAATTAAGCGAGGCTGTTCGGCGCATAAAAGAATATGAAGGACTGAAAGAAATACGAGTGTTGACAAATAGTAATCTACTTGCACCGAAGAATTATGAAAGTGTTGGTTTTGTTTTATATGATAAAAAAGAAAATAACGATGAGGCCGCTTTTTCGGGCGACTATTTGTATTATAAAATTCAGTTGCAATAGTATGAAAGAATAAAATTTCAGTCTTGTGGAGAGATTGAAAGTAATAGAAGATTTGAATTTGGTGGAGGCATTATGTTATGCGTGAAAGATTCGTTTTAGCTGGAGATATGAACCAGAAGGTTCTTCAAGCTTTGAAATTTGCTGGCTGGCATTCAAACCGAAAGGTAGATATTACAAATATTGAAGACTATTATAAGGGATTCGGTATTATGCTCAGTGCCAAAGCTAAGGATTTCTTTTCTGAGTATTATGGAATTATGAGCCAATGGTATATTGATGTTTTTAACTTGGAATATGCTGCGGATTTTGAGTTTAGATTGTTTCCCTATCCAAAACATTACAAAATAGATGTTGTTGACTTTATGTATGACGATGCAGAATATAGTATGAAATCAGAAGAATATGAAAGTGTATTGAAGTTAGCACCTGAACAGAATAATATGGTTATGGTAGGAGAAATTGGATATTATTATCCTGCGCGTGTGTGGATTGGTGAATGTGGTAAATTATATGTCACACATGACTATGAGGATGATGTTCTAATTTTTGAATCATTAACAGCTTTAATAGAATATGAAGTGCAGGGACGTTCATTCACTTCTATTGCTTTCAAAAAATAAGGATAATTTAGAGAATGCCTTGAAACTTTCAGGCTTCTGGTGAGTCTGGAAGCATGCAAGAATTAAAGTTGGAGGAGGGAATAATATGAATAACAATTTTCCATTAAATAGATTTGACTTTTCAAATTTAGTTAAAGACATATATGAGATGAATGTGTTACCTGATGTGCTTACTGATACTGAAACGGGAATAGAGTTTTATGGTGTAAATTCTGTATCCAGAGAATTTTTGATTTGTTTTCTTTCAGAATTCAATTTAATTGATAATCTTGCACAAAAAGATAGTGAACAAGAATATGAAAAGCAGGAACGATATGATGTTAAAAATTATCAGTTTGAACCTTCGTGGGTAGAAATTGCTTTTGATAAGGTAACAGTTGGATATGTTGGCATTTATGTAAATGCCGATTTTAGTTTGATTTTTGAAAAAGACAACGACGAATGGAATTTAATTGGGAAGTAAATTTTCTGTTTTGTGTAGAGTGTTAAAGCTCACGCAAATTTCAGCTTGTAGGGCTGGTTGAAAAATATGAATTTGAAGAGTTAATTTTTATTTTCTAAATGTTCAATATGGAGAGAGACATGATTATTCAAATAGATAATGAGTCAATTCTTTGTAATTCTTTTGAAGAATATGAAGTGCAAATATACAAGATATTTGAAATGGCAACTGCTGAAATATGGATATCGGAAAATGGGGGACAAGATGAATTGCCTTGTCTTGCAATTTTGATAAATGATGATGAAGTTGTTATCAATTATTTTGGGGAAGATGAATGCAACTATGTCACAGTTGGTGATGAAGAAGATAATAGAATTATTTCCTTTTGCGAGGGTCAATATGATGTTGCCGGATATCAGGTGATAGATAAGGAAGTTGCAATCAAAGGCATATTAGACTATTTTGATTCACAGGGTATGTCAGACAATTTGCAATGGGAAGAACTATAGGAAATTCCAGTCTTGTGGAGAGATTGAAAGCACGTGAAGATTTGAATTTGGCGGAGAATTGATATGGATAAAAGACTACAGAGAGTTGATGATTTTATGATAAAACGCTTTGCTGAAAAGGTGAAATTACTGGAAACATATGGACCTGTTCAGATGTGTGTGTTTGGATTAACATATAAGCATATTGAAAGTGATAGTTTGATTATTTTTGAATGTGAGAGAGGGTTTATCACTGTTGCATTAGTTGATACACAGGGAAAGAAATACTATCCAAGCGAATACTTTAAAGAATCAAAATATTTTCATTATGAAGATAAGGATGAGGATTTGTGTGAATTAGTTGATTCGATAGAACGATTGATAAAGCAAAAAGCGTAGGTGTGTGAAAGTAAACTTTCAGTTTTACGCATACTATGTATATGAAATAGCATTGTTTTATGTAAGAAAAAAGGAACAGTAATAGTAACAGAGCTTGGCTTTGCATAGGAAGTCTACTACATGTTTTGAAAAATTGAAAAGGATGAGATATTGCTACCTGACACCAATGTGTTCTATGTGATAGCAAGAGCTTATCAAAATGGTGGATTTTAGTTTTAGTTGCAAATCAGTATAAAATGTTAGTTGATTGCAAACAGATTGCTTATTGCAAGCAACCGTGATAGAATACAGTTGAAGGAGGCGATGATTATGGCAAGAACAGCAAATGTATTTGTACGGGTTGAGCCTGAACTTAAAGAACAGGCTGAAATTGTATTAGAACAGTTAGGAATTCCAATGTCAAATGCAGTAGGAATGTTTCTACGACAGATTGTCTTGCAAAAAGGAATCCCATTTGAAATGAAATTGCCAAGAACAACACCGTTGGAATATAGTTCTCTTACGAAAGAACAATTTGATAAAGAAATTGAAAAAGGAATGTCTGATGTAAAAGCAGGCAGAGTATACTCCGCAGAGGCCATTGAAAAAGAAATGAAAAGAGATTTTGGTATATGATTTTTGAAGTGGCATATTCTGCTGAGGCAAGGCAGGATTTACGGGATATTTATGAATATATTGCGTATGAATTGCTTGAACCGCAAGCTGCTTCTAGACAAACAGAACGTATTTTGAAGGCTGTGCGTTCTCTTGAACAAATGCCTATGCGACACAGACTATACGAGGAGGAACCATGGCATAGTCAAGGGTTGCGAGTTTTGCCGGTGGATAACTACTTAGTGTTCTATCTTCTAGATGAAATCATAGCTACTGTAAGTATTATTCGAATTATGTATGGTGGCAGAGATATTGATAAGCAATTGAATGATAATTAAAAAATGGGTGTATTTTGTAAATTCTACGAAATACACCCATTTATTATGTCGAAAAGACCATATTAACAATGATATATGTTTGATATAATTTATAAATAATTGCGACCTCATTTTTAGAGGATAAAAGATTTTTAAAGAATTATACGCAAGCATGTTAAGGCATATAGTTATGTCCGCACTTCCAGTTGCGCTATCAATGCCTCATTCATGGTAAATACCTCCATAAACAAGGAGCAACAATATGGAGATTAAAAGAGATGTATACCTTGAACAGTTAAAGATAAGAAAAGATAATGGGATGAAATTAGAATATATCCTTTATCCTTTGCAGAATTTTATGCAGCTTACGATGGGGATTATGATGATGCTTGGGATGAATACATGACTTATGGAGGACTTCCACAGGTAGCCCAATTTTCCGTTGAACGTAAAAAGGCAGAGTATCTAAAAAATATTTTTACAAATGTTTATATCAAGGATGTGGTAGAGCGAAATAAACTTCATAATGTTGATGAGATTGGTACTTTGGTAGATATCCTTGCTTCTGCTATAGGAGCCCCTACTAATCCAACTAAAATATCAAATACCTTTAAAAGTGAACGAGGTATCAATTATAGCAATAAAACCATATCTAACCATATTGATTATCTAGAAGAAGCTTTTTTAATTTCTAAAGCGGAAAGATATGATATTAAGGGAAGAAAATATGTGGGTGCTAACCTAAAATATTATTTTTCAGATGTGGGACTTAGAAATGTCAGATTAAATTTTAGACAGCAGGAACCTACGCATATTATGGAAAACATCGTTTATAATGAGCTAATTATCAGAGGTTATAATGTGGATGTAGGTATTGTAGAAGTGTATGCCAAAAATAGTGAAGGGAAAACGACTCGTAAGCAGTTTGAAGTTGATTTTGTAGTCAATCAGGGTAGCCAGAGATATTATATTCAGGTGGCTTATGACATGACTTCTGAGGAAAAGCAGGCACAGGAATTTAATTCATTTAGAAATATACAAGATTCTTTTAAGAAGATTGTGATAGTAAACGGAACAAAAAAGCCGTGGAGGAATGATGAAGGCTTTGTAATTATGGGAATGAAGTATTTTCTGCTAAATGTGGATAGCTTGGAGTTTTAATATTTATTCATTATGTCAACAGGTACCATAAAATTAAAAATTGAAGCCTGTGGATGAAATACGTGACGGACTTAAAGAAATCTTTGGATGATAATGTTAAATGATTAAGAAATATTATAGTATTGTGGAATGGCGAGGTAATAGAGAGAAATGCGGGAACACCACAGGGTGGAGTTATTAGTCCTGTGCTTGCGAAATGTATATAATTATGTTAGAATAATGTACAAAGAAAGCGAGGTGTACTTTATGCCACAGATTAGACCAATTACGGATTTAAGAAATACAAATGATATATCAGATGCATGTCATGCAGTTAAAGAGCCTATTTTTATTACTAAGAATGGATATGGTGATTTAGTTGTTATGAGTATAGAAACCTATGAACAAATAGTGGAAACACAGGCTATTGATAATGCAATTTCAGAAGCCGAAGAGGAATATGAAGCAACAGGTATATTACTTGATGCGAAAGAAACATTAGAATCTCTTAGGAGGAAGCATTTTGGTTAAATATACAATAAAAATGTTGCAGCGTGCATCAGATGACCTTGATAATATTTATAATCATATAGCAGATGATTTCAAAGAAATAGGTACTGCTGAGAAGATGGCAGATGCTTTAGAAGATGCGATTTTAAGTCTGGATGAAATACCTTATCGTGGGTATATCAGAAGAACAGGGGCTTTTGCTAATCGGGGATACCGTCAAATTTTTGTGAAGAAATTTACAATTGTTTATCGTATTGATGAAGCGAAGAAGATGGTTGTGATTGTTACTGTCAGGTATACACCGGGTAGTTTTTGATAAGCTTTGATTTTACTGGGATTCAAGAAAATCATTTCAATGAAACTGCATGAATATGTGGAAGATGTATGCAAATTTGAGGTCAGCTTATGTCATTAAAATATAATATCAGCTATGAAGTAGCTTCTACTATTTTTTTTCTCTTTTACTAAGGATGGGGTATATGTGAAGGCCCGGCTCACCTGGGTGTCTATGCTGCTCCATGCTATTTTGTCATGTGCTCCGCAATGATCCTAATTCACAACTTTCGAAGATTTAGGATATGGCAGAGACTTTCCATCTTTCTTTTTGTGTTTTTTCAGATTTCCGGGGTGGTTCTTCAGATGATTTTTTTCCCGAATACACTTCTGGCACTGTTTATGAGTGCATTGGGGCTTATGATGATGCTTTTTACGATGGAAACTCCTGATTATCAGAAACTTGTAATTACAATTGAAGAATTGAGCGCAACGAAAAAAGTGGCAGAGAAGGCGAAAGAGGAAGCAGAAAGAGCCAAGGAAATTGCACAGGAGGCTAATCGTGCAAAGTCAGATTTCCTAGCTAATATGAGCCATGAAATCCGAACGCCTATCAATGCGGTGTTGGGCATGGATGAGATGATTTTAAGAGAAAGCACCAATCCGCATATATTAGAGTATGCCTCGGATATTAAGCAGGCAGGAAGTATGTTGCTTTCTCTGATTAATGACATACTGGATTTTTCTAAAATAGAGAGCGGCAAGATGGATATTATTCCGGTTGACTATGATTTGGGAATTTTGCTGAGTGATACGATAGATTTGATTCGTTCTAGAGCTGAAGAGAAAAAACTGCATCTTGAATTAAAAATTGAATCGAATACTCCGGTGCATTTGCACGGAGATGAAGTAAGGCTTAGACAGATTATTACCAATATTCTTACAAATGCTGTCAAATATACCCCGGAGGGAAAAGTAATACTTACGGTATCAGGAAAGAAAGTGGCGGCAGGAGCGGTACAATTGTATGTATCAGTTAAGGATACCGGTATCGGAATTAAGGAAGAAGATATAGGACGGTTGTTCGATTCTTTTCAGCGTGTAGATGAAAGCAGAAACCGAAATATTGAAGGTACCGGTCTTGGACTTTCAATTACCATGCGTCTATTGAATTTGATGGGCAGTCGTCTGGAAGTGGAAAGTACATATGGGGAGGGCTCTGACTTCTATTTTTATCTGGAACAAAAACAGCTGGATGATGTTGTTATCGGTGAAGATATTCAGAAATATTATGAAAATGAAAAAGGTAAGATTAGTATTTCTACTGAGCAGTTTTATGCTCCAGATGCCAAAATCCTTGTTGTAGATGCCAATGAGATGAATCTTAAAGTCTTTTTAGGACTACTTAAGAATCATGGCATGCAGATTGATACTGCAATGAGCGGAAAAGAATGTCTTGCACGAATGGAAAAAAATGATTCAGAAATATCTTCCCGAAGCGTTATTATTGAAGAATGATTTGAGACAGAAGGAAGAGAACCATGATGGATTCATGGCAGTATATGAGTGCGTGTTGTCCGAAGTGAGGACATATATTGAAAGTGCAAATACCTTGTAGAGTCCATATGGGCATTTTCAGACTTGATAACCACTATTAATTTTTTTTTAGATTGAGATAAGAAATAGAATAGTTGAATTTAAATATAAGGTGTTTTATATTAGCTTAAATGGCTGATGTAGGGCACTTTTTATATTGAATTTTTTCAATTTAGGCGATGTTTCAAACAAATGAAATTACAGATCGGCTGCAATTATTCCTATGAGAGAATGATTGTAGCCGATTTTTATGTAATATGGCGTCGCAGGAGTTTTAATGTCTGCTTTTATGGGAGAAGATATATTTGAAGGAATTAAGGGAGGAGCGAAATTTGGAGCAATAATAGGTGGATTTAGAGGACTAGGTGGAGAAGATAAAACAATATATCAGTTAAATATGGCATGTCATAGTAACGATGTGTACAATTATTTTCAATTTGGCACAAATATAGTTGCAGCATTTACAGGTGGAGTGGCATCTAACAAAACATGTTTTATAGCAGGAACATTAATAGTAACAG
>JBGVKW010000106.1:0-4832 GCA_045123895.1 Agathobacter sp.
ACAGAAATTCTATATACATTTGTCATACTCTCACCGGCAATACTTGGAAAAAGATTTGCAGTATTGTCGAGCTTATCCCAGCGGATATTTCGCCTTTTTCGTGCCATTTTATTCTATAAGCTCCTATCTAATTTTCCATACACTTCCATGGGAACATAAGCTTTTATTTCGATTCCCTCAGATACATATTCCTCAGATACAAGTTCACCCTGTTTTCTGATTATGGCAATAAGCCCTGCCTTATCGTATGGAATTACTCTTTCAATATAAATCTTATCTTCTCTTAAAATTTCTTCCAATAATGACTTTAATTCTAAAAGTCCACTGTTATTTTTTGCTGAAATATTAAGCACATGGTCCGCTCTGAAATCCTTGAGTGGTTCTGTATCAGAAGAATCCCTTGCATCCTGCTTATTGAACAAAGTTACAACCGTCTTGTCCTTAACACCTAAATCATCAAGTGTCTCGTATGTGATATGCATCTGTTTATCTCTTTGTGGATTTGACGCATCAACCACATGAAAAATAATATCCGCAAACTTAGCTTCCTCTAATGTACTTCTAAACGCTTCTATTAGATGATGTGGCAGTTTTCTGATAAATCCAACTGTATCGGTAAGCAGAACCTGCTGTTTTGCATCAAGTTCTAAAATTCTTGTGGTAGGATCAAGGGTCGCAAATAGTTTATCTTCTTCTAAAACCTCTGCATCTGTCATATGATTTAAGAGAGTGGACTTACCGGCATTTGTATAACCAACAATCGCTACAACAGGAATCTGATTTTTTTCCCTCTTTGCTCTTGTGATTTCCCTGTGCTTTTGAACTTCTTTTAGTTCACGGCGAAGTTGTGCTATTCTGTCATTGATTAATCGTCTGTCTATCTCTAACTTTTTCTCTCCGGGTCCTCTTGTTCCAATTCCACCACCAAGTCTTGACATTGAACGACCAAGACCTGAAAGTCTGCTTAATCTGTATTTTAACTGTGCTAGTTCAACCTGTATTTTTCCTTCACTTGTAGTAGCTCTTGCCGCAAAAATATCAAGGATAATCAGGGTTCTATCCATTATTTTTGTATCAATATACATCTCCAGATTCTTAAGCTGGGCAGGCGTAAGTTCATCATCACATACAATTCCCGTTGCCCCTGTACTTGCTACAAGCTCAGCAATCTCGTTTACTTTTCCTGTTCCAACATAAGTTCCAGGATGTATTTTTTCTCTTTTCTGAATAAGCGTTCCTACAACCGTAGCCCCTGCTGTTTTTACAAGTTCAGCAAGTTCCTCTAGAGAATCCTCTGCATCATCACCATCCTGCTCGCTTACTCCCACAAGAATGACTCTTTCTTCTATTTCCTCAATTTTTATTGTATCAGCCATATTTTTTCTCCAAAATTATCTTGTCTCAAGAAATTCGCTCTCACGAATCGCATCCTCATCTTCAGGATACTTTTCAAGATATTCTTTCATACTAATCTTTGCTTTTTCAAAGTCTCCTGAATATTCATATGCAATAATAAGATTTTTCATAACAGTCTGCTTATTTGGAACTTCTTCCAGTTCAAGCGCGGCCTCAAAATAAGTAACAGCAGTCTCATACTGACCATCATCCATCTGGGATTGGCCTATTGAATTCAAATCGTATGAATCAGCATTTCCACTATCAATATATGCCTTATATGAAGCCTTTGCATTTTCTTTATCATCCATAAGCAGATAAGTCTGACCAAGATAATAATTAGCCTTCTCTTCCTTTTTATCTACAGCCTTTTTGAGATTCTTCACAGAGCTTTCATAGTCTCCCATAATAGCATTTATTCGACCTCTGTTCATATAGTCATATCCATCATCTCCCTCTATTTTAAGAGCTCTTTCAAGATATGAATTTGCCTCATCAATCATTCCATATTTTACTAATGTATCATGGATACCTATATAGATTTCATAGTTATCTTCCTCTTCGTTTATTGCCGCTTCAAAATCTTTCATTCCCTTATCTTTTTTTTCCTGGGAAAAGTATACTGCACCACGAAGGAAATATGCATCAGCATCATCGTTATACTCAATAATAGCTGTATATGTCTCTATCGCACTGTCCACATCTCCACTTAAAAACTGTGCCTTTGCCTTGTAATAGCATATGTCAAGTTCTTCCTGTCCGACTGACCCCACCGACTGGTCCAATGCTTTTTGAAAAGCGCTAACCGCCTCCTCATAGTCACCATTTTCTATACAATTTATTCCATACTGTCTGTAGGCTTCCTTGTCTGTATCTTTATTGTCTTTCCCACATCCACTAACAAGTGACGTAAGAATTGTAGCCGTTAAAAATATAGTTGTTATTTTTTTCTTCATTTTTATTACCATGCCCTATTTTTTATGCCATATGGCGAATTATTACCAAGAGTATATTATAGAATAAAATCTGTAAAAATACAAATTCCCCAGACAGAATTAACTGTCTGGGGAGATCAAATAACACATATTCTAAAAGGGTTTTGTATTAACTAAATTTATTTTATTATTAAGCTTTCAATTAAGCCTCAAGATGCCATACTTCGTTGTTGTACTGCTCAATTGTTCTATCTGATGAGAAGAATCCAGCTTTAGAGATATTTACTAAGCTCTTCTTAGCCCATTCTTTCTTGTTCTCGTAATCAGCGTATGCTTTTTCCTTTGTCTCAACATAATCTTTGAAATCTGGGAATGTCATAAACCAATCCTTGTTGAGAAGCTCATTGTAAAGTCTCTCAAGGTTCTCTTTTGAACCAACCTTCATCATCTCGTCGCTTACTAAGAAGTCAACTGCCTGTTTGATATCTTCATCTTCATCATAGTAATCTTTAGAGCAGTAGTCACCTCTCTCATAACGATCGATAACTGTCTGTGAATCCTCACCGAATACATAGATGTTGTCATCTCCAACAAGCTCAGCAATCTCAACGTTTGCTCCATCACTTGTTCCAAGTGTAACAGCTCCGTTAAGCATGAATTTCATGTTTCCTGTTCCAGATGCCTCTTTTGAAGCAAGTGAAATCTGCTCTGAAATGTTTGCAGCTGGGAATAATTTCTCTCCAAGTGTTACATTGTAGTTCTCTACCATGAATACCTTAAGGTATGGGCTTACATCTGGATCATTGTTGATGATTTCCTGTAAGCAAAGGATTGCATGGATGATATCTTTTGCAATGATGTAAGCAGGAGCTGCCTTAGCACCAAAGAAGCATGTGATTGGTGTTGTAGGTTTCTTTCCAGCTTTGATTTCAAAATATTTATGAATAATGTAAAGTACATTAAGCTGCTGTCTCTTGTACTCATGAAGTCTCTTAACCTGAATATCAAAGATTGAATCTGCAGGTACATCAAGTCCCTGTGTCTCTTTTAAGTAAGATGCAAGATCAGCTTTCTTTCCATCTTTGATTTCCATAATCTTGTTAAGAACTGCATCATCGTTTACAAAGTTTCCAAGTTTCTCAAGCTCGTTAGCATCTTTCTTCCAGCCTTCTCCGATAAGCTCTGTGATGTAAGCTGAAAGCTCTGGGTTACAAGACATTAACCAACGACGGAATGTAATACCGTTTGTCTTGTTGTTGAACTTCTCTGGATATAACTTGTAGAAGTTGTTAAGCTCTGTATTTTTAAGAATCTCTGTATGAAGATAAGCAACACCATTTACAGAGTATCCGTAGTGGATATCCATGTTTGCCATATGAACAAGATCTCCCTGGATGATGTATGTTGTCTCATCAGAAACTTTCGCACGTACTTTGTTGTCTAACTCACGAATGATTGGCATTAACTGTGGTACTGCCTTATCAAGGAAGTAGATTGGCCATTTCTCAAGAGCCTCTGCAAGGATTGTGTGGTTAGTGTAAGCACAAACCTTAGATACGATCTCGATAGCCTCATCCATAAGGATTCCTTTTTCCTGAAGAAGTCTGATAAGCTCAGGAATAACCATTGATGGATGTGTATCATTAATCTGTACTGCTGCATAATCTGCAAGGTCATGTAAGTTAGATCCTTTTTCCTCTGCCTCAGCGATGATAAGTCTTGCAGCATTGCTTACCATGAAGTACTGCTGGTAAACTCTAAGAAGACGTCCCTTCTCATCTGAGTCATCTGGATATAAGAATAATGTAAGGTTCTTTGCGATATCTTCTTTATCGAAGTCGATTGTCTCACCTACGATGCTCTCATCAACTGATTCGATATCAAATAAGTGAAGCTTTGTTGTACGGTTGTTGTATCCAACTACGTCAAGATCATAAAGTCTAGACTGTACTGTAAATCCACCAAAGTTTACCGGATATGTGATGTCTGTCTTTGTAAGCCAGCTGTTCTCTGTAATCCATGGGTTTGGTGTCTCTTTCTGAAGGTTGTTCTCAAATACCTGTTTGAAAAGACCTAAGTGATAGTTAAGTCCAACACCATCTCCGTTAAGACCAAGTGTTGCAATTGAATCTACGAAGCAAGCTGCTAAACGTCCAAGTCCACCGTTTCCAAGTGATGGCTCGTTCTCGATTTCCTCGATTTCAGCTAATGACTTTCCGTTTTTAGCTAATACTTCTTTTACTTCATCATATAAACCTAAGTTGATAAGGTTGTTTGATAATAATTTTCCAATTAAGAATTCTGCAGAAATGTAATATAATTTCTTCTTTCCTTTGTTTGATACCTTTGTAGCTGCTTTATCTTTTACAAGATCAAGTAATGCGAAGTATACTTCCTCATTAGAGCTTACTGAGATACCTTTCTGAAGTTTTGTTTCAATTTCCTGCATAATTGCCATTTTATTGCCCTCCATAATTAATAATCTTTAATTTATGTTTGCCA
>JBGVKW010000107.1:0-2115 GCA_045123895.1 Agathobacter sp.
AGGAGAAAATCATGTATCATTACAAACTATACGGTTTTAATATAACTACAGACATAAAGTTTGAGCAGCTTATAATGGAAGAAGACACTTCAAATGCAAGCGATAAAAATACAATAAAAATTGTAGAAGGTCATTTTCCGGACCAGTACAGACAGATGGAACTCGGGTATGATTTTTTAGATGGGAAGAGTGCAATGTTTTCTAATACATGCTGCTACATGTATTTTGAAAACGACAGTACGATTGTCTACGAAAAGAAAGACGGCGCAAAGCAAAGTATTCTTAAAACCTATATTCTGGGCTGGGGAATGTCCATTATTGGAGTATTAAGAGGAATGTTGTCAATTCACTGTGCAGCTCTTGCAGATGATGAAGGGGCTATATTAATCAGTGGTTCAAGTGGAAGTGGCAAGTCGACCATTACGACTCAGCTATTAAATCGCGGATATCGTCTGGTGGCTGATGATATGGCAATAGTTGATTCAGTTACAGATGAAAAAGCATATGCCTATCCAGCATTTCCATATAACAAACTGTGCAGGGATGCAGCAATTGCCCAGGGCTATGATGTAGACGAACTCATATACATAGATGAGGACAGGGATAAATTTTTTGTCCCGTACAAGGACAATTTTAAAACAGAAAAAGTCCCGGTAAAAGCCATAATTATGCTCACGCTCAATGATAAAGAAACTGTTTTCAAAGAAACAATTACAGGTGTGAAAAAAATGTACGCATGTATGGACACACTTTTTCTTAGTGGTATTCAAAAAGATAAAAAATGTGGAAATGCAATAGGAAACATGTGTATAAAGCTTGCGTCAAAAACCCCTGTTTATCATGTGTCAAGACCATACGGCAAGGACACAACAGAAGAGGTATTGCAAGCAATAGAGTCGTTTCTGGAAAAATAATATATTGAATAGGAGACCATATGTCAGCAATATGGGGAATTGTAAATTTATCAGGAAAAATCCCTGATAGCAACCAGTCGGATATATTTTTAAATGAATATAAAAGAAAAACAAAGCAAGACTGCTATGATGTAAAAATCACAGACAAGGCAATAATCGGACGAGGATTGCAAAAAATAACAGCAGAGGACGAATTTGATACAGGAATTATTTGCGATACAGGAATAATTCATGATAGCAAAAAAGACCATAAAGCTGAAATAATTTTTGCAGCAGACGCTATACTTGACAATCGCAATCAGTTGATTATTGCACTAACAGAAGATGTTGATGAAAAATCATCCACAAGAGATAAACAAAATTATGATGAAAAATCAGACAGCGAAATCATGTACTGCGCCTACAAAAGATTCGGTATGGATTTTGTCCATCACTGTATCGGAACGTATGCAGTAGCTATTTGGGATGGCAAAAAACTGACACTTATTTCCGACCATGTAGCATCACGGGCTTTGTATTATACAAGAATTGATGATGTAATAATTTTTTCAACTATTCTATCACCAATAGAAAAACTGATGAAAAATCCCCGGATAAATGAGCCATACATAAAGGATTTTCTATTGTCAGAAGGTGCAAAAATCTATACAGTACCAGGTGAGACACATATAAAAGATGTATATCTGATGCGCCCGGCAACATACATTCAATTTAGTATAGAGCAAGAGAAACAGGAAAAATACTGGACACCACAAGCAGATAAAGAACTTGCAAAGAAATCGCCAGAAGACTGTATTCAGGAATTCATGAATATCTATAGTGAATGTGTGAATTCTTCAATAAGAACAACAGGAAATGTTGGCATAACATTAAGTGGAGGCCTTGATTCATCAAGCATTGCAGCCCTTGCTTCCAAAGCGAATAACATAAAACCACTACACAGTTACACAAGTGTCCCGGAAATAAAAACAAAAAAGGACACAGATAACAGAATATATGATGAATCGGTTCTTGTTGATGACATAGTAAAAATGTATCCCAATATTAAACCTTGTTATCTAGACAATGCCGGGAAAAGTGATTTTACTGACATTAGAGAAATTCATGATATTTTTGAAATGCCATACAAAACAGCTCCATTTTCAAGCCATCTTGAGATATGTAGAATGGCAGCAGCAGATGGCTGTAAGGTGATTCTCGT
>JBGVKW010000108.1:0-112061 GCA_045123895.1 Agathobacter sp.
CTTACCAACTTCATAAACATATGAGGTTTATTGAAGTGCGCCTAAAAAATAAAGAACTCGTTTCATCTAGGAATTTATACATTGACACGAATTCTTCCTTGTGTTGTATCAAGATTGCGAACTTGTTTCGCAATTACCTAAAAGAACATAATACAATAAAATTTCCTATGACGTAAAGAACCACTTATGATATACTGTAACAGAATTTTCTATCAAAAGGAGGATTATATGTCCAAAAAAACTCTTAGAATACTTATTATTTTAGTCACTATACTACTTATCATTCTAAGCATATCACTTATCATAAAAACTTTCGTCATTCCAAACGTAAAGCACGAAGTTGCAAAAGTACTAATCGATAAGTATATCGATAGCAATTCTCAGGCAAGTGATCTAATTAATCAAATGAGCGATGAAGATATTGCCATTGTTGAAGAAATAATTGATAATTCTGTCGACTATAGCGATATTCCTACATTAAGCCAATATGCCATAGATAATGACATTGATAACCTTATAGAATATGCAGACGAAAACATTTCTGATGAAGACAAACAAAAACTATATATTTTATACGAAAAATACAAAAACAGCATACCCCAATAAGGTATGCTGTTTCCTCTTTATCGTTATTACTGAACTGACAGATATGAATATCCCATAAGACTTTCATCTACTTCCCTAGCCACTTCACGACCTTCGCGAATTGCCCATACAACAAGAGACTGTCCTCTTCTGTTATCACCGGCAACATACACGTTTTTCACATTTGTAGCATAAGAACCCTCTGCTGTAGCCACATTTGTTCTTGCATCAAGTTCTACACCAAATGCTTTAGAAACATAGCTTTCTGTTCCAAGGAAGCCCGCAGCAATAAGAACAAGATCTGCTGGAATTTTCTTCTCGCTTCCCTCAACAGGAACCATATTAAATCTTCCTGTTTTCTCATCCTTTTTACTCTCAAGACTTACAATTGTAATCTCTTTAAGATTTCCAGCTTTGTCCTTATGGAACTCTTTTACAGTTGTCTGATAAATACGTGGGTCATTTCCAAAGCATGCAATTGCTTCCTCCTGGCCATAATCGGTCTTTAATACCTTTGGCCACTCTGGCCATGGATTGTTTGCAGCACGCTCTGTTGGTGGACATGGCATCATCTCAAGCTGAGTTACAGATTTTGCTCCCTGTCTAATAGCTGTTCCAACACAGTCATTTCCTGTATCACCACCACCGATGATTACAACATTTTTACCTTTTGCAGAAACAAATTTTCCATCTTTTAGATTTGAATCTAAAAGACTCTTTGTATTCTGTGATAAATAATCAACAGCAAAATAAATACCCTTTGCATCTCTTCCAGTTGCATTAATATCACGTGGATTTTTCGCTCCACAACATAAAATTACTCTGTCGTATTCCTTATCTAAATCAGCTGGTTTAAGATCTTTTCCAACGTTACAATTTGTAACAAAATTAATTCCTTCTGCTTTCATCACTTCGATTTTTCTATCGATAATGTGTTTCTCAAGCTTCATATTTGGAATTCCATACATAAGAAGTCCGCCAAGACGGTCATCTCTCTCATATACAGTAACTGAATGTCCACGCTGATTAAGTTGGTCTGCCGCAGCAAGTCCTGATGGACCAGAACCGATTATTGCAACTTTTTTCCCTGTTCTTACTTTTGGTGGCTTTGGTGAAGCATATCCCTTTTCATATGCAGTTTCAATGATTCCATGCTCATTGTCTCTAACGGATACTGGTTCTCCCCAATGACCACATGTACATGCTTTTTCGCAAAGTGCAGGACATACCCTTGAAGTAAACTCAGGGAAGTTGTTTGTCTTGTGAAGACGATTATACGCCTGCTCCCAGTTATCTGTGTAAAGTAAATCATTCCACTCAGGAACAAGATTGTGCAGAGGACAACCTGAAGTCATCCCTGCAATTGTAGCTCCCGACTGGCAAAACGGAACTCCACAGTCCATACAGCGTGAAGCCTGTTTTCTCTGCTCTTCTTTTGAAAGGAAGACATGAAACTCATTAAAATTCTTAATACGCTCCTTTGGTTCAACCGAACTTGCTTCGCATCTTTCAACTTCCATAAATCCTGTTGGTTTTCCCATCTTTTCTTCCCTCCTTATTCCTTAGTGCTGGCATAAAATGCCTCAATCTGTGCCTGTTCTGCATTTAAACCTTTTTCTTCCATCTGAACAATCGCCATCTGCATACGGTTATAGTCATATGGAATTACCTTCTTGAATTTTGGAAGGTACTCACTAAAGTTATCTAATACTTCTTTACCTTTTTCAGAATTTGTAAGAGTCACATGCTCTTTAATCATTTCTTTAAGCTCTAATACATCATACTTGTTAGTTACAGCTTCTGTGAAAACCATTGACTTATTTGTACTCATGTAAAGATCATTGTCCTCATCAAGTACATAAGCAATTCCACCACTCATACCTGCAGCAAAGTTCTTTCCAGTTTTACCAAGGATTACTACTCTACCGCCTGTCATGTATTCACATCCATGATCTCCAACTCCCTCAACTACTGCTGTAGCTCCAGAGTTACGTACACAGAATCTCTCGCCTGCAACACCATTTATGAATGCTTTTCCGCTTGTTGCTCCATACATAGCAACGTTACCAATAATGATATTCTCATCTTTTTTGTATTTAACACCTGTAGGTGGATATACAATAATCTTTCCACCTGAGAGACCTTTACCGAAGTAATCGTTTGAATCACCTACAAGTTCAAGAGTAAGTCCCTTTGGAATAAAAGCTCCAAAGCTCTGTCCTCCGGCTCCGTTACATTTGATTACGAATGTATCATCCTCAAGTGTATCATCATATTTCTTTGTAATTTCAGATCCAAAGATTGTTCCAAGGGATCTGTTTGTATTTGTTACTTCAATCTCAATTGCTCTCTTTTGTTTCTTATCAAGTGCCTCTTTTAATTTTCCAAGAACCTCTTTTAAGTCTTTTGATTTTTCAAGTTCAAAATCATAAACCTGTTTTGGATCAAAAATAACTTTTTCTTTTCCATTCTCAAATGGATTATTTAAAATGTTATCAAGGTTGAGTTTTGACTGTCTCTGGCTTAAGTCTTCTCTTCTCTTCAAGAGATCACTACGACCAACAAGCTCATCTAATGTCTTGCATCCGAGTTTTGCCATATACTCACGAAGTTCTTCTGCAATAAATCTCATGAAATTCTCAACATATTCAGGTTTTCCTGAAAAACGTTTACGAAGCTCAGGATTTTGAGTTGCAATACCTGCAGGGCATGTATCAAGGTTACATACTCTCATCATTACACAACCCATTGTTACAAGTGGAGCTGTTGCGAATCCAAATTCTTCTGCACCAAGGCAGGCTGCGATAGCAACATCACGACCGCTCATAAGTTTTCCATCAGTCTCAATTCTTACTTTATTTCTAAGACCGTTCATAAGAAGTGTCTGATGTGTCTCTGCAAGTCCAAGCTCCCAAGGAAGTCCGGCATTATGGATTGAGCTGCTTGGAGCCGCACCGGTTCCTCCGTCATAACCAGAGATAAGTACAACCTGTGCACCCGCTTTTGCAACACCGGCTGCGACAGTACCAACACCAGCTTCCGATACAAGCTTAACTGAAATTCTTGCATCTCTGTTTGCATTCTTAAGGTCAAAGATAAGCTGTTCCAAATCCTCAATTGAATAAATATCATGATGAGGTGGTGGTGAAATAAGTGACACACCTGGAGTTGAAAGTCTTGTCTTTGCAATCCAAGGATAAACCTTCTTTCCTGGAAGATGACCACCTTCACCTGGTTTTGCACCCTGAGCCATCTTAATCTGGATTTCCTGTGCACTTGTTAAGTATCTGCTTGTTACACCGAAACGACCTGAAGCCACCTGTTTAATAGCAGAACAACGATTCTTTCCATCTTTTCCTATTGTAAGACGGTCTTTATCCTCTCCACCTTCACCAGTGTTTGATTTTCCATGAAGGTTGTTCATTGCTATTGCAAGAGTCTCATGTGCCTCTTTTGAGATTGAACCGTATGACATAGCACCAGTTTTAAATCTTGTAACAATTGAATCTACACTCTCAACATCCTCAAGCTTAACGCCTTTCTTTGGATAGTTAAAATCAATAAGACCTCTGATATTTGTATTTTTCTGTTCTTCATCGATCAAGCTTGTATACTGCTTGAATAACTCATAGTCACCTCTTTGAGTAGACTGCTGAAGAAGATGAATTGTAGCAGGATTGTAAAGATGTCCGTCTGAACCACTTCTCATCTTGTGACGCCCCTTACTGTCTAATGTGAGGTCTGTCTCAAGTCCAAGTGGATCGTATGCCTCTGAGTGAAGTGTATTTACATCATCCTCAATATCGCTAAGTGTGATTCCACCGATTCTGCTAACTGTATTTGTAAAGTATTTATCGATTACACTCTTATCAATTCCAATTGCCTCAAAAATCTTTGAACCCTGGTATGACTGAATTGTAGAAATACCCATCTTTGCTGCAATTTTTACAATTCCTGATATTACTGCATGGTTGTAATCATCGATAGCTGCATAATAATCCTTGTCAAGCATATGCTCATCAACAAGCTGTTTTACTGTATCAAGAGCAAGATATGGGTTGATTGCACTTGCACCAAATCCAAGCAATGTTGCAAAGTGATGAACCTCTCTTGGCTCTCCTGACTCAAGAATCAAAGAAAGAGAAGTTCTCTTCTTTGTCTTTACCAGATACTGCTGTAACGCAGAAACTGCTAAAAGAGAAGGAATAGCTACATGGTTCTCATCTACTCCTCTATCCGAAAGGATAAGGATATTAGCACCATCTCTATATGCACGGTCTGCTTCAATATATAATCTGTCAACAGCTTTCTCAAGACTAGTATTTTTGTAGTAAGTAATCGGAATCACTTCTACTTTAAATCCATCATGCTTAAGAGCTTTAATTTTCATAATGTCAGTGTTTGTCAAAATTGGATTATTGATTTTTAATACCTGACAGTTCTTTGGATCTTCCTCAAGTACGTTTCCAGCCTCTCCAATATAAAGAGTTGTAGATGTTACAACCTCCTCACGAATTGAGTCAATTGGTGGATTTGTAACCTGAGCAAAACGCTGTTTAAAATAGTTAAATAATGGCTCTCTGTTTCCCGATAAAACAGCAAGTGGTGTATCTGTTCCCATTGCTGCAGTTCCCTCAACACCATTTTTAGCCATTGGAAGAATAGAATCTTTTACTGATTCATATGTATATCCGAAAGCCTTTTGCATTCTCTGTCTTTCTTCTTTTGTATACTCAGGAACTCTTTCGTTTGGAATCTTAAGATCCTTTAAGTTAAGCATATAGCGGTCAATCCACTCGCCATATGGCTGTTTATCAGCATATTTTTCTTTTAACTCATCATCTCCGATAATTCTTCCTGCAACAGTATCAACAAGAAGCATCTTTCCTGGACGAAGTCTGTCTTTTTTCACAATCTTTGTTGGGTCAACATCAAGAACACCAACCTCTGATGAAAGTACAAGATAATCATCCTCTGTCACATAGTAACGTGAAGGACGAAGACCATTTCTATCGAGAACCGCTCCCATCATATCTCCATCTGAGAAAAGAATTGAAGCTGGTCCATCCCATGGCTCCATCATTGTTGCATAGTACTGATAGAAATCCTTTTTTTTCTGAGACATAATTGCATTATTT
This sequence comes from Agathobacter sp., assembly GCA_045123895.1. Lineage (GTDB taxonomy): Bacteria > Bacillota > Clostridia > Lachnospirales > Lachnospiraceae > Roseburia. Next base: position 5,724 of record JBGVKW010000108.1, read on the forward strand.
GCCCATGGCTCTGGAATCATAATCATTACTGCAAGTGGAAGTTCCATTCCACTCATAACAAGGAACTCAAGTGCATTGTCAAGCATTGCCGAATCGGAACCTTCCGCATTGATAACAGGAAGAACTTTCTGGAAATCCTTTTTAAGTTTTGCAGATTCCATATTTTCTTCACGGGCAGACATCTTGTCTGAGTTTCCTCTGATAGTATTAATCTCACCATTGTGAACGATAAATCTGTTCGGATGAGCTCTCTGCCAGCTAGGATTTGTGTTAGTTGAGAAACGTGAATGTACAGTTGCAATTGCTGACTCATAATCAGAGTCCTGAAGGTCTGCAAAGAACTGTCTTAACTGCTCTACTAAAAACATTCCCTTATATACGATTGTTCTGCTTGAAAGAGAAACTACATATGTACCGTCAACTGACTGTTCGAAAACACGACGTGCAATGTAAAGTTTTCTATCAAACTCAAGACCTCTCTCAACATCAGCCGGTCTCTTAATAAAAGCCTGCATAATACATGGCATGCACTCTCTTGCTTTTTCGGAAAGCTTGTCCGGTTCAGTTGGAACTTCTCTCCAGCCTAAAAATTCCATTCCTTCCTTCTCGACAATAACTTCAAACATTTTCTTTGCCTGAACTGTCTTGAATTCATCTGTTGGGAAGAAAAACATTCCTACACCGTAATCTCTTTCCTCTCCAATATCTATTCCCAAAGAAGCAGTTGCCTTTTTGAAAAACTTATGTGAAATCTGAAGTAAAATACCTACTCCATCTCCTGTTTTTCCGTCAGCATCTTTTCCAGCTCTGTGCTTTAAATTCTCTACAATTTTCAAAGCATCTTCAACTGTCTTGTGTGTTTTAATACCCTTGATATTTACCACAGCACCAATACCACAGTTATCATGTTCAAAACGTGGGTCATATAATCCCTTGGCTGTTGCAGTACTTTCATTCCACTGTTTGCTCATATTGATGTATCCTTTCTTTTCTCAATACTCTTAGTATCTGTCAAGATTTGCTCGCGAATCATTTCCTGTTACCAATTGTACAACGTTACCCCGCTAAAGTAAATATGTTTTTTCTTGTAGTTGTCTGATAATTTAAAAACTTAATATTATAAAGTATATTTTCTGACAACTCTATCTATTATCATTTTATTTTTTATTCTAAGACACAATTAAAGCCGATTTTAAATGAAAATTTTTTCATAAAAAATCGGCTTTTTAAATAATATTATTAAATTGTGTCTAAATTGTTTATCTGTTTTTACTGTACTTTTACCTTTTTGAGATAAAAAGCTAGCATCAAAATTCCCGCAATCGCAAGAACAACAGAACCACTCCATGCAAACACAGATCTATCCACAAATTCCTTCATAAATCCTGTTTCAGTCCTGATAACTGCCAAAGCATTAGCTAAGATATGACCAACAATGGCAGCATACACATGCCCAGACTTCTCCATGAACATTGCTAATACAATTCCTAAAATAAATGCATATAAAAACTGTACTACATTAAAATGTACAAGTCCAAACAAAATTGAAGAGATGATTATCGCATTGTTTACAGAAGTTACTTTTTTTAGATTTGCAAATATTACTCCTCTAAAGACAAGTTCCTCCATAATCGGAGAAAGTATGGCACTTCCTATCAACTCAACTACAATAGTATTTGCAAAAAAATCTGTATTGGCCTTATTATAGCCTGCTGATAGCTCGACAAGGGGAGACATACTTACCAGATTGTTTATGGCACTTGAAAAAATCAAAGTGATAATCGCAATATAAACGACATTCATCAATGTCGTTTTCGACATTTTGGGCTTCTCTACAAAATCCTTCTGAGTAGGTCTGTATGCCCAAAAGTATATGGCCGGGATAGTTATTCCAGCTGCTATGCACTGTGCAACCATATAGTTATATGATGAATACCCAATCAGAATAAAAACAAGATATATCATACATAAAAACAACACATAGTACATAAACAACGGAAATAGTATTTCCCAAAGAATTGTCTTTAACTTAATTTTCTTATCCATTACACTCTCCAAATAATTGTAGGATTTTTTCAGGAAGCTGTGCCATAGAATCACAAACTGCAATAGCACCATTTGAAAGCATCTCATCGGAATTTCCAAATCCATAACTTACACCAATGCACTCTATCCCAACTTTTTTTGCTCCATCCACATCAAAATTGGTATCTCCTATCAAGCACATATCTGATTTATCTACTTCTGAAAATCTGTTGAATACTTCTAAAAGAACTTCCTCTTTTGTATCTATCCTACCATCAAAAGTAGCACCTACCACCTCATCAAACAAATCTAATATTCCAAAATGCAAAAGAATTCTCCTACAGGATTCTTCCGGCTTTGAGGAAGCCATGCCAATAAGATACCCTTGGGATTTAAGCTGTTTAATACACTCTATCACTCCATCATAAAGTGAACACTCAAAAATACCAATGGCGTTATATCTTTCTCTATATACAGCTACAGCTTCAACCGATTTTTCTTTTGAAAAACCATAATGATTAGCAAAGCTCTGAACAAGAGGTGGTCCTATGAATTTCTTCAACGGTTCAAGCTCCGGCTCATCAATTCCAAAATACGAAAGTGCATACTGCGCTGATTTTGTAATTCCTTCAGATGAATCAATTAACGTTCCATCCAAATCAAATAATATTACCTTCAATTCAAACTCCTTGTGTATTATTTGTCATCTAATTCTACAAGCATTTGCGCTACTGTTTTATTAAATACAGGATGTCTATAATTTGGACAAAGTTCATTTAATGGTCTTAGGACAAACTCCCTGTTTTGCATATCTACATGAGGAATAATTAGCGTATCGCTTTCATATACAAGCTTATCGTAAAACACAATATCCATATCCAAGGTTCTAGGTCCCCAGTGAACCTTTCTGACCCTGTTTGCCTCTGCTTCTATCTCATTTAATAATACAAGTAACTCCTCCGGACTCATAATTGTAAAAAACTTGGCACAGCCATTAATAAAATCATCCTGCTCCACTCCACCATAAGGCTCTGTTTTTATTAAAGAAGATACCTCCAGGTTCTTTATTCGACCATTCCCACGAAGTCTGCCCAGTCCAGTCTCAATATATTTCTCCTTGTCACCCATATTAGAGCCAAAAGAAATATAAACTTCATGCCATCCCCTTTTCATATTTACGGACACATCCTCAAAAGGTAATCCTATTGGGGCATGAGGCTTTCTTAATTCAAGTTCAACTGCTTTTATCAATTCAAACTCACTTAGAATTTTCTCACAAAGATATTCACCTGCTTTTTCAATTAAATCAAAACTTTTCTCAGTAAACACCTCTGTCATATATTCACAGCAATGCGCATAGTTCACAGCATCTGCCAAATCATCAGTTTTACCTGGTTTACTCATATCATAAAAGAGTTTTACATTTAGAAAAAAATCCTGTCCGTTTTCTTTTTCTTCAGGTAAAACACCATGATTTGCAAAAATTTTAAGACCTGTGATTTTGATATAATCATCCATTATTTTTCTCCCAGAATCGCTCTTGTCATAAGTAACGCTCTCATGTTCTCTTTAACATCATGTACTCTGAAAAACGAGCACCCCTGCTGTGCGCCAAATACAGTTGTAACAATTGTTCCTTCTACACGTTCATCTTTTGGTGTATCAAGTGTAAGTCCAACGACCGATTTTCTTGATGTAGCAAGCAACACAGGGTATCCCAATTCTCTTAATCTTCCAACATTTTTAATAGCAATAAGATTCTGCTCATAGCTTTTTGCAAACCCAACACCTGGATCCACAATAATTTTTTCATCTGCTATCCCAGCTCTTTTTGCAATTTCAATACTTTCCTTCAAATCGGAAATCATATCATCCATAAATGAAATATACTGTTCATTATCTCTATTATGCATAATAACAACTGATACATCATTTTCTGCAACAAGTTCTGCCATTTTATTATCAGCCTTAAGTCCCCAAATATCATTTATTATATCTGCGCCTTCCAAAATAGCTGCTTTTGCAACCTTGCTTTTGTATGTATCAATAGAGACCGTAATATCAAAGTTTTTCTTAATTTCTCTGATAATAGGAGCAGTCCTTTCAATCTCTTCTTCATCGGAAATTCTTGTATATCCAGGTCTTGTAGACTCTCCTCCTACATCTATAATCGTAGCACCTTCATTAATCATATCCTCAACATGAGCCAATGCCACATCTCTATCTGTCCATTTTCCTCCATCAGAAAAGGAATCCGGAGTAACATTCAGGATTCCCATAATATATGCTTTGTTTTCTGTGTCAAAATCATGTCTGCCTATTTTCATATTATACCTCTTACATTTTCACAAGCTCGAAAAAATTCTTCATTAGCTGATTATTATACTCAAATTCTCCCCTCGCCACATAAGTCACAGTCTTACTTCCAGGCTTTTTTACACCTCTCATGGTCATACACATATGCTCAGCTTCTATCATTACAACAGCTCCCTTTGGCTTTAAATACTCCATAAGTGCATCTGCAATCTGGGCAGTAAGCTGTTCCTGAAGCTGTGGTCTTTTTGCGTATACCTCAACAGTTCTTGCTAACTTGCTAAGACCTACAACCTTTCCATCCGGAATATATGCCACATGTGCCTTACCATAAAATGGCATAAAATGATGCTCACACATAGAATAAAACTGTATATCCTTCTCAATTACCATATCACCATTGTCAACGGTAAAAGTTTTAGATAATACCTCTTGTGCTGTATTATTCATCCCTGCAAATATTTCTTCATACATTCGGGCTATTCTATCCGGTGTCTCAATAAGACCTTCTCTTGTGACATCTTCGCCAAGTCCCTCGAGAATCATCCTAACCCCTTCTTGTATCTTTTTCTTATCCATCGTCACTTCCTGCTTTCTACAACAACGCATTCCTTTAAAGCTTCTAAATATGACAAAGAACCAAACGCTAAAATCGGTCTTTTGTCAAGCACTGCCTTCTCATAAGCCTCAGATATACTGTCGCAGCATATAACCCTATCGTGATAGTTCATCGCTTCTCCTGCAAGTTTTTCTGCCGCCATCGCCCTTGAATTATCAGAAGTAATCGTATATACAGAATCTGCATAGGGAAGCATTACCTTTAGCATTTTCTCATGCTCTTTATCCTCTAACACCCCTATTATATAAGTAAGTCTTTGATTTGTAAAACAGTTTTCTACTGTTCGGGCAAGTTCATTAGCAGCCGCCTCATTATGGGCTCCATCTATTATCACAAGCGGATTATTAGAAATTTTTTCAAATCGCCCTGGCCAGTATGCACTCTTTATACCCTTTTGGATAGTTTCAAAAGAAATATCCACAAAAAGATTTGTAACAACTTCTATTGCAAGCAGTATATTTTTCACCTGATAAATTCCTGACATAGAACTGCTTATCTCGTATGTTTTATCGGAAGAATCAGATAATAAGTAATCAAACCTTAGACCATCTATTCCAGTCTGAATTGTGGTAGCTTTTGATTCATCAGCATATATTATCTTTGCATTTTTTTCTTTTACAATATAGTCTATTTCCGCTTTTACCTCATCAGATTGTCCAGCAGAAAAAACTATTCCATTTTCTTTTATTATTCCAGCCTTTATCCTTGCTATATCAGATAATGAATCGCCTAAAAACTGCATATGGTCAAAACTTATAGAGGTCAGAACACTTGCCATTGATTTTGAAATAACATTTGTAGCATCAGTTTCTCCCCCCATCCCGACTTCAAGTAATACTATATCCGGTTTTTTCTGATAAAACCATAAAAATGCAGCTGCCGTTTCTATTTCAAAAACAGTCGGCATAGGCTTATTCTCAGATACCATAATGTCACAGGCATTCTTAACCTGTGACATAACTTTTACATATTCATCTTTTTCAATATATTTTCCACTACATTTATAAATTTCTAATGGGTTAAAAACAGCAGGAGAAGTATATCTTGCAACGCTGTATCCAGCCTCTGTCAATACTGATTCCAGATATGTTCCAACTGACCCTTTTCCATTTGTTCCTGCAATGTGAATAAAATTTAATTCTTCCTGAACATTTCCAAGAGTCTCCATAAGCAAGCTGATACTAAGTAAACCTAATACACTACCTGTTTTCGAGGCATCCTCAATAAATTTTCTTGCCTGTTCAAAAGTCTTCATGAATTATTTTTTCACTCCCTTAGTATCTCTGTTTCCAATATGAAGTCTGTTTAGGGCAACGGTCTTGCCTTTTACCTCAACATCCATCTGCTTTCCTTCTGAAAGAACATAAATACTCTTTAGAAAATCATTTTTATCCAGTTTCATTCCCCTTACACCGATTGCAGCCTTCTTCTTCTCTGGAATAGTATTGCAATCAATTCTAAGAAATACATCTTTATTCGAATGCATTACAAGGGTACTATTTTCTTCTAATATTTCAACTGATAATACTTCATCTTCTTCACCAAGCTTTGTTGCCATGGATGTTTTTCTTGAAACCACAAATTCTTTTCCATCTACAACTTTTATCATTCCTGTTTTTGTTCCAAATAAAAGTTTTCCCGAAGAAACATCCTCTAATGCTGCAACGCAGATATAATCTTCAACTTTACTATCGTAGTTGCAAAGATTGTCTATCGGTGTGCCTTTGTCTCTAAACTTTCCAAACGGAATATCAAGAACTTTAACAAGATGTAAATTTCCTGTATTGGTAAATACACATATCCTGTCTATATTCTTTACTCTGATTACATACTTATTCTCTGAATCAGCACTTTCTTTATTTCTCTCGTAAGTTGCAGTGTCAATAGTCCTTACATATCCAAATCTATCCATCAGGAATATGTAATCAGCAACCTCTATCTCTTTCTTAACCACCACTGCTTCAGCCAAATTGTCTATTTCAGTTTTTCTGTCAACTGCATATTCTTTTCTAAATGCTTTGATCTCTCTTATGATAACCTTCGCCATAGTACCTCTGTTATTTAAAATATCAGTGTACTCAGCTATTCTTGCTAGAGTTTCCTCATGCTCCTTCATAAGAGCTTCAATTTCGAGACCTATGAGTTTATACAGACGCATCTCAAGAATTGCAGTAGCCTGTCTTTCTGTAAATCTTAACTGTTTAGCCATAGCTTCTGATTCTTTTGATTTAAATCTGATAGCATCAGTCTCTCCTTTTGTAAGACATGCCTTAGCAGCCTTAACATCCTTACTACCACGTAAAATCTCTATTATCAGGTCAATTACATTGCAAGCTGCAATTAAACCTTTCTGGATTTCTTCTTTTTCCTTTTCCTTTGCAAGTAAAGTAGTGTACTTTCTTGTTGCAATTTCATACTGAAAATCAACATGATGCTTAATTATAGGAACAAGTCCTAAGGTCTCAGGTCTTCCGTCACAGACAGCAAGCATATTAACACCAAATGTATCCTCAAGCTTTGTCTTTTTGTAAAGAAGATTCTTTAACGCTTCAATATCTGCACCTTTTTTCAATTCAAGTACAATTCTTATTCCTTCTTTTGAAGACTGGTTAGTTATATCAACAATGTCAGTTGTTGCTTTACTCTCAACAAGGGAATAGACGTCATTTAAAAATTTTCCAATATTAGCGCCAATCATTGTATAAGGAATTTCTGTGATAACAAGCTTCTCTCGTCCACCTTTCCCCTTTTCAACAACAACTTTTCCACGAACCTTAATTTTACCCTGACCACTCTCGTAAATTGCAGGTAAGTCATCTTTGTTTGCAATTATTCCTCCAGTAGGAAAATCAGGTCCCTGAATATGCTGCATCATCTCAATTGTTGTAATATCGGGATTTTTCATATATGCAACCACACCATCTAACACTTCACCAAAATTGTGTGGTGGAATGCTTGTTGCCATACCTACTGCAATACCTTCTGCTCCATTGATAAGAAGATTTGGTACTTTGACCGGGAGAACCTCTGGTTCCTTCTCAGTCTCGTCGTAGTTTGGCACAAAATCCACAACATCTTTATCCAAATCAGCAAGATATGCTTCCTGTGTAAGCTTCTGAAGTCTTGCTTCTGTATATCGCATCGCAGCAGCCCCATCTCCCTCGATAGAACCAAAGTTTCCATGCCCATCCACAAGAGGCATTCCCTGCTTAAAATCCTGAGCCATTACAACCAATGCACCATATATTGATGAATCTCCATGAGGATGATATTTACCCATTGTATCACCGACAATTCGTGCACTCTTTTTAAATGGTTTATCATATTTAACTCCAAGCTCATGCATATCATATAAAGTACGTCTTTGAACCGGCTTTAATCCATCCCTTACATCAGGAAGTGCTCTTGACACAATTACAGACATAGCATAGTCAATATACGATTTCTGCAAATGCTCAGAATATTCAGTTTGAATGATATTACTGCTTTCCATCTATCTGCTCCTCTTACACATCAAGCTCTGCATCATGTGCATGTTTGTAAATATATTCTCTTCTTGGTGGTACTTCATTTCCCATCAAAAGTGCTGTAATCTCAGACGCCATCATTCCATCCTCGATTTCTATTCTCTTCATTCGTCTTGTCTCAGGATTAAGGGTAGTCTCCCACAACTGGTCCGCATCCATCTCTCCAAGACCTTTATATCTTTGTAAAGTAAATTTCTGATTTGAATGTGTCTGTCTGTATTTCTTTAATTCCTGATCGTCATATAGATATACTTCTTCGCCCTTACTTGGAACCACTTTATAAAGTGGAGGCATTGCAACATATACATGTCCCTCCAAAATAAGCTCAGGCATAAATCTAAAGAACAAAGTAAGTAACAGTGTGGAGATATGAGCTCCATCCACATCGGCATCGGCCATGATAACAATTTTGTCATATCTAAGCTTTGTTATGTCAAAATCATTTCCATATCCCTCTGAAAAACCACATCCAAAAGCATTAATCATAGTCTTTATCTCTGCATTTTCCAAGGCTTTTGCAGTATTTACCTTCTCAACGTTTAGTATTTTTCCTCTGATAGGTAAAATCGCCTGATACATACGGTTTCTTGCAGTTTTTGCTGAACCACCGGCGGAATCTCCCTCGACGATAAAAATCTCGCACTTGCTGGCATCTCTGCTCTCGCAATTTGCTAATTTTCCATTCGAATCAAAAGAGAATTTCTGCTTTGTAAGAAGATTACTTCTCACCTTCTCCTCTGCTTTTCTGATTTTTGCAGCCTTTTCAGCACAGCTTATTACAGTCTTTAAAATCTCAAGGTTTTTGTCAAAAAACAATGGGATCTCGTCATTTGTAACCTTCGACACTGCTTTACTGGCGTCCTGGTTATCAAGCTTTGTCTTTGTCTGTCCCTCAAATCTAGGATCCGGATGCTTGATAGAGATAACTGCAGTCATTCCACTTCTTACCTCTGTTCCATTAAAGTTTGGATCCTTTTCTTTAAGGATTCCCAACTCTCTTGCATATGAGTTGATAATTGCTGTAAAAGCTGTTTTAAAGCCTGTTATATGAGTTCCACCCTCTGAGTTATAGATGTTGTTACAAAATCCCAAAATATTCTCATGAAACTCTTCTGTGTACTGAAATGCAACCTGAAGTTCTATTCCATCAGCCTCTCCTGAAAAAGAAATCACATCATGAAGTGGCTGAATATTCTGTTTCTCATTAATTGCCTTTACAAACCCTACTATTCCATCTGGCTCGTGAAATTCAATATGTTCTACTTCATCGCCTCTTCTGTCCTCATAAACAATCGTAAGCCCCGGATTTAAGTAAGTTGTCTCATGCATACGACTCTTTACATCATCCTCACGAAATCTTGTTTTCTCAAAAATCTCAGGATCAGGGAGAAAATTAATTTTTGTTCCTGTCTTCTTTGTCTTCGCTATTTTAGGTAATAAGCCATCCTCTAATTCAACAGTAGGATTTCCCTTTTCATATCTGTCATGATGCACATATCCTTCTCTGCTGATTTCAACATCCATATAAGTAGATAGTGCATTAACTACAGAAGAACCTACTCCATGTAAACCACCACTAGTCTTATAAACAGAGCTATCAAATTTTCCTCCTGCATGAAGTGTAGAAAATACTACTCGGGCCGCAGATACTCCTTTTGCATGCATTCCTACAGGAATTCCTCGACCATTATCCTCAACTGTACATGAACCATCTTTTTCAAGAGTTACATATATTTTGTCACATTCACCAGCCAAATGTTCATCTACCGCATTATCTACAATCTCATAAATCAGATGATTTAATCCCTTTGTAGTAACACTTCCAATGTACATTCCAGGTCTTTTACGTACCGCCTCAAGACCTTCTAAAATAGATATACTACTTTCATCGTATGTTGGTTTACTTGCCATACCAGTCTCCTCTTAACTTACAGCTTTATAATAGCTTTTTATTATCGCGGATATGTGCTAAAACCATAACCGCTATTCTAAATGTCATGGCATCATCAAAGCTTCTGATGTCCAGACCAATTGCTTTCTCTATTCTCTCTAATCTATAAACCAGAGTATTCCTATGTACATATAATTGTCTTGCAGTCTCAGAAATATTCAGATTGTTCTCAAAGAATTTGTTAATAGTTGACATAGCCTCCTCGTCATCTAAAATGTCTGGAACCTCATCGCCAAACACTTCCTTGATAAACATCTCACACAGACTCATTGGAAGCTGATATATAAGTCGTCCAATTCCAAGATTTGCATATGAGATAATTTCCCTTTCAACATAGAACACTCTTCCAACCTCAAGCGCAAGCTTAGCCTCCTGATATGATTCAGCAAGCTTAATTAATAAATCAATCTTGTTTCCATATCCTACTCTAACCTTTATCATGGCTTCCATCTGAAGGTTATCCACTAAGCTCTTTGCAACTTCATTAAGGTAATCCTCTAAATCCTCTTCTTTTACTCCAGAAACGTCTTTTACCAGTACAACATTGTTTTCTTCCATTGAAACAACAATATCACCACTTCTGATATTAGAAAGGTTTTTGACTAGTTCTAACGCCATTTCATTCGTATGCTTTCCTGTATCAATTACAAAAATCACTCTTGGTTTATTTTCCAGATGAAGTTTTTTACTTCTTATCATGATATCTGCATTTAATACATTACCAAGAAGAATATTTTGTACAAAATTACTCTTGTCATATCTTTCTGATTCGCCTCGAACCAGAGTTTTTATTTGGCATGCCGCCATTCTTCCTAACACAAGATTACTTTCTTCAGACGAAAATGTTATAAGTACATACTCTAACTCGTCTTCTATTTCCACTCTGAAAAATGAATAACCACCAATTATTGATGCTTCTTCTTCAGACTCGATAAAAATAGTAACCTTATCTTCCAATTTCTCTACATCCGCAATTGTAGAAGCAACAAATTTATTCTTTGCAGAATACAAAATCACATCAAGTGATGTGATCTGCTTAATTTCATCAAGGGATTTTTTTATTTTTTGATTTGTAATCATATAATTCACCACTAAAAACCGGGTGTAAATCTTACACCCGGTAAATCAATTTACAACTATATAATTTTATCTGACTAGTTAGTAATTGTCAATTCTGTTTCCTTGTCAAATACATGAATCTTTGCAGGATCTAAAGCAAGTGCAATGTGATCACCATAACGAGCTGGAGTATCTGAATCTACTCTTGCTGTCATGTTAGCACCAGCTACTGTGTAGTAAAGTAATACTTCTGCACCAAGTAACTCGTATCCTGTTACATCTGTCTCAATCTTGCTATGTGCAAATTTCTCAAGAGCTTCTTTTGAATCATAGATATCTTCTGGACGAATACCGAAGATAACATCTTTTCCTGCATATCCACCATCGATAAGCTTTTTAGCTTTCTCTTCTGGAAGCTCAACTGTGTAGTTATCGAATTTAAGAGAAGCTTTTGTTCCTTCAACAACACACTTAGCATCAACGAAGTTCATCTGTGGTGATCCGATGAATCCAGCTACGAATAAATTATCTGGCTGGTTGTATAATTTCTGTGGGCTGTCAACCTGCATGATAACACCATCTTTAAGAACTACGATTCTTGTTCCAAGTGTCATAGCCTCTGTCTGATCATGTGTTACGTAGATGATTGTTGCACCTAATCTGTTATGTAAAGAAGAAATCTCAGATCTCATCTGCACACGAAGCTTAGCATCAAGGTTTGAAAGTGGCTCATCCATAAGGAATACCTTAGGATTACGAACGATAGCACGTCCCATAGCAACTCGCTGTCTCTGTCCTCCTGATAAAGCCTTTGGCTTACGATCTAATAATTTCTCAAGGTCAAGAATTCTAGCTGCTTCCTCAACTTTAGCTTTAATCTCATCCTTAGGAACTTTTCTAAGTTTAAGACCAAATGCCATGTTATCGAATACTGTCATATGTGGGTAAAGAGCGTAGTTCTGGAATACCATTGCGATATCTCTGTCCTTTGGCTCTACGTCATTCATGATTTTTCCATCAATTGAGAACTCTCCTGAAGAGATTTCCTCAAGACCAGCGATCATACGAAGTGTTGTAGATTTTCCACATCCTGATGGTCCTACGAAAATGATGAATTCTTTGTCTTCAACCTCAAGGTTGAAATCTTTAACTGCTTCAAACCCGTTTGGGTAAACTTTGCAAATGTTCTTTAATGATAAACTTGCCATTTTAAAAAATACCTCCTGTGTACTATGTACATTTCTTTTATACATACATAATACAAGAAGGTATCCTTATTGACTACCGTCATTCCGACAAATTATATATAACGTTATTGTCAAATTGACGAATTATAATTTTGAATATCCAAATCCATTTACCATAGCCTCTATTTTGTGGCCTTTTTTACAGAATGGACAGTCCGTAACTGTATAAGCTTCATAGTTTAGCACATCTTTAGAATCAAATATCCTTTCGATTTTCATTCCGTCAACCTCATCAATTGTTGAAAAAATCGATGCGACACTTACTACATTTCCACCATAATAACTGATACATTCCAATGCTCTTTTTATTGTCTCTCCTGTAGTAGTTGTAGCAAGAAGAACTACCACATGTTTTCCTTCAATAGCACCCTTGTTATTATCTCTGAAAATAATCTGACCATTACTATTTATCTCTGGGGAAACAACATATGTAGTCTCATGTGTATTGATGGTCATCACACCTGCATTTTCAATCTGCTCACTTAAAAATGCACCTATCATCTCTGTTCCATCCATACAAACAATTGTATCTATGTAACCCCCTTTAGGAATTTTTGAATAGAAAACCTTTGCAGCCTCTTTTGCTTCTGATGCTCTTGTCTTGATACTTGTTACATCAACATAATAATTAATATGTGAATGACTTGTAGCAAAATGTCCCGGAATAGCATGAAGACTTATAAGATTACTATCCTTTGATCTGAATTTTACAATACGATTTTCCATAGTTACCCTCCTTGATGTCTTGTATTTATTTTGAACCAGTTGAACCAAAGCCGCCCTCTCCGCGCTTTGTCTCTGATAATTCTGATACTTCTTTAAATTCTACTGCAAGATATGGCATAACCACAAGCTGTGCTATTCGCTCTCCTCTTTCAATAATACGTTCATTATCAGTATCATTGTGAAGAGCTACCATGTATTCACCCCTGTAATCACTGTCACAAACTCCAACACAATTTGCAGGACGAAGTCCCTGTTTTGAAGCCAGACCACTTCTTGCAAAAACTGCTCCGAAATATCCATCAGGTATTTCAACTGAAAGTCCAGTCCCTATCATAGCTGTCTCATGGGCTTTTATTGTAACAGCCTCATCAATATCAGCATATAAATCATATCCAGCAGCATATTCACTGCCTCTTGTAGGAATAGTTGCTGTATCCCTTAATTTTTTAATCTTAATTTCCATTTTATTTCCACTCCAAACTGCTGTACTCAGCTCTCTTTTCTCTTGCCATAAGTTCTGCTACAGCATCCTTTGCAGTAACATTTTCAAAAAGAACTCTGTTTACTTCCTCTATAATCGGAATCTCTACATTGTATTTTTTCGCAAGTGCAAGAGCCGCCTTTGCCGAATAAATACCTTCTACAACCATTTTTACTTCAGCAGTAGCTTCTTCCATTGTATATCCCTGTCCCATAAGCATTCCAGCTTTTCTGTTTCGGCTATGCTTACTCTCACAGGTTACAATCAAATCTCCTATTCCTGTAAGACCAGCCAATGTCTCGGCCTTTGCTCCCATAGCGATTGCAAGTCTTGATATTTCTGCAATTCCTCTTGTGATAAGTGCAGCCTTTGTATTGTCACCATATCCAAGTCCATCAGCCATTCCTGCAGCAAGTGCAATTACATTTTTAAGAGAACCGCCAAGCTCCATTCCAAGAACATCAGGACTTGTGTATACACGGAATACATTATTCATAAACAAATCCTGAATTGCCTCTGCTGTAGCTTTTGTTCTAGCTCCTGCTACAACAGTTGTAGGAAGACCAATTCCTACCTCCTCCGCATGTGAAGGACCACACATTACAGCTACATCTGCCTGTGGAATTTCTTCTTCAACCACATCGGAAATAGTTTTCAATGTTTCATCTTCTATTCCTTTTGCAACACAGACAATAATCTGTCCATCCTTTACATATTCAGCCATCATTTTTGCTGTACTACGAGTAAATACAGATGGAACCGCCAAAACAAGTATATCACTATTTACTATTGCTTCTTTTATGTCTGTTGTAAAATCTATCGCGTCGCTAAGTTTTACTCCCGGAAGTTTATCAACATGCTCATGTTTTTCTTTAAGCATATCAATCTCTTCTTTTACAATTGACCAGATATGTACATTATTTCCATTGTTAGCTAAAACTACTGACAAAGCAGTTCCCCAGCTTCCAGCACCAATAATTCCTATACTTTTCATCCTAATTACTTCGCTTTCTGTCCAATTTTATTCTCAGTTCCTTTAACCAATCTTACAATATTTGCTCTGTGACGCCAAATCGCCATTGCGGTAAAGCAGGCAGATAAAATATTGAATTCTATTTTTGCATATCCACTTAATCCCAGCAAATCAAAATAGTTAAATATAAGCGCCTGAATAATATATGCAGATACAACAAGTATTGATCCTAAAGAAACATATCTTGTAACAAGAACAGATACTACAAATAGTACCAGACAAACAGGAGCTGCAAGTGGACAAACCGCAAGAATCACACCTGCAGTACAGGCAATTCCTTTTCCTCCTTTAAATTTAAGAAAAAATGGAAAATTGTGTCCTAATACTGCTCCAAAACCTGCATATAACTCTATACATTTAATATCATTAGGAAACTGATTTCTAAATACAAAATAAAAAATCAACACTGATAATATTGCTTTAAACAAATCTCCTAGAAAAGTTATTGCTCCCGCTTTCCATCCAAGAGTTCTAAGCGAATTTGTCGTTCCTGAATTTCCACTTCCATGTTCTCTTATGTCAATTCCATGTGCTTTTCCATAAATGTACCCTGTCTGAAATGTTCCTAAAAAGTATCCTACAACAAGGGCTAAACAACGTACCCAAATCATTAATTGTCTTCCTTTCGTTCTCTGGTAATAAATTTCAAGGCTGTACCTTTAAATCCGAATGTATCTCGAATTCTGTTTTCCAAATATCGTGTATAAGAAAAATGCATCAAATGCTTATCATTTACAAATACAACAAAGGTTGGCGGTTTAACCGAAACCTGGGTAACATAATATATTCTAAGTCGTTTTCCCTTATCTGTTGGTGGCTGCTGCATAGCAACTGCTTCTGCAACAATTTCATTCAATACACCTGTTGCAACACGCATTGAATTGTTCTCTATAACTACATCAATAAGCTCAAAAATCTTATTAAGTCTCTGACCTGATTTAGCTGAGATAAATACAATCTCAGCATAAGACATAAAGCTTAATATCTGTCTGATTTTCTCCGTATGTTTTTTAACAGTCGAGTTATCTTTTTCAATAGCATCCCATTTATTTACAGCAATTATTATTCCCTTACCTCTTTCGTGGGCTATTCCTGCAATTTTTGCATCCTGCTCTGTAACGCCTTCTGTTGCATCGATTACGATAATAACAACGTCAGCTCTCTCAACAGCTGTAACTGCACGAATAATACTATATCTCTCGATGTCCTCTTTTATCTTGCTTTTTCTTCTAAGTCCCGCCGTATCAATAAAAATGTACTCTTTTCCATTATACTTTATATCTGTATCAATTGCATCCCTTGTTGTACCTGCAATATCAGAAACAATAACACGGTCCTCCTGAGCAAGTTTATTTATAAGCGATGACTTTCCTACATTTGGTTTTCCAACAATGGCAACCTTTGGTCTGTCATCCTCTTCATCTGCTGCTTTTTGTTCTGGAAAATGCTTTACTACCTCGTCAAGCATATCACCAAGTCCAAGCATAGACGCTGCTGATACCGGGTGTGGATCTCCTATTCCAAGATTGTAAAATTCATACACATCCGGCATATATTTTTCAAAACTGTCTACTTTATTTACCACAAGCACAACCGGTTTATGGGATCTTCTAAGCATATCCGCAACCTTCGAATCCGAATCCACAAGTCCCTGTCTTACATCTGTAATAAAAATTATTACGTCAGCAGTATCAATTGCTATCTGTGCCTGTTCTCTCATCTGTGAAAGAATAACATCTCCACTCTCCGGCTCAATTCCACCTGTATCTATCATGGTAAAATTGTAATTTAACCATGAAACATCTGCATATATTCTGTCTCTTGTCACACCCGGAGTATCCTGTACAATTGAAATACGTTCTCCTGCAAGTGCATTAAACAGAGTTGATTTTCCAACATTTGGGCGACCAACAATGGCCACAACTGGTTTACTCATATTTTCTCCTATTCTGTAATTCCTAGCATAGTCATCAGCAAATCCCGACCGCTTGATTTTACAATATCGACCGGTACTTGTAAAGCATTTATAACCTCTGAGAGAGTCATATCATCAAGGAATATCTCCTCATCCATCTTTAACATATTACAAGGAATTCCTACTCGTTTTAATTTTCCATGCTCATTTATCTGCGCAATCAAATCTCTTGCTGTAATAAGACCGGATACTGTTATTCTCTCTCCAAAGAAATCATTTCTTATGGCAACAACTTCAACTTTACACATTGGAAATTCATCCATAAATTCCTTTGCAAGCTCCTCAATAAACGGAGCAGCAAGTTTTCCTGAGGCAATAGTTACAGGTTGGTTTTCTGTAATTTTTATTATAATCTCCTGCTTATTTTCACATAGCTCCTGTAACGCTTCGCGAAATTCTGTAAGAAGAAGTCTTATCATCCCAACTCCGTTTTCAAGCTGAATATATCCGTCATACCTATCCTGCTCAGGAATCGGTAAATCTGCTGTAAGATACCACTCATCAGAGGCCTGCACAAAATGAACTCCATATTTGTCCATGCAATACTGCTGCCATTTTTCTATAATAGCAATAACATCTCTGGCATCTTCCTTTGTAAATGGTTCTAACTCATATAAACCTTGTCTGTATTTCGTTAATCCAACAGGAACCACTGACAGACTCTGCATATATGGAAGGTACCCAACCAGATCTTTTATTGTCATTTCAAGTTCTTCTCCGTCATTAACACCTTTACAGAGAACAATCTGACCATTCATCTCGATTTGCGCCTCATACAGTTTTCTGATTTTATCTAACGCTTCTCCAGCAAAACGATTATGAAGCATTTTGCATCTAAGTTCAGGATTTGTAGTATGAACGGAAATATTTATTGGAGCCAGCTTGTATTTAATTATTCTATTCAAATCCTTATCTTTCATATTGGTAAGAGTAATATAATTACCCTGCAAAAAAGATAACCTTGAATCATCATCCTTAAAATATAGTGTCTCCCTCATCCCCGGTGGCATCTGATCTATAAAACAAAACATGCATTTATTTGAACATGATTTGTAATCGTCCATAAGTCCATTTTCAAAAACTATTCCCAGGTCTTCATGATAGTCCTTTTCAATCTCAAGCTCCCACTCTTCTCCATCTTTTTTTATTACTTCGAGAACCAGATAATCATCGTTAATCAGAAAATGATAATCAAATACATCTTCCATTTCCTGACCATTTATCCTTACAAGAACATCTCCCGGTTCAAGTTCTAATTCCTGTGCAATACTATTAGGTTCTATTTGTGAAATAACATGTTCCTTTACTGCTGCCATGTATTTTACCTTTCAAATTACAAATTATGATTTTTCCAATAAAACATTATATCACATATATTTATCAATCAACAAGATACATAAACGCTCCCAGATTTCCTCTTTTACCATGGCTGGCCCTATGCGAAAAAAGTATTGAATCATTGCAGCATGTACAGATATTTGTAACAGCAATGTTTTCCTCCAAAATACCCGCTTCGATAAGTATTACCTTGTTAGCCTTCCACAAATCCAACTGATAATGACCATTTTTCTTATCAATCAAAATTTCATCTACATACTCTGTGAACTCTTCTTTAAACTCCCTTGCCACATCCTCACTTATCTCATAACAATCCTGACATATTGATGGACCTATTGCAGCAACCACATCAGCAGGATTTGTTCCAAACTCCCTTTTCATGACCTTAAGAGTTTTCTTTCCCATTCTGTTTACAGTACCTCTCCATCCGGAATGACTAAGTCCTATTGCATGATTTTTTGTATCAACAAAAAACAAAGGTACACAATCCGCATAAAACGTAGATAAAACCACATTTTTTTCATTAGTAACCAGTCCATCAACATCTCTATATTTTTTTGGACGAACTACTCCATTTCCTGCATCCTCATTTCCCACTCTTATTACATTTGTTGTATGAGTCTGATCTGTCGTAACAAATCTGTCCGTTGTAGTACCAAGTGCTTTTGCAAGTCTTTCATAATTTATCAAAACATCTTCGTTTTCATCGCCTCTTGTAAAGCTTAAATTCATAGACTCAAAAATGCCCTTACTTACACCGCCTTGCCTTGTAGTAAAACAGTGTCTTACTATTTTTGTATCATCGAGTTTATTAAAATGTAACAATGGAACTGTACTATTTTGCCCAATTTCATGCTCTTTTAATTCAAAAATATTCTGGTCATTCTTTATTTTAAAATCACTTATCTTCATTTATGTCTCCTATATTTGTCCTTCAAAAGCATTTCTGTATAAAGTAACATCAGCTCCATCAACTGCAAGTACATCAAATCTGCAGTCTGTCCACTCGCTATATCCACTTATCATAAGATAATAATTTGCAACGCTCTGTATCTTTTGCTGCTTTCTTATGTTTACTGCCTCTGAAGCATATCCACATCTGCCACAGTTTCTGTATTTTACTTCCACAAAGCAAAGTGTATTTTTCTCTTTAGCAATTATATCTATTTCTCCAATTCGATTTCTATAATTTCTTTCTATAATTCTATAACCGTTTTTCTCTAGATATTCTACTGCTATCTGTTCATATTTATCCCCAATTTCTCTCTTATTCAATATATATTTTCCCCATTTATCTTCTAAACTTTTCTCCCTGTTTTTTCCTACATCTTTCCATCTAGTTTTGCTTTCATTTTGTCAATATCATTTACAAATACAAGAATCTCAGCAACAACCTCATACAATTCTGGTGGAATCATATCTCCAATCTTAAGTTTAGACAAAGTATCCGCCAATTTGTCATCCTTGTGAAGTGGGACATTACTCTCCTTTGCCTTTTCAATAATCTTCTCTGCAAGTTGTCCTTTTCCTGTGGCAAGAATTTTAGGCGCAGCATCCCCTGGAACATACTCTAGTGCAACTGCGGTCTTATCCTTATCTTCTCTTAGCTTTTTTAATTCAAATGGTTTAAAGCTTTCTTTATCCTCCATCTTTATGCCCTCATATCAAAAGAATACCTATGAACCTGCCCTTTCGCCGGCAAATCCTTTTTCAAAAAATCATCAACAAAATTAGTATGCCCTGACTCATTTATAACAGCTGTCTTACTATTATATCCCTTGCTTTTTAGTTTTTCATCCAACATAGGTAAAAACTGTTTCACCAGGTCAAATGCCTCATCATTTTCAAGATAAAAATTCGTGGTAACTTCTTTATGAAACATTTTTACAGATACATCCGTGGCCCCCAAATTATCCAAATCAAGATGTAAAAAAGCAGACAATTCCCTATCAGAATCATTCATATTCTTTTTATTAGTGTATACGTATAATTCTCCACTGACGCTTTGACCATTCATCTTTAAAGGAATCTGAACATAGGTATATACTTCATTTATCTGATTCATAAATTCAATATTACCTCTGATATTTGCTGCCAGATTTGTAATGTTCTCATTGTTCTGGCCAGATGCCTTTACTATATTTTCCATTCTGTTTATCTGGTCTTCAACCTTTTCATACAGCTTTGATAGTTTATTCCCATCCTTTGTAAGCAGACCTAATTCCTCTGGCTTTATCATCCACTGTTGCTCAATCGCATTTCTTACAAGTGCCTTAAATTCTTTCCCGGAAAACAACTCAAGAATTGTCTTTCTATCCGCACTCGTCTGTTCAACCAGATTTTGTATATCATTTAAAACAGATACTACACTGCTTTCCTTTGAATACATAGATATCTCATTCCCGTCAATATCAGGCAGTAGTGCATTTATCTGATTATTAATCTCCTTTATTCCATCCTCATCGAGAATATCTGCAAGTGTATTTGGTAATATTATCTGTTTTTCTGATGATTGGGATGTATTGACTGCATCTTTATTCTTTACATTCCCATCTGCAATATTTACTTCTTTATTTACTTCTTTATTTTCTCCTTCACTTACCTCAATATTTTCTTCGAGGTTTAGTTGTGCTCCTGTTTCTAATTTTACCTCTATGATATTTTCTCCTTTACCTGATAATAACCCTGAATCCACGGAAGCATTCTCACCTAATGTAATATTTTGACTTTTCTCTCCACTATGCAAAACATTACCGCCTTCTGTTTCAGCTTTATTCAAATTTACATTTTCAGGTAAGCCTTCTGTAATAAGCTTCATTATCTCAGTACTTAGCTTGACCAAATTCTCGCCTGAGATATTTTCATTAACAAATGTTTCAGGAAGCAGACTTATTAAATCATTCATTGATTGCGTAATAGCCTGTTTATCATTGAGATAATTTTCAAACTGAGCAGCATTTGAAGGATTAACAGGTATTCCCAGCTTTTGCATCTGCACCAGTGTTGTAACATCTACATCGCTATTGGCCTGTGCAAGATGATACATCTGGTTTAAACTATTTCTGTCTATCGACATCTGTTCTTCCATCATTTTATTGACCATGGAAAGATTCGTCACATCGGTTGGAAGACCTGCTGCCTGAAGAGCCTGCAAAAGAGTAAGATTTGCTCCCGTCCCGCCAACAGTATATGGCTTTATCTCCACGACTGTTCCATTGTTGGACTTCACCTGAAAGAACATAGACTGTCCCTGTTTGATATTTACTTTTCCATCTAATCTTGCTGATATCTGCTGACCATTGGGCAGGGCAAGTTTTACCTGTCCATTTTTTACTGAATTGACTGTCCCCTCAAAAACATTATCTTTTGAGAGTTCAGAAAGAGAGGAAACAAGATTTTGTGTCCCCTTTGTTCCCGAAATCGGTTCTGCCTGAGAGACTGCATTATTATATTGTCCAACCAAATTCGAAATCTGCATACTCGTCCCTCACACAAAATTTTTGATAAATGTCTCTCTATGAATAGGAGTAGGTCCCATTGCCTTGATTGCTTCTATATGCATGGCAGAACCATATCCTTTATTTGAACTAAAACCATATCCCGGATAAATATTTTCATATTCCTCCATCATACGGTCTCTTGTAACCTTCGCAATTATGCTGGCAGCTCCAATCGAAATACTCTTTGCATCACCTTTTATGATTGGTACCTGTTTAATGTCGACATCAGGAATTGTAACTGCATCATTTAGAAGGAGCGTAGGTTTTGGCTCTAACTTACCAATAGCCTCCCTCATTGCCTCATATGTAGCCTGAAGAATATTTATCTCATCTATTCTTGCATGTGATGCCATTCCTATTCCTACTGCAACAGCCTTTTCCATTATCTCGTCGTATAGAGACTCTCTTTTAGCTGCTGAGAGTTTTTTCGAATCATTTATATATAAAATATCACAGTCCTTTGGAAGAATTACCGCAGCAGCCACTACCGGGCCTGCAAGTGGTCCTCTTCCAACCTCATCAATTCCTGCAATATACTCATAATCTGCATACTCTTTTTCGTATGCCTTTATACTCTCAATTCTAACAAGCTCAGCATTATATTTTTCCAGTCTCTTCTTTGCACTTTCAACTATTGAAACCACGCCACTTCTTGTGTCGCTACTGTAGGAGTCAATAAATGTACTAAGACTTTTTTCATCACATTCTTTTAGTTCTTTTTTTATTTCCCCGATTTTCTTTTCCATAACCGTAGCCACCTATTTTTCTTCAGGAATCTCCAAAGTAATCTCTCCTAGCTTCCCACTTCTAAATTCATCTATAAGAAGAGTAGCCGCCTTACTATAATCAGGCTCTCCTCCCTTTGTAATGCATTTTCTGTTTACTGCTATATCAATAATTATATCGGTAGATTTCAGTTCTTCATTAACATCATAGCGCTCAGCAAGTAAGCCATTATACTCTTTTTTTAGAAAATCAATAAGTTCTATAGCAAGCTCATCCGTATTTAATATCTCGTCTTTAATTGAGCCGATAAGGGCCAGCCTAAGTCCTACAGTCTGATCCTCAAATTTAGGCCAGAGAATTCCTGGTGTATCAAGAAGTTCTACATTCTTGTTTAATCGTATCCACTGTTTTCCCTTTGTAACGCCAGGCTTATTTCCTGTCTTTGCACACGCTTTTCCGGCATATGAATTAATAAAAGTAGACTTACCTACATTTGGAATTCCTACAACCATCGCTCTTACCGGTCTGTTTTTTATTCCTCGTTTTCTGTCTCTTTCTATTTTTTCTTTACACGCTTCCATAACAATATCAGTTATGCTCTTCATGCTTGTTTTTGTTCTCGCATCAAGACTTACCACAAAGTAACCTTTTTCTTTAAAATAAGAACTCCACTCTTTTGTCCTCTTCTTGTCTGCAAGATCTGACTTATTCATCAGAATCAATCTATATTTATTTTTTCCAAGCTCATCTATGTCTGGATTTCTACTTGACAAAGGAATCCTTGCATCTACAAGTTCAATCACCAAATCTATTAATTTGATGTCCTCCTGCATCTGTCTTTTTGCCTTTGTCATATGTCCCGGATACCACTGAAAATTCATAATTCACCTATTCCTTTATTTTATCGTTTCAAATTCGCCAAAGCCAGAAATTCTAAACCAGGCCTTTCCAACAATATACTCTCCCTTTACAGGTCCAATATTTGCAAACCTGCTGTCCTCACTATTGTTTCGATTATCACCCAGCACAAAGTATTCATCTTCTCCAAGTTTTATCTCTTCCGATGCAATTCCAGCATCCTCAATTGATGCAACATCTGTCTTTTCATCATATAATTCACCGTTTATATAAACTGCACCATTTTTTATTAAAACAGTATCTCCCGGAGTAGCAACAACTCTTCTGATGTAATAATGTGACTTTGCATTTCCATTTGGCAGGAAAACTACAACATCCCCGGCCTTCGGATGCGAAACAATATATACAAATTTATTTACAAGTACATCATCTTCATTCTCAAGCGTACTCTCCATTGCCTGACCTACAACACTTGTTCTAAGTCCAAAATAGCTCACTAAAACATAAGCCATAAAAAGAACAATAGCAATCTCTAATGTCCATGCAAATACTTCTTTAACAAGTGGAAGATTAACTCTTCTTCTTTGTTTTCTGAAATTCAGTCCTACACGTCTTCTAGCCATTTTCTCACCTCTGTTTTTCTAAGTATTTATCACAAACGATTTTATCTTATTAATATTATCATTGAATCCATGTGTTCGCAAGAAAAAAGGGAGTCAGACAAACTGACTCCCTCTGCTACGCTTAATATTATTTTACAAGCTCTTTAACCTTAGCAGCTTTTCCTACACGGTCTCTTAAGTAGTAAAGTTTAGCACGACGTACTTTACCTTTACGTACTACTTCAACCTTCTCTACGTTTGGAGAATGAAGTGGCCATGTCTTCTCAACACCTACACCGTTAGAAAGTTTTCTAACTGTGAATGTTGTACGGTTAGAACCGTTCTGCTTTTTAATAACAGTTCCTTCGAAAACCTGGATACGCTCACGGTTACCCTCTTTGATTCTTCCGTATACCTTTACAGTATCTCCTACAGAGAACTCAGCTACCTCAGCTTTTAACTGCTCTGCTTCAATGCTTTTAATAATTTCACTTGCGTTCATTTTGTGACCTCCTAATCATCTTGACGTTCTTAATGCTACTACTATTTTCGCAACAGAGGACCATCACTCTTTTACTCACAACATTGACACTCTACCATAAAATGCGTTAATTTGCAAGTAATTTTTTAATTTCTATATAGCCAGTAAACAGGTGATTTTGAACTGTACATTCCAAGACTGTCTAACAAGCAAACTATAATTTCATCCTCCTTGTCAAACATACAATATGGAATCTGACCTCTTAACAGACTGTCATTTATCAGGTATGTTAATAAAGCCTTTGCAATCCCTTTCTTTCTGAAATTTGGATATACATACAACATTCCAATATCTCCACAGTCATTATATCCAGCCATTCCTACAAGAACATCATCTACAAATGCTCCATATACCAGTCCATGCTTTATCTGATTTTCAAGATAATACTCATCCGTATCAGGATTTGCCTCCATAAGTAGTTCAGCATGTTCAATTCCTAATGCTTTTATCTCTAGCTTTTTGCTTTCAATTTCATACAGACCAGCCACTGGCGCCTTTTCCCTCTTTGTGTATGTAGCCAGGTAGCACTCTGCTATTTTTGTCATATTCCATTTATCAACTGCTTTCCTGGCAGCCTCTTTTGAATGAACAACCAGAAAGGAAGTATCCAATGAAAAATCGGCAATCTGAATTCCAGATTCTTCAAATGACATTTCAAACAATTCAGATTCATTTTCAGTTTCTGCTATTTGTGAGTGATAATAAATTCCCGTATTAATATTTTTCAAAAGGAATTCTTTATCATACAATTTAACAAGCCAAGCCTCTCCCCTGTTTATCATCTCTATCATGTCAATATTGAGAAGCTTCTGAGTCAACAGTTTTTCTTTTATATTTGAAAGCTTCTCATACTTTTCATACAAATCAGGCCTTCTAAGTTTTGTTCGCTCAATGGATTTTAAGAGACGCCACTGATTAATTTTCTTTTGATTTCCAGACATAAGCACATCCGGAACCTCTTTCCCATGCCACTCCCTTGGTCTTGAATACTGAGGATATTCTAACAAATTACCATGAAACGACTCTGTTTCAGCGGACACTTCATTGTTCAAAACCCCTGGTACAAGTCTTGAAATAGCATCTATCATCACCATCGCTGGCAATTCTCCACCTGTTAATACATAGTCCCCAATAGAGACGTAATCTGTAACAGTCTCCTCTAATACTCTTTCATCAATTCCTTCATAATGTCCACATAGAAAAATAAGTTCATCCTCTTTCGAAAAATCCCTTGCCATCTTCTGATTAAATACGCTGCCCTGTGGTGTAACATATATCACTCGTCGGCTGTGATTTTCAGGGATTAATGATAATACACTATCTACTGCATCAAATACCGGTTGTGCCTGCATAAGCATACCCGCACCACCACCGTATGTATAGTCATCAACCTTCTTGTGCTTTTCCTGTGAAAAATCCCTAATATTTACAGTTGAAAGTGAAATAATATTATTTTTTAAAGCCCTTCCCGTAATGCTACAGGATATTCCCTGTTCAATCATTTCTGGGAATAGTGTCAAAACATGAAATCTCATTTCTACTCCAATTTATCTTAGAAATACAAGTTGTGTTCTCTGCAATAATAGAAAAATACCATTGTAACAACAACTGATATCACAAATCCCAATATTGCACATATAAGTCCAGCAATTGCGCTTCCTCTTCTTGAGGATTTTCTTGCCCTATCAAAATAAACAAATGCCATTATATCAAAAAATATTCCCATCCATATCCAACTCAGACAAAGCCCGGCGATACCATATCCAAGCGTCATTTTTGCATATTTTTCCGTATCAAATCCACGAACATAAACTGTAGAATTATTGTACTGTGGCTGGTTATTTTGCTGATAACCATATGTCTGTCTGGCATAATCTAAGGTATCACCTGATGGCTGACTATTTAAAGGATAACCATTCATCTGCTGATTTCCAGCATGCTGTTTTAGTAACATTATAAGCTGTTCAATATCACTTTTATAAGCATCTTTTGCGATTTTACCCGAAAAACCTGAAAGATCATTTTCTTTTCCATAAATACCTATCATTGACACAGTTCTAGTCCAGGCTTCAATACGGATTATCCCGTCTTCATATTTATATGAAAAGAATTTAGGTATTTCAATAAAGCCATCTCCAGATTTATAAACATATTCTCCTTTGAACAAAATATATTTAAATCCCTGTTTCATAATAAAATCATTTATGACATAATCAACAAAATCATTTGGCTGATTAATCACTTCCATTCGTATATATCTTCCCATAACCGGCTCCTTATCTCAATTATCTCAACCCCGGCAGAAGATGAACAAGCATTCTTCCCTCTTCTATACACACTTCCTTAACACAGTCTTTTATTGCTGGTACAAGCAAATCATTCACTCCCTTTTTCTTAATTACATAAACATCATTTGCACCTGTCTGAAGTACATCTGCTATCTCTCCAAGTTCCTCGCCTTCATCAGATTGAACATTTAATCCGATCAAATCAGCAATAAAGTATTCATCATCAGCAAGAGGTACTGCATTATCTCTTGTTACAAACAATGGTGACTGCTTATATTTTTCAACGTCATTTATATTATCAATACCCTTAAACTTAAGGATAACCATATTCTTAAAAAATTTAACAGATTCTATTTCCAAATCTCTTCGTTCTTTTCCATTATCAAGGATAACCTGCTTTAACTTCTTGAATCTTTTTACATCATCAGTTGTAGGAAATACTTTAACTTCCCCCCTGATTCCATGTGTGCTGGTAATTACACCAACCTGTAATAAATCTTCCATATTTTCTCCAATTTTTAATAAAACATAGTCTCAAATCACAAAACGAAAGCCCCTCAAAATGAGGGGCCTAATAGCTACTGTACTATTTCAACAATAACTTTCTTGTCTTCTTTAGAGGCTGCGGCTTTAACAACTGCACGAATCGCTTTTGCAATACGTCCCTGCTTGCCGATCACTTTGCCCATGTCAGACTGTGCAACACGTAATTCCAAAACAATTGCTTTCTCGTTTTCGGTCTCAGTTACATTAACCTCATCCGGATAATCAACTAAAGATTTTGCAATTACTTCAACTAATTCTTTCATTACGCCACCTCTTTATCCTATTTCTCGATACCAGCACTCTTGAAGATTCTAGCAACTGTCTCTGTTGGCTGAGCTCCGTTTGCTAACCATTTCTTTGCTAATTCCTCATTTACATGATACTCACTAGGATCTTTAGTTGGATCGTATGTTCCGATTTCCTCGATGCATCTTCCATCTCTTGGTGATCTAGAATCTGCTACTACGATTCTATAGAAAGGAGCTTTCTTCTGTCCCATTCTTCTTAATCTAATCTTTACTGCCATTTTTTCACCTCCTCATAGGTTTTAAAATTTTATATGGTTAAAATGGAAGTCCATTGAACATTCCACCTAAGCCGCCTCGTCTACCCTTTTTGCCACCCATCATTCCAGGCATCTGTTTCATAAGCTTCTTGGTCTGTTCAAACTGTTTTATCAGTCTGTTTACCTCAGCAACATCAACACCTGCACCTCTGGCAATTCTTGATTTTCTGCTAGGGTTAAGCAGTTTTGGATTTCTTCTTTCTTCCGGTGTCATGGAATAGATAATAGCTTCTGTCCTAGCCATACCCTTTTCCGCCTGTTCTGTATCGATGTCACCCATCTTTGCATTGCCAAGTCCCATACCCGGCATCATTCCCATGATACTTGAAAGACCACCCATTTTCTTCATCTGACTCATGGAATCTAAATACATCTCAAAGTCAAATTCATTCTTGCGCATTTTCTGCTCAAGTTTTCTGGCTTCCTCTTCATCAATACTTTCCTGAGCTTTTTCTATCATTGAAAGAACATCGCCCATTCCAAGAATTCTCGAAGCCATTCTATCTGGATAAAACTGTTCCAAATCAGAAAGTTTTTCACCCATTCCTGCATAGAGAATTGGTTTTCCAGTAACCGCTCTGATTGAAAGAGCCGCTCCGCCTCGAGTATCACCATCAAGCTTTGTAATGACAACTCCGTCAACACCAATTTTCTCGTCAAAGGTACTAGCCACATTTACTGCATCCTGACCTGTCATAGCATCTACAACAAGAAGTGTCTGGAAAACATCTGTAGCCTCTTTTATTTCTATAAGTTCTGCCATCATCTCCTCATCAATATGAAGACGACCGGCAGTATCGATAATTACAACATTAAAACTATTCTTCTTTGCATGTTCAACAGCAGCCTTTGCAATATCAGCAGGTTTATTCTTATCACCCATTGTAAAGACTTCTACACCCTGTTTCTCTCCGTTAATCTTAAGCTGTTCAATAGCAGCTGGACGATACACATCGCATGCTACAAGCAAAGATTTCTTACCTTTTGATTTAAGCTTTCCAGCAATCTTTGCAGTAGTTGTAGTCTTACCAGCACCCTGGAGACCAACCATCATAATGACTGTCAATTCTTTTCCCGGTCTAAAAGCAATCTCAGTTGTATCTGAGCCCATAAGCTTAACCATCTCTTCATTAACAATCTTAATAACCATCTGTCCAGGATTTAATCCATTCATAACATCCTGTCCGATAGCTCGCTCCTGCACACTCTTAGTAAACTGCTTTACTACTCGAAAGTTAACGTCAGCCTCAAGCAAAGCCATTTTTACTTCTTTAAGCGCCGCCTTTACATCATCTTCTGTAAGTCTGCCCTTACTACGAAGATTTTTAAAAACATTCTGCAGTTTTTGTGATAAGCTGTCAAATGCCATACTATAGTTCCTCTAAAATCTGATTTGAAATCTTCTCAATTTCTTTTATTATGCTTTCTTCATGAGCAGTTCCAAAGGAAGCTGTAAGCTCATGAATTCTTGAAACATCGTTTTTTACTGAAACAAATTTCTCTACGAGATGAAGTTTCTTCTCATATCCGGCAAGTTTGTTGTTGCAGCGCTTAATCATATCTGCAACCCCCTGTCTTGATATTCCTTCTTCATTTGCAATCTCGCCTAGAGATAAATCATTAAAAACAAAATCCTCATATATCTGGCGCTGATGTTCATTCAACAGTTCGCCATAAAAATCATATAAATATGCCTGCTCAAGTTTTTCTTCCATATCAGTCACCTATGAGAGAATAACATAGCAGGCATTTGCTGTCAAGTATTTTTACTTGATACTTTTATTTTTTTAAATTGATGTTCTTACAACCTTTGGTTTGTATCCGGATTTTTCCAAAGATTTTAATATTTGAGCCTTATGATCAGTACCAAAACATTCTAATGTAATTCTAAGTTCAACTGCTGCACTTCTGTTTGTACTTACAAACTGATTATGCTCTAGCTTAATAACATTACCCTGTTCTTTTGCAAGTGTCTCAGATACTTTTGCAAGCTCGCCCGGTTTATCTGGAAGAAGAACCGACACTGTAAAAATTCTATCTCTAAAGATAAGTCCCTGCTGCACTACTGATGACATAGTAATTACATCCATGTTTCCGCCACTTAATATTGATACAACTCGCTTATCCTTTACATCAAGATGCTTAAGTGCCGCAACTGTAAGTAGTCCGGAATTTTCAACAACCATCTTATGATTTTCAACCATATCAAGAAAGGCAACAATAAGTTCATCATCCTCAACAGTAATAATATCATCGATATTTTTTCTGATATATGGAAAAATATTTGAACCAGGAGTCTTTACCGCCGTACCATCTGCAATTGTATTTACTCCCGGAAGTGTCACAACCTTCCCAGCTTCAAAAGAAGCCTGCATACAATTTGCTCCTGCCGGTTCAACACCAATAACTTTAATTTTAGGATTCAAAAGCTTTGCAAGTGTTGATACTCCCGTTGCAAGTCCACCACCACCGATTGGGACAAGAATATACTCCACAAGTGGAAGCTCTTTAAAAATCTCCATTGCAATTGTTCCCTGACCTGTTGCAACTGCCAAATCATCAAATGGATGAATAAAAGTATATCCTTCTTTTTCAGCAAGCTCTAATGCATGAGCACATGCCTCATCATACACATCACCGTAAAGCACAACCTCTGCTCCATAGCTTTTTGTTCTGTTGACCTTAATCAAGGGTGTTGTTGTAGGCATAACAATTACAGCTTTGCAACCATAACATTTTGCAGCATAAGCCACACCCTGAGCATGATTTCCTGCCGAAGCCGTAATTAATCCCTTTTTTCTTTCCTCTTCTGTAAGTGTACTTATTTTGTAATATGCACCTCTTACCTTATATGCTCCTGTAAACTGCATATTTTCTGGTTTAAGATACACTTTATTTCCAGTTTGTGCACTTAAAAAATCACTATATACCAGTTTTGTCTCAAGAGTGACCTCTTTTACTTTCTCACTGGCCTCTTCAAACTTATCTAATGTAAGCATAATTATGCCTCCTCTTCTTGTGAATTAATATCGAATAACGCATTTACAAATTCATCCGAATCGAATTTCTGAAGGTCATCAATTGTCTCACCCACTCCAATATATTTGACTGGAACTGATAGCTCAGACTGAATCGCAACAGCAATTCCTCCTTTTGCAGTACCGTCCATCTTGGTAAGAACAATTCCTGATATTTTTGCAATATCCGAAAATTCCTTAGCCTGAACTAAAGCATTCTGACCTGTTGTCGCATCAAGAACAACAAGTGTCTCCCTGTATGCATCAGGATATTCGTTCTCTAATATTTTATTAATCTTGCCAAGCTCATTCATAAGATTTTTCTTATTATGAAGTCGGCCGGCAGTATCAACAAGAAGTACATCTGCATTTCTTGCTTTTGAAGCCGCAACCGCATCAAAAACAACAGCTCCAGGATCAGCCCCTTCAGCTCCACCAATCATGTCAACATTGGCACGGTTAGCCCATTCTTTTAACTGTTCTCCCGCTGCAGCTCTAAAAGTATCAGCACCTGCCACAACAACCTTTTTACCCTGGTCTTTTAACTTGCCTGCAAGTTTTCCCACTGTTGTTGTTTTACCAACGCCATTTACACCAATAATAAGCACAACTGACTTTTCATTTTCAAATCTGTAGGCAGCATCCTCTACCTTCATCTGCTCTTTTATACTTTCAATAAGTAATGCCTTACAATCTGCCGGCTCCTTTATGTGCTGTTCCTTTACCTTTTCCTGTAAATCTTCAAGAATCGCTTCTGTCGCTCTTACACCTAGGTCTCCCATGATAAGGATTTCTTCAAGTTCTTCGTAAAATTCATCGTCAATTTTGGAAAAACCTTTAAATACTGCATCTATTCCTGAAACAATATTATCTCTGGTCTTTGTAAGACCCTGAACAAGTCTTTTAAAAAACCCCTTTTTTTCAGGCTTTACTTCTAATTCCTCACTCATATTTTTCTCCTTTACTCTGTCAAATCGTTCTCTATGAGATTAACTGAAACAAGTGTTGATACACCTTTTTCCTGCATTGTTATTCCATAAAGTCTGTCAGCTTCTGCCATTGTTCCTCGTCTATGTGTAATAACAATAAACTGAGTATTCTTGGTCAGCTTATTTAAATATTGTGCAAATCTTGATACATTTGAATCATCAAGCGCAGCTTCTATCTCATCAAGCAAACAGAATGGCGATGGCTTAAGTGCCTGTATTGCGAAAAGAAGCGCAATCGCCGTAAGAGCTTTTTCTCCTCCGGATAACTGCATCATATTCTGGAGTTTCTTTCCAGGTGGCTGGGCAATAATTCTAATACCACATTCAAGAATGTCCTCATCCTCAACCAGTTCAAGGGTTCCATGTCCACCTCCAAAGAGTAATTTAAATGTTTTATCAAACTCTCTTTGAATCTCAGTAAACTTCTCCGTAAACTGTTTTCTCATTCCTGTGTCAAGCTCTTCAATTATTCCCATTAATGTCTGTTCCGCTTCTATCAAATCATCATGCTGTCCTTTTAAGAATTCATATCTTTCAGAAACCTCTTTATATTCTTCGATAGCATTTACATTAACATCGCCTAATTTCTTTATTTCATCTTTTATCTCAGCAATAAGTTTCTTTAATGCGTTTAAATCATCATATGCATCATTTTTAAGTTCCAATGCTGCATGTGGTGTAAGTTCGTACTCCTCCCACATATAATTAGTCTGATATTCATCAGCTTCTTTTAATTTTTCCCTCTGATTATTTAAACGATATATTTCTTTGTCGAGTTCAGCCTGACGCTTTGACACTTCTTCCTGTTTCTTGAAAAAGCCCCTGTAATCCTCTGACATTTTTTCTTTTATCGTCAGAGATTCTTTTAATTCTTCATCAAGCTTAGTATCATTGCTCACGGAAGCTTCAATAGTCTTTTTTATTTCCTCTATGTCTTCCTGTTTTTTCTTCGCATCATCCTTGGCATTTTTTGCATTCTCAACAAGAGCCTGTCTTTCTTCATCCAATTTCTCAATCTCAGAATTGATACGCGCAATATTTTCGTTTACAAACTCTACAGTCTGTGTAACTGAAGCAACCTCAAGAGAAATCTTCGAAACCTCATCCGATGCATCAAGTTCAAGAATACCCTGTTCCTCTAAAATCGCAGACAATTCTTTATTTTCCTTCTCTATTTCTTCTTCACGTTTTTTAGAGTTTTCAAGTTCTTCAATAATATTATTTTTATTCAAATTAATTTCAGATATCTGATGTTCAATTTCCGCACTTTCTGTTTTAAGACCTGCAAAAGCTGTCTCACTCTCACTCTTTTGCTGATTTGCCCTGTCAACATTAATCTGTGCTGTATTCTGAACAATATACTTTTCCTGAAGAGTTGCTTTTACTGCAACGATTTCCTCATCATTTAACGCTATCGCAGTCGCAATATCATCTTTTCTCGCTTTTAGGCTTTCTATCTTTTCAGATGCCTCCGTTACCTTCTTCTCCATTTCCTCTATTTCACGGTTTCTAGCAAGAAGATTTGATGAATTTCGAAATGCTCCACCAGTCATGGAACCACCTGGTGCAAGATACTCTCCCTCTAAAGTAACAATATGTAATGAATAATGATTCTTCTTTGCAAGCGCGATTGCATTATCAATCTTATCCACAACAAGAACTCTTCCTAACAGATAAGCAACAACCTCATCATATTTCGAATCATTCTTTACTAACTGATTTGCAATTCCCAGTACTCCAGTCTCTCCGAGGGCAGCTTCATTTTTAGGATTCTTCTTTGCTTTTACACTTGTAAGTGGAAGGAATGTTGCTCTTCCTAAATGATTCTTTTTAAGGAAGCCAATCATTTTTTTGGCAGTATCTTCATCCTCAGTTACAATATTTTGAATATTTCCACTAAGTGCAGTTTCAATTGCTGTCTCATATTTCTTTTCTACCTGAATCAAATCAGAAACAACACCCAGCAGTCCTTTATTTTCAGATTTCTGCTCCATGATTTTTTTGATACTGTTACCGTATCCATCATAACGCTCTGCAATATTTCTCAAAGACTCAAGTCTTGACTGCGCCTTGTGATATTCTCCAGAAGCTTCTTCTATCAATCTGGCATTCTCTTTTAGTTTAAATCGCCAGTCTTTGTCTGTCTTTACTAAATCTGCTTCTTTTTCTTTAAGCTGTTCTATCTCATGATTAACATCATTTAACTGTTTGTTTGCAGATTCAAGAATTTCATCTAATCCAGATTCTCTTGTCTTTCTATCCAAAAGCCTCTTGGTAAGTTCAGCCTTTCTGATATTAATCTGCTCAATCATTGTATCAAATCTCTGCTGCTTTGACTGAATTGACGCTCTTGCCTGAAGAAGTTCTATTCTCTCATTCTGCCCCTTTTCAATTCCTTCATTGCATTTGGCTATCTCCGCCTGGATTTTTGCAAGCTTATCATTAGCTTCTCTTGATTTCTGATTAATGATTAAAAGCTTTTCGTCAAGACTTTCCTTTTGATTGTCGTAGTCCTTTTTTGATTCTAATCTGTCATTTTTATCTTTATCAATTGAGTCTAATCTACTCTGTAAATGTTCATCTGTTGTCTCGGCAGTATGAATCTGTTCTTTCAAAATCTGTATCTGACTTTCAAGCTTTTGTCTTGTAGATGAAGATGAATTTATGTTTTCTCTTATGGATTCAATCTTTTGATCCATATCCTTCATATCTTCCTCTAGTTTCTCATACTCAGATTTTATCTTCTGATATATCTCATTTGTCTCAGAAAGCTCTTCATCAGCGATTTTATACTTTTCTTCCACTTCCTTTTGAGCCCCGGAAATTCTTTCCGTTTCAAGAAGGAACATATTTACATCATATGATTTTAATTCCTCCTTTTTCTTTAAAAAGGTACGAGCCTTCTGGGACTGTTTCTCAAGTGGACCTACCTGTCGCTCTAATTCTGCGAGAATATCATTTACTCTGACGAGATTTTCTCTTTCACTTTCGAGTTTTTTCTGTGCGGTATTCTTTCTCTTTTTGAATTTTACGATTCCTGCAGCCTCATCAAATAACTCACGGCGTTCCTCTGGTTTGCCACTAAGGATTCTGTCAATCTGTCCCTGTCCAATAATTGAATATCCTTCTTTACCAATACCTGTATCATAAAAAAGCTCTGATACCTCTTTTAATCTACATGGAGTTCCATTAATCAGATACTCACTTTCACCGGATCTGTATACTCGTCTTGCAATAGTAACTTCCTCAAAATCAATTGCAAGCTGATGATCCGAATTATCCAAAGTTATCGCAACATATGCATAACTCAGAGGTTTTCTGTTTTCCGTTCCAGCAAAAATAACATCCTGCATTGAAGCTCCTCGAAGCTGTTTTGCACTCTGCTCACCTAATACCCATCTCACTGCATCAGCAACATTACTCTTACCACTTCCATTTGGTCCTACAATTCCTGTAATACCATTATGAAAATCGAAAACAATTTTATTGGCAAATGATTTAAAACCATGAACCTCCAAACTTTTTAAATACATCAAGTTACTCCTTCTCTTCCTTTAGTCTTAAAAGCGCAAGATAAGCAGCCTGTTGTTCGGCAGCCTTCTTTGTATGACCTTTTCCCGTCGAATATATCTCTCCATTTATTTTTGCCACGACTTCAAAACTCTTATCATGATCTGGACCGTTCTCTTTTTGAAGAACATATTCAATCTGGCCATGAACACTTTGAACCTCTTCCTGAAGAATAGTCTTGCTATCATAAAAGAGCTTTTTATTTTCAATATCTGTCATAATAAATCTGAGAATAAACTCTTTTGCACTAGCAAAACCACCATCCAAATATATTGCACCTATTACTGCTTCAAGGGCATCTGACAAAATAGATTTTCTATCTCTTCCGCCTGTTTTATCCTCACCTTTTCCAAGATAAAGAAATTTTCCCAAATCAATGTCCTTAGTACAAAGTGCAAGTGTAGGCTCACATACAATGCTTGCTCTAAGCTTTGTAAGTTCCCCCTCTGGTTTCTGTTTGTAGTTATTAAATAAAAACTCGCTTGATACAAGTTCTAATACAGCATCACCAAGAAACTCCAGTCTCTCATTACAGGCAGTTTTTTTCATTCTCTTCTCATTAGCATAAGAGCTATGGGTAAGCGCCTGTCTAAGCAGACTTATATTGTTAAACTCATATCCTATTATCTTTTGAAATTCAACTAAATCTGACACAAATTATCTCCTTCACTAGTAATATATACTCTTCAACAAATGAAAAGCCCTTAATAAAAGGGCTTTTCCAAAATCCACATCAAAAAAACATATTATGCATTCAATGCACTTTTTATCTGTTCTACAGCATCTCCAACTGTAACAATTTTTTCAGCCTCTTCATTTGGAATTTCAATATCAAATTCCTCCTCAAGTCCCATGATAATCTGAAATACATCAAGAGAGTCAGCCCCAAGGTCATCAATAAATGTTGCTTCCATTGTTACTTCGTTTTCATCTACATTTAATACCTCAACAATTATGTCTCTAATCTTTTCAAATTCCATACCGCATACCTCACTATATGTTCTCTTTAATTTTTTGGTTTATTTCGTTTTCTTTAAAAGAAACACATTGATAAATTGCATTTGTAATCTCACTTGCCTTTGAACTACCATGAACCTTAACTACTAATCCTGTAAGTCCAAGAAGTGGTGCACCTCCATGCTCAGATGCATCAAAACTCTTTAATGTTTTCTTTAATGCTGGAAGGGCCAAAGCTGCACCTATTTTACTCTTAAGTGTGCTCATAAGTCCTTTTTTTATTACTCTGATAAGCGTTGAGCTAAGACCTTCATATAACTTCAGTATTACATTTCCTGTAAATGCTTCACAAACAATTACATCTACATCTCCATTTGGAATATCTCTTGCCTCGATGCTACCCACAAAATTAATATCCTTACATTCACGAAGCAATGGCATAGTCTCTTTTACAAGAGCATTTCCTTTCTCCTCTTCAGCACCAATATTAACTATTGCAACCTTTGGATTTTTCTTTCCCACTACGTGTTCCATGTAAATTGAACCCATTTTTGCAAACTGAACAAGATGTTCTGCTCTAGCATCAACATTTGCACCACAGTCTACAAGTAAAGACACTCCTTTTTCAGTTGGAATAAGTGGTGCAAGAGGAGGTCTTTGAATTCCCTTGATTCGACCTACAATAACCTGTCCACCTACAAGGATAGCTCCGGAACTTCCAGCCGATACAAAGGCATCTGCCTCTTTCTGCTTAACCATATTCATTCCGATTACAATAGATGATTCACGCTTTTTTCTAATAGCTACCACTGGTGGCTCTGCCATTTCGATAACCTCTGGTGCCTCAACTATCTCTATTTTTTCTGAAGAATATGAGTATTTACTCAACTCTGAATTAATAACGTCAGTCTGTCCTACCAAAAATATTTTGATATCCTCTCTGTTAGCAACAGCATTGACTACGCCTTCTACAACTGATGCAGGTGCATTATCCCCACCCATGGCATCAACTGCAACTTTTGTTAATGTCTGCATTGGTACGCCTCCTATGTTTCTATTAGCAAATATACTATAAGTAATGGTATAAATCAATTGAAAAAAGAAAAAAGAGCTCTCCATTACGGAGAGCTCAAATATTCGTATTTGCTTTAGTAATTAATCCTGAGCAATAATCTCTTTTTTGTTGTAAGATCCACAGTTCTTGCAAACTCTGTGTGGCATCATTAATTCTCCACATTTGCTGCATTTTACTAAAGTAGGAGCAGACATTTTCCAGTTTGCTCTTCTCTTATCTCTTCTTCCCTTAGAAGATTTATTCTTTGGACAAATTGACATTTGTTTACACCTCCTTAAACTTGTTAAATATATCTTGGAAAGCTGCCATTCTTGGATCCGGTACAAAACTATCGCAATCGCAGGTGCCCTTATTCAAGTTCATCCCGCAGACTTTACAAATACCTTTGCAATCATCTTTGCACAGAACTCTCATTGGCCAGTTCACCAAAATCTCGGCGTAGACAAGCTTATCCACGTCCAGTTCAAACCCAATCAGGTAGTCAGTTTCCTCCATTTCTTCATCAACAAGAGCCCCTTCACAAAACTTGAGAGTCTTATCAATATCGAAATGTATTTTTGTTGGAACTTCTTCCAAACATCTTCCACACGCTATTCCAAGCTCCACATCAACTGTTCCACGGATAAGCAGCCGCTCATTCTCCTGGTTAGCCACGTGCAACGAAATAGGTGACTTTGATAGAATAGGATAATCTCCTAATCTAGATTCAAACGTCGAAAGCGATAACTCACACTCAAACGTCTCGTCCTTGTTAATTGATTTAACAATGGTTGAAATATCAATCATTACAGTTTTCTCCTATTCACACCTAGACAATTATACATAGGCATATATCGTTTGTCAACATTTTTTTACACAAGTCTTACAGTTTCTCTACAAATTTTTAGTTCCTCATCTGTAGCGATAACACAAACTTTAACTTTTGAGTCATCTGTTGAAATCACTGTATCAACACCTCTTGTAACTGCGTTAACTTCTTTATTAAGCTCTATTCCAAGGTATCCAAGATATCCAACAATTTTTTCTCTTACAAACTGTGTATTTTCACCGATTCCTGCTGTAAATGCAATTGCATCTACTCCATTCATCGCAGCAACATATGCACCGATATATTTTGCTACTCTGTAGCTAAATACTTCAACAGCTTCTATCGCTCTCTCATTGCCCTCATAATAAGCAACCTCTAAGTCACGGAAATCACTTGATACTCCAGACATTCCGGCAACACCTGATTTCTTGTTTAAAACTTCCATAACGCCTTCAATATCAAGATTTTCTTTCTTTGCAATAAACTCCATAATAGATGGATCAATGTCTCCACAACGAGTTCCCATTACAAGTCCTTCAAGTGGTGTAAGTCCCATAGAAGTATCTACACATTTACCATTTAATACAGCTGAGATTGATGCTCCTCCACCTAAATGAGCAACAATTATCTTAGAATTATCTAAATCCATTCCTAAAAACTCTGCTGTTCTTTTTGAAACAAAATCATGGCTTGTACCATGGAAACCGTATCTTCTTACTTTATACTTCTCATAGTACTCATATGGTAAACCATATAAATAAGCTTTTGATGGCATTGTCTGATGGAATGCAGTATCAAAAACTCCAACCATTGGTACATTTGGCATAAGAGCTTGACAAGCTCTGATTCCAATAATGTTTGCAGGGTTGTGAAGCGGTGCAAGATCATTACATTCTTCAACCAGCTTAAGAACTTCCTCTGTAATAATTACAGACTCAGCAAATTTTTCCCCACCATGAACAACTCTGTGTCCAACGGCATCAATTTCAGAAAGCGACTTAACAGCTCCTGTTTTATCATTTGTCACTGCATCAAGTACCATCTGTATTGCTTCTTTATGAGTAGGCATTGGTGCCTCTGTAATTTCCTTATCAAGACCTTCCTTCTGGTATACAAGTCTTCCATCAATTCCTATTCTCTCACAAATTCCCTTTGCAAGAACTTCCTCTGAATCAGAGTCAATAAGCTGATACTTCAAAGATGAACTACCACAATTAATTACTAAAACGTTCATAATTTACCTTTTCCTCCAAATTGTTCTACATACTATTTCTAGTATAAACTCATTTTTTCAAGCATACAAGTTCAAAATGTGATACAATCAATTAATAATTAAAAAAAGAGGTACAAAATGAACGTTGTAGGAGTAATTACAGAATACAATCCATTTCACAATGGACATAAATATCAGCTTGACTATATTAGGCATGAATTAAAAGCTGATTATATTGTTATCGCCATGAGTGGAAATTTTGTTCAAAGGGGAACTCCTGCTTTGGTAAATAAATATGTTCGTACAAATATGGCTCTATCCTGCGGTGCAGATTTGGTTTTGGAATTACCAACGGTTTTTGCAACTTCTTCAGCTGCATATTTTGCCGAAGGTGGTGTTAAATTACTTTCAAATACCAATTGCATTAATTATCTGTGCTATGGTGCAGAAACTGATAACCATTCTTTAATACGAAGCATTGCAGATATTCTGTTAAATGAACCGGAAAATTTCAAAAAAAATTTATCCATAAATTTAAAAAATGGGGATAATTATCCTATTGCCAGAAAAAAAGCCATAGCAGATATTTTTACTAATTCTTCAGACGTTGAAGCATTACTTTCAATGCCTAATAATATTCTTGGAATTGAATATGAAAAAGCTTTATCAAAAACTAACATCAAAGGACATGTCTTAAAAAGAAATGGTGAAAACTATCACAGTACAAATATAGACTCAGTTTATTCATCTGCCAGTGCTATAAGAAAATACCTTAGAGAGAATGATATTCAAAACCTATCAGAGTGTTTTTCTCATTCTTTACCTAAGGAAAGTTTGAATTTATTATTCGATTACATTAATGAAAACTCTTTTATGTTTGAGGATTCTTTTTCTGATTTATTGTTTTACAGGCTTTCAATGCTACCGCAATCCGATTTATGCAATTATCTTGATTGTACAGAAGAATTATCTGCAAAAATAAGCAATAATCTAAATAAATTCAAATCATTTTCAAGTTTTTGCGAATTACTAAAAAGCAAAAATGTTACACACAGCCGAATTTCAAGAGTATTACTCCATATTCTGCTGGATATAAAAAGTGGCAACCTAAAACAGCCCGACTATATTAGAATACTTGGTTTCAGAAAAAGTTCCACTCCACTTTTGCATGAAATCAAAAAAAATGCATCAGCTCCTCTTATTACAAAAGTTGCTGATGCACCTGATAATATTTTATCCAAAGATATTTTTGCATCTAATCTATATTACAGCTTAGCTTGTAAAAATAAATCTTTAAACTTTAAAAATGAATTCTTATATAGTCCTATTATAATTCCATAATTATCTCTCTAGCCAGGTCTTCTTCAATTGGTGTTGCGAATACTCCAGATGAAAACTCTACCACTTCTCCAATTCCTTTTTGGAGAACAAAACGGAGTTTTCCATCTCTGACCTTTTTATCTGTATAGAGTTTTTTAACCAAAGCCTCTCTATCAATGTAATCAGGAATAGTTGTAGGAAGACCTGCTCTGTTGTACAAATCAACAACACGCTTTGCCTGCTCTTCTGACATATATCCTAGTCTTGCAGATAGCATTACTTCTGCTGCCATTCCTATACCCAGAGCCTCTCCATGTAAAAGTTTATAATCACTTACTGTTTCAATTGCCCTTCCCACAGTATGTCCTAAATTAAGAGTCTCTCTAAGTCCACTTTCTCTCTCATCCTTCATAACCACATTATATTTAATACTGCAGTTATTCTCAGCTATATATTCACATGCAAATTTCTGGAAAGAAAAAATGTCATCAAGATTTTCCTCAATAAAATCAAACATATCTTCACTTGCAAGACATGCATGTTTTATTGTTTCAGCCATTCCGCTTGCCATTTGTCTTTTGGGAAGCGTTTTCCATGCATTAATATCAATATAAACTTTCTCTGGCTGGTTGAATAAACCAATCAAGTTAGTTGCAAGCGGTGTATCAATAGCAGTTTTACCGCCTACTGAAGCATCTGCAGCTGCAAGAAGTGTAGTTGCATAATTGATAAACGGCACTCCTCTTGCAAATGTTCCTGCTAAAAATCCACTAATATCCGTAACAACTCCTCCACCTACAGCAATAACACAGCAATCTCTTCTAAAACCTTTTTCAAGCATTGCATCTTCTATTTTTGCCTTTGTTTCTCTTGTCTTACTTTTCTCTCCTGCCGGAAAGACAAAAAGTTCTACGGTATATCCCGATGATTTTAATTTTTCACAAATCGGCATAGCATACAAATCCTTTATATTTGTATCCGTTATAACAGCAAACTTTTTAATATTACCAACAAGTCCATGCTCAATATCCTCTACAAGATTTTTTGTAAGATCATATCCGATTTCAATCTCGTATGTATCATCAACTACTTTTTTTAACTCTACATTAAATATACTCATAATATCTCCTATCCTAAATTCCTACAGCTTCTTTTGCAAGTCGGTCTGCCTCCTCATTTCCCTCAACTCCAGAGTGACCTTTTACCTTAATAAAATGTATATCTATTTTATCACGTACTGACTGAACAAAATCATAGTACATCATAGTACCCTTTTTATTACGTTTCCACTTTCCTGTTGCCCACATTTCAATTCCCATATAATCATAATATATAGAAATCTCATTAAGCCCAAGTTCTAAGGCCTTTTCAATTGCTGCAATACTTCCTAGTACTTCTCCTGCAACATTTCGCATAGATGCCATCTCTTCATCAGTTCCAGATCCTTGCAAAAGATATTTAGAATCCGGTGTCTTAAGAAAGCCTCCGTATCCATATGTTCCAGTCGAATTGTTAAAAGAGCCATCAACAAAAGCAAAATTCGTATCAGTTCTTACAGCCGGCTCACTTTTTCCATCTTCTAGAAACGCCTTTGCCTCATCAATGTTTGTAAAGCTTTTAAACACAGCATTAGGGTAACCATTTACCATCTTTTTACAGTCATCCCAATTCATATATATCCCAGGAGTTTTTCCTTTTTTTACTGCGTAGTATTTCAAAAATATATCCTCCTTTTTACATATATCCCTATCATTATTGCATACAGCCCAAAAGTTATCAATATAAAATGCAGTTGCAAATCATCTGCAACTGCATAATTTAAGTAATATGGTTTTAACTCATATATTTATCAAGTTCGTGTGAATACAATAACACACTATTTAATTTTTCCTTTGCATTTTCTGAACTTTCCTTGTTTCTAATAGTAATTGTCGACGCTTCATCTGAATTCGCCGATATCTGCTGACTTGCTGCAGACAATTGATTTATGCTGTCTACAATATTATTATTAGAAACTTTTAATTCATCAATCATATTATCAATTTTGTTTATCTCCTCAGTAAGCTGTCTCATATTTCCATTAATGGAATTAAACTGATTTGACGCATCCGAAATCAATTCTGTCTGTTTTTGCGTCACCTCAAGGGACTCCTCCACACTCTTTGAAACCTCTTCCGAATAAACACTTAACTGTTCAACAATTTCTGTGATATCCTCTGTTGACTTTCTTGTCTGTTCTGCCAATTGCCTAATCTGTTCTGCTACAACAGCAAATCCTTTTCCTGCCACTCCTGCTCTCGCCGCTTCTATTGATGCGTTTAATGCAAGAAGATTTGTCTGGCTCGAAATATTTAATATTATATCGGTAATAGACTTAACATTCTCTGTTTTCTCATTCAGATTTTGCATTGAACTTACAACTTTACTATTTGTAACAGAAATACTTTCCGACTGATTTTTAAGTTCATCCATGGTATTTATACTGTTTGTCACATATTCCATTGACTCATTAGCTTTTTCAGCAACAACACTTGTTTTTTCAGCGGCCTCATTAATGGCTTCCTGAATACTCTGAGTCATAACGGTCTGATTCATGATATTTTCAGTTGTACTGTTTGTACCAGTAGTAATTTCCTGAACCACAGAACTGATTTTTAGCGCAGACTGAAATAAATCATCTATCGCCTCATTAGCTTCACCTGTCTGCTCCTGTACTCCCTTTGCAATACCCAAAACATCATGAAGAATAATCTTTTGAATCTCTTGTTCATCAGTCATAGAATGTCTTGCGTCATGATCAAACCTCCACGATGCCCTGTTTGAAATGGTAAGAGCAACAATAGCCAATATAAAAGTCACTCCAAGTACTACTTCATTTACAGTTCCGGCATCAGTGGGAACTAGTCCCATTATTACACATACTATTCTGACTAAAGTCAAAACACCATATACTAAGCAGGAATAATTCATTAGCTTTTTATTCATATATGGCAAAATTGATACCAATAACGGAATCGGCAAAAAAACCATACTCGTCTTTCCGTCCAAAAACTCCACCAAAAAATATACTATTCCAAATTGAAATAAACATGCAATCGGTAAAACAATAGAAGTCTTTTTGAGAACATAAATAATAGTCGATGTAATCAATCCCAAAACAATAAGAGCCAAAGATACATACGTACCAATTCCACTATTGCCCAAACTCATCATATTGAATATCAGATTTACAGCTACACCTATCTGCAAAATCCAAAATATAAATATGCAAACTCTGTTTGACACAATCAATTTAGGTTCCTTATCCTTGTATATTCTGGAATCTATCTTCTCTCTTAGCTCAGCAACTCTTCGCTCATTATTATTTACTTCTCCCATATTTCCCCTCCTGCAAGCCATTTGATTTACCTGAATATTAAAGATTTAATCTAATACGGATTCTGCAAATCCAACAATTTTAAGTACAAATATCCAAAAGCTTCTTTTGTTGCATCGATTGTTCTACATCCATATAATGTTTTTCCATTCTTGGTATGCTTTCTTACGATTCTCACTTTAAATCGCAAATCAAATTTATGTCTCCTTACCGAATCGGAAAACTCAATTTCAAGCAACTTCCCCACCTTAAGGCGTGAGTTATCCAGATAAACAGCAATACCTTTTTGACTTATATCGCACAACACCCCATCCTGAATACTTCCATCATCAAGAATTGTCACTTTGCATTTTGTATCAAACTGTATTCTTTGATCCTGTCTGCGTTCTTTAATTTTCCCAAGCATTTTGAACCCGCTGGTAGTGACTTTATAATATTTTTGTCCATACAAACTAACAAGTTCACAAGATACATCATTCCAACAGTATCTACTTCCATCATGATTTTTCGCTATCAAATTTATGATAATCCCTCTAAACGAATTAGAACAAAAATCAACAACATGTCCCCCATAAGTAAACGCATTTACAAGAATATAATCTTTTCTGACAAACTCCACCTTTGACTGAAGTTCGTACTCTATGCCTCCCCATTTAGCCTCTAATGCTAATTCTTCTCCTGGATTTAAATCCTGAAGTACCATCTGTTTTCCTCCAATGGTTAT
This sequence comes from Agathobacter sp., assembly GCA_045123895.1. GTDB lineage: Bacteria > Bacillota > Clostridia > Lachnospirales > Lachnospiraceae > Roseburia. The sequence goes on from JBGVKW010000108.1 coordinate 50,693, forward strand.
TCGTTTTTAGTACTTTTTTATTATATTATTTTTATTTTATTAAATCAATAACATATCAAAAAAGGCGAACAATGACATACTGTCAGTATCCGCCTAAATTAACACTCTTTTAATCTTCATTCATCTTTGCAAGCTTAGCAGCCTGGTCGGCTGTTATGGGCATATACCTACATTTTCTAGGCTGTACACATACACAGCTATTTAGCAGATTCGCAAAAATAGCTATACACATATACCAACAAATCATATCAAAAAAATTAGAGGATTGCAACAAGTCGCTACAATCCTCAACACTTTGTTATTTAACTGCAATTTTTACGGTAATCTGGCTCCAATATGCTGGCTTAAATTGACGATGAGCTTTATTCACACAAAACTCTTTACATTCTTCCAATGAAATAACAAAAGTTTTAACAATATTAAAATCATCATCACTCTGCAATGAATTAGAATATGTCTCATCAAACCCACTAATCTTATACTTATTAGGAATATTAGGTAATCCAGAAAGATTCATCTCCCACACAAACTCGTTACCAGCCCTATGAATGATACGTTCAACAAAAAACTCAATCATCTCATTAGATACTCCAAAACCATCTAAATCAACGTAAGTATTTAGTCTGGTTTTTATAGCTTCTATATCGAGCTTTTTCTTTTTCTTCTCACTAATTTCAAGCTCTCTTACACGAATAAGTTCCTTTGTATGTTCAATCTCATTCTCAGTGGATAACTTCTTACTACGATACTGCTCTTTAGATAAATCACCATCAGTATACATATCAACATATTTATCCAAGCGTGACATCAATTTATCAAGCTCTTTCTTTAAATCATCAACAGATACCCCACCATTAGACAATTTATCCAGAGCTTGCTCATTAGCCAACTCAATAATTTTAATTGTTTCATCAATAGAATCTCTTATATCAGAAAACAGAAACTCAAAAACCTTTACAGACATGAGTCTCATAGCAACATCTGATACTGCTGGCAAATCACAATTGCACATTGATGGTGGCAATCCATGCTTTGCCCTGTATGCAGGAGTATGAGCATTAATCTGTTGCCTACACTTGTACCTAAACTGGGCTGGTTTATCATCAGTAGCTGCATGAACATATTGAGGGCTCATCGTATATCCACAACAACAATATGCTTTATTAGCATAAGAATCATTAGAACTGCGTTTTCCAGTCTTTAACGCACCATTTGATGAATTAATAAACTCAGCAGAACGTTCCTTACGTATATCTTGGGCTTTCCACCAAACATCCTCATCCACTAGCGGTTCCCAATTACCATATACTACATTTCTCTCCTGAATAATTTTTCCATCTTGGTCTACAATAGTTTCTCTGACAGCTTCAACATGAGTTGCTATCTTCTTCTTAGTATTAGGGTCTACAATTTTAAACTTTCCATATAAAATCAGTCCAGCATACTTTTCATTCATAAGAACTCTACGAACTTTTGATGCTGACCATTCACCTTTACGATTAGCGGTCGGGTACTTATTGACATTCAAATAAGTAGCAATAAGGTCTGTTCCCATGCCTTTCTCAACATACAACTTAAAAATCATTTGAACTGTAGCTCCATCAACTGGATTGATTTTATAAGTATTATCTTTACGCTCGACTGCCTTTACTAAATCGTATCCGAACATTTTTCCACTAACCAGCTGATTACGTTGCCTATATGTGAATATACCTCGATTTACTCGCTTTGAAGTTGTCAGCGACTCCGCTTGTCCTTTCGCCACCTCATGAGCTAAACGAGGATAATCCGCAGGGTTCATATAGTATGTCCAAAACTCACCTTCAATAATAAGAATACCGACTCCTGCATTTTGCAATATATTCATATTATGAAAGAAGTCTCCTATATTTCTTGAAAATCTTGATGCTTCCTGAACCAATATAATATCAATATCAGATGATACTGCTCTATCAATCGCAGCTTTGAATTTTGGACGTATATCCATAGCAAGTCCCGACTTAGCATCTTCAATTACGATTCCATCCTCAACTAAATTGAATTGACTATTGTTTTCAACAACCGCTTTCATACGGTCAACTTGGTCACTTAATGCCTTTTTCTGTTCTTCATGAGCAGTCGACTCTCTACACATAATCAAAACATTCAGCGTGATACCATAATCTGTAAAAATATCATCATAACCAGCCTCTTTCATAAAAGTCTTCTTATCCAGTTTCTTCAGTTCAGCCTTAGTGTACTTACTTAATAATCCCATCTGTATTCTCCTTTCCAAGTAATTCAAGAGCCTTATAATAAACAGACTCAGAAATTAGTTCTTCATTGAAAAGCAATGTAATAAACTGCTTTTTCAATGTTTCATTTTTTGTTGATAACAACTCTTCAAAGTTTGCCATCCCAGTATCCTCCTTGAAATTTGATACTGGCAATACACAAACTCTGCAGAAAACTCTGTGATGCACAAAACTCAGCACATCGAATAGCAATCAGAGTCGCTTTCAGCGTTGTGCTGTGTGTTATAACTCTACTTGAACTAAATTGCAACTCCAACTAAATCAGTTACTAATGTGGACTCTCACCATTTTTATCAAAGAAAAAAGCCAGTTATTTTCTAACTGACTAAATTCCATAAAAATATTCACTTTCGAATAGTGTAATTCCAAAAGAACTACACTCCTACAATTTATCTTCTTGTTTTCCATATAACTGAGTAAAATATACTATTGTACTTAAACCCATATTATCTGAACTGATAGAACCAAGAGCATCACTAACACATTCCACACCATACTCATGCAGAAAATCACATAAGGATACAATTGTTTCATAAACTCTATCATCAATAACAATACCTACGCAGGTTCTTCCATACATAAATCTACCTGAATAGTCTGTGCGAAAATAGCAACCATCTCTTCCGTTACAGAATTTCTCAATCAAATCGCAAGAATTTATCATAAAGTAACTACCCCTATTGTTATGCTAAATGAGCAACTGTCTTAGCAAGTGCATCCTCAACAGTTTTCTGAGATAAACCAATATATCTTTGAGTCACAGCAACACTACTGTGTTGAAGTAACGTTTTTACAATCATTATATTCATCTCATTATCCAAATACACTCTTGTAGCAAAGTACTTACGATATGAATGACTTCCAAAAGACCTGAGTGGAAGCTCCATCTTACTAAATACTTTATTCAAATGACGCTCCACCTGACGTTCTGATATATCAAATAACTTTGCAGTATTGGAAATCCCCATATTGATGGCATAATCCTGTATAAAGGAATACACTTCAACTGGAACAGTAAAATCACGAACCTTACCAGTTTTCTGCTCCTTAATATTCAGTTTCCATCTGCCACTTTCTTTAATGAAGCTCCTCATATTTAGCTGTAATACATCTCCAAGTCTAAGACCTAACGATGCTTGCAAGACAGCTACAGTAGCAATTCGTGGATTAGGCTTTATTATTTTACCCTCAAGAACAAACCCCTCTCTTAGCAAACGAATGCTCTCACGATATTGTTCATCTGATAACGCAACACATCTCTTATTCATAAGCAACTGACCTCCATAAGTTAATTGAACACTCAAAGTCGTTTATGTCTGGCTGTTTTGACGGATTGAATCGCCACTTTTGTAAGTGACTCTGTAAAATACCGTATTTAAGCCAAAGGTCGATTTTGTACTATTTATAGACTCAGTAACTGCCCCTGTATTTTGCCACGTGCGACCTAAAAAAACAGTCAGCCGAACTATTTACCATCGAGCAGGTAAATAAGGCTAAAAAAGGCAATGTGGAAGTTCCGACAAAAACCAAGATATAAACGCCCTCGCTTGTGGTGATGTACTATAACTCTGAATTCCAGTGATTGCAAATCATTTCTTCAGAACAGCTTAAAACAAATGAGTTTCCACTATATACATAATGAAAAAACAAAACCAAGCAAAAATTTAATCAGCTAATTCTCCAAAAAATGCTCCAAACACAGGAATTCCAATGGTAAAGTACTAAAAAAAGACATAATTGTAAAAAATTTATTTAGCCAATAGCCATAAGTTACAAAAAATTTTTTAATCAAGCTTTTTGTTAAATTACGTTAATCAAACTTACACTTTATAAATTTAGTAACTTCAATAGAAAAAGCTTTGTTACAGACTGGCAAGCAAATCAGTTAATCAGAACAAATTCATTCACACCATAATGACTTTAAGTAAGGCAGAATGTATTCAGACACAGAAGTTTTTCTGCAAACACCATAAGAATGCATCAGTTCATGCTCACTGAGCTGAAAACAAATCAGTATTTGTATCAGAACACAATCAGAATTTCTCAGGGCAAAAACAGAAAGCATCAAATCAAATAAGTTTCAGCTCTATTCAATTCAGAACAGCTAAAAAGAAAGAGTCCAGCAAACTTGCTGGACTCAAAAAGCCATTATCAACTACCCCTAATAAATCAATTAACTACTTATTTTCTACTCGTGCATCACTCTCATACTCATCCAGAAACTTTGTAAGGATACGCTCGATAGCTGTTGTATTAGTCTGCCCCACATCTTCACAATACTTATCAAGACGCTCTTTTATATCTCGCCGAATATAATAATTGATGAACACTCCATCCTTTTTCCGTCTTGGCATACAAACCTCCTTACTGAGCCACTTCTCGCAGACTCTGGTAAGTATCACCTACGAACAAACCAAGCACCTGACGCTTTATCTCATCATTCTGAAGCAGTAGTGTAAAGAAATCCTGATTTTGTTCAAGACCATCAATGAGAGCATCATCAACATGGTCAAAATAAGCGAATTCAAAATCAGCTTCTGTATTATTCTTGGCACTTGTCTTTAAAGCTTCAGATTTTTTCATAATATCACGAATCTGTAATGCTGCCTTAATTGCAACATCATTATCATAATTTCTGCCAGTACGATTATTGATTTCAATAATAATCTGAGATAAACGTTCCTCCTTAGCAGGTGTCAGAACCAAATCATAGGCTGTAGGAAGTTTCATGACAGGGTCAGATTTCACATCAGCTTTTTTGTGTTCATCTTTCTTTCTCTGCACAAATCCTGTAGCCTTAATTTTTCCATCTAAGTTATAGCCACCACCTGGATGCTTTATATTGATATAACTAATCAAATAATTAAGAAAATTGTACTTCTTATGAAGCTCTACATCCTCAAAACAGCTAACTTGAATAAGAAATTCATAGAATCTGATAAAATGTCGAATATCAACTGTACACTGCATTCTATCCTCATCAGCAAATCCATTGATTATCCTAGCTGCCTTTTGCAAATAGAAAGTCATTTGTTTCTTATCCTTCGCAGTATGCTCTGACTCATACAGAATTGTATTGAATGCGTCCACATCAGCAGGGTCTAAGAAATAGTAACCTTCAATCTTTGCAATACTATCATAAATAGCTGTAGGCGTTACGCTATTACTCAAAAGAGTTGTTGTGTAATATTTGCTGAATGCACCGACAATATCCTTATAATCATTTGCAAAATCAAGAACAAAAGTCTTCTTATCATAAGGTGGGCAAATTCTATTCAGACGAGAAAGCGTCTGAACCGCAGTAACTCCATGCAATTTTTTCAGGATATACATAGCACAAAGTTTCGGCTGGTCAAATCCAGTTTGATATTTATCAGCCACAAGAAGGACTTGGTAATTGTCCTTGTCAAACTCATCAGGTAAACTCTTTTCTGAAAAGCCATTCATGCCAACTTCTGTAAAATCTTTACCATCTATTGAAACTTTTCCAGAGAATGCAACCAGTGCCTTAATATCTTTGTATCCCTTCTTTGTCACGTAGTCCTCAAATGCTTGACGATATTTAACTGCCCCTGCTCGTGACTCCGTTACAACCATAGCCTTAGCATGACCATCCAGTTCCTGCATAACTGTTGTTCTAAAATGCTCAATGATAACTTCGACTCTCTGAGCAATATTTGTTTCATGCAACTGTACAAATCTGGCAATCTGACGCTTTGCATCATTTGTCTGAAGCTTAGGGTCTTCTTTGATTTCCTTATTCAACTTAAAATATGTATCATAAGTTACATAGTTTTGAAGCACATCAAGGATAAATCCTTCTTCGATAGCTTGCTTCATACTATACAAATGAAATGCAGACTTCTGACCATAAGCATTCTCACGACCAAAGAGCTGTAATGTTGTAGATTTCGGTGTAGCTGTAAATGCAAACATGGATACATTTGGCTGTTTTCCATTCTTGGAAATTTCGTCAACTATCATATCTTCAGCATCGTAACTAATTTCTGCACCGTTACCTAAGGTCATAGTGATAGCTGCCATATTTTTGCCAGCTGTACTTGAGTGAGCTTCATCAATTATTACAGCAAATCGCTTATCCTTAAGACCTTTTACAGAATCTACAATATATGGGAACTTCTGAATGGTTGTACCAATAATCTTTGTATTTCCCTGAAGTGCAATTGCCAAGTCCTGACTGTTACACTTATCATCCATAACTCTAATCAAACCATCTTTATGTTCAATCCCCATGATTGCTTTTTGAAGCTGACGGTCAACTACAACCCTATCCGTACAAATGATAATGTTGTCAAAGATAACTTGATTGTTTGCATCATGCAATGAAGCCAGACGATGAGCCAGCCAAGCAATACTATTCGTCTTACCACTACCAGCTGAATGCTGAATCAGATAATTAAGCGAAGTACCATTTTCAACTACATCAGACAATGTCTTATGAATACAATCAAGCTGATGATATCTAGGGAAGATAACAGTTTCTGAACGCTTCACTTTATCAGTAGCTGGGTCTTTCTTTTCTTTGACCTCAATGAAGATAAACTTGCTGATAATTTCAATAAGTGTATCTTTACTTAAAATATCCTCCCATACATAGCTTACACTATATCTATCTGGATATATTGGATTACCAGCACCTTGGTCGATGCCCTCTCCAGCCCCTTGATTGAATGGCAGGAAAAAGGTCGACTCACCAGCAAGTTTTGTAGTCATGTAACATTGCTCTAAATCCATAGCAAAGGAAACAAGTACCCCTGACTTCCACATAAATAACCTAGTTTTAGGATTTCTCTGTGTCCTAAACTGGTAAATTGCATCCTGATAACTCTGACCTGCTGCGTTACACTTAAGCTCAAACGCAATGATTGCAATACCATTTAGGAAGATAACAAGGTCAATACGCTCATTATCACTCGCCCATACTTCTTCTGACACAGTAAATCTGTTTTCAGCATAGAGCTTGTTCAGCTCTTTATTGAATGAAGTAGCTGGCTTCGTGTACATCAAATTCAGCTTATGATTAGAAAGCTCAATACCATGTTTCAATACATCAAGACGTGAGCCTCTCTTCTTTGTTTCTTCCGTATTAATCTTTTGAACGATGACCTCACGAAGTTCACTCTTATATACCTTTTCAAGAGCAATCATCTCTTCTGGCTGGGTAGCATACAGGAACTCAAAAAGTGTCTCCCTATCAATCGCAAACAGTCTGTCATAGTTTGTAGAAGGCTTTATCAAGTACCCCTGCTCAGACAATCTTTCCAATATGAACTTTTGATATTCTTTCTCCGATAACACATTATTAATCATGATAGCGGTACCTCCTTCTTGCCAGTTACATACTCGTAAATGACAGATTTTTTGTACTCCTCAAGAGTCTCAAGTTGTTCCTTCTTCAAACCAATTGTTTGCTCTATCTGCTCTATTTTCACATCTAAATAGTTAGCTATATCAACTTGTTCTTCTATAGGTGGAACTGGAGTGTTTATAGCCCCTAATTGATCCTCTGTAAACGAGTGTCTCAAATTTTTAGCCAGATGAAGTAATTCCTTGGTATTATCAATCATTAAATAGTAGTAATAGTAATATTTTGCTGAATTACCATTTTTCATAACAAACTGGCTATATGCAGGACTCGTCAAGCCATTATTCTTCACTAGTCCAATGCATCTAGGAGTAACATCGTAATCAAATAAGCACATCAATAAGTTACCAGCATAAACTCTTTGATACCCATCAAACGTTGCAGGCATCTTGCCTCCAGCATCTAAATCTCTCACAATAACACCATTCATTGTTAAAGATAAAATATCTTCACCAGAATACTTCGGAGAAATTTCCTTAACTTTTTTCATTACATACTTATTCGCCATAATTTTCCAATGTTCTGGAACCTTTGCTGCCCACTCAATACCACTATCCTTCATCTGAACAGCAGAATTTAGACCTTTTGTAACAGCCTCTGTAATAACAGACTTCTTGTACTCCTCAAGTATTTCAATTTCTGACTGAATATCAGCAATTAGTGCATCTATTTCGGCACACTTTGAATCAAGAAATCGAGCAATTCTTTCCTGACACTCTACATTTGGTAATGGTACTTTTATTTGCTTAAACTCCTGTGAATAAGTCCTCCATCTCATTAGCATTATTCCGCGACCATATTTATAGCATTCGCCAGCTATCCCAGACGTTCTAAATACATAATGAAAATAATGAGGTACTACTTTATTAGTATCAGGTTTATATACATCGTATGCTGGACTGGTTACTCCATCATAATTCGATACACCTATTGCCCCCATCCAAGCAAGAATAATATTTACCACTATATCATTACGCTTTACTATCTTGTATCCTTCTACTGTTTGAGCATGGTTTCCACTAGCTGTGGTATGCTCACCTTGAGGAAAAACTCCTATGCCAGTATATAGTGATAGCAATTGTACTTTATCCTCAGGCAAATAATTACGCATATTACGTACAGTAAACAAATGCCCAATTTTTACAATATCCCAATCAGCAGGAATTGTTCCTATCCACTCAATACCACTATCCTTCATTTCAGGCATATCTCTACACCTCCCCAAACAACTTTGTAATACGTTCGCTGACTGAAAGCTCAAGTTCTGTAAACTTGACCTCTAACTCTTCAGACGGAGTAGGCTGTTGATATTTATAGAAGTAACGGGTAAATGGAATCTCCGCACCAGTTCTTATAACAGGTGTCTTCTTGGATAAATCCTCCTCCCAGAACCACTTTGCATCAGGTACATGTGGAAGAACTTCACGAGCCATATAATCTTCTATAGTTTCTCCCCATTTAACTACCTCTGAATCTTTGGTAGTTTTGTCATAGATAATATTTCCTTTTTTGTCTCTTTGAATTTCAGCCGACTTATCCATTACAGAAAGACCATCAAGTATTTTTGCAATCAACTTCTTATCAGAAATAGCATCTGCAAGAGCTTTGATAAGAGCTGGTTCAAAATCAGATGGCGATAACCACTTGTTATCTGACTTTGCATTTTCCAGAGCATTCAAAACAGCATCATAAACTGGCTTAGTTTCATAGAATGCATCCAACTTTTTCTGGTCTTTTCCAGTAATGGTAGTTCCTAACTCCTCCAGTTCGGCAACCTTGACATCATCCCAAAGACCTTTCAATGCTCCACTCTGAAGCATTGCACTTATGCTCTCATCAGTAATCGAATAACTTCTCTGAAGTGGTTGCATGACAGCATACTCTCTGTATATGAATTCTTCATTGTCATATATTTTAACTAACTCATTTTCTTCAAAATCAGCATATAACTTTGTAATGGTCGCTCTATCTTCAGGACTAAACTCATTCTTCTTGTTGCCTAAAGGTTTTCTGAGCCTATGACAAATACCAGATGCATCAATAAGCTGAATCTTGCCCTTACGCTCTGCTCTCTTATTTTTGGAAAGGATCCACACATAAGTAGAAATGCCAGTATTGTAGAACAGGTCTGTAGGCATCTGAACAATTGCTTCAATCAAATCATTCTCTAAAAGCCATCTACGAACCTGTGACTCCCCAGATGCAGTGCCACCTGTGAATAATGGAGAACCATTTTCAATGATAGCAGCTCTGCCATCGTGGTCATCCATCTTATCAATTGCCGACTGGATAAAGATGAGCTGAGCATCTCCTCCACTTGGAAGTCCTGCTCCCCAACGACCATCAAAGCCCTTAGCATACTCGTCATTTACAGCTTGTTCCTGACCTTCCTTGGCATCTTTGCCTGCCCATGGCGTACCAAATGGAGGATTTTCCAACAAAAACCTCATCTTAGTACCCCTGAAGCAATCTTCTTTGAATGTATCAGCATGTCTAAAGTTTTCAGCATTTTGACCTTTAATAAGCATCTCAGCAAGACCTATAGCATAAGTGACACCATTGTACTCCTGACCAAATAATCTTACATCAGCAGTTGGATTGTAGTGACGCAAGTAACTATATGCGGTAGATAACATTCCACCTGTTCCAGCTGCTTGGTCGCATACAGTAATAATTTTTCCATCTTCAAAAATATCGTCACAGCCTTCTGCAATTAACAAAGATACACATAATTTGATAATATCTCTACCAGTATAATATTGTCCTGCATCCACGTTCTGGAAGAATCTGCCAATCAGATTTTCAAAAATATATCCCATCTTAATAGAATCATAGGTTTCTGGAGATAAATCTAACTCGGAGAATGCTTTTACAACTGTATAAAGGCATCCACCTTTACTCATAGTTTTAATATGTGAGCCAATATTCAACGCATCCTCGTCATTGAGCAAACTCTGTACGTTTGAAGAAAATCCAGCAATATAAGACTTAAAATTTTCTTCAATATAATCAGGCTCATTACAAAGTTCCTTCAAGGTGTAATGACTTGTATTGTAAAATTGAAAGCCAGATAAACGATACATAGCTTTCTCAGGATATGTTGGATTCTTTTCATACTGCTCTACTACTGCCTTTTTTGTAGGCTCTAATGCACATTCCAAACGTCTGATGATTGTCATAGGAATAATGACATCACCATATTTGTCTGGCATATATACACCTCGTAACTTATTAGCAATTCCCCAAATAAAATTTGCCTCTGAGGTAATGTCAACTGGATTATCATCCCATAAAACATCAATATTTCTTAACTCCGACATGGTAGTATGCTCCTTCGTAATAAGTATCAAAAATCATATATTTATTATACTACTCCATGCTATATAACATCAACATAAATATTGAATAATCTATATAAGAATTGAATTATCAATATAAATCAACATATAAATATACTGAGCAATTTTCATCGCTCAGCATACGCTCTACCTGCAATCATAGCAGAGAACCATATTAGCGATTGTATCTCGCTTTTTATAGGTATCCTCGCCAGCATCAACCTTAGCATCATACAACTTATACATAAGTGTATGTAGCTCCATAAAAGCTGTCCTCCTCTCATCACCAGCAGGCATTTTTGAAATAACTCTCATAATCTTAGCCTTTTCATTTTTAAGCTGTTTCGCTACATCAGTCACCTCAGCATCAACCATAGAACCACCAACTGCATAATTTACAAGTTTCTCAAATTCATTAAACAACATGACAATAACCTCCTAAAAAAATTGTTAATCATAATCATCTAACTCAGCAAGAAACTCTCCAATGAATGAATATAAAAAATATCACACTAAACTCGCTGAAAATGAATATATACATGCCACAAAAAGGTCGTATAAGTAATAGAATAGTCGATTTTTAAGTTATTGGCATTTGCCAAGCCGAACTGAAATAAAATACTTGCCCCTGTCGCACACGCTGTTGCCCCTGTGTTCGATTTTAGACAAATCCTCGAAGTAGTAACCACAATCGCAAGTAAACGAGCGTGTCAGGCAAATGTGAAAGCCGTACCGCAGAGTCGAAAGTAACTACCCCTAACAGAGTCGTTTTTGCCACATAAACGACCTCAACACAAACTAATAATAGCTACCAATTTACACAAAAGACCACTACAGAAATCAATCTGCAATGGTCTCAATGATAAATAATATATTTATTCGACAACTTTAAAATGGTCATGTTCCACAAGCAAAGCCATACTACCACCTGACTCCCAACTCCCGTGAAGCTGGAGTTCATCATCAATTCCTGTAACATTGAATCTTGCACCCACAGGTTTAGGAGTATAAGGGTCATCTAATACTTCTGTAAGCTCGACAGTTCTGCCAACATACCTCGCTTCATACATAGCCTTCTTCTGCTCTTTGGTAAATTTAGTACCCAACCATATCACCTCCCCACTTTGACAAGCAATCTGCAGGATATGTAATGAAAACTGTATTGCCACCTACAAGAATAATATCCTTGATTGGAACTAATGCATTCTCAATAGCAGGGATATCTTCAGGATGGATACTTGTAAAATTGCCTTCCTCATCATGTCTCACACAAGCAATATTTCCTACAATAAAATCATAGATAGCTTCATCATTTCTCCAAAGGCGATTAACTGGTAAACTCATTAACTTTCCATCATCTGCAATAATTGCATCTATCTCTTCAGTCAACCTGATAACTTGGATATCCCCACCTACATACTTTTGCTCTGCACTAAGGCTGTTCTCAACCTCAGATAAGTACCCCTGATACTGTTTGCCTTCCTCGTCAACTCTCAACAAATATGCAGTTATAGACTTACTCTTCCCCATAAGACTCCCCACTATCCCCATCAGAATCAGCACCAACTTCTTCAGAGCCATCAGAACTTGCATCATCAGAATCAAGCTCTGAATTTTCATCGTCACTTGGAAGTTCCAGCTTGAAATATTTGTAGCACTCATCACGCAGGATTTCATATCGTGCCTCTACATTAGCTTTCTTTACATTTCCACTCCCACTATAGAATTTATAGTCCTCATTGTCAGATGCAAAGAATTCATTGAGGAAATTTTTGTAATCTGAAGCCTCGATACCTTCATAGAGCATCTGCTCTGCAAGAGCAACGATAACAGCTACATTGTTTTTACGCAGGTACTTAGCCTTTTTGTCAAAGACTCCAAGATAATCAACAGTTTCGCAGAAGTTTTCCTGTTCCTGCTGAGTAAAGTTATTTTTAAGATATGACGCAAATTTTAAGCACTCGGCAACAGACACAGACTTGTAATCATCATAATCAGATATCAGCATAAGTGACTGGAGAGCCATACATAAATCTTCCTCTCTGAGTGCCTGGGCTGCCGTCATATTCAAGCCCTGAGAAAAGAAAGGTTTCTCAACTACCCCTGCAAAATAATTACATAAATCAACTCCAAGCTCTGGCTTTGCTTTCTGAATGGTACTCAATGGAACTCCACTATTTATGTTTCCATATAAGACAGTTTGTTCATCCTCTGTAGCGTTTGCAATAACCTGAATATTAAACTTATAGGAATTAATAGCATTCTGCAATTCCTGTGGCAACTCACTAAAAAGCATACCAGCCAATTCAAACATATCCCCATCAATTTCTACATCAGGCGTACTTCCGTGAAGTCTGTACTCATCATTCATAAAGCTGAACAAGTTAGTAGTACGCTGTGCTCCATCAAGAACTGAATAGCAGGACATTGTCTTGCCTTTTTCATCAACCACATCTTCATCATTTTTGACAAAGATTACTGGTGGGACATAACTGTCTGAGAGAATACTCCAAATTAACATACTCTTTGAAGGCAATGACCACATACCTATGTGCCTCTGAAATGAAAGGTCATACCTAAGAGCATTTTTCTCTTCTTTCCATTTTTTAAGGTTACTAAGTCCAACATTTAATGTACTTCTATTCACAATCTCCATCCTCCTCTGTAAATTCTTCAGCAACAAAACCATTCCCTACAAAAGAACAATATGACTTAGAACTCATGAATGTAATTTCGTTGGTATATGGCTTAGACTTGCCACCATCAATAACAACTTTATCCGCCAGTTTTGTAGACTGATACCCCATTTGGCTGAAATCATAGTATCCATTTACCAACAAGCTCTGCATGATTTGTTCCACTACATCAGACTGTAAATTACCAACTACCAGCTCTGATAAGTTATCTTCAAATATGCTTGAGCTGTCATACAAAATGGCAATACCATTAGGCTTTGTACCATTCCTACAAATATCTCCTAAAAAACGTGACTCTCCATTGAAATCAAAAATAGTTTCAACGATTGGAACAGCACGATTGACAGTTAATAGCCTTCCTGTCGGAGAAATAATCTTCACTTCCAAAAAAGAACACCTCACTTTCCTGAAGCCCCAAATACAAGAGTTAATTGAGGGCTAACAATTTTTATTTGATTTTGAGTGTCCTATCTATCACTCTACTCAAAAAATAATGCAAGAGTTTTTTGCAAAAAATCATTCTTTTTTTGTAACAAGTACCCCTGCCCCAGCTAGACAAAAGGTAAATCATTGCCAGTTTCAGCCAGTACCTTATGACTTTCAATCTTGTCTGCACACTCATTTAGCAACACAGAATAATCGTTACCAAAATACCTGCTGAAGCAATCCAACATAACACGCAGGAGCTTTGACCTTTCCAGCCTACTAATCTTAGGAACAACACCAAGCACAATGAACTTTGTGGTATCTCTCGACAAACTTTCATAATCGTAACCATACAGAGTTGTAAAAAGGGTTATAAACATATTCCTATGCTGTCTGCCAATTTTTCTATTTGTCTCTGAAATAAACTGCTCAACTAACTCCTGCTCTTTATCAGGATTGCTGCTAATGTTTTGAATTAACTTCTTTGTATCTGCCTCAATGCTTTTTGATATTAAACTAATAGAAACCACCTCCTCAACTACCCCTAATACGATGAAAGAGTTACACCTACATGAGATGTAACTCCTTCAAAGGAAATTTGATATTACTGCATACCATAGAGAACTCTAAACATCTTGGCAACCTTAGATGGGCAGAGTTCTGGTGGGTTCTCATTCAACTCTTCAGGGAAGTTGGGAACTATAATAGTATTGGCATAATCTCCACCTTCCTTTTCGTAGTTCTCCAGAGCTTCGCAGGCTTCATCTGCTGAACGACAGGTGTTAAGCACCTTAAAGGTTGTTGGTCGATTGGTTACAGCATCACGCAGGGCTGGTATGCAAATAATAAACTTGTTCACGTGACGCTTCATCATAGCTTTCATTGTCATGGTCGACACCTCCTATTTTTGTAATGGTGTCCATGTTACCATCAGCTTATATATTTGCAAGTCATCTTAATAAAAAAATATCAGCATCTTTGCGTGTCTTGGAGGGAATTGAAAGAAATGAGCAAAAGAAAAGAGCATCTACCCCAAACTGGATAAATGCTCTAAAGCATACTACATATTTTGTTGTTCCAACTCAGCTAATAACTGATTTATCCTTGCAAGCATAATAGCTTTCTCTTCTTCTGTCTGACCTGCCTGACTGCACTTACTACGGATAGGACATTGAGTATTTAAGCAATTCCTCTTTCCATGACAGAATAACCACTTAACTGCCAGAAACAAGTCACCAACTATAATAAATATGAAAAATGAAATCAATACAAGCTCACCAAAAATTGATAGCATATCTTATTCCACCTTATCTAATTTTTCCACTCCTTAACAAATCCATAAATTTATCACAATATTGTTTGACTACTTCGTAGAGCTGATTAGCAGTATCCTCATCAATGAATCCACAAATATTCATAACCTTAATATCATGATTTAACTGCTCAAACCTTGATAAACCTTCAATAACTCCACCATGCAGACAGCTTTCTGCTTCTGTTGTGATTAGCTCGATTACTTGTTCCATAACTTACTCGCCATCTGCTGGTGCTGCTTCTTGAGCCTCAGCAGGTGCTTGTACATGAAATGTATATAAATCAATATTAGCCTCGTCAATATTACTAAACAGATTGTCTATTGTCAGATTTGTTTTATAAAACTCTGGCTGATAGGCATTACCATTTGAATCAAACCAGCAATAATCCTCAAAATCCTCATTTGCATCCTCTGTTTCAAAATCCTCATCAAATGCATCTTCGTACTCCATTTCAATATCAATGAAATATCCTCTTGCTTCTGTAGCTTCTGGATGCATATAAAGTACAACAATTGAATCTGCACTATCCTTGACTAAATATGCAGGAAACCTATTTTCTCCTTTAGCATATACACCACGAGTATATAACTTATCAAAATAAGAAATGAGGGCATCTCCCTTTTCCCTGAAGTCATCAGAATCACTATATGGCATTTTAAGATGTGAAATTGTTCTCAAAGTATAACTACTATCATCATTTTTATCAAATTTAAAGAATGCCTCACCCTCATATCCAAGGATAAGCTTACCATAAGCAGTATCTAAACGACTGCTTAATTCAGTGACATTATTTGTATTTACATCAGCTGTAACACTAAAAAGATATGAAAGCGTATCATCTAAACTGCTTTCACCCATAGTCAACTCTGTGTAGATGGATGGTTCAATTGTATTGCTGTCTTCAGAAGATTTTGAAGAATCACTCTCTTTGTTAGGAGTTTCATCATCTTTTGAAACTTCAACATCAGACTCTACCCCTGATTTAGCAGAATTATCAGAACCACCGCAAGCTGTAAGCATACTACAAGCAAGTAAACCACATAACAATAAACTCAATACTTTCCTTTTCATTTCTTGCATCTCCCTAATATTTTTTTTTACTCAAAATCAAACACTATTATAGCATACATTGGGGCTATTTTAGAACCATTATTTTTATCACACATATTAGAATTAAATATTCTAATAAGGGAGATAGCAAATGGATAGAGTAAACCAAAGAGAGAATCATTTACTTGGCGAAAATATCAAAAGGCTTCGCTTAGAGCATAATCTGCGAAATTGCGATGTACTCGCACAGCTTCAACTAAGAGGTGTCGATATAGCAAGGTCAACCTATTCAAAGATAGAAATGGGGCTAAATAATCCTACTGTTGACCTGCTGATTGCTCTTGCAGATTTTTATCAAGTATCTTTTGATGAATTCTTCAAAAAATTAGAGGACTAAGATTCTTCTGTACGATTAAACAGATTATTCTTAGTCCTCTTTTTCATGATTAAGTAAGTTTTCTGAGCAGAGATACCCCAGACAGTTGAAAACGCTGGATTTCTTGGCATAAAAGAAGAATCTCTCTCCACCTGTACACTCAAAGTTTCTGCTTACTCAAAAACTCTTCCAATTCATCAATTGCTTCATACAGTAGCTTAGCAGTAAAAAACAAAGCTAAATCATTATAAACTACTTCTTCATCTGTGCTGACCATGTTCTGAATAATTGCTGCGGCACCTTTAATTTTATCAATAGACTCTTGCATATTTTACACTCCCCTCTCATCCAAGTACGTGTATGATACCTCTCATTTTTACTTTGTCAAGAAAATGTTTTAAGGCATTAGTACCCCAAAGCATATCAAAATTTCCTACACAAACTGATACACACCAACTACAGGTAAAGGATGCACTAAATCAGACACATGGATTACGAGGTCTACAAGATTACATGGACTAAATCACTCCTCCTGCTGATAAAATCTACTTTTATATGTTTACTACCTACAAGACTTCCAAACACATATTTTAACTCCAAGAATTTCTATTTACCTCAGAGCAAAATAATAGACTGAAGTGGTGTGCTTCAGCCTACTATTTTTATATATTAACTCAGAAGATGCTATTTGCTATCTTTCTGACGGATAGCAACTACAACTGCTTCTACCACTTCATCCATGTCAATATTGTCATACATTGCTGGATACCTCTGTTGAAGCTCCAGCAAGTCTAAATCATCTTGCAGATACATAGCCCACTTAGATGCTTCTCCAAGCAAATCAACGATAGCATACCCCTGACAATTTTTATAAAGCACTTTCTTAAGCATTCTGGTTGGAACTAATGGCTTAGACCAATCAATATCTTTATAAAAAAGATACATCATACCTTCGTAAGCTACTACTATATGCGTGGTAGTCACTTCTACAATATTGGCTCTCTGAATCTCCTTCTTAAAGCCATGTTTTGTTATACCATTAATCCTGATTGAGCCATCGTCAATAACTGACATCCTCCAATTAGATAAATCAGAGGTATCCCTAGGCTTTAATCCATGTTCTGTAAGACTCATAACTCCCCCTCCTGACCAGCATAACCTTCATGAAACCCATGAGCTGCAAAGAACTCATCAATGTGTGTAAGGCAACTATCAAGCCTACATACATTTAATGGGTCACAGATACCACACATCTCCAAAATGGCTGAAGTGATGAGGTCATCATTATAACCATCTGGGTCAAGAGTGATAAGCACATGAACTCTATGAATCTGCTTCTGCATTGCTTTGTAGAATAACATTACGGGATTGTCTTTAATATCTACAATGCATCTGTAGATAAAATAATCCATATCACCAATGGGAGTATGAACCATTGGCAATGAATAAGTGTCAATAACTACCCCTGAAACAGGTGAATTACACACATATTCATGAGTACCATCTGGTAACTCCAGAGATATGCCTGATACATTTCCACCATTCTCAATGACATCAAATGCGACTACCATACGCATCCACTGGTCAATTGCTAGCACTGCCTGCCTATATGCGTTCCCAATCTGCTCATCAAGGACTGCGTCTACGCCAGTATCATAGATAACCACCGAATTATCTACGAAATCCAGCACAGGCTGGGATAGTTTTGCAGTCTCCTGCAATAAAAATTTGTTTAAAATAGCATCATACATTGGAATCTACCTCCTGAGGAAATATAGTGATAGGGAAATAGAAAAGACTTCCACTAGGAGAAAGCCTTAACTATCATCCCTAATAATATAGGGATGACTCAATTAAAATAAAATAATCTCTGTTGTAAGTAGTAGCTGGTAACTAAGAGGTATATGCGTCAAGTTTACTATATATAAGAAAACAACTCAGATATGAACTATCAACATTTTTTTATATTACTGATTGATATTCGTTAGATTGTTTTAAAAGAAATCAAGATATGAAATAGAGCTTGGGTTTAAACCCAAGCTCCTGTAGCATAATTACAAACTATATCATTTTCACGATACTCTTCAGCTAATTTAGCAACCTGACCATAACTTTTATGCTCCTTACCATCAAAAGGCAACTTCATAAATTCCCTAAAAGGAATCACAACAGTTTCTTCTCCATAAGGGATAACCCTTCGAACATCGAAATTGCAAATCATCATCTCAGCGGTTGTCTTGGTATTACGGAACAAAATCACAAAATAGTCATCTGCTAAATCACTTAACACATCTGGATTTGAAGTATAATAGGGTTTTTTTCCCTCATATTGAACAGTAAAATCATTTACAAACCCAGCAAAGTAATCTCTATAACATTTTATAAGTGGCTGACCTACTTTTTGAGCACTTGTTCTTTTGCTATTCCCCTTTGAAGCTTTGTTTGTATGAAATTCACGGTACTGCATAGAAAATAACCATTTAAAATCAGAACCTCTAAGCTGGTCAAGCATTATTTTTTGTTGTTCATCTCCGAAGCCAGTTTCATACTCAGCAGTCAGAAAATATGGACTATCTTCGTATATAAAACCATCTGAAAAGGTTTGAACAAGTTGTGAAAAATCTGCACTCTGAACATGCGACTTTTTCAATGCCTTCATGAAACTTTTTCCGTCACCAAATTTGATATCTTTTGGCTTTAAAGTAAGCTCAGATATTATTTTATAGTTCACACCTGAATACTTATCTAACAATTTTTGAAATGGAACTACCCCTGCCGAATTAGCCTTAAATACTTCTAACTTATTTTCTAAGTATGCATAATAATTTTTAGTATCCATATCTGTAACCTTATGGACATTTCCACTAAACCCATTAGCATCAATTGCATTAATAAAATACCACGCAACTCCTATGTCATAATACATCTGTATATCATTTTCCGACGGATTAGAAAAGTCGACTGCAACCTCATCCAAAGCACTAACATACATCTTATAGATTTCTTCATAGTTATTGCGAAGTCTTATCATTAGTTCATCATAAGCTACATCAGTAATTTTAGAATAAGCTCTAACTTTTCTCTTGTGCTCCATCCACATATCAGAAGTATAATGATTAGCTCCATTGCTTAAGTCCCTGCTTACAAAAGAATTGTGTAATTCAGCCAAGCGGGTTCTGACTTCTTTTTCATCATGGGACATACTATATAGAAAACAAGCAACTCCAATATCAAAATCATTTACGACCATTTCGTTTGCGTCTACCGATGCAGCTACACATCCTGAGCCAGCAAAGACATCTATGAACGGCAATAGTTGTTCCTTCTTTGGAGCAACCCATCCCTTAGTAGCAGGGTCAAAAAATCTCAACGCAGCTTCTTGTCTACTAGCTTCATAAAATGCTGACTTGATAACCTTCGTCAAATATGGTTGCTTTTTCCCATTTCGTCTAATGTTAATTGCATGATATGAATCCCTATTAATTAACTTTCTATACCTTGGGCTAATCTCCCATTTATTTAATATGTTAGGCTTTATACCAAACTGTTTCAGAAAGTCAGCATCTCTAAGATTATATTCAGTTATACAATAGAAACAAACCTTCTTAAACAATACTGGGTAATATGTTCTTTCTCCTGTGGCTTGGTCACATAAAATACCAATATTACCAGCTTTTGAAAAACTATAAAAAGCATTAAACCAGCTAACAAGCTTTGTAGTATCACCAGACTGATTACAGAAATACATAAGAGCATTCATCAGCTCATCATAAAGTGGAAATGTCTGTGAAAAATTTATATTCCCAGCCAGAACTGCATCTATATATTTCTTCTCATCTCCACTTATTGCCTCAAATGGCTCATAAGTGAGTAACCTAAGCATCAATTCATGCATACTATTCCCCCCATAATAAATTATTCATCATTTTTCAGTATAACTAAGCACAATCATAGAATGTGAAATAGCTCACTAACATAATTATACACATGGAGCTATCAGTACATCAATCATAAAATAATAGGGCTATCAGTACATCCAAAAATCATAAAAAAGTAAGTGGCTCAACCTTTTTTCAAAAATCGAACCACTTATTATTGTTTTCAGTATAAATCAAAATGCAGTCAAAGCCCGTAAATTAGCGGTTTTTACGTATCTTCATTAAGTTTGCTTAAGCGTATAGCCTGGTCTGCTGCTATACAAGCATCAATGATTTCCTGGATATCACCATTCATGATTTTATCCAACTTATAAAGTGTAAGATTGATTCTATGATCTGTTACACGTCCCTGTGGGAAATTGTAAGTTCTTATTTTCTCAGCTCTGTCTCCTGTACCAATCTGACTTCTTCTCTCCTCAGCCTCTGCATCCTGCTTTTTCTGAAGTTCTAAATCATAAAGCTTGGCTCTAAGTAATGCAAAAGCTTTTTCCTTGTTCTGAAGCTGTGATTTTTCAGTCTGACTATAAATTACAATTCCAGTAGGATAATGTGTAAGTCGAACAGCCGAATCTGTTGTATTGACACACTGTCCACCGTTTCCAGAAGCACGCATTACATCAATACGAATATCCTTCTCATCAATCTGAATGTCTACTTCTTCTGCCTCAGGCATTACTGCAACTGAACATGTTGATGTCTGAATACGTCCCTGTGATTCAGTCTCAGGCACTCGCTGAACACGATGAACTCCTGATTCATATTTTAGAATAGAATAGGCACCTGTTCCCTTAACCATAAACTCAACAGATTTCATTCCACCGATTCCAGTTTCATCAACTTCAAGTGTCTCAACTTTCCATCCGCGGCTTTCAACATAATGTACGTACATACGGAAAATTTCAGCTGCAAAAAGTGCAGCTTCTTCTCCACCTGCACCTGCACGAATTTCAACAACAACGTTCTTGTCATCATTTGGGTCTTTTGGTAAAAGTAAAATCTTTAATGTATTTTCAAGTTCTTCAACTCTAGCTTTTGAATCATTCAACTCTTCTTTTGCAAGTTCTCTCAACTCTTCATCAGATTCTTCTTCAAGCATTACAAGAGAATCCTCAATATTTTGCTTACATTCCTTATACTCTTTATAAGCTTCAACAATAGGAGCTAAATCACTTTGTTCTTTCATAAGCTTTTTAAATCTGTTTGCATCGTTTGCCACATCCGGCTCACTAAGCATATTCATCAATTCTTCATAATGATGTACTAAATCATCTAACTTATCAAACATCTTATACCTCCAGTTTTCCAAATACTACTCTATCATTTCCTGCAAGGTCCTTTATAACCTCAACATTTTTAAACCCGGCAAAGGACATCATTTCTGATACGTCCTTACCCTGTTCACAACCTATCTCAAAAATCAGTATACCATCTTCAGTAAGATAATCCTTTGATTCACTCACAATTCTTCTATAAAACTCCAGACCATCTTCCATCCCATCCAATGCTTCATGCGGTTCAAATACCGAAACCTCTGGCATTAATGTAGGTATTTCTGCCGATTTAATATATGGCGGATTTGACACAATCATATCAAACTTTCCGTCAACATTATCAAACAAATCACTTCTTTCAAATTGGACATGAACACCATTTAGTTTTGCATTTTCTTTTGCAACAATTAATGCCTGCTTGGATATATCATACCCATATCCTTCTACTTCTGTGGCATTTTTCAGGATACTGATTATTATACACCCGGAACCTGTACACATATCAAGTATTTTCATTCCTGGCAGTACATTTTTCAAGGCAATCTCAACCAAAGTCTCTGTATCCTGTCTGGGTACGAGAACATTGCTATTTACTTTGAACGGAAGTCCCATAAATTCCTGCTCACCGGTAATATACTGAATAGGCACTCTCTCTGCCCGTTTATTTATCAACGATTCAAATTCTTCAAGCTGTTCCTCTGTCATGTCCTCATACATATGAGTGTAATAATATGTATGATCTATCTTGCATGCCATAGCAAGTAATAACCATGCATCATTTTTTGCATCAATTATATCAGCTTTGTCAAGAATTTCCTCCCCCATGTTAATTGCTTCTCTAAATGTCATCCTCATAAACTTCCTTCTGCCATTTTTTCCAATCAAAAACCGCTTCTACTGAAGCAATTCCAACCTCAATCATTTCATCATCAGGTTCCTTTACAGTTAAATGCTGCATCAAAAGCCCCGGTAAAGACAACAGATTAACTACAGGATTATCAAATCTTCCTGCCAGACGAATAAACTCAAACGACACACCGGCAATCACAGGAACAAGCAATAGCCTTATTACTAGCTGAAGAACTTTTGAATCCACTCTGATAAACATAAAAAAAACAATACTTATCAGCATAACAATAATCAGAAAGCTTGTTCCACATCTTTTATGCTGCTTTGAACTCTTTTTAACGTTTTCAACATTAAGTTCCATTCCATGTTCAATACAATTTATACACTTGTGTTCCGCCCCATGATACATAAAAGTTCTTTTAATATCTGGAGTAAGGGAAATAAGAGCTATATATATAATTAATATTGTAAGTCTGATAACTCCTTCAATAAATCCCAAAAGTATTTCCGAAGAAACAAACTTCTTAAATAGTCCCGATAAAAAGTAAGGTAACGCAAAGAAAATCGCTAAAGCTAAAACTACAGAAAATGCAACAGTAAGTGCCATAATAACGCTTTCTTTTTTTTCATTTTTCTCTTTTTTCTCATCAGCTTCTTCTTCCTCAAACAAAGAAGCAGAAAACATTAGTGTACTCATTCCCAGATACAACGAATCAATAAAACTAACTACACCTCTGCAAATTGGAATCTTTTTTAACATCTGTATTATTTTAGGAGTGTTCTGTTCAGAAACCTTCAATTCAATTTCATGGTTTGCTTTTCTGACTGCAACGGCATATTTTTTGTCGTTTTTCATCATAACACCTTCCATAACAGCTTGTCCGCCAATGCCAGAATATTTCATTAATTACCTCTCAATTTTTCTATATAATATCACTAAAATCAAATTATCTAATACAGCCAAAAAAGGTTGAGGTTTTTTGCAACCTCAACCTTTGTCAGTAACTATCGTATTCTTATTTCATACCATATTTCTTGTTGAACTGCTCTATACGTCCGCGAGCCTGGTTAGCTTTCTGCTGTCCTGTATAGAATGGATGACATTTTGAACAGATTTCTACGTGAATCTCTGGTTTTGTAGAACCTGTAACAAATGTATTTCCACAGTTACATGTAACAGTTGCCTGATAATAATCTGGATGGATTCCTTCTCTCATGATTTTCACCTCTTTAATCTCTTATCGTTAATATTTACAGCTTCACTCTTTATACCCGTATGCCCGATCCGCATATGATACTTACTGCAAGAGCGACACGTTTTTCGTCCGTTTACATCCCGATAAACAGCTTAATTATTGTAGCATACGATTTTCATAAATGCAAGATATTTTTATTAATTTTATAAAATTCTGTTTTTTCTAACAAGATTTACAAATTCTTTATTTCCTTTTGTATGAGCAAACATATTTAAGACATTCTCAACAGCATCATCTGTTCTCATTCCATTAAATGCTTTTCGCATATTATCTACAGCTGCAAGTTCATCTTCATCCAAAAGTAAATCTTCTCTTCTTGTTCCGGATTTTACAATATCAATCGCAGGGAAAATTCTCTTCTCAGATAATTTTCTGTCAAGAACAAGCTCCATATTACCTGTTCCCTTGAATTCCTCAAATACAACATCATCCATCTTGCTACCAGTATCAACAAGAGCTGTTGCAAGAACAGTAAGACTTCCACCCTCTCGCATATTTCTGGCTGCACCAAAAAAGCGCTTTGGCATATGAAGTGCTGCTGGATCAAGTCCACCTGATAATGTACGTCCACTTGGTGGAACAGTAAGGTTATATGCTCTTGCCAGTCGTGTAATACTATCCAGAAGAATCATTACATCCTGACCATGTTCTACCAGTCTCTTAGCACGCTCAATTACCATTTCAGACACCCTTTTATGGTGTTCTGGCAACTCATCAAATGTAGAATAGATAACCTCTACATTTTCACCCTCTATAGCCTCTTTTATATCTGTAACCTCTTCTGGACGCTCATCGATAAGCAAAATAATCAAATGCATTTCCGGATTATTTGTTGTAACCGATTTTGCAACCTCTTTTAAAAGAGTTGTCTTTCCTGCTTTTGGTTGTGAAACGATCATTCCTCGCTGACCTTTACCTACTGGAGAAATTAAATCAACAACTCTCATTGCAACACTCGCCCCCGGTCTTTCGAGTTTAAGTCTCTCATTTGGGAAAATAGGTGTAAGATCCTCAAAATTTTTTCTTCTCTGAGCCTCAATTGGAGAATAACCATTTACACTTGTCACATATAATAACGCTGAAAATTTTTCTTTATCAGTTTTTATTTTCGTATTTCCCATTATTATATCACCAGTTTTAAGATTAAATTTTCTAATCTGTGATGGTGCAACATAAACATCGTTTTCTCCAGGCATATAGTTTTCACATCTGATAAATCCATATCCATCAGACATAACCTCTAATATTCCGTGTGCTTTTATTCCACTGTCAAGGCTTGCAATATCCTCTTTAACAACCAGATCCTTAGACAAATCAGCACTTTCGTCTGAGTAATTTTTACCTGTTCTTGGCTCTTTTGTACTTTTTTGTTCCTTTCCTTTTGCATTGGATACTTTTACATCCGAATCAGTATTCGCACCAGCATCACTTTTAGCATCTTCCTGTAACATTGCCTCTACAAGCTCTGCCTTTTTCATAGAAGAAACACCTTTTATTCCTCTTGTTTTAGCTAAATCTCTTAATACAAAGGCAGATAAACTCTCATACTTCTCTCTCATATATATTACTCCTCGTTTTCATACTATTGGGAAAAATGTCTGAATCGACCTACGAAGTTTCAATGGAGATATTATACATCACTTATATAAAAATAGGAACCCCTTTTTTCTTGATTTAGCAAAATAACAATGTTATCATTATTTCGTTGTGAAAAAAATACAAAGGAGACAGACCATGGACAATAAAGAAAAAGCTTTAAAGTGCCACAAAGAGTGGAACGGAAAATTAGAAACTATTGCTAAATCAAAAGTAAATTCCAGAGAGGATCTCGCAATCGCGTATACTCCGGGTGTAGCTGAACCATGTAAAGTGATTGCCGAAGACAAAGAAGCCGCTTATACCTATACATGGAAATCAAATACAGTTGCCGTTGTATCCGACGGAAGTGCTGTTCTTGGTCTTGGAAATATAGGTCCATATGCTGCAATGCCAGTTATGGAAGGAAAATGTGTTCTATTTAAAGAATTTGGAAATGTAAACGCTGTACCAATTTGCCTTGACACTCAGGATACAGAAGAAATTATCGAAGCGGTTAAAAATATCGCACCAGGTTTTGGTGGAATCAACCTTGAGGACATCTCAGCTCCTCGTTGTTTTGAAATTGAGGAACGCTTAAAAGAAATGCTTGACATCCCCGTATTCCACGATGATCAGCACGGAACAGCCATCGTTGTTCTCGCAGGAATAATAAACGGACTTCGAGTAACAGGAAAGAAAAAGGAAGAATGTAAGGTTGTTGTAAACGGAGCAGGTTCTGCCGGAGTTGCCATTACAAAACTTCTTCTTACTTACGGATTCAAAAATGTTACTATGTGTGACCGCGAGGGAATTATCGGAAAAGATTATCCAAACCTCAACTGGATGCAGAAGAAAATGACAGAAGTTACTAACCTCGAGGATAAAAAAGGAAGCCTTGCTGACGCTCTTGTAGGAGCCGACATTTTTGTTGGTGTTTCAGCACCAAATATTGTTACTCCTGAAATGGTTTCATCTATGAACAAGGATTCTATCCTCTTTGCAATGGCAAATCCTGTTCCAGAAATCATGCCAGATGTTGCAAAAGCTGCCGGTGCAAGAGTCGTTGGAACAGGCCGTAGTGATTTTCCAAATCAGGTAAACAACGTTATTGCTTTCCCTGGAATTTTCAAAGGTGCTTTGGAAGGTCGCGCTTCCCAGATTACTGATGAAATGAAGCTTGCTGCAGCAGAAGCCCTTGCAAATCTTGTAACAGATGATGAACTTTCTGACGAGTTTATCATGCCAGAGGCATTTGACCCTCGAGTTGCAGACGTTGTAAGCGAAGCAGTTAAATCTCATATCAAATAGTCATGAGATATTACTCACTAAACCAATACTGTAAGGAGACCTTCGGGGAAAAAGTGTACAAACTCTCTTTAAATGGCAACATGACCTGTCCAAACAGAGATGGCACTCTTTCCTCAAAAGGCTGCTATTATTGCAGTGCTGGCGGCTCAGGTGATTTTGCTGCCAACGCTGCTCTTTCTATTTCAGACCAACTATCCGAGGCTAAACAACGTATTCAGAAAAAAACTGACTGCAAAAAATTCATTGCATATTTTCAGGCTTTCACAAATACATATGCCCCAGTTTCATATCTAAGAAAAATATTTTTCGAAGCAATAAATGAACCATCAGTCTGCGTTCTTTCAATTGGAACAAGAACAGACTGTTTTTCGCCGGAGATATATGATTTGCTTGAAGAATTGAATAAAATAAAACCTGTTTGGATTGAACTGGGGTTACAGTCCATACATCAATCTACTCTGGATGCAATGAACACACACACCAAAGTATGTGATTTTGATAAGGTGATAAAAGAACTTCACTCCCGTGGAATTAAAGTCATCGCTCATATCATTTTAGGCCTGCCTGGAGAGACAAAAGAGATGATGCTCGAATCAGTTGAATACTTAGCCGATTCTCATGTTTTCGGCATAAAATTACAGCTTCTTCACATTCTTAAGGGGACGGTTCTTGCAGATATATACAGCAAGAATCCTTTTAAGTTGTTTGAACTTGACGAATACTGTGATTTTATAATTGATTGTTTAGAGCGACTTCCAAAAAATATGGTAATACATCGAATCACCGGTGATGGTCCGAGAAAGCTTTTGATTGCTCCTCTTTGGAGCACAGACAAAAAACGAGTACTTAATACTATAAATCAAAAACTAGAAAAGTCAGACGCCTTTCAGGGACGTCTGTATAAGGAGAAAGATATTGGCTGAACCATTTACAATATATAAACTAACAATTTTATACATGCTTGATAAAGCGGGTTTTCCGCTTTCTAACACTCAACTTTCAAATTTCTTTTTAGAAAAAGAATATACAGATTATTTCAGAGTTCAGGAGGTAATTGGCGATCTTGTAAACGCAGAGCTGATTTCTTACGAAACTACTCACGCAAATACACAGTACACCCTTACTGCTGCCGGAAAAGAAACTCTCGGTTTTTTCAAGGATAAAATCACAGATGGAATTGAAAAAGATGTAAAAAACTTTTTCGAAGAAAACAAATTCGAATTTAAACAGGAAAATTCTATTCTTGCAGATTATTACAAAACAACAAATCAAAATTATGCTGTACAGTGTCAGGTCCGTCACGAAGGAAACACTATGATTGATTTAACACTTTCGGTCAAGACCAAAGAACAGGCCGAAGCTATATGCAATAACTGGAAAAACCAAAATGAAGATGTATATGCATACCTGATGGACATATTATTAAAATAGCTCTTGCAAATGCAAGAGCTATTTTTTGAACTGAAATTATTATTTTTTATTCTTTTTTATACTGTATCCAAATTTTCCAAGTTTCTGTCCCATCTGGAAATACTCCCCATGTGAGTACATTACAAGACCGGTATCATTGATATTAAATTTTCCTTTTTCATCCATATACCTATCATCTACAGTCACCCCTACAACATCAGCGATAAACATTGTGTGACTTCCAAGTTCCATTATCTGAGATACTTTACACTCTATGTTTACCGGACTCTCTGATATTCCCGGAGCACTGACATGTTCCATATCAAGAGGTGTAAGCTTCATTTTATTAAACTTGTCAACATCTCTTCCACTTGTAACCCCACAATAATCACATGCATATGTGAGTTCATCTGTAGTAAGGTTTATAACAAATTCCCCGGTTTCTTTAATCATATTATATGAATACCTCTCCGGTCTGACAGAAATAGAAACCATTGGAGGATTGGTACAAATTGTACCAGCCCAGGCAACTGTTATTATATTTTTATTTCCTTCTTTATCTGCCACACTGACCATCACAGCCGGCACGGGATTTAACATATTTCCCGGTTTCCAGTGTTGTTTTCCCATTATATCAACTCTACCTCTTTCATTCTGGTAATTAAAACCTGCTTATGTTCCTCTTCTATCTCAGTCAGAGGAAGTCTTAGCCCACCAACATTATATCCCATCAAATTCAAAGCTGCTTTTACCGGAATAGGATTCACCTCACAAAATAGTGAATTAATTAAATCCATGTATTTAAGCTGAAGTTCCAACGCAGCCTTGTGATTGCCGTTTAAATATTTCATCACCATATCATGTGTATCAACTGGAGCAATATTTGACAATACCGAAATCACTCCTGAACCACCAAGTGATAAAACAGGGATAATCTGGTCATCATTTCCAGAGTAAATATCAATTTTACCACTTGTTAACTTTCTTATTTTAGCAACCTGTGATATATTTCCGCTAGCTTCCTTAATACCCACAACATTATCATAATCACTGACAATTTTTTCTATAGTTTCTGGAAGAATGTTACAACCACTTCTAGACGGCACATTATATATTATTATTGGAAGCTCCACCTTAGATGCTATGGTGGCATAATGCTCATACAAACCTTTCTGGGTGGCCTTGTTGTAATATGGTGTGACAATAAGCAGACCACTAACCCCTGTTTTTTCAACCCTTCTGGCAAAACTAACTACAGAATCAGTTGAATTTGATCCAACTCCAGCAACAACCGGTATCAAACCATTTGCTTTTTCCACAGCAAATTTTATTACTGCTAATCGCTCTTGCTCCGACATCGTTGCAGGTTCTCCAGTTGTCCCGCAAACAATAAGTGCATCTGTTTTCCCCTTTATCTGTGCATCAATCAATCTCTCTAGTACCTCGAAATTAACACTTTTATCCTCCTTAAAAGGAGTAACCAAAGCAACTCCTGCCCCCCTGAAAACAGACATACATACTCTCCCATTATTCGATGATTAAAGTTTTATATCAGGATTTTCTTTTATTATATCCATTATAAGTTCTCTCTCATCCATATGGTGCTTAACACCCTTTATCTCCTGATAATCTTCATGACCTTTTCCTGCCAGAATAATTATATCTCCATCATGTGCATTCTTCATGCAATATGCAATTGCCTCTTTTCTATCTGGAATAGTAACAAACTCTCCATCCGCTTTTTTCACACCCTGCAAAATATCATTAATGATGTCCATAGGTTCTTCATTTCTAGGATTGTCAGATGTAATCACCGTAAGATCTGCCAATCGTGATGAAACTTCTCCCATTTCATATCTTCTCGATTTTGCCCTGTTTCCACCACATCCAAATAGACAAACCAGTCTCTTAGGATTATATTCTTTTAACGTAGATAAAAGACTTTCCAAAGACATTGCATTGTGTGCATAATCAATCATAAGCGTATATCTTTTTGTCACAGGTACTATTTCTATTCTGCCCTTTACAGTTGCCTCTAAAAGGGCTTTTTTAATTACATTTACATCCACATTAAAATGGTGACAAATTGCAATTGCAGTAAGTGAATTATATACACTAAAGCTTCCAGGCACATTCACTTCCACATCAAAATCCATAAGTCCTGAAACGTGATATTTTACACCTAAAGCGCCGTGTTCATTTTTGAGTTCCACATTCTCTGCTACCAGATTGTTCTTTGAACTATAACCATAAGTCTCCACCTGACATGTATGACCCTTCATGATACCTTCTAGGTGTTCATCATCGCCATTGAAAATTCCAAGCTTACATTGTCTAAACAAAAGACTCTTGCAGTGCATATAATCATCAAAGTCTTTGTGTTCATTCTCGCCTATGTGATCTGGTTCAAGGTTTGTGAATACACCTATATCAAAAGTAAAACCAGATACTCTATGGAGCATAAGTGCCTGGGACGATACTTCCATAACCACAGCATCAAGACCTTCATCTACCATCTGAGCAAACAGTTCCTGTACCCTGTATGATTCTGGTGTTGTATTTGCTGCTGGAATTCTTTCCTCTCCACAAATTGACTCTATTGTTCCTATCAATCCAGTCTTTATTCCTGACGACTCGAGAATTGATTTAACCATATAAGTAGTTGTAGTCTTACCTTTTGTTCCTGTAATACCAATTGTCTTTAATTTTTCTGCCGGATAATCAAAATATGCAGCTGACATACATGCAAGTGCAAGTCTTGTGTTATCTACTTTAATATATGTAACGCCCTCAGTTATTGCTACATCTTTCTCTACAATTATTGCAGCTGCGCCTTTTAAAATTACATCAGGAATAAATTCATGGGCATCCCTTACACTTCCTGAAATACAGACAAACACAGATCCCTCTTCTACTTTTCTTGAGTCATAAACAAGTGTAGAGATTTCAGTATCCAGATCACCTGATAACAAACTGTATTCCATTTTTTCAAGCAATTTTTTAATCTTCATAATCAATCTCCCCAGTAAATACTTCCGTTGCCGGTCCTGTCATATAAATATGATTTGTCTGTCTGTCATATTCAATAATAAGGTCACCACCTCGTAAATGCACGAGAACTTTATCATCTGTCTTCCCATTTAAAATACATGCCATAACAGTCGCACAGGTTCCTGTTCCACAAGCCCATGTTTCATCTGAACCACGCTCCCAAACTCGCATTATCGCTTCCTCTCTCGATACAACCTGAACAAACTCTGTATTTGTTCTCATTGGAAAACGTTCATGTTTTTCAAAAGAAGGTCCGTATTTTTCTATTTCAAAATTCTTCACATCATCCACAAACACAACAGCATGAGGATTTCCCATGGAAACACATGTCATATTCCACTGTTTGCCACACACTTCAATTGGCTCATCTATTACTTTATCTGAGTCAGAAACAACAGGAATAAGCGAAGGCTCTAAAACAGGTTCACCCATATCAACTTTTACACTTGCTACCTTTCCGTTCTCGACAAATAAAGTAAGATATTTAATGCCAGCCCCTGTTTCTACACTTATTTGTGTATTCTGAGTTAATTTATGATCATATACATATTTCGCCACACAACGAACCCCGTTTCCACACATCTCGGCCTCAGAACCATCAGCATTATAAATTCTCATTCTAAAATCAGCCTTATCTGAAGGACCAATTGTAATGAGACCATCAGAACCAATTCCAAAATGTCTGTCACTTACAAAAATTGACATCTTTGCAGGATCGTTTATCTTTTCTTCAAATAAATTCACGTATACATAATCATTTCCACAACCGTGTAACTTTGTAAACTTCATCACTATCACCTCTTGCCTTTCTTTACTGTTCGTTTATGACATTTATGAGTTCCGGAATAAGCTGTTTCTTTCTAGAAACTACCCCTTTAAGCATTAAGCCCTGCTCATTTTGTGACTGATTATATGCTTTTGCAGCAATTGACGCAGCCTCGTCACCTGTATAAATCAAATATGTTGATTCCTCAAGAATATTTGTAAGCATAACATAATACATGTCAAGTTTCTTGTCTACAAGCATCTTCTCCATATGCGAAGAAACCCTCTTTTCTACCTTTTCAAGTTCAACCTTTGACATGGCACTAATCTGTGAAACACCAAATGTATAATCTCCAGAATGGAATATTTTAAAATCCTGATTCAGTATTTCTTCTTCTGTTTTGCTATTGAAATTACTTCCAGCTTCAAACATTTTCTGAGAAAACTCCTGAATATCAATCTGCGCAATCTCAGCTAAAATCTTTGCCGTATCCTTATCCACCTCTGTACATGTAGGAGATCTAAAAACCAATGTGTCAGACAAGATTGCAGCACACATAAGTCCGGCCATCTGCTTTGAAACCTCAACTCCTTTTTCCTGATACATCTGATAAATTATTGTAGAAGTACATCCAAGTGGCTGATTTCTAAAATAAACCGGTGCAACCGTCTCAAGACTTCCTATCCTGTGATGATCGATTATCTCAAGTATCTCTGCATCCTCTATATTAGATACTGCCTGTGACTTTTCATTATGATCAACAAGAATAATCTGTTTTTTTCTTGCATTAATCAAATGTCGTCTTGATAACATACCAACATAATTCTGATTCTCATCAACAACAGGAAAAGATCTGTGTCTAATGTTAACAACAGCATCCTTTACCTCAGAAACAAAATCATCTAGATCAAAGTGAATAATATTTTCCTTTGTCATAAAATACTTAATTGGCATACTTTGATTAATCAATCGAGCAACGGTAAAAGAATCATAAGGAGAACTTATTACAACAATATCTCTTGCATTTGCAGCCTCAATTACCTCTTGGCTTACCTCACAAGCATTTGTAACGATCATACAGCTACAATTTTCCTTAATGCATGAAAGTTGAGCTTCTTCCCTGTCACCAATAATAACAAGGTCATCTTCCTCAACATTACCTTCTAATACCTCTGTCGAACCAACTCCTACGACTACTTTTCCTTTAATAAAATATCCATGCTCATTACCGGTTACAATTGTACCCTCTAATGTCTCCGCAATATTTCTGTACTGTGTTCTGGCTCTTGATAAAATAGCATTATCATATACATCCATATACGACTTTGTAATATCACCGGTCACAATTATTCCTTCAAGCTTATTTTTTACGTTTACAACCGGAAGTGTAACTACGTTTAATATCTTCATCATTTCCCACGCTTTTTTCATGGATATATGACTGCTTACGCCCTCAGTTTTTCTAATGTAAATATCCTTAAGCTGGGTTCCCACGTCTGTCATCAGTTCTGGTTCCCCAGCGCCAAAATAATCTAATACAAAAGCAGTCTCAGCACTGATATTTCCCGCTCTCATTGGAATATATTCTTTTGTATCATCTACTTTTGCTTTTAAATTAGCGTATGCTATTGCAGCACAAATCGAATCAGTATCAGGATTTTTGTGTCCGATAACTCTAATAATATTTTTCGTCATAAATGCTCCTTATCAACTCACGTGAATTAACAAAATGCAATTCTCTTAATTTAGAGAATTGCATTTACTGATATAATCATATTTACATAAATTTTCCAAACACACCAAACACATACAAAACAATGGCAACAAATCCAAATGTATTAATTATAGCCAATACCATTGTCAACACCGAGAATGTCTTTGCCGATTTAACCTCTACTTCAAGCTCATTAATGGAATCAACCTTCTCTCCCATAACTTTAAATAAATCCTGAATATTACGGAAGCACTTAACATTCTCCGTATGTACCTTGTCTCCTAAATCCTGTTTAAGCGCTACCAACTGGTCATTAAGTTCACCAAGAGACTGTAACATCTGAGCATTAGTTTTATCAACAACACTCATAATCTCAGATGCAGATTCCTCAGTAATCTGCTTTGTCATCTCAATAGTACCACCAAATTTCTGCTCAATTCCAGTGATTTCACCACTTAATGCTCTTCCAAGATTCCCCATCTCAGAATTAACATTTCTTCCAAGGTTGTCCACTTGGCCCATAACTGACTGACTGAGATTATTCATATTGGCACCCATTGATGCCTCTATCTCCTGCATTTTTGCGTTTACTTTCTCAATCAAAATATCTATCTGTTTTTCAACAACAGCAGTAATTCCATCTGCCTTCTCCTGACGTTCATCAAGGATCTGCTGTAATTCCTCTGCTTTTGATTCCCTCTCCTCAACGATGCTTTGAAGTTCCTGTGCCTTTGATTCCTTTGTATTAAGCATCTCCTGAAGATGCTGAGCTTTTTCACGAAACTCATCAATCTGAGCTAACAAAAAATCATCTCTATCCACTTTTTTGCGCATCCTTTCACGTATTTTAACACCCACCCGCTTATTTTCACGGTGCCTTTTTTCATTAGACCGTCGCTTAAGCACGCTAAAAACGCCTGCCATAACCAATCCTCCAAGGTGTATCATCACTAGAATTATTGTATCATTATAGTTGCCCTTTGTAAATGGAAAAAGAAGAAAAACTACAAAATATTGCGTTTTGAACATAGCCCCTACACTATATACACGCAAATGTCACATATCAAAAGTACCAAAAAATACAGCGGTAAGATAAACTTACCGCTGTAAAAAGCTTATTATTTTAATCCTCTCCGTAGAGCTTGATTAATTTTTCTAAATGACTGAAACGTTCTGTCGCAGCTTTCTCAGACTCAGCAAATAATCTCTCTGCTCTTTCTGGGAACGGCTTAACAAGACGAGTATATCTAGCCTCATTGTTAAGGAAATCCTGATAAGATCCATCTCCTGCTTTTGATGTAAGAGTAAATGGATTCTTGCCCTCTGCTTTAAGTGCAGGATTGAAGCTGAAGAGATTCCAATATCCAGCTTTTACAGCAAATTTCATCTCATCCTGACAATGATTCATTCCACCCTTAGCAATTCCATGAAGTTCACATGGAGCGTATCCAATAATAAGAGAAGGTCCATCATATGCTTCTGCTTCAACAATTGCTTTTACAGCCTGAGCCGGATTTGCACCAAGAGCAATCTGTGCTACATAAACATATCCATACTGCATAGCAATCTCAGAAAGTGATTTCTTTCCGATTTCTTTACCAGCTGCTGCGAACTGACAAACTTCACCAATGTTAGAAGCCTTTGAAGCCTGACCACCTGTATTTGAATACATCTCTGTATCGAATACCATTACGTTTACATTCTCACCTGAAGCAAGAACATGATCTAATCCGCCGTATCCGATATCGTATGCCCATCCGTCACCACCGAAAATCCATACTGATTTCTTTCCAAGGTAATCTTTCTTCTCAAGAGCTGCTTTTGCATCTGGACATCCAGCTGCCGCTGCCTTCTCTAACTCTGCGATTAATGCCTTTGTAGGCTCAACATTTTCTTTTGTCTTATCTTTTGTAGCATCAAATGCTTCATATGCTGCTTTAAGCTCTGCAGATGCTTTATCACTTGTTGCACATGCTGCTGCAAACTCAATTGCGCGATCACGTAAATACTTCTGACCTACATACATTCCAAGACCATGCTCTGCATTATCCTCGAACAATGAGTTAGACCATGCTGGTCCTTTCTTAGACTCAATGTTTACTGTATATGGTGAAGTAGCTGCTGGGTTACCCCAAATTGAAGAACATCCTGTAGCATTTGAAATGTACATCTGCTCTCCAAACAACTGTGTAATTAATCTTGCATAAGATGTCTCAGCACATCCTGCACATGAGCCTGAGAACTCAAGGAGTGGCTGATTAAACTGAGAACCTTTAGGTGTAGTATCCACCATTCCGGCATCAGTTTTCTTCTTAACATTTGCTACCAAGTAATCAAATACAGGCTGCTCAGCTGACTGAGAATCCTGTGGTTTCATCTCAATTGCTGCTGTAGGACATACTGTGATACACTCTCCACACCCCATACAATCAAGTGGTGAAACACTCATTGTATATTTATATGCACCAGCTTTTGGTTTCATATCAGCAAGCTTGATATTATCTGGAGCAGCTTTTACTTCATCATCTGAAAGTAAGAATGGACGAATTGTTGCATGAGAACAAACAAATGCACAGTTATTACACTGAATACATTTCTCAGCATTCCACTCTGGTACAGTAACCGCTGTTCCTCTCTTCTCATATGCTGAAGCACCTGTTACAAACTGTCCGTCAGCAATATCTGTAAATGCTGATACAGGAAGAGAATCTCCATCCATCTTTGAAATAGGATCAAGAAGATCGTTAACAAGCTTAACAACTTCTGGACGACCTGTACGTTCTGCCTTAGGAGCATCTGCCTCAGGATTCTTCCATGAATCTGGAACCTCTACTTTATGTACTGCATCAACACCAGCATCGATTGCTTTGTAGTTCATCTCTACTACTGCGTCACCCTTCTTTGAGTAAGACTTCTTTGCAGCCTGTTTCATATAATCAACAGCCTGATCGATTGGCATTACATCTGCAAGTTTGAAGAAAGCAGACTGGAGAATTGTATTAGTTCTCTTACCCATTCCAATCTCGATTGCCTTATCAATGGCATTAATTGTATAAAGCTGAATATTGTTATCAGCAATATACTTCTTTGCATCAGCATTTAAATGCTCAGCTAATTCTTCATCAGACCACTGACAGTTAATCATAAATACACCGCCTGGCTTAACATCCTGAACCATCTTCATACCCTGAATTACATATGCAGGATTATGACATGCTACGAAGTCAGCCTGATTGATGTAATATGGACTCTTTATTGGGTTGTCTCCAAATCTCAAATGAGAAATTGTGATTCCACCAGTCTTCTTTGAGTCATACTGGAAATATGCCTGGATATATTTATCTGTATGGTCTCCAATAATCTTTGTAGAGTTCTTGTTCGCACCTACAGTTCCATCTCCACCAAGTCCCCAGAATTTGCACTCTTTTGTTCCAGGTGCAGAAGTAATTGGAGCTGGTTTAACCTCTGGAAGTGAAAGGTTTGTAACATCATCATTGATACCAATTGTAAATCTATTCTTTGGAACATCTTTCTCAAGCTCAGAATATACTGCAAATACTGATGAAGGTGGTGTATCCTTTGAACCAAGTCCATAACGACCACCAACAAGAACAACATCGCTCATTCCTGCCTCACGAAGTGTTGCAGCTACATCTAAGTATAATGGCTCACCAAGTGATCCTGGCTCTTTTGTACGGTCTAATACAGCAATCTTCTTTGCAGTTTTTGGAATAACATTAAGAAGAGCTTCTGATGACCAAGGACGGTAAAGACGTACTTTTACAAGTCCGACTTTTTCTCCCTTTGCTGTAAGATAATCAATTACTTCTTCAGCCACATCGTTGATAGAACCCATAGCGATAATAACTCGCTCTGCGTCTGGTGCTCCATAATAGTTGAATAATTTGTAATCTGT
The DNA here is from genome assembly GCA_045123895.1 of Agathobacter sp. Lineage (GTDB taxonomy): Bacteria > Bacillota > Clostridia > Lachnospirales > Lachnospiraceae > Roseburia. The sequence goes on from JBGVKW010000108.1 coordinate 88,632, forward strand.
TCCAAGTTTTGCATTAACTTTATCCATATACTTCTCAACAATTGCTGGAAGATTGTTATAGAATGAGTTGCAAGCCTCTCTATGCTGGAAGAAGATGTCTCCGTTCTCATGTGATCCACGAGCTGCTGGATGCTCTGGGTTAAGAGCATGTGCTCTGAACTCTTCTACTGCATCCATAGGACACATCTCTTTTAGATCTTCATAATCCCACTTCTCTATCTTCTGAATCTCGTGTGATGTACGGAATCCATCGAAGAAGTTAATGAAAGGAACTTTTCCTTCAAGAGCAGCAAGATGTGCTACTGGAGAAAGATCCATAACCTCCTGTGGGTTTGTCTCACAAAGCATTGCAAAACCTGTCTGACGACAAGCATATACGTCACTGTGATCTCCGAAAATATTAAGTGCATGTGATGAAACTGTACGAGCAGAAACATCAAATACACATGGAAGGTTTTCTCCTGCGATTTTGTACATATTTGGAATCATAAGAAGAAGACCCTGCGAAGCAGTAAATGTTGTAGTAAGTGCTCCTGCAGCAAGTGAACCATGAACTGTTCCTGCGGCACCTGCCTCAGACTCCATTTCAACTACTTTTACTGTACTACCAAAAATATTTTTCTGTCCTGCTGCAGACCACTGATCTACCGAATCTGCCATAGGACTGGATGGTGTAATTGGATAAATTCCTGCCACCTCTGTATAAGCATATGCAACATGTGCAGCAGCTGTATTACCATCCATTGACTGTTTAGCTCTAGCCATGATAAAAATCCTCCCATTACGTTTTTTGACATTTTACATCTATAATTTATAATAGTTTTTTCTAATTTAAAAATCAAGTCTTTTTAGGAGTACATTCCTATTTTTAAAGATACAATTTTTTAAATTCTTCGCTTGGTATAGGTCTGTTGCACAGAAAGCCCTGACCATAAGAAAAACCACATTCAACAAGTACCCTTCGTTGTTCTTCCGTCTCAACACCCTCAAATACAATTTCTCGCCCCGTCGTATTTACCAAATCTCCAATGCTTTTTAGAACTGCTATATTTTTTTGTGATATTTCCTTATCCAAAAAACTCTTGTCCATTTTAACAACATCAGCCGGTATATCTGTAAGAATTGAAAGCGATGAAAAACCTGTACCAAAATCGTCCACTGCAACCCTAAAGCCTTTTTCCCTGAGTTCTCCAAGTGATTTAACAAGTGATTCATAATTTTTAACCATTACCCCTTCCGTTATCTCTATCTCCAAATTCGATGGTTCTACCGGATAACGCTTCATAAGTTGGTTTATTCTTTTCATAAAATCGTTTGAATCAGCTTCAAAATGCTTTCCGGAAAAATTAACGGAAACCACTATCGATCTTAATCCCTGCTTTTTCCATTCCAACATCGTTTTTAGAGTTTCTTCAAAAATACAAAAATCAAGATCCGTAATATATCCAATCTTTTCAAGAGAATCAATAAATTTTATAGGTGGAACAATTTTCCCGTCAGCTCTCTTCCAGCGGGCCAAAGCTTCAGCGCCATAAATCTCATTTGTAACAAGATTAAATTTGGGTTGAAAATATGGCAGAAAATCACCTTTATATAAAGATTCATAGAATTCTCCAACCACCTGTTGTTCCTCGCCTCGTTCTTTTCGGAATTTTTCCTCAAACACGACAACTTTGGTGCTTCTGTTTCTCTTAGCCTTTTTCCAGGCAAGATTTACATTTTCAATGGCAACATCAACATCTATTTTTTCATCATCAATAAAATATAAACCAGTCGTCAGTGCAAGGCCGCAATTTGGATACTGATGATTGTTTTGATTCACAAATTCCTTATGCTTTTTATTTATATATCTAACAATACTCTCTTTGTCTTCTCCGCCAAGCAGCATAATAAAAAAATCCGAGTACAGACGGCAGCTCAAAATCACATTGTCTGATTCTTCAATATCTCTTGATAATACTCTTAAAATTTTGTCTCCTATCTGATAACCATAGTTTTCATTGATATACCCAAAATTATTTATATCAAAGTAACAAAGACAAAGTTTCTTATGATTGCAATTATCTTCCACGGCTTTTCTAAATTCACCTTTAAATACATCAAGTGTAAGAAGCCCCGTCAGCTGGTCTTTGTTTTGTATCTTTCTGATATCTGCATTTGACTGTTCTATTCTGGAACGAAGTGATGCAAATACTCCTATTGTCCTTGACAATTCCCCAAGAATAAGTATCTCAGATTCTGTCCATTTTTTATCCTTTTCAAAAGAACAAAAACAACAAATTCCATGCCTGTTTCCAATATATTCGAATTTGCCTGCAACCATATGAACATTTGCTAAAAAGTCTTTATCAACTTCTATTCCCTGCTTTTCAAAAATATCCAAATATGAAGAAACATTAATTCCATCAAGACATTTTGCCATTCCAACCTCTGGAAGCTTATCACTTATCCCCATTTTTGGAAATACAGTTTTTTCATACATTGATATGTTTTTTCCAGCATAATTTGTAAGAATAATCTCATCATCCTTATTATTTTGCTCACTTACAGTAATAAGATCCAGGTTATACTGTGAAAGTATCTTCTCAAGCAAAAGGTTTAATGAGGCATCAATATTTCTTGCATGAGATAAAATATTCAAAGCAAAAGCAAGAAAGTCTTTATCCCTTTCCTCTATTTCACTGCGCTTTTCATTTGTATTATCTTTGTGATGTATTGGACCCTTATCATCCTCCATTGCAATCCTGAATCCATCTTTTCCATCCTTCTTTGCCCTATACATTGCATGATCAGCTTTTTCAAAAAGTTCATCATATGTATTTCCGTCGACACCAGATACTGCAATTCCAATACTGGCAGAAGTATGACGCACAACATCACCACCTGTGTATTCTCTTTTTAGAATCTTGCACAGTCTCTTTGCCTTATTTACTGCGATTTCAACACTAATATTTCTCATCAGAACTAAGAACTCATCGCCCCCAACTCTTCCGACGACATCATCACCTCTGAAATGTTCTTTTAAAATATGTGCAATATCAGAAATTACCGTATCACCAAAGGTATGACCAAAGGTGTCGTTTATCGACTTAAAATTATCTATATCAATTACAAATAGGACATGTGTAGCATTGGGTTCCTTTACCAGAATATCTTCAACTATAGTCTTAATCTCAACCTTATTAAACAGCTTCGTAAGCGGATCACGTCTCACTTTATCTTTTAATGCCATATCAGATTCCACATTTCTGCATCTTCCGATAACTCTTGCAATTTTGCCGTTTATATCCAAAACACTTCGATACAATATCCTATACCACAGATATTTCGGTTTTTTATTTTCTTCTGAAATATTATATCTAAAGTCCACACTGCCACTCATTTCATTAAGCGATGCCTTTAGCATTTCATTTTCGAAAACATTTCTATCTATAGGATGAATTTTTTTTAATGTTTCAGAAAAATCCAAATATAATTCTTCGTTTAATTTTCTGCCCTTAATGTTATTATCAAAGGATATAAATATTTTTTTATTACTTACATCATAATCAAAGGGATTTCCTTCTGAAACCTCTTCCATTACATCATATTGTCTTCCCAGAAAATACAGTTCAGACTCAATTTGTTTCTTCTCATTTATATCTAAGCATACAATATGTGCCTGCCGGTTTTCCCTGTCTTTTTCGTCCATATTACATCTCATAAGAGTCCATTTTTCAAAACCACTCTTATGCGGAATTTTCACTTCAGCCTGTCCATTTTTGCACTGTGAAAAGCAATTATGTAGCATTTCTTCTAAGACTTTTTCATACTGCTCTGTCACAATCATAATATTATCAGACTCAAAATCTAGGCTGTTATCAAAACCATACATACTATAGAATTCATCATTTGCTTCTACTATCTTGAACGGTTTTTCTATACTAATTACAGCTATCCCAATTGGAATATTTTGAATTATGCTTTTTTCCCCCATCTTATCTGCTCCTAATATGCAATAGTACGAAAGTATTATATCACTTATCTATGTGCTTTTCCACAGAAAACGCTTGCAAAAAACATATTTTACGATAAAATATAAAGCGATGCATTTTACTGAATACTTTATTAATTTTTTATAGAAAGGTCAAAAAAATGATTAGTGCAAATAACATTACATTAAGAATTGGAAAAAAAGCGTTATTTGAAGATGTTAACATTAAATTTACAGAAGGAAACTGTTACGGATTAATCGGTGCAAATGGTGCCGGAAAATCTACTTTTTTGAAAATACTTTCCGGACAGCTTGAACCTACAAATGGTGAAATTGCTATCACACCAGGACAGAGACTTTCATTTCTCCAGCAGGATCACTTCAAGTATGATGAATATTCTGTTCTTGACACTGTAATTATGGGAAATAAGCGTCTCTATGACATAATGAAAGAAAAAGATGCTATTTACATGAAGGAAGACTTTTCCGATGAGGATGGAATCCGTGCCAGCGAGCTTGAAGCTGAATTTGCTGATATGGATGGATGGAATGCTGAGTCAGATGCTGCTACACTCTTAAACGGACTTGGAGTTGCAACTGAGGACCATTACACACTTATGGCAGACCTTCCTGGAGCCATCAAAGTCAAGGTTCTTCTTGCCCAGGCACTTTTTGGAAATCCGGATATTCTTCTTCTCGATGAGCCAACTAACCACTTAGACCTTGATGCTATTGCATGGCTTGAAGAATTCCTTATTAACTTTGAAAATACTGTTATTGTTGTATCACATGACCGTTATTTCTTAAACAAAGTCTGCACAAGCATTGCAGATATGGATTATGGAAAGATCCAGTTATATGCTGGAAACTATGATTTCTGGTACGAATCAAGTCAGCTTATTGTTCGTCAGATGAAGGAAGCCAACAAAAAGAAAGAAGAGAAAATCAAAGAATTGCAAGATTTCATTCAGCGATTCTCTGCTAATGCTTCAAAATCTAAGCAGGCTACTTCACGTAAACGTGCATTGGAAAAAATTCAGCTTGATGACATCCGTCCTTCAAGCCGTAAATATCCATACATTGATTTCCGCCCAGAGCGCGAAATTGGAAATGACGTTCTATTTGTAGAGGGTATTTCAAAAACAATTGATGGTGTAAAAGTGTTAGACAATATTTCTTTCACAGTTAACCACGACGACAAAATTGCATTCGTTGGTGGAAACGAGCTTGCAAAGACAACACTCTTTAAAATTCTTGCAGGAGAGATGGAGCCTGATGAGGGAACTTTTAAATGGGGAGTTACAACAAGCCAGTCTTACTTCCCTAAAGATAACACAGCCATTTTTGATACAGATGACTTAATTGTTGATTGGCTCACAACCTTCTCTGAAATTAAGGATGCTACTTATGTTCGTGGTTTCCTTGGACGTATGCTTTTTGCAGGTGAAGACGGAGTTAAGAAAATGCGTGTTCTTTCAGGAGGAGAAAAAGTTCGTGTTCTTCTCTCTCGTATGATGATTATGGGAAGCAATGTTCTTATGTTTGACGAACCTACAGACCACCTTGACATGGAATCAATCACAGCACTTAACAACGGAATGATTAAGTTCCCTGGTGTTATTCTCTTTGCCTGTCGTGACCATCAGGTTGTACAGACTACTGCAAACAGAATTATTGAATTCCTTCCAAATGGTTCAATGATTGATAAAATCACAACTTACGACGAGTATCTTGAGAGCGATGAAATGGCTCGTAAACGTCAGGTTTACTCAATGTCTGAAGAAGATGAAAACGATAACTAATTTACCAGAAAAAATCTCAGTATCAATTTTGATACTGAGATTTTTTTACATTAATCACTTTATGTTGTCTTATTGTAAACATATCCCGAATTATAAGTACTGTTATATCCACCTTTTGAAGAATATGTATTTGATTTTGAAGCTTCAAGTCTGGCATTACTTTCTATCATAGAAGCTTTTACAGCCACGCCATATCCATATGAACCCGTTCCACCAAAAAGGCTTTTTACAACATTCATATCAGCGTTTTTAAAGGTTTCTTCGTCCATAGAAAGCTTTCCGCTTGACGTACTAACAGAAATACCAATCTTCTCTAAGGTTTTTGAATTAGAATTTGTAAGTGATTCTAACGATTCAAGCGTATTAGTAATTTTTGATGTTTCCGATTTAGAAGCACTCGAAACCAATTCATTATAATCATCTACAAATTGCGATACCTTCTTTAGAATGTCATCTGTATTATAGGCTCCATCTGAATCCTTCTTAAACACCGCACCTGCATTCTTGTACAGCACTTTTGCTGAATCTGTCAATTCACCAGCAGCCGACTGAATGTTACCCAGTGTCTTTGCTGAATCAGCAGAAGTAGATATAGATGGAGAAATAAGAGACGAAGCCTTTTCATCAAGTCCCTGTGCATAATAAGACTTAACTAGCTTATAGTAACTTCCACTCTTTATACTACTATATGTACTAATATCCACACTAGAAAAAATCGGAGAACTTGTCTTCATTCTTCCAGAAGAATTAATACTTGAAAACAATGTAGAAATAGATGATGAATCCCATCCGTTAATTCTTGCCATTAAACCCACTCCTTTGAATATACAACGACTATAATCCTTTACTATCATTTACTATATCGGCATAAACTAGTTTAATATGAATATCCTATATATTTTCAATCTGCCAGTCTATTGGCTCTACCCCATTGTTCTTCAAAAATTCATTTGCCTTACTAAAATGCCCACAACCATCAAACCCCCTATAACAAGACAATGGACTTGGATGTGTTGTCTTTAAAATAAGATGCTTGCTATTGTCCAACATACTGATTTTCTTCTGTGCCGGCGAGCCCCAGAGCATATACACTATTGGTCTGTCCTGCTCATTTACAGCAGATATAATCGCATCTGTAAATTCTTCCCATCCCATTCCCTTATGAGAATTAGCCTGATGAGCACGAACTGTAAGAACTGTGTTAAGTAATAATACTCCCTGGTCGGCCCATTTTTTTAAATAACCATTATTAGGAATATAACAGCCAAGATCACGATTAAGTTCCTTGTAAATATTCTGAAGAGATGGCGGTATCTTCTTTTGTTCCGGTAATACCGAAAATGATAATCCATGAGCCTGATTTACATCATGATAAGGGTCTTGTCCTAGAATAAGGACCTTCACCTTATCAAGAGGTGTAAAATGCATAGCATTAAAAATATCATCTGCCGGTGGGAAAACTACAGTTTTAGAATATTCTTCCTTTACAAACTGATACAGTTTTTTGTAATAAGGCTTCTTAAATTCACCCTCGAGCGCCTTAGCCCAATCATCTGCTAACATTCCCATTTTATCTACCTTCTAACAGACACGCCACGATCAGCAAGATAATTCTTCAAATCCATTATTTCTAATTCCTTATAATGGAAAAGAGAAGCTGCAAGAGCTGCATCAGCCTTTCCTTCTGTAAGTGCATCATAAAAATGATCCATTGTACCAGCTCCACCCGATGCAATTACGGGTATTGACACATTCTCAGCGATTAAACGGGTAAGTTCAATGTCATATCCCGCCTTAGTACCATCGCAATCCATACTTGTCAGAAGAATCTCACCAGCACCCATTTTATTAGCCTTCATAGCCCATTCAACAGCATCTAGTCCGGTATCAATTCTTCCTCCGTTTTTATACACGTTCCAGCCGCTTCCATCAGCTCTTCTTCTTGCATCTATTGCAACAACAACGCACTGACTTCCAAACTTATCAGCAGCATCAGAAATCAGATTTGGTGTATTTATAGCTGAAGAATTGATGGAAATCTTGTCTGCTCCTTCACGAAGAAGCGCTTTAAAATCATCAACAGTTCTAATTCCACCACCTACTGTAAATGGAATAAACACCTTTTCTGCTACTTTTCTTACCATATCGACAACAGTTCCCCTATTGTCACTTGAGGCTGTAATATCAAGAAATACCACCTCATCAGCTCCCGCCTTATCATATGCCGCAGCAATCTCAACCGGATCCCCTGCGTCTCTTAAATTTACAAAATTAACGCCTTTTACTACTCTTCCATTATTCACATCCAAACAAGGGATTATTCTCTTTGTAAACATTTATCTGCCCTCCCCTATTGATGCAAAATTTTTAAGTATTTTAAGACCTACTGAACTACTCTTTTCCGGATGAAACTGACAAGCAAATACATTGTCCTTTTCAACTGATGCATGAATACATGTACTGTAGTCAGTAGTTGCCTTTACTATCTGTTCATCCTTTGCCTTTAGATAATATGAATGAACAAAATAAACGTAAGGATTTGATGGTAAACCTTCAAATAATTTTCCCTGATTAATTAGTTCTAGTGAATTCCATCCAATGTGTGGAATCTTAAGTCCCTCCTTATCCGGAATTCGAAGTATCTGCCCATCAAGTAAATGTAAGCCTTCCACCCCTGAAGACTCATCACTTCCCTCAAATAACAACTGAAGACCAAGACAGATTCCTAAAAAAGGTGTCTTTTTGTCTGCCACTTCATGAATCACTTTGTCAAGCTCATACTTTTTAAGTTGCGACATAGCATCTCCAAAAGCACCAACTCCTGGCAAAATAACCTTGTCTGCCGACAAAATCTCATGTCTGTCTCTTGTAATAACACATTCTTCCCCAATAGATACCAATGCCTTCTCAACGCTTTTTAGATTTCCTGCATTGTAATCAATTATTGCTATCATCTTGTCTCCCATTCCAAGCCGAGTTCAAGCATTTTCTTCTTCAACTCAATTGTGTATTTATTTCTGTTTCTAATTTTATATAACTCTACTGCATCATCATAAGTCATATTGTACTCAGACGCAAGTGTATTCTCAATGATTACCTTTTCTCCCATGAGTTCTTCTTCACAGTCAAACTCTTTTGCGGCATCAAGATTCAAATCTACTCTTCCTGCCGCACCAACAAGAGAATCCATTGCCATACCCTCATACCCCATAGACTTAAATGATATGTATGCATCATATTTTGTAGAAACAGCGGCCAATACTGTCAGTTTATTATAAATCTTCTTATTCTCGCCGCTTAGACTAAGTCCATCGAGCTTATCAAATGCTGATGTATATAGTCCAAGTCCAGACTCATCTAACTGACTAACATCCGAAATTGCCTGGTCAAAATCACTTCTTGCAAGATTAATGTTCGCCTGATTTCCAAGAAGATTAACGCCAACCATAACAAGAGCAAACATAGAAGCAACCAGCAATACTATCATTCTTACCGGTCCTTTAGGAAGCTTTGGCGTATTGTCCTTTTCCTTTGGTTTCTTCTCCTTCTTTGGCTTTGGTTTCTTTTCTTTCTTTGGCTTTTTCTCCTTTTTGGGTTTTTCTTTCTTTGGCTTTTTCTCTTTTTTTGCTTTTTCTTTTTTCTCACTTTGGTCGAGTTCTTTTAATATCTGCTGATTTTCATCTAAAACGCCATCTTGTTTATCGTCCGAAGTTCCATCCTGCGCTTCTTCAGGTCCTGCCTCCTTAAATAGCATTTTAATAATTCTAGCAAAAAATCCCAACTTTTCCTTAGGTTCATCTCCCTTTTCTGATGATACTTTTTCTGAAGTTGCTTTTTCAATCCCCTCCATCTGATTTTTCGCATATGATTCGAACTCGTCCTCTTCTCCTTCTAGAGGTTCTTCATCAGATAAAAGACTTCCAATATCTGACAAATCTCCACCAGAAAGCATATCCATTAAATCTCCACCTGCATTACCTGATAAATCAGGTTCTCCAGACTCGCTTATTGGCATTTCTGACAATGTGTCTACTTCAAAACTACCATCATCCGAATCGTCAAAATTATCCGATTCAAATTTTCCAAGTGCATCATCAAGTTCTTCGATAGCTTCCATCCCAGCCTCTTCATCTGTCAACTCTACATGTTCAGCTTCTCTCATACTTTGCTGTTCAAGATCCGACAAAACTTCTTCAAGTGTTGCATCATTGTCCGAAGGGGCAGGCGTCTGAATCTGCTTGGTTGTCTCAGATTTTTTCGATTCAGATGTATTATCCAATTCCTTTTCAAAATTTGAAATAAAACTATTATATTCTTCTGTTTCCAGTTCATCCTCAAATTGGCGCAAAAAATCTTCCTGTGCTTCACCATCAAGTTCTCCGAAGAATTTTTCATCCTCGTCAGTAAAGTCCTCCGTGCCATTTATTGAATTAAGCAAATTATCAAGATATTTTTCCGTTGATTTCTCGCTCATAACTCTTCCCCGCTATAACTCATATAAGGGATGTAGTAAAAACCACATCCCTTAATTTATTTCTCATGAATTTTCTGCAATTAATTTATCAATTGCATCTACCAGCTGTCCGATTTCCGGTTTTGTAAGCTGTGCATTTGCTCCAAGAAGTTCACCTTTTCTTCTCATTTCCTCATTGACAAGTGAAGAGAAAATAATAAGTGGAATTGGCTTTAACGCCTCATCTGATTTAACCAGCTTTGTAAGTCTGTGTCCATCCATAAGAGGCATCTCAATATCTGTAATTATACAATCTACTTTACTTGTTACATTTCCTTCTCTTTTAAGTTCCGTGAGTTTATCCCATGCTTCCTGTCCATTTTCTGTAACAATGAGTTTTGTATATCCTGACTTTCTAAGGCAATCTGAAATAAGTTTGCTAAGAAGCGGTGAATCCTCTGCAATTAATATTGTTGAATTACCTCTGTCATTTTTTTCTTCCATAGTGTCTATATCATTTACTCTTAATCCCGTTTCTGGACTTATACTTGATACAATTGACTCAAAATCCAGTATTACAACCAGTTTGCCATTCATTTTTATTACACCGGTTGCTGTACTGTCATCCTGACCACTAATTGTAGAATCCGGTTTAATAATTGACTCCCAGGAAACACGATGAATTCCAATAACCTGATCAACATGAAATGCTACATTGAGTTTATTAAAATTAGTGATAATAAACAAACCCTTTTCCTCATCCTGAGGCAATCCCAAACATGCCTTTAGATTAATAACCGTAATCATTGTATCACGAGGCATAAATATTCCTTCCACACTCGGATGTGTATTTGGAACAGGTGTCACTGGAGTATATTGTAAAATCTCCCTGATTTTTGCAACATTTATTCCATAATGATTATCACCCAATGTAAATTCCAGTACCTCTAACTCATTTGTTCCTGATTCCAAAAGAATATTTGTATCCATTGCATTCCCTCCAACTTCTGTATACATTATATTGTAAATCCCAACTTAAAATTATTATCCCTTACTCTACCAAATACTCCGTTCCCTTCATATTTGCATACAAAGTGACATCTTCCTTGCTAACCTTTGTCCCTTTTGGAACTTCAAAAAGCAATACAACATCAACAGATTCTCCAGCATTGATAGTCCCCTGGTAAGTGGATAACGAATATGTCAAAAAGGTATTCTCTGCCTTATATAATGATCCTGCAATTGTTGCAGAATATGAATGCCCTAATGTAAATGCATCTACATCCAATCCACTCTGAGTTTTATTTTCCAATTTAAAACTCATAATTGCATATGTACATCCCGACGAAGCATCCAAAGAGAAATATCCACCCTCCTGATAGTGTTCCGAAACCTCAAGCCCAGTATATGTAACTGTTAAATTTTCTTGTCCCACTGCTTGTGCAAGACTAGCTTTAGCCGTTGTTAACGGCTCCTTATCTTGTGTCTCGCTATCATTATCATTGTCCTGTTTCTGCGAATTTTGATTGTCATCTTGTGGTTTTGATTCATTCTCCACGCTTGCTAAATCCTCTTCTGTAGGTTCAGCCGAGGTCATACCATCCTTTTGGTAAATATTAAACTTAGCAACTGCATAGGCACTATAATGAACAATCAACTCCTCCTCCTCAGGTGTCAATTCGTGAAGAGGTTCTGCACATCCGGTCAGGACAAATAGCACGGCAAAAACAATGGTAAATAATCGAATACGTTTATTTTTCATCTCTCACCTGTGACTTTTCCCCTATTTTTGTATAAATAGTACCATATTTTCAAATTATTTACAACACATAAATCTAATTCATTTACTCTTCATGGTCTAAATCATTCTTTTCGTAATTCTCTACCTTCTTCTTGAATTCGTTCTGTTTGTCTCTAAGCTGTTGTTCTCTCTCTGACAGGTCAGATTCCCATTCTTCATATTTTCCAATAATTTCATTTTCATAATTAATAATATTTGCTCCAGTATAATATGTAATCGCAAACATTGATATAATTGCAACCACAAGAACAATAACGAAAAAAAGTGAAATCCTAAATCTCTTTTTATACTTTCTATTTTCGTCAATCAATTCCTTTGAAGCACTGTCATCCTTTTTTTGAACGGTTTCCTTTTTTTGAACGGTTTCCTTTTTTGAAGGTACTTTTCCCGACATATCCCATCCAAATATTTCAATATCCGCAATATCTTCTCTGCTTATCTCTGACATTAAATAAAGGCGTTCCTGCAATTCAAGCAAAAATGTAAAACCCACAGGAGTCTTGAACATCCCCTTTTTATTTAATTTGTTATAAATCAGCAAAGCTGTCGTGGGATTATCCAACTCAGAATTTTCTTTTATATACCGTATTCCGTTTTTTTCTTTTAATGCCAAATCCGCCAATTTCTTTGACTCAAATTCAAACCTGTCTACCTTATACATTTAGTACCCCAAATTAATCATCTTTTTCAGTAATCACACCTGAACGATATGCATCAATTAAAACCTTTAAATCATTAATCTTTTCTCGCATTTTAACACCTGCATCAGTATCGCCAACAAGTATTCTTCTATCAGCAAGTTCTACCGTTTCGCGTTTTGAAACAATATCAACCTCATCTTTTACTGCTGCATCTAACGAATCAAAAGGCTCATGTGCAGTAATTGTCAGTCCATATGAATTGTATATTAGTGTATACCCGGCAATTCCAGTTTTCTTTCTATAAGTTTTTGAAAAACCACCATCAATAAGAATTACCTTTCCATCACTCTTTATCGGACTTTCTCCCTTCATTCTCAAAACAGGAACATGTCCGTTTACTATGTGGACTTTATCCCCTTTAAGGCCAAATTCACACAAAACTTTATCCGCATATTCAGGTATATTTATAAATTCATAATATGCATTTTTCTTTTCTTCTTTTAACGCTTCATCCTCAACAAAGTAACGCTCGAAGGTTGCCATCTTTTCGCGTCCATACAATGGAGAATCTGGTGATACCCAAACATACCACATAAGATCCTGCCCTTTTTCTCTTTCACGCTCATCATTTGAAAAAAATGCTTTTCTAACATATACCTCAAGAACATCTAATAACGCTTTTCCCTGATACTCTTTTCCATAAACCCATACTTTTGAAAAGCTTCCATCATTTTCCATTGGAATACAGCCATGAAACAGGAGATTTCCATTATAAACCTTATACATACTTCCTTTCTTAAGAAGCAGACGTACATGTGTCTGAAGCTTTTCGCAATGTAAAAAAGACGACCTTAATCTGTTTATTACATCCTCTTCTTCTGCAGAAAGTCTGTATGGGTCACTTGGATCAATTGTCGGAAAATTATTATCCAAAAGCTTATGAATTTTTCCGTCATACTCAATAGTTCCATTTTCGTAATCTATTTTCTCTAGAACGAGTCTATCCTGTAATCCATATTCAGGCCACTTTTTTATAAGCTGTCCTTCAAGTTTAAAACGAATAATCGCAATAGCCTTGTGCATTTTCTTAATTATTGCATTCTCCATGTTGTCTGAACCACTAGGAGCCACCTTAAATACAAACTGCCTACATGGGTCATCAGCATATGTCTTCATTGCAAAAGTAGTAAGTGGAACCATATTGATTCCATATCCTTCCTCAAGCACATCGACATTTCCGTATCTGATACTGTTTCTGATTACAGTAGCAACACATGCCAGATTTCCAGCTGCTGCTCCCATCCATATTATATCATGGTTTCCCCACTGAATATCCAGTGAATGATATGAGCAAAGACGATCCATAATCAAATGTGGTCCCGGCCCTCTATCAAAAATATCCCCAAGAATATGTAGATGGTCAACAGCAAGCTGCTGAATAAGTTCGCACAACGCTACTATAAAGTTTTCTGCTGCACCAAGTTCCACAATGGTGTTTACAATTGAATCATAGTAGGCCTCTTTGTTTAACACCTCAGGCTTTTCGGTTATAAGCTCCTCTATAATATAAGCATGTTCTTTCGGCAGTGCCTTTCTGACCTTTGACCTTGTGTATTTTGAGGATACAGTCTTACACACCTCGATAAGTCTGTATAACGAAACTTTATACCATGAGTTAATATCCTTCTCATGCTTTTTAGTAATTTCCATTTTTTCTCTAGGATAATAAATCAAAGTTGCAAGAGCAGCCTTATCCTGGTTTGACAATGTCTCTCCAAATACATCATCTATCTTTTTTCTAACTGCCCCTGAGCCATTTTTAAGAACATGAGAAAAAGCCTCATACTCACCATGTATATCAGACAGGAAATGCTCTGTTCCTTTTGGAAGATTTAAAATTGCCTGTAAGTTTATTATCTCAGTGGAAGCTTTTCCAATTGTTGGATAAGCCTCCGACAACTGTTCTAAATATCGAAAATGTTCTTTTGACACAACTAATCCCTCATTATATTCCGTAATACTCGTCCATTACTTTTCGTATTTCCTTCTCAAGTTTTGAATTTGTATAGACACACTTCATTATTGCTTTTCTCATGGCATTCTCAAAATTGGTCCCATCACATTTGTTAATCACTTCTCTAAGTGTAAGCTGTACAAATTCCGGCGTATGATCATCAGGATTTTCAACAATAGTCTCATACACTCTATTGTTATAATTTTTGCTGACAACATCATACTCCACAATAGCAATTTCTTTCCATTCCTTGAATGAAAGTGACATAAAAACCCCACCTTTAATATTAAATTTATCTGAGGAATCCGTTTACAATCTGCTCCTCAGCCTCTTGTTCTGTTAACCCCAACGACATTAATTTAATTAACTGTTCACCTGCTATTTTACCAATTGCAGCTTCATGAATCAATGCTGCATCAACACATTTTGCATCAAGTTTTGGAATTGCCACAACATGAGCATTTCCCATAATAATTGCATCACATTCAGCATGTCCATGACATACAGTGTTTCCGACAATAGCAGCGTCAAAAATCTGCTCTGACTCATCCTTTGCAACTGATCTTGATACCACATCAGTGCTTGAATTTTCTCCATTTAATTCAACCTCATAGACACTTGTAGCAGTCTGTTTTCCATGAGTCATAAGTCTCTCTCTGACTAATAACGTTGCATTCTCAGCAAGCTTTGCTTTTGTAGTTCTGACAGTAGAGTCAACACCCTTTATCTGAACCATCTCCATCTCCACATGGCTACCAGATTCCTGATAAACTTCTGTGACTGGATTTAGAATTCTCTTTCCATCTCCACCTCCGCCACCATAGTGTTTTTCTACGTAAATTACCTTTGAATTTTTCCCCACAAAAAAGCGATGAATTCCATCATGCTGTGAATCCTGTACTCCACAGTTATGAATTCCACAACCTGCTACTATTGTAACGTCACAATCATCACCAATGTAAAAATCATTATATACAGTCTCTTTTATTCCACTTTGGCTTAATACAACAGGAATATGAACACTCTCATTTTTTGTACCGGATTTAATCTTAATATCAATTCCACTTTTATCTTCTTTGGTGATGATATCTATATTTGCTGTAGTATTTCTTGAAGCCATCTGTCCGTTTGCTCTGATATTGTATGCACCTTCAGGAACCGTGTGTAAATCAGCAACCTCTTCAAGAAGCTGTTTTTGAATATTATCTAACATTTCTTGTCTCCTAATCTATTTATATTACTGTTTTAAAACATCACATGCAGAGATAGCTGATGCTGTACCTAAAAGCTTCGGTAAAATATCCTCTCTTGGTCCCTGCTCTCTAACTTTTCCATCCTGAATCACTACAATCTCATCTGCAATTTCTAAAATTCTCTCCTGATGAGAAATAATAAGCACTGTTCCCTGGATAGATTTTCTGATATTTTCAAAAACCTGAATCAGATTCTGAAAACTCCACAAATCAATTCCAGCCTCCGGCTCATCAAAAATCGAATACTTTGTCCCCCTTGCCAATACAGTGGCAATTTCTATTCTTTTTAACTCTCCACCCGACAAACTATCGTTTATCTCTCTGTCAATATATTCCTTTGCACAAAGACCAACTTTAGAAAGATACTCACACGCTTCTCCTACACTTAACGTCTTTCCCGATGCAAGTCTTAACATATCAATAACCTTGATTCCCTTAAACCTCACCGGTTGCTGAAAAGCGAAGCTTATCCCAAGATTTGCTCTTTCTGTAATACTCTTTTGAGAAATATCCTCTCCGTCTAAAATAATTGATCCATCTGAAATCTCATTTATTCCCATGATAAGCTTGGCGAGTGTAGATTTTCCACCACCATTTGGTCCGGTGATTACGACAAATTTACCATCTTCTACATTAAGGCTCAAATCATCTATAATAGTCTTTTTGCCCGTTTCATCGTCCACCTCATATTTTATGTTTTTCAACACTAACATTTATATTTCCTCCTAATGCCGTTCGTATATGTAATACTTTTACAGTCTTTATCTTTTCATATACTTTGATTATAACATTGCACTATACATGGTCAACGAATGTCCTTATTTTTATACAAAAAAAGAGTTGGTTTTTAAAAAAAACCAACTCTTCCCCTAATTTTCATTACTTATCATCCATCTCCCCTTTCATTTGTCAGTTTTTAACATTTTTCATTGACAGTAATTAACGTTTCTTTTATATTTGATTTGTGTTCTGACAGATACTATTTTAGACTTACTTAATTGTCACTTCATGTCTAAAATTAAAATTTACTTGCTTATTTTAAAGGAGAATAGTTCAAAAATGGACCAGATGAAAATGGCAATGACTATTGCCAACAATTTAGAGCTAGAAAGAACGAAACTTGGACTAACCCAGGCGCAATTTGCAAAAGAACTTGAAATGTCGTTATCATCATATAAACGAATTATTAACGGCGAGACCACACGAATAGATATCTATGTCGGTTATCTTCTATACAAGCTAACCGGTCAATACACCTGCGAGCTTGCAGGTTATGACGATCCATATCTGGATACTGCCAAAAAGTTAAAGCTTTTATCCCCCCTTCAACTAAAATTCATAGACGCTCTTGTTGACACAGAGCTATCGTTTAACGACCAAAAACTCCCACACAATGAAAACCACGATGATTACATTACTGTACTCATCCCCACAGGAAATATGAGTGATGGAATGATATTAGATTCCTGTAATTACGAAAAAATAAATGTTAGTAAATACAAAAGAATTTTCGGGTCAAATCTTCACATGGGAATACGAATTACAAGTAATCATTTAAATCCTGTTTATTTCAAAGGTGAAACACTTTTAATCAGTCGTTCCCCAATAAGGGATGGTGATACCGGTATCTTTATTAACCTTGAAAACAACTGCGCCTATATAAGAAAATTTTTTCAGACATCACCTTGTAAGCTTGTTCCGATAAATGATTATGGTGAGACATTTTACGTAGACAGTAACAATATTGAAGATATGAAAAAATGGATAAAATTTGGATATGTACTGACAAAAATAAGATAAGACCACAAAATGTGGCCTTATCTTTCTTTTCTATTATTCTTCGATTTTTAAATCATCAAAACAATCAAATGTAGCAAAATAATCAGCTGGAGTCTCAGCTCTTCTAATAAGCTTTGTACTTCCATCAGACTTAAGAAGAACCTCTGCCGAACGAAGCTTACCGTTATAATTATAACCCATTGAGAAACCATGAGCTCCTGTATCATGGATTACAAGGTAATCTCCCATATCGATTTTTGGCAACATTCTGTCTACCGCAAATTTATCACAGTTTTCACAGAGAGAACCTGTCACATCGTATTTATGATCACAAGGTGCATCCTCTTTTCCTAATACAGTAATGTGATGATATGAACCGTAAATTGCAGGTCTCATAAGGTTTACTGCACAGGCATCAACACCAATGTACTCCTTGTAGATATGTTTCTCATGTATTGCTTTTGTAACCACACATCCATATGGTGCAAGCATAAATCTTCCCATTTCAGAGAAAATTGCAACATCACCCATGCCTGCTGGAACAAGAATCTCATCATATACCTTGTGTACTCCCGCACCAATTTCTCTGATATCATTTGGTGTCTGGTCTGGAGAATATGCAACTCCAACTCCACCTGAAAGATTTACAAATCTGATATCACATCCTGTTTCCTTTTTGAGTTCAACAACAAGTTCAAACAGTTCTCCTGCAAGCTTTGGATAATACTCATTTGTAACAGTATTACTAGCTAAGAAAGCATGGATACCAAAATGTTTCGCACCTTTTGATTTAAGAATCTTAAAAGCTTCAAAAAGCTGGTCTCTAGTCATTCCGTACTTAGAGTCACCAGGATTGTCCATTATTCCATTAGAAAGTTCAAAAACTCCACCCGGATTATATCGACAGCTGATTGTCTCCGGAATATGTCCAATTGTCTCTTCTAAAAACTCAATATGTGTAAAATCATCAAGGTTAATAATTGCACCAAGCTTGTCTGCATAAGCAAACTCCTCTGCCGGTGTATCATTTGACGAAAACATAATATGCTGTCCATCAAAACCTAATGATTTGGCAAGCATAAGCTCTGTATAAGATGAACAGTCACATCCCATATCATATTCCTGTAAAATCTTTAAAATATATGGGTTTGGTGTTGCCTTTACAGCAAAATACTCTCTGAATCCAGGGTTCCATGAGAATGCCTCTTTAACGGCTTTTGCATTCTCTCTAATTCCGGCTTCATCATATAAATGAAAAGGTGTCGGGAAAGTCTTTACCATTTCCTCAACCTGAGATTTTGTAACAAATGGTTTCTTAATCATATATTTCTCCTTCTGTTCTTTCTCATTTCATAGTAAAACTAAGAAATATGCTACAACAAAATTGCTATATTTTCAAGGTTTTCTATGTTATATTATAGAAAAAATATAAACAAATTCCCATCTTTAACCGATATATTACTTAAAATTATTAAGTGGAGTAATACATATGAATATTTCAGTTTTACCGTATATAAAAAATGATACTGATTCAGTATCGCAAAACACAAACAATGCAACAAATACTATTCCCGTTGCAGACAATGAAAAAAGCTTTGAGCAGACTCTTAACGATGCAAGAAGGGCAACTGCCGCTCTAGCAATTGATAACCTTGTAAAACAAAGTCAAAGTGGCAGTGTCGATGCACAAATCGTTCAAAACTATTTTGACACTCACGGTATCAATATCAAAATAACCGCAAGCGAGGTTGCACCTGCACAGACAGCACCTGTATCTTCATCATCGCCAAATAACTCTGTCAATTCTTTTACCAGTCAGTCACTTCCGGCAGACACAAGAACATATAATTCTAATGAATTAAACTGTTCTGCGGAGCTTGAAGCTATTTTTCAGGAAGCCTCAAGCACCTATGGAGTTGATGTTAAATTCCTTAAATCAATAGCTAAATGTGAATCAGATTTTAATCCAAACGATGTAAGTCATTCAGGCGCAGTAGGCATTATGCAACTTATGCCAGCTACAGCTGCCGAACTTGGTGTAACCAATTCCTATGACCCATATCAAAATATTATGGGTGGTGCCAAATACATAAGCGAGCTTCTAGACCGATATAATGGAGACAAGAGTCTTGCGCTTGCAGCCTATAATGCTGGTTCCGGAAATGTAAAAAAGTATGGTGGCATTCCACCATTTAAAGAAACTCAAAACTATGTAAGAAAAGTAATTGGATACTATAATAGTTAAGGTCGATACTCCACAGTATCGACCTTATTTTTTAAAGCATTTTCTTTATAGTTGAAATCACTCTTCCTGCACATATTCTAACGTCTGATTCGGTTAGTTTACCACTTTCAAATGCCTCTTTAATATTTTGTTCATCAGCACGATTTCCAGGCATAATAATATCATTTCCGGCAGTCACACACTCCCATGGAATACTTCCATCTGCTGGTTGTGTTGTATTCCAGTCTGACATTACAATACCTTCAAATCCCCATTCTTCTCTTAAAACTGTCGTACATAAATCTCTACTGTTTGCTGCATGAACTCCATTAATTAGATTATAGCTAGTCATAACTGCAATAGGCTTTGCTTGTTTAACAGCTATCTCAAAACCTCGAAAATATATTTCTCTAAGTGCTCTCTGCGAAATACACACATCTACACCCATTCTATTATCTTCCTGATTGTTACATGCAAAATGCTTGATTGTAACACCACAGCCCTTTTTGCTCTGAACTCCCTTTGTTATTGCCGAGGCAACATTTCCTGCAACAAGCGGATCTTCTGAAAAGTACTCAAAATTTCTTCCACAAAGCGGATTTCTATGAATGTTCATTCCCGGTGCAAGCCAGAGATTTACATTAAACTCTTCCATCTCAACCGCAATTGCCTCACCAAACTTTTCTAATAGAGCTCTATTCCATGTCTGCGCAACAGCTGTACCAACTGGAAAAGCTGTACAATACTGATAATACAAATCGACATTATCATGATACTGCATGGGCTCTAGATATCCATTTTCAAGAGACCCTAAAACCCCTACCCCGTAAACCGTGTCTGTTTCTTTATCTACCTCATACGACTGTCTAAGGCGAAGTCCGGCAGGACCATCCGCCATTATAAGTGACATAAGTCCATATTTTTGTTCCAAATGCTCTGTAGTCTCTCCTGCCGAGCCTGGGACTCTTACACCAGCAAATCCAAGGTTACTGTAATGCTACGAATGATGATTCTCCATCAGCACCAAGTCTTAAACAGTCATTCCAGTCAGCGTATAATCCAGCTGGTAATCCATGTTTACCAAGGTGTGTCATTGAGAACTCAATAGCTTTCTTTAAGTGCTCATATACTGTAGCCTCTCCACTGTTTGCATATGGAATAACCTCATCGATAAAATCAAGATTACCTGTCTCTGAAATATATTTATATACAGTTGGGAATAACCATAATGCATCATCTGCTCTGTATGCAGGATGTCCTGTCTCTTTTACGTATGAAGCATCATCTGGTGTATCCTCATGTCCTGGATTATGTGTAAATTTAACAAGTGGAAGTCCTCCACCATTGTTTACCTGAGCAGAAAGCATAAATCTGATTTTCTCAACTGCCATCTCAGGTTCAAGATGAATAACACCCTGAATATCCTGAACTGTATCTCTATATCCATATCCATTTCTAAGTCCACAATATGTAAATGAAGCAGCTCTTGACCAGATAAATGTCATGAAACAGTTATATGCATTCCATGTGTTAATCATTGTGTTGAACGCTTCATTTGGTGTGTTAACCTGGAAATGGCCAAGTTTCTCGTGCCAGTATGAAATAAGTTCATTTAATTCCTTGTCATATACATCATCAGAAACATATTTTGCAAGAATATCAGCAGCTTCATTGTCCTCTTTCATTCCAACAACGAATGCGATTTTCTTTGTCTCACCTGGAGCAAGCTTAATTACTGCTGTTAATGCTCCACAGCTGTTTCCATTGTAGTTTCCTACATTTGCAAGTTTTCCGCTTGTAACTCCAAGTGGTTTATCATAACCATTGTATCTTCCAAGGAATTCGTCCTTACTTCCACACCAACTATCAACAGGTGCACCTGCAAGTCCTAAGAATCTGTTTGTTACAATTTTATCATCAACATCTTTTCCATCCTCAATCGAATCAAGATTGGCATGAATCATCTGTCTTACTCTATTTTCACAAAATACAGTTTTTGTAATGAACTGAGAGTACTGAAGATTTACCTGATCCTGCTCATAATTACTGTTGCTTGTAAATTCAGCATATCCTGTTACATTCAGTTCTCTTTCTGCATCAGAATTGTTTGTAAGGCATACATTCCATACTTCATATGACTGATTAAGTGGAACATAGTATTTTACCTCTGATTTGATATCGCTGTATTCTGCAATCATCTTTGTATAAGCTGTTCCGTGATGACACTCGCTCTTATACTCTTCTAAATCTTTGCCTACAGGCTGCCATGAAGCAGACCAAAAATCTTTGCTTGCATTATCTCTAATGTAAACATATCTACCTGGCTGATCAAACTGATTGAATACATATCTAAGAATTCTTCCGTTTGCTCCTGATTTAGCAAAGCTATATCCTCCAGCATTGTTTGAAATAATTGCGCCATACTCAGGTGATCCTAAATAATTAACCCAAGGTGCTGGTGTATCTGGGCGTGTAATTACATACTCTCTTTTGTCGTTATCAAAAAAACCATATTTCATTTCTTGCACTCTCCTTCAATTTTGTATTGAATATAACGTTTTTTTTTGTAATATTATACAAAATAGAAGTCGAAAATATCATTTTTGTGACATCAAAAAAAGAACTCCATAAACAGAGTTCTTTTTCTAATTTTCTATTTTAATGTTCGCAAATATGTCTTTTTTTCATCGGAAATACGGTAACTTTCCACGGCTTTTTGAATTGTTTTTCTGTGAGTCCACTCCGAAAGTTTTCTGTTTTCAATATATCCAATCGTTGCATCATACTGCTTTGCCAATGCAGTTGCAAAATACCAGGCCACCATCATTTTTACATAATATTCATCTGATTTAATTCCAGAAATGATATCTAACTGTTCCTTATCAAAATGCTCATCAAGAAAGAAATTCATAAAGCATTTCACACCAAATCTAACAGTGTATGTTTCATCTGATGCAATCCACTCTTTAATCTTTTCATTCAAAGAGGCTATATCCTTTTTAAGAGCTTTCGGGTTCATCTGGTCACAGGTTGCCCAATTATCAACATAAGGCAGAAACCTATCTATCTCTTCCACACAAGTTCTATAATCTTTTATCTGGCAGATAATAAATGCATGTAACTGATTTTCTTCAAAATAACTATGTGGCAACTCATTAATAAAATTGGCAGCCTCCCCACTCTTTACCATTTCCTTGGCAAGAGAACGAAGCTGAGGAGTTCTGACACCTATCATATTCAAGCCCGCTTCTCCAGGAATTAATGAGCCTTGAAAGTTTTTATATTTTTCATCCTGTATTTCGAACAATTTTTTCTGTATTTCTGTCATAGTGTGCTCCCCATATTAAATTCTCTCTATTATGTAGGATACTTCTCCAACTATAGTTCAAGAACGCTCCAGCGTTCTTGCTGCGGAATGCGCGTCAGCTTTGCTGACATCTTCCTCTGCGCTTCCTGCAATCTGCCAGAGGCTTTTATCTCAGTTGGGGAG
>JBGVKW010000109.1:0-3207 GCA_045123895.1 Agathobacter sp.
GTCAGCTTTGCTGACATCTTCCTCTGCGCATTCCTGCAATCCGCGGTCGGGTTTAATCTCAGTTGGGGGATTGTACCCTCCACTGAGACTAATATGTTTCATCTCGCCACTTATAGAAGTGGGAGTCTCCCCAACTGAGATAAACTTTACATATATTTCTCCACTTTTACTCACGACATATATCTTGCATTTTTTAAAATGCATGAAAGTTTTCTTTCTTCATTTTTATCTTTTTTCTCTGGGTTTTTTATTTATTATTTTCTTTGTTTTTCATTCAATTGACACAATTTAGTACTTGTGAATCATAAATTTTAAATTTTTTACCCATTAATTTAGTTTCCTTTTTTGTCAACTCATTGTCAATTTATAAATTATAGGGTATAATTTCCTATACCACATAAAATCATACATATTTTTATTAAGAAGGGAAAAACAAAAAAATGGCGTTTTCAGATGTATTAAACGGATATATTTCAAAAATCGGATGCAGTTCAAAGGAATTATCTGAAGCCACAAAAATATCAACTACAACTATTAGTAGATACAAGTCTGGGGAGAGAAAACCAAAAAAATCCAGCCCAAAGCTTCGAACATTAGCAAATGCAATTATATATTTTGCAGAGAAAAACAATATCATGGATTTGGATTTTGACACTGTCTACAATTCATTTATTGAAGCCCTAGAACAGACAGACTTTTCTTATGATAAGTTTCTGGAGAAACTGAATATGATTATTCTCGTACTGGACGTAAATACAACGGCATTATCAAAATATTTTGGACACAATCCATCCTACATATCTAAAATACGTTCAGGCAAAAGAAAACCATCAGATTCCAATGCATTTTTGGAAAAAGTCACAGCATATATCGTAAAATATCATAATGACCTTGAAGAACTTGAATTGATTTCCACTTATATTGAAGAAAGTGTTTCCAGTCTCAAGTTCCCAGAACAATACACTAAAGCATTAAGTGCCTGGTTTAAATCAGAGATTAATGTTCCCCGACAACGTCAAAGCCATACCTATCGCCTGCTTAAGGCAATAGACGATTTTGATGCTAAGAAATACGCAGAATCGACAATCGACGTAGATATGAAAATATCAGGCCTCCCCTTCCAGCTTAGAAACACTAAACACTATTTTGGCGAAGATGAAATATCTGAAGGTGAGATAGAGTTCTTTAAATATTGTATTTCCTCAAAATCACAGAAGGACCTCCTTCTATACTCTAATATCGAAGTCAGTACTAATAGTTCGAGAAAAAATTTCTTCTCATATCTTGCAGTGATACTAGAAAAAGGACTAAAAATCAGAGTCGTTCACAACCAACAAAATGACTACAGTAAGCTTATTGATGAGCTCTTGAACTGGATGCCTCTTTATATGACCGGACTTGTATATCCTTATTATCAGTCAATAACCCAAAATGACATATTCCGCCATATGTATTTTACTTCAGGAGAAGCAGCTCTAATAGGAAGCTGTATAGCAGGTCATGAGCCTGAAACTCAGTGTTTTTTGACCAAAAAAAATGAAGAAGTTGATTTTTTCAGAAAGCAGTATTCATATATACTAGAGCAGGCAAAGCCATTTATACTCACATTTGCTTCCGACAAAAGTGATATGTTCCAAAAATTCTTAAAATCTGAAATGGTTCGAAGAATTACAAGAAGCGCTAAAGCTCTCTCCCTTTGTTCCATGCCACGAGAACTGCTTGATGGCATTCTAGAAAGGAACAATATTCCTATTTCAACCCGAAGAGAGATATTTGCCTTAGCCCAGATGCAAAAGGATGCAATTATAGATGATAAGTTCTGCTTACTTTCAGAGGAAAGCTTTAACGAAAATCCTGTGTCTCTTGCAGTAAGTGAGCTGTTTTTAAATCAGAAGATTTATTACACATATGAGGAATACCTAGCACACTATAATTATGCCAAAACTTATGCAAAAGAAAAGGAAAGCTACAGCCTGACTGAGACTATAGATTTCCCTTTCAAAAATCTGCAGTTTACAATTAAAAGCGGGAGCTGGGCAATAGTATCAAAGGATACAGCACCAGTCACACATTTTGTCTTTTATCATCCTATGCTAATAGATGCCATAAAAGAACTCATTATGCCTTGATTGCCCATCTCATTTTTGTAGAACGGGCACGACCATTCTGTCTGCACTCTTCCTGAGATGGTCTGATTACATCTTTTGATACTTCCTTGAAAATTCCGGCCTTCAACATTCTGTTGAAGGTCTTTTTTACAAGTCGGTCTTCCCCTGAGTGGAAGGTAAGAATCGCCACTCTTCCACCTGAACAAAGAGCATCCGGAAGACTCTCCAAAAATGCCTCGAGCACTTCAAACTCACTGTTTACATCTATTCTTAGAGCCTGAAAACATCTCTGACAGGTCTTCTTTACAATGTCCTTTTTCTCCTTATTTTCAGGTAAAAATCTAAGAGCTTTCTCAATCACATTCTTAAGGTCTGTTGTGGTATCAATTTTGCCACCAGCTCTGTAAGTATTACAAATCTCGGCTGCAATTTTATCTGCATAAGGTTCGTCTGAGTTTTCCACCAGCATACCTTCAATCTCATCCTTTGACAATTCCAGGAGACGCTCTGCTGCGGAAACTCCATGCTCCGGATCAAGTCGCAAGTCAAGAGGTCCATCTACTTTATAGGAAAATCCCCTCTTAGGATTATCAATCTGCATTGAGGAAACACCAAGGTCTGCCATCATAAAATCAAACGGACCATACTCTGCTGCAACATCAGATAAATAGGCAAAATTCTTCTGAATAATTGTAAGAATTTCCTCTCCATATCCGGCCTTTTCCAGACGTTCTTTTGTCTTTACTATTTCGATTGGGTCAACATCAAGAGCATACATATGCCCCCGTCCCTCCAGCTGTTCAAGCATTTTTCTTGTATGACCACCGTAGCCAAGTGTAGCATCAAGGCCAGTCTGCCCAGGTTTTATCTGAAGAAAATCAATTATCTCCTTAACCATTATGGAAATATGCATACCTGCCGGAGTACTTCCTTTACTGATTACTTTTGCGACGGTATCAGCATATTTCTCAGGGTCATGCTCCTTGTATTTTTCCTCAAAAGTCCTTGGGTGGGTACCTTTATATCTCACACGACGCTTGTGTGGTTTATCATTTTGAATATCCATTCAAGAGTTCTCCTTTTTGTTTTTATACATCAT
>JBGVKW010000110.1:0-5401 GCA_045123895.1 Agathobacter sp.
CAGAGGTGGAAGCATGGCAACATGTGGAGCTGACTGTTACTAATAGGTCGAGGGCTTAATCTTTGTGATACATCTTCGATGTATCGCGCGAAGCAAACGTAGCGAGATGAAGCGTAGCGAAATCGAGCTTGTTTTCGAAGCTGAAAAGAACAAAGAATGTTCTTGGAATTGTATGAAGTTTTGAAGGTGCAAACCTTTTAATAATCCTCAATAGCTCAGTCGGTAGAGCATTCGGCTGTTAACCGAAGTGTCGTAGGTTCGAGTCCTACTTGGGGAGTTAAATAATTCCTAACTCTTGTAGCTAGGAATTTATATATTTGGTGACTTAGCCAAGTGGTAAGGCCCCGGTCTGCAACACCGTCATCGCCGGTTCAAATCCGGCAGTCACCTTTTGAAAATACTGAAAACAAATGTTTTCAGTATTTTTTTATAATTTGTGATTACTTCTATAATCTGAAGGTGTTTGACCTGTTACTAATTGAAAACGTTTTGTAAAGTAACTTTGACTGGCAAAACCAAGTGTACTACTTATATCAGAAATAGCGAGATTTGTAGATAAAAGTAATGTTTTTGATTGCTTGATTTTTAACTCTAAAATATATTCTTTAAATGTACATTTAAAGTATTTAGAAAAAATTCTTTGAATTTGTCGTTCTGATAGTTTGCAATAATTTGAAATATCTTTTAACGTTATATTCTCATTTAAATTCCATAAAATATATCTTTCGATTTGTAGGCAAATATCTGGTCTATTGATAGAAGAGTGTCTATTTTGAACAAGTTTGCAAAATTCTTTTGCATATAAAAAAATATCATCAACAAGTTCTATCGATGAAAGAGAATAATAGTATCTTTGAAGAGCAGAGTTATAAAGTATATATACCTTTTCAATATTTGCTCCTGCTTGTATTGCCGCACGCGTCATAATTGAAAAAATAGGTAATATTGTAAAACTATCAATTCTAGTAGTGTGATTTTTTAATAGAATTTGTGGATATTTAGTTTTACGTAACTTATCAATAGCATCAATATTACCTGTATTAATATAATAAAATAAATTTGATTCAAAAACTACAAGATCACCAATTTCATTATCAAAATTTGAAAAATTATATAAACTTTTATTTGAAATAAAGGGAGAAGAAAAATGTTATTTTTCAATTATTTCATCAGCTGAAATATTAATTCCTGTACATATTTCAAAAAATATAGATAGTATGTTAGAAAATTTTTTAATTGAAATAGGTGAAATTTTATAATAAATATTTGATATTGTTGAGATATTATTGCAATTATATTTTTTTAACAAAATTTCTATATAGTCTGAATCATCATTTATTGTAATAGGACCAACCATACAATTATATTTTTCAAAAGAAAAGATTCCAATATATACATTTGCAATAGGACAAATAATATTAGGAAAATTACTAATTAATTTGTTTGAAAATATGTCATGTAAAAATTGATTTGGAAAATAGAAGTCAGGTATAGAAGGATTATAATAAAAATCTACACTGTTTTTTGAAAATAGTACAAAAGGTACAGACGATATATTGTATATTCTATTTAACATTTCTACTATATCTTCTATTTTTGTCATATATTAAACCTCCCCTAATAATCAATGTCGTAAAAATTATATATTATGTCGTATTTATTGTAACATAAGATAAATAAAAATAGTATTATTTTCCTATAAAAAGTATATAGGAGATGAGTGGATGAAGAAAAAGGTAATTAGCATTTCAGTAATTTTATCGATGATTTTTACAATATTTAGTGGATGTAGTTCGTCATCTGATGAAACATCTAGTCGTAATGAAGGAAGAGTTGTAAATATTTATAGTTGGAATACTGAATTTAAAGGAATTTATGAAGCTTATGCTTCAGATTTAGCTGAAAAGCATAATGTTAAAGTAAATTTTATAGTAATTACAAATGATAATCAGGCCTATCAGAAAAATTTGGATGAAGCACTAGCAGAGACAGATACAGCAATTGATGATGATAAGGTTGATATTTTCTTGATTGAGGCGGATTATGCATCAAAATATATAAAATCAGATTATGCACTTGATATTAAAGAAGTTGGTCTTACAGATGAGGATATGTCTGGTATGTATCAGTATACAAAAGATATTGTAAGTGATAATGGTGTGTGTAAGGGAGTAACATGGCAGGCAACTCCTGGTTTATTTGCATATAGAAGATCAATAGCTAAACAGGTTCTTGGTACAGATGACCCTGAAAAAGTTCAGGAAATGTTAAGAGACTGGGAAAATTTTGATTTAGTAGCCGAAAAAATGAATGAATCCGGATATAAAATGTTGTCTGGATATGATGATTCATTTAGAACTTTTTCAAATAATATGACACAGCCGTGGGTTACAAATAATAAGATTAATCTTGACCCTAGTTTAGAAAGATGGATTACGCAGACAAAAGAATATACAGATAAAAATTACAATAATAAATCAACACTTTGGTCAACAACATGGTCTAAAGATCAGGGACCAGAAGGTAATGTATTTGGTTTCTTCTATTCAACATGGGGAATTAATTTTACATTAAAGGGTAATGCGCTAGAAGATTCAAGTAAGCCTGAACAAGTTGGAAACGGAAATTATGGTGATTATGCTGTGTGTGAAGGTCCTCAGGCATATTATTGGGGTGGAACTTGGATTTGTGCAGCAAAGGGTTCTGATAATATTCCATTCACAAAGGATTTAATGAAGAGACTAACTTGTGATAAGGAAACAATGAAAAACATTACACTTGATACACAGGATTTTACAAATAATCAGGAAGCAATGGAAGAAATTGCAAAAAGTGATTATAAATCAGATTTTTTAGGTGGTCAGAATCATATTGCTTTATTTGCAGAATCTGCAAAGAAGATTGATATGAGTAATATTGGAGAATATGATAGTGGATTAAATGAAGCACTTCAAAATTCAATGCATGATTATTTTGATGGAAATGCTACATATGAAGAAGCATTAGAAAAATTTTATAATTTGTCATTTGAAAAATATCCAAATTTAACACATTAGAGTTAATGGAGAGGTAATTTATATGAAGGTATTAAGAAATATAAGTATACGAATAAAAGTGTTGGTTCCTATCATGACTTTGCTTATCATAGTAGTATTAGCTTGTGGATTTAGTATGTTGAATGCTAATAACCTATTGAATGCTGGTTATACAATTTCTGATAACTGTGCAGATTCAATTGAGATAGCACAGGATATAGAGACAAAAATCCATTCAATTGGTAAAAATATGTATGGTTCATGTCAGACTACAAATACCACAACAAAAGCAGAGTTTGAAGCAAAAATTTCTGAAGAATTAAAATTAATGGAGTCACTTATTGAACAATATCAGAAGAAAGAATTAACTGATTTGGAGTATGAATATATTGGTGCAATTCTCAAAAAACTTGAAAAATATAGAAATGGTGTAAATTCAGTACTTGCAGCAAGTATGGATGGTGATGAAGATGCAATGCTTGATGCAATTAATGTTAATGAGAAACCAGCTGAAGAATACATTCTTTATAAACTTGATTCTCTTGTTGAGATAAGAAAAGAAGCAATGAGTGGTGCATTAAATACACAGGAAAATGCATTTACAATTGCAATTGTTACTTCAATATTTTTCGTATCTATAGCAATAGTAATGGGAATTCTTTCAATAATTGTATGCTCTAAGGGAATTACAAGTCCAATGAAGTATATTGCGAATAAACTTGAGAAGATGATAGAGTCAATACAAAGAGGAGAAGGTGATTTATCAATGCGTGTAAATCATCTTGGAAAGGATGAAATCGGAAGGATTGGACGAAGTGTAAATCTATTTACTGAGACATTGCAGAACATTATGATGAGAATTACACAAAGTTCAGTAGATATGAATGAAATTGTTGATGAAGTAGGAAAGAGAGTTAGTTTTGCGGACGGAAGCTCAAAAGATATTTCTTCTGCAATGATTACTTTATCAACGTCAATGAGCAATGTATCTGATTCAGTTGAAGGAATAAATAATAATATTTCAGAGATTGGAATAAATGTAAATGATATTTCTGAAAAATCAGATGAGTTACTAGAGTATACAGTAAAAATGGAAGAATCTGCATCAAATCTTCAGAAGAGTGCAGTTCAGAACAAGATTGAAACTAGTAAAATGACTGAAGAAATTATTACAAAGCTTCAGATAGCGGTAGAAAAGAGTAAGGATGTAGAAAAGATTAAAGCATTAACAGATGACATCCTTGAGATAGCTGCTCAAACAAATCTTTTAGCATTAAATGCTTCTATTGAGGCAGCAAGAGCTGGTGAAGCAGGAAAAGGATTTTCGGTAGTTGCGACTGAAATTAGTCATTTATCAGATTCAAGTACAAACTCAGCAACAAATATTCAGAGTATCAACGAAATCGTAATTTCGACGGTTAAAGAGCTTGCAGATAATGCTAGTGAATTGGTTAGATTTATCGAAGAAAACATTTTACCGGATTATGATAATTTTGTAGTTGCAGGAGAAAATTATAGTAATGATGCAAAACATATTAATGAAATAGTTTCAAATTTCCATGAGATGTCTGATATGTTAAAGAATAGAACTAATGATGTACAGGAATACATTGAAGAAATTACAAATTCAGTTAAAGATAGTTTAGAAGGAATTAATAATACAGCTCATAATACAGATAATCTGGCAGGGGATATATCAAATATTTCCAACAAGATGATTCACAATAAGGAAGTGGCAGATATGCTTTCAAAAGAAGCAGAGCGATTCGTAATAAATTAGATATTCATCTCAGTTGGGTAGACTCCCACTTCTATAAGTGACGAGATGAAACATATTAGTCTCAGTCGAGGGTACAATTCCCCAACTGAGATTAAACCCGACCGCGGATTGCAGGAATGCGCAAAGGAAGATGTCAGCAAGGCTGATGCGCATTCCGCAGCAAGAACGCAGGAGCGTTCTTGAATTATATAGGAATTGGATTCATTTATGAACCAATTCCTATTTTTTGTGCAAAATGTATAGAAAAAGAAAAAAATATTGTGAAGAAAAATGACGGAATATGATTGACTATGACGGGAAATAAAAATAAAATAATACTGTAATGATTATGAGATGAATAATTCTGAATGGAGTTGAAAATAATGTTAGCAGAAGAGAGAATAAAAAAGATATTAAGTATTGTTGATTCAGAGGGAAGCGCAACAATGCAGCAATTGATAGATACATTGAAAATATCGGAGTCAACGATTAGAAGAGATTTAATATCTATGGATCAAAAAGGACTATTAATAAAGGTTCATGGAGGAGCGATATCTAATAAAACAAGTATTAGAACGCATGATGAAAAAGTCAAAAAGAGAGAGAC
>JBGVKW010000111.1:0-27324 GCA_045123895.1 Agathobacter sp.
TCTCTTTCCTTCGGTCATTGGTTTTGGTTTGTAAACTTCTTTTTTTCTGTTTGCCATAATAAAAGGCCTCCTATGATTTTAATATTTTATCATAGAAGACCTTTGTATTGTCTAATTTACAGAGATTTTTTCACAGGCTCAAAAATTACTCTGAAAGGAACTCGCCTTCAGCGATTACAGTACCATCAGCATCAAGGTATCTTACAACTACTTTGATAGTATCCTGATTAACAAATGTTTTGAATGAGTTAGCAATATGAACCATCGAACTTTCCATTTTCTCTATTGTTGGTTCCAATACGGCCTTAGCATCATCTAAAGTAGGATATGCATTTGAACCAACAATCTGTGTGTCGAATTTTGCAATGTAGTAGAGTGTATCCTCGTCTCCTTCGATAGAAAGACTTGCACCTTCGATAGACATAGATGAAATCATTGAATCTAAACTAGACTTAACTGTAGGATCGTTGATATAATCTTCAACAGTGTCAAACATTCCATAGTTTGAAGTTGTTGAATCATCATCGTCTTCATCATCTGTATCATCATCTTTTACATCAGTTGTTTTTTCAACAGTTGCTTTCTTGTTTGATTTTTTGTTGTCATCTTTTTTGCTTCCACATCCGGCAAATAAAGAACAAGCTACTGTAGTAGCAAGAAGAAGTGTTAATAATCTCTTTTTCATAACGTAATCCTTTCTTATTAATAAAACATTATACGTACATAAACATCAGACATTATAACATATTATTAATATGTAATCAACAAAAAAAGTTGGGATAACAAATTAATTTTGAGATGTGTGCTTGAGGGGTTATTAGTCATGTTCAAAATCATAACTATTTTTATCTCAGTTGGGGAGACTCCCACTTCTATAAGTGGAGAGTAGAAACGTATTAGTCTCAGTTGAGGGTACAATCCCGGGGCTGAGATAAAAGCCGACCGCGGATTGCAGGAATGCGCAGAGGAAGATGTCAGCAAAGCTGACGTGCATTCCGCAGCAAGAACGCTGGAGCGTTCTTGAATATTAGATTAGAAATAAAAACAGCTCTAAAATCAGTAAAGGGGCATGATTCAAGGAATCACACCCCAACACTTGACTTAGAGTCTCTAAAAAATTATTCTGAAAGGAACTCGCCTTCAGCGATTACAGTACCATCAGCATCAAGGTATCTAACAACTACTTTGATAGTATCCTGATTAACATATGGTTTTAATGAATTAGCAACATTAACCATCTGGCTTTCGAGCTGAGACATTATTGGATCAAATACAGCCTTAGCATCATCTAATGTAGGACATGCTTCTGTTCCAACAAGCTGATCTCCAGACTGATAAATGTAATAAAGAGTATCCTCATCAGCTTCCATCTTAATTGTCATTCCATCAGTAGACATAGATGAAACTGCAGAATCTAACTGTTTTTTGATTGCAGGCTCGTTGATATAATCTTCAACAGTGTCGAACATTCCAGAGTTTGAAGATGTTGAATCATCGTCGTCTTCATCATCTGTATCGTCAGTTGTTTTTTCAACTGTTGTTTTCTTGTCTGATTTTTTGCTGTCATCTTTTTTGCTTCCACATCCGGCAAATAAAGAACAAGCTACTGTAGTAGCAAGAAGAAGTGTCAATAATCTCTTTTTCATAACATAATCCTTTCTTATTCTTACAATAATTTATGAATTGAAACATCACGCATTATAACAAAATTGCGATAGAAAGTCAATGACAATTTTATAAAAAGTGGCCTATACACAATAAAAAAGGTGGCCTATTCAATAAAGCCACCTAAAATAAAGTTATTCAGAAATATAAACTAGTGATGTAAGGAATGTTCCATCCGCATCATAGTATTCACAAGTAATTGTTATATAATCCTGATCAATATATTGTCCAAGCTGATTGCAAAGACTCTGCATATATGATTCCTGAGAAGACATATTATCTTCAATAGCTGCTGCAGCTTCATCAACAGTAGTAAATGTTGTGCCAACAAGCTGATTGTCGGATGTATAAGTGAATGTAAGAGTGTCATCTGTTGCAGAGTATGTAGCAGAAAGTCCGGAACCTGCCATTTGCTCACATGTTGAATCAAGGCTTGATTTTACAGCTGGATAGTTTACATAATCTTTTGCTGTTTTAAATTTTCCATCTACTAATGTGCTTTCTGAGTCATCGTTATTGTCGTTATCGTCATCATAATCAAAGCTGTCGTCATCATCGTAATCTTCAGATTCCTTTTCTACAACGGTTGTTTTTTTAGTGGATCTTTTTGGAGAGTCATCTTTTTTTGCGCTACATCCTGCAAATAAACTACAAGCTACAGTCGATGCAAGAAGAATTAATAAAAGTTTCTTTTTCATAGTTTTCCCTTTCTTATATAATGCAAACTACATATAACCAACATAGGGATTATATAGAAAAAACTCAGTGAAGTCAATGAGTTGAGGGTAGCATTTTGCTCCTAAAAAAGTAGTAGGGATGTCTAATTGTTTGCATCAAAAAAACCGATATAGTATAATAAAATAAAAAATGGGGGGTACTAGAAATTGATAGATATACATTGTCATCTCCTATATGATGTGGATGATGGAGCAAAAACCCTGGATGAATCTGTAGAAATGTTAAAGCGTGCGAAAAGTCAGAAGATTGACAGGATAATTCTAACACCGCATCTTAGACATGGGATGTTTAGATATGACAAAGCTAAAATAGATTCAGGTTTTGCTACATTACAGCCAATTGCAAAGGAAATGGGAATTGATATCAGAATCGGTACGGAATACCATGTTGACTCTGGAATAATAGAGGCATTCAAATCTGGACAATGTCACACA
This sequence comes from Agathobacter sp., assembly GCA_045123895.1. Taxonomy (GTDB): domain Bacteria; phylum Bacillota; class Clostridia; order Lachnospirales; family Lachnospiraceae; genus Roseburia. The sequence continues at coordinate 2,838 of JBGVKW010000111.1, forward strand.
CTTGCTGATTCAGCATATGTGCTGGCGGAGTATTCCCATAACAGTGAATTTTCTTTTATTTATAAAATGACACAGGAACTTATTTTGGCAGGATACATTCCAGTTATTGCACATGTGGAAAGGTATGAGTGTCTTGCTGAGAATATAAATAATATTGAACAGATAAGAGAAGCGGGGGCGCTCATTCAGACAAATGCAGATGCAATTCTGGGACTTGAGGGTAGAACTACAAAGAAAAACTGCAAGAAGCTTTTAAAGAATAATTTGGTTGATATAGTTGCAAGTGACAGCCACGGAATAAAAAATCGTATATGTAATTTGCAAAAATGTCATCAGTATGTAGAGAAAAAATACTCCAAAGAGTACGCAGGAGCATTATTTGAAAGAAATCCATCAAAGATTTTTGAAATAGGGACATAAGAGAAGGAACATTATAAATGGAAAGACAGCATGATATTGATGAAGAGATAGAGATAGATATTCAGGATCTTCTGGTTGAAATATTATCGTATTGGAAAATAATTTTATTTATAGTCATTCTATCGGGGATAGCGGCTTTTTCTGTAAGTAGATTTATGATTACTCCGAAATATGAATCAACTTCACAGTTATATGTACTCTCAAAAAGTGCATCGATTACCAGTCTGTCAGATATTCAGACAGGTGCAAGTCTTACGAATGACTACATAGTTGTTGTAAAAGGTCGTCCGGTTCTTGACCAGGTAATAGAGAATTTGGGACTAAAGGAAGATTACAAATCCCTGAGCAATAAAGTGACATTGGATAATCCATCCAATTCGCGTGTACTGAAAATAACAGTAAGCGATAAGGACCCCAAACGGGCAAAGGCAATAGCAGATGAAATTGCAGAAGTATCTTCAGCGTACATCGCGGAGAAGATGAATCAGGATCCACCGACAATTATCCAGAACGGTTATGATGATGGGGAGCCGGTTAGCCCTAATATTAAGAAAAATACGGTACTTGGAGCATTATGCGGGGCTGTATTTTCGATAATAATAATTGTAGTTTCATATTTGTTTAACGACACAATTATTGATGCCGAAGATATTGATAAGAAGCTTGGAATGAATGTGCTTGGAACTCTTCCACTTGAGGAAATGGAAGATGGAAGTAATATAGGAAAAAAAACAAAGAGAACTAGAAAAAAGTAGGGGGATAATTCGTGGAGTCGGTCAAATTTGGAAAAGTAAAAGAGCAAAGCTACGCAATGAAGGAATCTCTGCGAGCCCTGAAGACAAATATACAGTTTTGTGGTGATGATATAAAAACAATACTCATCACAAGCTCTGTGCCTAATGAAGGGAAGAGTACAGTGGCAGTGGATTTGGCAAGGTCACTGACCGAATCAGGAAAGAGAGTACTTCTTATTGATACAGATATGCGAAAATCCGTTTTGGTTGGAAGGCTTAGAGCTTCAAAAAATGACGGAAGTGAGATATGTGGTTTGTCCCATTATCTTTCTGGACAGAAAAGATTGGAGGAAGTGTTATATGCAACAGAGATTCCAAAACTTTTCATGATATTTGCAGGTCCATCAGTTCCAAATCCAACAGAGATTCTTGAAAAGAATTACTTTGAAGAACTCGTGAAGTTTGGCAGAGAACATTTTAATTACATAATTCTTGACTGTGCGCCAATTGGAGCGGCAATTGATGCTGCGGTTGTTGCGAAACACTGTGATGGGGCGATTATTGTAATTGGTCAGCAAATGGCAAGCTCAAGAATGATTCAGACTGTAAAGAAACAGCTAGAGGCATCGGGAGTTAGAATACTTGGTGCCGTACTAAATAAGGTGAAACAGAAGAAGAAAGGCCATGATAAGGGGTATTATGGCAATTATTATGGCAGTTATTATGGAGAGGAACATACTTAATGAGGAGAAGGACAGATTTGTCGCAAAAACTGAATAATGTATTGTATTTTCTCTCAGGTGTACTTGCAGTAGTCGTTGTAGGAATAATTTTTATTAATATAAAGACAAAGGCAAGCGAAACAGTGAATACTGATTATCTTGAAAATCAGGCTACTAAGCAGGAAAATTCACAAAACCAGGTTAAACAGGAAAAATGGCAGGAGGGTGTCATTGATTATAAGGGAGAAAAATATAAATTCGATTCTTCTTTGGATGTATACCTTCTGATGGGAATTGATAATGATAATCCAGTGGAAACCGCACCTGACAGTGTAAGCGGAGGACAGTGTGATGCACTTTTTCTTTTGATTGCAGATTCACAAAACAAGCAGCTTTCTATTGTATCAATAAATCGAAATGCGATGACAGAGATTGAAGTATATGATGAAAATGGGAAAAAACTTGGTTTTATTCAGGGACAGATTTGTGGACAGCATGGATTTGGAGATGGGAAAAAACTCAGTTGTTCAAGAACTGTTACAGCGGTTTCTAAGATGTTTAATAATCTTCCAATAAGTGGATATATTTCAATAAATATGGGAGCAATAGGGGAGATAAATGATGCCGTAGGTGGCGTGGAAGTTACGGTAATGCAGGATGTTGTGTCGGAATCAAAAAGGGTATATCTGACAGCAGGTGAGACAAAAACATTAAATGGAGATGAAGCATATTGCTATCTTCGAAACCGTGATTTAACTAAGTTTGAAAGTGCAACTGACAGATTAAGACGAGATGAACAGTATCTCGGTGCTTTTATCAAAAAATTACAGTCGCAGTCAGAGTCGAATTCTGCTTTGGCTGTTAGCATTTACAATTCAACCTCAGATTATCTTGTTACAAATGTTGAGTTTACAGATCTTGTTTCAACATTGATGGGATACCAGTATTCACAGGACTGTATGTACACAGTACCTGGAGAAACTGTAAAGGGTGATACATACGAAGAATTCAATATTAATAGCGAAGAATTCAACGATTTGATGATTCAGCTTTTTTATAAAAAAGTTGATTAGCAATGATATTAAACGAAATAATCGTTTGATATAGCCACATGTAAAATAGGGGGAAAGGAGGTATGGTAGCAAATGAAAAAGAAACTTGCAGCGATACTTGCGGGAATAATGGTTCTTGTTATGGGAACAACTGTTTTTGCCGAGAATGAGGGCTCTCCTTCTGTTACCAGTAAGGATCAGGAAGCTATAGCCTACAAAGATAAAATCACATCCATAGAGACAAACTCCGGAACTGTCTCTTTCAAAGCTGTAGATGCAGTTGTTATGGATGGAGCAAAAGCAGCAGCGGAAAACGCAGGTAAAGTAGAAGATGTTCTTGCAATTGCTGACGTGGAACTTGACAACGTAGACATCTCAAAAGGAGTTACACTCACATTCTATGTTTCTGGAATTGAGGAAGGTGATAATGTATATGCACTTCACCAGCTAAAGAGCGGAAAATGGGAGGTATGTAACGCGGTTGTAAAAAATGGTTGTGTAAAGGTTACATTGTATTCATTGTCACCGGTTGCAATTGTAAAATATGCAGATGGTGAGAAGGTTACACCAAATCAGGTTGTAAATCCAACACCTGATACAGATAATCCTGGTCAGAATGTAATAGAAAATAATTATATTACAAACAATTATGAGACCAACAATTATGAGACAAGTAACTACACAACAAAAAATTATACAACAAACAATAGTACAAGTGGAGTTACTACTCCAAGTGTAGTTAGAACGAGTTCAGGAAGAACATCGGTAGCTACATCACCAAAAACGGGAGCTTCGGTTCCTGCCATACCGGTTATTGCGGTACTCGCCCTAATGGGTATTGCAGTATTTGAAAAGAAAGCACAACGTCTTTAATGGAATAAAGACAGATTCGAATCAAATGTGAACATGTGGTTGCATATCATATCCTCCCGATTTGGGAGGAGAATGATGTGCATTTCATTATGTTTGAAACAATTTCAGATATAATGAAGTGCATATTAGGAGAAGATTATGGGAAAAAATGAAACAGATAAAACAGAAAAATATAATATATATAAGATTTTATGTATAATTCTTCTTATTATACTTATTGTTGTGTTGTGCCTATGGGCTAAGGATAGCATGACAGAGAGGAATGCAGAGGAAACATATGACAGGTTGCAGGAAGCAGTAAATTCTACGGCAAATGAAAATACAGAAATTCAGGATGATACAGAAGCCGAAGTTCCTGAGGTTGATATTGAAAATACTAATGAGACGATTTCTATTGATATTCCCCAAAAGAATATAGACTGGGAGAAGATGCATAGTACTAACCCGGACATTTATGCGTGGATTTATATTCCAAACACAAATGTTGATTATCCGGTGTTGCAAAGTGCAAGTGATAATGAATATTATTTAAATCATAATATTGATGGTTCAAGGGGCAAACCAGGATGTATTTACACAGAGAATCTAAACAGTAAAGAGTTTACAGACTATAATACGGTAATTTATGGTCACAATATGAAGTCGGGAAGTATGTTTAACACACTTCATAAGTTTGAAAATAGGAGCTTTTTTGATGAAAATAAGTATGTATACATCTATACGGAAGATAAGGTGTTTGTATATGAGATTTTTGCAGCGTATACAACAGATGACAGTCATATATTAAATACCAATGATTTTTCATCAGCAGAAGGAGCGCAAAAATATATAGAAAAAATAAATAGGGATGCAGCAGATGGTTGCTCAAGAGATGAGATTACAGTAAGCTCTGAAAATGCTATCATTACGCTTTCAACATGCACATCAGTTTCTGATGAACGCTATCTGGTGCAGGCAGTACTGGTAAACGAATGAAAAAGATTGACATAGACATTGATAAAATTAAAACTGTACAACTATTTGCAAATGAGGATTTTTATGAAAACTGGGAGGTTTTTGTAAGGGAGCTTTTGCAGAATGCGATGGATGCCTGTTATACGAAACGTGCCTTAGAGCTTAGCTGGGGAACTGAGTTTTTAGATATCGAGCAGTCAGAGCAGATTAGATCTATTCGTGAGAGCTATGACGCAAGAATTACAATTTCATACAACTCTAATACGAGCATATTTTCAATAGAGGACAATGGAATTGGTATGAATGAATATGATTTGGAAAATTTTGTATCAAAGCTTGGACACAGCTATTATGAAAGCGAAGATTTTTCAAATCAGAGACTGGATTATGAGCCTATGTCAAAGCACGGGCTTGGATTATGCTCCTGCTTTATGGTTGCTAGGGCGCTACTAATCGAATCGAAAAAGGACAATGTTGTTAATACAGCATGGAACATTGACAGACCTCAGTCAACCACAGCCATTGTGGCGAAATGGTTTGATTATAAATCTGAGATAGAGTTTGTGGAGTCAAAGAGAAAGGGAAGCGGTACGAAAATCTCTCTGCCTTTAAAATCCGAGTATGCAAAACAAATTAATATGAAATTTATGGTATGGGCAGTGAAACATTTTACGATGTATCAGCCGATACCTATTACTATTGTATGCGATGACGAGACTGTGGAATTGTATGATGAAGTAATACCGTGGAGATTTCCTGCGTCTGAAACACTTGGTTCTATCATAATTGAGGTAAATACTGAATATCTGGAAGGATATATAGCCATTTACAGTTCGAAACAAAAATCTCTTTTTGGAAAATCAGAACTGTTTCAACAGAACTTTAGGGTGACGGAGTATGTGGAAACTTTGAATTTGAGACCCAACTGGATTGAAAATTTTACATATCAGCTAAATATAAAAAAGCGTCTGTTAAATATTAATATTTCCAAGACAACGGCGGCAAAGGATGAAAAACTGATAGAACTTCGTCAGTATATAGGACAGGTTCTTATTGATTATTTCGGCAAAAATCCATATCTGCTTGGCGCATACATATCCCAGGGCGATAGCATCAAGATAGATGGATATGATGCGGAAAATGAACTTGTTAGTCGTGCCATCATGGTTTGTGTATTTCTTAAGGGCAGAGAGGTTGAAATACCAATCAGAACTGTAATAAATGGATTTATGGGGCGGAAAATAAAAATAGCGTTCATATCCAAGAATCTGTTTTTATATTTAAAAAAATCATACAGCAAAGAATTTTCTGATTTTATACAAAAATATGATATGATTATATTTGAGAATAATATTAAGGCGTTTATTCAATTTTTATTTCAGTATATTGTCTCTCAGGAGTATATTGTTGGAAAGATTCCTGGAATGATTTTTACTGAAATAGAGGCCGATTTGTCTGTGCAAAAGAAGACAGTACCAATTTGGGAGCAGGGGGAGTTAAGACCAAAAGGATGTAAAAATGTAGCGGCATTTTGCCTTGTTTCAAACGAATTAACATCACCCTTTGAGATAATATATAACCCTTATAACAGAAATGCAAGGCTGTTAAAAAAAGCAGAAAAGTACAAAAAGGTAAGGAAGCTTTGTGCGATTATTTCTGAGAATATTAAGAAGAGAATAACTACTAATAATAAATCCTGGAATAAGATAATTGATTTTGGTGGAGAGTTTGTTGACGAATATACTGAAAGTAAGCCACTTAGTCTGCAATCTATATGGTGTCTTGAAAGTGATTTTCCAAACGAAATAAATGAGCTTGTAATCAGAACGCTCACACCGCAGGAGATTTCTCAATATGGTCTGACAAGCCTATTTTTTACAAAAGCTGATTTTATAGAATGGTGGATGTTGCCATAGATGAGTGATTTATGTTACTTTATATAGTGATGATTTTAATGGGATAGAATGAAAGGTGAGACGAGATGGAAATACTAGATTTAAACGAAGAAACCGAAGATAACGATTTAGATTATAAATACGACCCTAAAGAGGTTGAAGAAGCAATAAAAGATGAAGAAAAAGAGCAGGAGCCACAGAATGATGGGGATGGCGAGAAAACTCCTGATGAAAAAAAGAAAGGCAATTCTGTTGGCAGGGAGATTTTAAGCTGGTTAATGACATTTGCCATTGCTATTACGGCTGCACTTCTTATTAAGAATTATGTCATTATAAACGCAAATGTTCCAACAGGTTCCATGGAGAATACAATTATGCCTGGTGACGATTTGATTGGATTTAGACTTGCGTATACATTTTCGGATCCTAAGCGTGGTGATATTATTATTTTTAATGCAAATGATGGTTCTGGTACAAAGCTGATAAAGAGAGTAATTGGACTTCCGGGAGAAAATGTAAAGATTGAGGATGCGAAGGTTTATATTGATGGAGAACTTCTTGAAGAAGATTATATAAAGGATGAAGAATGGGTTAACTTTGCCGGACCATATGATTTTAATGTACCTGAGGATTCTTATCTTGTACTTGGAGATAACAGAAATAATTCAAAAGATGCCAGATTATGGGAAAATCCATATGTAGATGAAGATTTGATAATTGGAAAAGCCTGGGTTAGATGGTATCCATTTGATAGATTTGGCTTGGTAAAATAACGGAATTTGATAAGGAGAAGAAATATGCCAGAAAATAGTAGTTGTAGTGGAGCATCAACATGCTCTAAATCAAGTTGTGAAGGATGCCCATCAAAACAGGGACCAAAGAGCTTTTTAGAGGAGCAGAATGCTTATTCAAATATAAAAAATGTTATCGGAATTGTAAGTGGAAAAGGTGGTGTTGGAAAATCTTTTGTTACGTCTTCGCTTGCAGTTGCAATGGCAAAGCAGGGATATAAGGTTGGTATTCTTGATGCGGATATAACAGGACCTTCTATTCCTAAAATGTTCGGAGCTCATGATCAGGTTGTGGGCGATGACAGAGGGATGTTTCCATATGAGACACCAGAAGGAATAAAGATTATCTCAGTTAATCTTCTTATGGAGAATGAAGAAGACCCTGTAATCTGGAGAGGACCGGTAATTGCCGGTGTTGTAAAACAGTTCTGGAATGAGACTGTATGGGGAGATATCGATTATTTATTTGTGGATATGCCACCGGGAACAGGAGATGTGCCACTTACTGTATTCCAGTCACTTCCTGTAAATGGTGTAGTAATCGTTACTTCACCTCAGGAGCTTGTAAATATGATTGTAAAGAAAGCCTTCAATATGGCTTCACAGATGAATATACCTGTACTTGGAGTTGTTGAAAATTTCAGCTACCTCAAGTGTCCTGATTGTGGCAAGGAAATCAAGCTTTTTGGTGACAGTAAAATTGATGAGACTGCAGATGAGCTTGGGGTAAAGGTTCTCGGAAAGCTTCCACTTGAACCGGATAAAGCGCAGCTTGCTGACAAGGGTGAGTTTTTCAATATGGAAAATGAATATCTAGGGGCAGCAGTTGAAGTGTTGAAAAATATATAGAATTACTTGAAATTTTTTAGAAAGTGGAAAAATTTTTCACTTTCTATTTTTTTTTGTGATATTTTATATAGCAAATCTGTATTATTAGTGAAAGGCCTTTTACAATAGGAGGAACAGCTTGGAAATACAAGAATATAAGCGACTGACGGATTTGTATATAGATACGGTATACAGAGTTGCGCTAAATGGATGCAAAAATAAATATGATGCAGATGATGTTGTTCAGGAGACATTTATTAAACTTTTGAAATGTAAAAAGAAGTTTGAGAATGATGAGCATGCCAGAAACTGGTTAATAAGAGTCGCAATAAATGAATGTAACAGTATGTGGAATTCGTCATGGCATAGAAAAGTTACACTCACTGATGAACAGAAGGATGTTCCGTTTTTTTCAACCCAGGAAAAAAGTGATTTATATGAACTGGTAATGGGATTATCTCCGAAATACAGACAGGTAATTTATTTGTATTATTATGAGGAATTTAGTGTTAAAGAAGTTGCAAATATAATGAAAATTTCAGAAACTGCTGTTCAGACGAGATTACAGCGAGCTCGCAATAAGTTAAAAGAAAAAATAGGAGGCATGAAATGAGTACAGAAAAAAAGATAAAAGATATGTATAATTCAACCTTTTCGGAGGTACATGCTTCCGATGAACTGAAAGGAATGGTTGAAAATATGGCAGATAACAAAAATATTCTTTGGAAAAGCGTATTAAAGAAAGGTTCAGTTGTTGCAGCGGCACTTGCATTGGTGTTTGTGTCAGGTAATATTGTAACATATGCAGCAACCGGAAATAGTTTGATATCATATGTCTCTGTAAAAATAAATGGAGAAGAAAAGGATGTCAAATTAGAAAAGAAAGTAGATGATGAAGGTAATACTTATTATCATGGACACTTTGAGGGCGACAATAATGAAGAGGTTGAAGTTGATGTAAGTGATGAAGCAGAAGCTAATGACATGAGTATCTCAATAGAATCAACAGAATCAGATGGTGATATGGAATCAACATTTAATGTCGATATTAAACCAGAAGGTCAAAGCGAAGTATCAAAGTAATGTATATTGAAAACAATGAGAAAAAAACCAGGGTATAAATTGCCTTGGGTTTTTGTAATGAATAATGCACATAAAACCCATTGACATAGTAGGAAATAAGGTGTAATATCAAAAAAAATTTCTAAAGGGTGGTTACATGTCAATTAAAAAAATTGCTGATATGGTAGGGGCATCACCTGCCACAGTATCACGCGTATTAAATAATCCAGAATACCGCTGCAAGGATACGCAGCTTAGGAACAAAATATGGGACGCTGCAATGGAAATAAACTATGTTCCCAATGAAGCTGCAAAGTCATTAAGAAGCGGGAAAAAAATGAATAATAACAGGACCTACTATATTAATGTTCTACTGACAAGAACTGAAGATGCCAGAAGCGATCCGTTTTATAGCGAACTTTTACGAATAATTGAAACTGAGGTACACAGGTCGCAGAATATACTGAATAAAGTATGGTATGTTTCTGCTTTTTCAAATGAAAGAAAGAGCCGTATGACGGATATAGACAGCATGATAGACGAACTGTATCGTGTCACAGAATGTAAGAGTGATGGTCTTATCATTATAGGAAAATGCTACGACAAAGTACTTACAAAGCTAAAGAAGGTTTTTAAAAACGTTGTATCAGTAAACCGAAATTCAACAAACCATCTGGTGGATGAGGTTACCTGTGATGGAAGAAAAATTGCCACAAAGGCAGTAGAATACCTTTTTTCGCTTGGTCATAATGAGATTGGATACGTAGGAGAGTGCCAGAATGAGACAAGGTATAAAGGCTATGTGGACACCATGATTCGGCATGATATGGAGCCGATACCGCGCTTTATTTATGAAACAAACCAGACTGAAGCGGATGGCTATGCAATAATGCAGAAAATATTAAAGTCCAAGGATATTCCAACCGGAATATATTGCGCTAACGACATTACGGCAATAGGCATGTTAAAAGCATATGCAAAACGAAAGAATAAATTTGTAAATATATCTATAGTATCAAGTGATGATATTGAGCAGGCGCAGTTCTCTACGCCAATGCTTACAACGGTATCATTGCCAAAGAATGAGATGGGAAGATTCGCCGTAGAAATCCTCATAGACCGAATTGCAGGAAGACACAACACTGTAATTACAATGGAATTAGATACAAAACTGGTTGTTAGAGACAGTTGCAGCGATATTTCTGATTCCGGGTGGGGATATTACATATAAAAAATGCTTCAAAGCCAGAAAAATCAATACTGAATGCGATTTCACACAAGCTTGTTTCATGAAAGAGATAAGCTTGTTTTTTTGTTCCTTTTTTCCTATTTCTGGTAAAAAAATAGAGTGAGTTTGATAAAAACTGCTTGTAGTAAATGAAAACGTTTTCAGATATCCTAGTTTACACGTAGGAAAAGTGTGAATATAATGTCAGTATACCAAATAACAACGAACGCAAAAAACACAACAGTTGTTATTATGGAAGTCACATAAGACAGGAGGTAAATACATGGCAGAAGATATTACATCATTAAACAATAGTGAAAATGATTTAATTATAAATGTAGAACATTTAAACAAGCAGTTCATTGTTGATAAAAAACCAATGGAAATATTGCGGGATATCAATCTGCAGATTAAGAAAGGTGAGTTTGTAACAATTGTAGGACACAGTGGTTGTGGAAAAAGTACACTACTCAAAATTATATGCGGACTTGTGGATTACGAGGATGGAGTGGTTGAGAGAAATGGTCACAAGGTTGTCGGTCCCGGACCAAAATGTGGAATGGTATTTCAGGACCACAGACTTCTACCTTGGTTAAAGATAAAGGATAATGTAGGATTTGGACTACGACACTTATCAAAGGAAGAACGAAATAAGAAGGTTGAAGAACATTTGAAGCTGGTTGGACTAGAGGATTTTTCAAATAGTTATCCAGATCAATTATCTGGAGGAATGTCACAAAGAGCAGCAATAGCAAGAGGTCTTGCAAATAACCCTTCAATATTACTACTAGATGAACCCTTTGGAGCACTTGATGCACTGACAAGGATACAGATGCAAAAAGAAATCCTTAGAATTCAGGAAGAACAGGGAACAACCATGGTAATGGTAACTCATGATATAGACGGGGCCATTTATTTAGGCGACAGAATAGTTGTTATGAGTGCTAGACCGGGAGAGATAAAAGAAATAATTAAAACTGATCCTGTAGAGTCTAGAAAACGAGGAAGTGCAACCTTTGCACAATATAAAAAACGAATTTATGATTATTTCTTTGAAGATTCTAAAGAAGAGTATGATGTTGAGTACATAATTTAAAAGAGGGAGATGAAAGAATGAGTATATCAAAGAGAATAGTGCTTGGAATTGCTTTACCAATTGTAATACTGGTTCTTTGGTGGCTGGTAACAGAAAATAGTATCATCCCACCAAGTTTATTACCAACATTACAAAGTGTAAAAGAGGCGTTTGTGGAAATGAGTCAATCGGGACAGTTACAGAACGATTTATTGATTAGCTTAACAAGAGTTCTTCAGGGCTTTTTGATGGCATCTGTATTTGGAATTTTTCTAGGTACAATAATGGGAATGTCAAAGACGATATGTGCGATGGTTTTACCACTAATTACTACGTTTAGACAGATACCAATGATTGCATGGTTTCCGTTAATCATCTTATGGTGTGGAATTGGAGAGATGTCCAAGATTGTAGTAATAGTAATCGCAGCATTTTTCCCAGTATTGGTAAATACACTAAGTGGAATTCAAAGTACACCAGATAGTTTTATCGAAGTTGCTGAATTGTATAAGTTAAAAAAGTGGGAACGCTTTGTAAAACTTTATATGCCACATGCATTGCCACATATTTTAGTAGGAGTGAAGTTGGCATTGGGAGTATCCTGGATGGCAGTTGTGGCAGCGGAATTGGTCGCAGCGACATCTGGAATAGGATTTAGAATGAATGATGCAAGAAGCATGATGAGATCCGATAAGGTAATAGTATGTATGATTTTGATAGGGGTAATAGGGGTTGTAATGGATAAATTGGTGTCTATATTATTCAATGTATTAACACCATGGAATAGAAATCATAATAAACAATAGAAGATGGAGGAAAAAAATTATGAAAAAGTGGAGTAAGATTTCAAAAATAATTACAATGAGCGCATTGGTAACAACATTAGGATTGTCTGTAGTAGGATGCGGAAATAGTGAGGATTCAACTTCGGAACAAGCCAATGAGGATTTAAAGTTGGTGCGAATTGCAGGCCCAGGAGTAGACAGTAATGGAAATGTGACATTACCAGGTGGTGCACAATTAGCAAAAATACAAGGTTATCTAGATGAGGAATTGGAAGCTGCAGGATACAAAGCGGAGTATACTGGATTTCAAAATGGAGGAGTTGGAGTAAATGAAGCTTTAGCATCAGGAGAGGCTGATATAGCAGTTTATGGAGATTTTCCGGCGGTGACATATGTTGCAAATGGAAATGATGCCACAATTTTTGCTATATCTTCTTCTAGGAATCAGCTTGGAATTTTTGCCAAAGATGATATTAAATCGGTGAAGGATTTAAAGGGAAAAAAAGTAGCAACATTGATAGGAACGAATGCTTACTATTATCTCGAAAAAGAATTGCAAGAGAATGGAATAGGTATAAATGACGTTGAAATAGTAAATGCATCAACTGATACAATTTCGCTATATTCTTCAGATGAAGTAGACGCTATCTGCAATGCGCCTCAATCATTTTGGCCATTAGAAGCTCAAAAAGCAGGACATGTCATTGCTGTTAATGGAGATAGTGATGAATTATCAACATCGCAGGTTGTTTTGGGGAGAACTGAATTTGTAGAAAAAAATCCTGAGGTGAAAAATGCAATAATCAAAGCTTTGGAAAAAACCAAAACATGGGCAAATGAAAATGAGGATGAAGTATATGAATTATTAGCAGAGCTATCAGGTGGAAATTATACAAAAGAAAATTATGAAGATTATTACAGCTTTGAGGAGGGGTTTGAAGATATGACCCCATACGTGCAGGATAAAGATATTGAACATTTACAATCAGTAGCAGATTTTATGTTTGAGAATCAATATGCCAAATCAAAAGTAGATATATCAGAGAGTATAGATAACAGTATTAAAGGACAGTAAGTTATGAAAAAGTATGCGAGGGAGAAATAAAATGAGTGATAAAAAAAGATTTGTAGGGCAAATAGGTCGAAATATTGCAGAAACAAAATTTGATTTTGAAATTCAGGAAAGTCCATCAAAGGGAAAACCAAATGTAATCTATATAGTTTTGGATGATTTAGGATTTGCTCAATTAGGATGCTTTGGATCAACAATCAACACTCCAAATATAGATAGGTTGGCACAAGAAGGATTAAGATATAATAATTTTCATACAACTGCTATTTGCTCGGCAACGAGAGGCTGCCTTCTAACGGGAGCAAACCATCATTCAATTGGTATATCAACAGTTGTAGAAAATAATAGTGGTGTTCCTAATGCCTTAGGAGGAATAAATCCTCAGTTTGCAACAATAGCGGAGATATTAAAGGAAAAAGACTACAGAACGATTGCAATAGGCAAATGGCACTTAGCAGCTTCGAGTGAGAGAACAGATTCAGGACCATTCCATAACTGGCCTTTAGGAAAGGGATTTGATTCATATTATGGATTTTTAGATGCAGATATGGATCAGTGGAATCCTGTATTAACTAGAGATAATACAAAGGTAAATCAGCCAAAATCAGCAAAAGATGGATATCATTTGTCAGAAGACTTAACGGATAATGCAATTCAGTATATCTATAATCATGAATACTCTTATCCGGAACAACCATTTTTCTTATATTTGGCGTATGGCGCAATGCATTCACCGCATCATGCACCAAAGGAGTACATTGATAAATATAAAGGAAAATTTGACAAGGGCTGGGATGAAATCAGAAAGGAATGGTTTGCTAATCAGAAAAAATTAGGAGTGATTCCAGAAGATGCAGAATTAACAGATCGAAATGAGTATGTACCAGCATGGGATTCATTAACAGATCGACAGAAGAAGGCCTATGCTCGATATATGGAAGTATTTGCAGGATTCTTAGAGCATACAGATGCACAAATTGGAAGGTTGTTAGATTATCTTAGAGAAGCAGAGATTATTGACGATACCATTATTGTTTTTCTTTCTGATAATGGTGCCAGTGCAGAAGGCGGTAAAGATGGACATTTCAATTTAAATACAAGTATGGACATCCGTGAGGATTATCCAGAAGATGTTGACTTGATTTTGGAGCATTATGATACAGTAGGTGACGAATTTTCATTGCCGCATTATCCAACGGGATGGGCCAATGCAGGTAACACACCATTTCAGTGGTATAAGCAGTTTACATATGAAGGAGGAATAAAAGATCCGCTAATTATTAGATATCCAAAGATAATTAACGATGCAGGACGCGTTAGAAACCAGTTTAATCATGTAAGTGATATTACACCAACAATTCTCGATATTTTAGGTTTTGATAAACCAGAAATAATTAAGGGAGTGCCACAAAGACCATTTGAAGGAATTAGTTTCAAAAAGTCATTGACGAATCCAGATGCAGAAGGTAAACATGTTCAGCATTTTGAAATGCATGGAAATCGTTCAATTTATAAGGACGGATGGAAAGCAGTTGTAAATCATGGATTTAACTCTTCATTTGGTGAAAAATATGAAGATGATGAATGGGAATTATATCATGTAGATGAGGATTATTCTGAAAAATACAATGTAGCAGATAAATATCCTGACAAATTAAAGGAATTACAGGAAGAATGGTTAATTCAAGCCGGAAAATATAATGTTTTTCCAATGCAAATGAATGGTTTTCTTGCTTCAAGAGACCAATTAAAAAAGGGATTTCACAGTTTCGCATTGCCTGAGAAAAATTTGGAATATAAACATGTAAGATATCCATACGTGCTACCGTCAGATCCGGGAATTGCTTCTCGTACAAATGTTATTACTGTTTCGTTAGATAGAAAGGATAAAGAAGAGGAAGGAGTATTAATTGCAGCAGGTGACCGATTCAGCGGAGTATCACTTTATATTAAGGATAATAAACCGAAATATGTATTTAATGTATATGGAACAACCTATTATACGATTAGTTCAGACAAGGAGCTTCCACTTGGAAAAACTGAGGTGCAGTTAGAATTTACAGTTACTGGTGATGAAAAGGCAACGGCTGTGTTATATATTGATAAAAAATCAGTAGGAGAAGTGAAGATAGAGAGTTTTCCATATTCAAGGGGACCAGGAGGAGTAACTTCACTAAAGGCGAATCCATATACATCGGTAAATGATGCTGACTATAGTGCTCCATTTGAATATACTGGTACTATTGAAAAAATACATATCTATTTGTCACCTAAGGAGGTTAGTGTTGAGAAGGCTATAAGAAAGGCATTTTTAGATGATTAGGAAGTCAATTGTAAAGAATATAGGGAATGATGTGTTTACAATTTAGATGCTGATATGTATTATATTGATGAAACAAATTACAAAATGTGCTCTCGGAATCTTTTTCAGATGGATTTCGAGAGTACATTAAATATAAAAGGAGAAAAAATGCCAGCAGCAAGTATATTAATTAAACCATCATCATCAAATTGTAACATTGATTGTAAATATTGTTTTTACAAATGCTTAAGTAGCAACAGGGAAAAGTATAGTCTCGGATTTATGTCCGAGACTACTTTAGAGACACTTATAAAAAATGCCATAGATTACGCAGAGGGTTCACTTACCTTCGCTTTTCAAGGAGGCGAGCCAACATTAATAGGAATTGATTTTTATAAAAGGGCAATAGAGCTTCAGCAGCAGTATTTACAGGAATCAGGGAAAAAGCTTGTGATAGAGAACACTCTGCAGACGAATGGTATTTTGATTGATGATGAGTGGGCAGAATTTTTTCATGAGAATAATTTTCTGGTGGGCTTATCCTTTGACGGACCTCGAAAACTTCACGACCTTGCAAGAGTAGATACAAAAGGAAATGGTACCTTTGACAAGCTGATGAATACTGTAGGTTTATTTAGAAAGCACGGGGTGAATTTTAATATACTTACTGTGGTAACCGAGGAGACCACGAAAAAGGCAAGTTCGTTGTACAATTTCTATAAGCGAAATGGATTTGATTTCATACAGCTTATTCCATGTATGGATGAGATTAAACGAAATGATGAGAATGATTCAAATCCTTATGCAGTAACACCGGAATCTTATGGGAAATTCCTCATGGAAATATTTGATTTGTGGTATGAGGACTTTAAAAATGGGCTGATAATGGACATTCGAATGTTTTCAAATCTGGCGCAGATGGCGATTGGTTATCCAGCAGAAGAATGTGGTATGAATGGATGCTGCAATTGTTACTTCGTGGTTGAAGGCGATGGAAGTGTTTATCCATGTGATTTCTATTGTATGGACGACTATAAGCTTGGTGATGTTGGAACTTCCTTTAAGGAACTGTATGATTCACAAAAGGCAAAGAGTTTTATGTCGGCAACAGATAAGGTTGAGCAGGAATGTAAGGACTGCAAATACTATAAGCTGTGTCGTGGGGGATGCAGGAGATGGAGAGAAAATGACGGAACTGGAAAGCTTGGACTAAATTATCTGTGCCCAGCTTACAAGGCGTTTTTTGAACATACGCAGGATAGAATAATGAGACTTGGAAAAACAATAATTGATCCCAAATACAGAAGCTTGCTATAAGGGAATTAAGTTTGGAAAAACAAAGCGGTGGAAGTTGATAAAGTATCAACGCTCCACCGCTTTAGTATTATTTCTATTCCTCTGAATTGTCCTTTTTTACTGTGTAGGAAGCTTTATAAGGATATTCGTTTTCTGAAGTTCTAAATATTGTATCACTTGAACCAAGCTGACAAACCTTTACTATATCTCCATCTTCAATATCATCAACATCGATAGATAGCATTGAATTTGAAATGTAAGTAGTAGAAATCTTTGAATCATTTACATAAACTCTACTCCAGTTAGTAAAACCAGAACCATATATGTAAACTTTATTTCCAAACTGCGAATCTGCTACATTACTAATTGTTACTTCATCAGTTCCCATTACAAGGTCTGATGCAGGGTAGAGATCAGCGCCATTATAACTAAAACGCTTTCCGTAAAGAAGATCATACTGAAGGAGATTTAAGCCCTTTGAGTAATCAGTTTGATCCTCGGAGTTCATCATTAACTGATGATATTTTAAAATAGTTCCTTCATGAATTCCGACCTGGTTTGTTGTATCTGCAAGAAGCTGATAAGCATAAAGGTCAGCATCCTTTTTCTCAAGTCCCATATTATTCCAGGTGATATATTTTGCTTTGTAGATATCTCCTGATTTCATATCTGAATCTTCAAGTCCCATTGTTGGGAGATGATCACCAAACATCACAACAATTGTATCTTCATCACGTTTACCAAGTTCTGTGATAAGTGAATTAATAAATCTGTCCTGATTGCTTAACATATTAACATAATATGTCCAGGCATTAGCTTTACCTTCGTCCTCTACACCGGAAATAGTGTAGGCTGGATTCTCAATAACAGGGTCTGTAGGATAGTCTCCATGAGTACCTACTGTGATGACATAAGTAAAGTCTGCATCATTTGGTGTAGAATCCAATGATTTTATTGTCTCGCTAACAAGAATATCGTCTGTAGGCCAGCTTCCGTTTGGCGTGTACTCCTTGATATCCATAAGTTCCTTACTTGTGAAGGTATCAAATCCCATCTGTGAAAATGCATTAGCACGGCTGTAGAAGTTTCCACCATTATTATGAACAACATGTGTTCCGTAACCGAGAGTAGATAAATCAGCAGCAACACTCTCACAATCAGTCTGCTTTAATATTGTTTTGTATGGGTACTCTCCTGTACCAAAATACTGCATGCTCATTCCGGTAAGAACTTCAAACTCAGTATTTGCAGTACCGGCTCCTACTACAGGAACTGTTACATAACCAGAAGAGAAGTTCTGCTCGAGATAATGGAATGTAGGAATTGGATCTCCTTCATTTACCTCAAGGAAATTAATTTCGTCCGGATCACAGAATGATTCAAGAAGAATGCAAATTACATTTGGACCTTTCTTTGAATCAGTTGTAGATGCTGGAATGGTTTCTGAAACAGCAGTTTCAATTTTTTCAATAGCCTTTTTACTGTAATTATCCGGTTTTGCCATACCTCGGTCAACGACTGTTGAAGAGAAAGAATATACAAAACCATAATCGTCATAACCCTGTGCAATGTTTGAATAGTAGCTCGCTACAATGTTGGTACTCTGAGCAACGTTTGTTGTAACAGGAATTGCAACAAACAACAATAAAAGAAAAGCAAATGATGTTCCTGCAAAACGAATTTTTCCATTATATCTTGGTCCTTTTACAAAAAGTGTAAAAAGAAATAATCCAAAGATAATAAATCCAACAACAACTATCGTTGCCTGCTGTGCAGTAAAATAGTTTGTGTTGTTCATGGCAAGAAGCTCAGGAATACATTTCAAATCAGTGTATCCAAATGGAGTTACACGGTTTGAAAGAACACAACCGTTTATAATTCCAAGAATTGTCCAAAATCCTGTAATAACTACACGGACAAAAGCTCTCCTTCTAAAGAGATAAACCAGTGTGAAAGATACAAACACTAAAAATGAGTTATATAAAAATGCAAGTGTGTGTAAATCTACAAATTCACAAGCTGAGAAGAAATTTCTTCGAGAAATTACTTCAACTATAAAAACTATTAGCATGGCTGCTATGCCATGAAATACAAGGGAATATTTATTTAAAAAATCTATTCGACGATAGTACTTTTCAGAATGAATTTTATCTTTTTTTGTAAAAAGTGTGTTTTTGATTTTACCTAAAAGTTTCTTCATTTTTTCCTCCTTTTTAACTATAGGTAATATATCAGAAAATAAGAACATAAAAAAGAGGAAAGTTTTATAAAAAAATGACCAAAAACAAAAAGTCTTTGGTCATTTATACCTATATTTTCTTATTTATTAGAGCGTCTCCAGATCTTCATTGTTTCAGCTTCTTTGATAAGCTCGTCTCTAAAGTCTGGATGAGCAATGCTGATAATAGCTTCAGCTCTTTCCCAAGATGAAAGTCCCTTGAGATTAACCATACCGTATTCTGTTACCACATAGTGTGTGTTGGCACGTGTGTCAGTAACGATAGAACCGTTAGCAAGAGTAGGACGAATACGAGAATGCATTGTTCCGTTTTTGTCTGTAAATGTTGAAGAACAGCAGATGAAACTCTTTCCACCCTTTGAAAGGTAAGCTCCTAATACGAAATCAAGCTGTCCGCCTGCACCACTAATCTGTTTGATTCCTGATGACTCAGAACTAATCTGTCCATATAAATCAATGTCAACACAGTTGTTGATTGAGATGAAGTTGTCAAGAGCAGCAATCTGTCTGATATCATTAGTATAATCTACAGGAGCGCTCATAAGCTCTGGGTTTTCATCGAGATAGTCGTACATTTTCTTTGTTCCGGCACCGAAAGCATATGTCTGACGATATCTGTCAATCTGTTTGTTGGCACCTGTGATTTTTCCGGCTTTTGCAATATCAACAAAGGCATCTACATACATCTCTGTATGAACACCTAAATCCTTAAGGTCTGACTCTGCGATTAATGAACCTACTGCGTTTGGCATACCACCGATACCAAGCTGGAGGCAGGCACCGTTTGGAATCTGGTCTACGATAAGCTCAGCTACTTTTTTGTCAACCTCAGTAGCAGGACCGCCTGCACCAAGCTCTGAAATAGCTGGGTTTGAGCCTTCAACTACATAAGTAACTTTTGAAATGTGAATTCCAACCTCTGTACCACCAAGACAACGAGGCATGTTCTCGTTTACCTCAACGATAATTTTTTTTGCTCTTTCACACATTGCACCAAGATGTGAAGCGTTTGGTCCGAAGTTGAAGAATCCATGTGCATCCATTGGAGCAACCTGAATCATTACTACATCATCAGGTGTATCTAAATCTCTATAATAACGTGGAAGTTCAGAGTATTTGATAGGTGCATAAAAAGAGCATCCTCTGGCGATAAGTTTTCTCTCATATCCGCCCATATGCCATGAATTCCATGTGAAGTGCTCGCCGGCATCTTCTCTTTCAAAAATAGCAAGTGGTTTTAATAAAATACCACCACGAACCTTTACATCTTTAAGCTCGTCAGTTCTCTTGGCAAGCGCTTTGTCAAGAGCATCAGGTGCACCTGTACACCATCCGTAATCAATCCAGTCTCCTGATTTTACAATTTTTACTGCCTCATCTGCAGTAACAAGTTTCTGCTTGTATTCTTCTAAAAAACTCATTTGAACCTCCTATGACTTTGTTAAAATAATATCATTGTCTATTTTAGCATTATTTATATGCTATTACAAGGGAGGAAGTAGCCACTCCTCCGCTTGTTTTTTATAATCTTTAGCCTGTTTTCGCAAAGCTTTTATCTGTTCCTTGTCGCCGGAAAATTTTGACTGTGACTGAAGTGGAAGAGAGTCTAGCTTGGCTTGTTTTTCATCCGCCCATTTGTCATAACATTCAGACAGGGCGAAGAGAGCTTTGCTTCCCGCACATTCTACATCAAGGACGGGTTTTACTTCATAGATAGCATTGTAATACCACAAGCAGGCTTCCTCGTAATTACCCTTTGAAAAATAGTATGCACCAAGTTCGCAACAAACTTCACTGTAACCACCTACTGCGACATTTTTCAGTGCAACCGAAAAAAACTTATCAGCTTCATCGGTCATTCTATAGTATCTAGAGAGTATACAGATGGATTCCTCATC
This sequence comes from Agathobacter sp., assembly GCA_045123895.1. GTDB lineage: Bacteria > Bacillota > Clostridia > Lachnospirales > Lachnospiraceae > Roseburia. The sequence goes on from JBGVKW010000111.1 coordinate 24,064, forward strand.
AGGTGAATTCTGATATTCTCCCTCGAAATAAGGCAGGGCATCAGTTAAGTCCTCGAGAGTTCCGCACTTTAATAGCTCTTTTGCATACATGGTAGCAATGCTCTTAGGAAGAGTACCATTTTTATCATATGAGCGTTTGAAAATTGTAAAATCCCGTTTTCCATGCATTGCCTGTGGGAGATGCTGTATCTCAATATCACTGTCATACACAATTGGCTCAAGGCGAACTGTCTCATGTACCGGATTTATCCAGGTGAAAGTGCGAAGTCTCTTAAATAACTTGGGTCTGTACTCAACAGCGGCGTTTTGAACTGTGTTGAATTTGGCGGGAGTGATATATTTCATCTGTACGATTTCAATTTCTGGAAGAAGTGCGGCCTTTAGCATTGCAAATCGTCTGCGGTTAATTTCATCAATTACCTCATCTGCATCAGGTGCATAAATATAGTCCTTAGTAGCTTTGGAAAAAGAAAAATTTCTAGCAGCGGCAAAGTCGTCACACCAGGAAAAATCATAGACAAGATTGGTGTATTTTTGCGCAATCTCCTTTGTGTTATCAGTTGAGCCGGTGTCGACGATAATTATTTCATCCATAAGTCCCTTTAAACTGTCGAGGCACCTTTCTAGAATTTCTTCTTCATTTTTTACAATCATGCATAAACTAATTGAAATCATAATATTCCCCCTATCCCTATTTACATTTTACTACACCTATTATTTTTTTCCTACAATTTTTGTGATAATATGGGTAGGAAGATTTTGGAAAGTGGTAGAAATATGAATTTTGATAGTGATAATACACGAGACGGTAAACAAGGCAGTATCATGACTAAAACAATTGTTGTGTGGGCAGGGGCTCTTTTATGCTGTGCCTTGTGGGGAAGCGCATTTCCCTGTATAAAAATTGGCTACAAAATTATGGGTATCGAGGCTTCTGATACAGCATCACAGATTCTCTATGCAGGTATAAGATTTACACTGGCGGGAATCCTTGCCATTATTTTAGGAAGTCTGCTTGCCAGAAAGTTTTTGTGTCCAAAGAGAGCGGCTTTTGCAAAGGTTGCATGGCTTTCCATGCTTCAGACAGTTCTTCAGTATTTCTTTTTTTATGTGGGACTTGCCCATACTTCCGGGGTTAAGGCTTCAATAATTGAGGGAATGAATGTATTTGTTGCTATTGTGGTTGCCGCACTTATTTTTTGTCAGGAGAAAATAACCCTGCAAAAAATGCTAGGATGCATTATTGGATTTGCGGGGGTGGTGCTTGTTAATCTACAGGGCGGAGTGATGGATATCAGCTTCTCGTTTTTGGGAGAGGGCTTCATCTTTCTGTCAACGGTGGCCTATGCATTTTCTTCTGTATATTTGAAAAAATTCTCACAAACGGAAAACACCGTTATGCTAAGTGGGTACCAGTTTGTGTTTGGTGGAATTGTTATGTCGATTGTGGGTCTTCTCATGGGAGGTCATTTCGATGGCAATATCACAGTTGAAGGGGCTTTAATGATTTTCTGGCTGGCTTTTGTGTCAGCTGTGGCATATTCTCTATGGGGCATACTTCTTACGTATAATCCTGTATCAAGAGTCGCTGTGTTTGGGTTTATGAACCCGGTATTTGGGGTGGTACTTTCAGCAATACTGCTTGGGGAAAGTGAGGCGCTTGGACTAATTTGTCTGGCTTCGCTTGTGTTGGTATGTGTAGGAATTTTTATTGTAAATAAAAAAGAATCAAATAAAGGAGAATCAGATTAATGGAGAATACAATCGTAAGGCTCAAAAAGGGTGAAGGCCGCACCATAAAGGCAGGCGGCGCATGGATTTTTGATAATGAGATAGACACCATAAAAGGTACATTCAAAAACGGTGCAATTGTAACGGTAGAGGATTTTGATGGTTATCCTATGGGAAAAGGTTATATCAATCAAAAATCCAAGATTCGTGTGAGGATGATGACACGTAAAAAAGATCAGGAAGTGGATCAAGCACTGCTTTGTGAACGAGTATCTAATGCATGGGATTACAGAAAAAATGTAATGCCTGATGATTTGAATTGCTGTCGTGTGGTATTCGGAGAAGCTGATTTTCTTCCGGGAATCACCATTGATAAATATGATGACGTGCTGGTTGTAGAGTCACTTACACTGGGGATGGAGCAGTTCAAGGAAATCATTGTCGATCTTCTTATTAAAGAAATGAAGAAGGACGGTTTTATAATTCGAGCTGTCTATGAGAGAAGCGATGCAAAGGAACGTAAAAAAGAGGGAATGACACTCAGAAAACATCTCATGTGGACCCTTGAAGACGGTTTCATCTCCAGGCTTGATGAAGAAGTTCAGCAGGCTAAGGAAGAAGCTTTTGATCCTCATGTGGAAATAGTTGAGAATGGTGTTCACTATATTGTAGATGTAAAAAATGGTCAAAAGACTGGTTTTTTCCTGGACCAGAAATATAATCGTCTTGCTATGCAGCGCATCTGTAAAGGCAAGAAGGTTTTGGATTGTTTTACTCATATGGGGACATTTGCCCTTAATGCAGGAATAGCTGGTGCAACAGACGTTACAGGACTTGATATTTCGGAATTTGCAGTGGAGCAGGCTACCGCAAATGCGGTTAGAAACGGTCTTGATAAAACAGTAAAATTTCGCTGTGCTAACGTGCTTGAGGAGCTTCCAAAATTAGCAGCAGCCAACGAAAAGTATGATGTGGTTATTCTTGATCCACCAGCCTTTACAAAATCAAAGGAAGCAACAAAAAATGCTATAAAAGGATATCGTGAAATTAATATGAAAGGCCTTAAGCTTGTAAGGGATGGAGGCTATTTAGCCACATGCTCCTGCTCGCATTTTATGACACAGGAGCTTTTGGCCAAAACCGTCAAGGAAGCAGCAAAGGCTACTCATAAGAGGCTTCGCCAGATTGAGTTTAGAACACAGGGACCTGATCATCCGATACTTTGGACGAATACCTCGAATGTGCCGGAGTCGTACTATTTGAAGTTTTTTATCTTTCAGGTTTGCGATGAGAAGTAAGCCCCTGAAATGTAACGAGTGATAAGTATGAAATGATAATGATATATGGTTTTCATCTCAGTTGGGGAGACTCCCACTTCTATAAGTGGCGAGATGAAACATATTAGTCTCAGTGGGGGGTACAATCCCCCAACTGAGATTAAACCCGACCGCGGATTGCAGGAATGCGCAGAGGAAGATGTCAGCAAAGCTGACGCGCATTCCGCAGCAAGAACGCTGGAGCGTTCTTGAA
>JBGVKW010000112.1:0-2013 GCA_045123895.1 Agathobacter sp.
TACAATTTTACAAAGGGTTTTTGGGGGACAAACGGTGTGAATGTAAAGAAAGGATATACAACACCTGAGGTAAAAGAAGCCATGGTAAAGAAAAAGTCGATGGAGAACTGTAAAGAAAAGTTTATTCTTGCAGATTCAAGTAAATTTGCACAGATTTCAAGTGTAAAATTTGCTGAATTTGATCAGGCAATAGTTATAACTGACAAGCTTCCGAATGAGTCGTATAGAAAATATAAAAATATTAGGGAGGTCTAGAATGATTTATACAGTTACTTTTAATCCATCGTTAGACTACATTGTTGATGTAGACGATTTTAAACTTGGTGTGGTTAATAGAACGACTAGAGAGACTATTTTTGCCGGAGGAAAGGGCATAAATGTTTCAATGGTATTAAAAAATCTTGGATACGACAGTACAGCATTAGGATTTATAGCAGGGTTCACTGGAAAAGAAATAGAAAGACTAATAAACGAAAAGGGTATAGATGCTGAATTTATACCTGTTTTAGAAGGAACATCAAGAATAAATGTAAAATTAAGATCAAATGAAGAATCTGAGATAAATGGTCAAGGTCCAAAAATTAGCGAAGATAATATAAAAGAATTGTATAAAAAACTGGATGAGTTGAAGGAAAATGACATTTTAGTATTAGCAGGAAGTATACCAGCAGTTATGCCATCGTCAATATATATGGATATAATGTCTTATTTGGAAGAAAGAAATATTAAGATAATTGTTGATGCAACAAAAGATTTACTTACTAATGTTTTACCATATAAGCCATTTATGATTAAGCCAAACAATCACGAATTGGGAGAGATATTTGGTGTAACGATTACTTCAAAGGATGATGTTGTTAAATATGCAAAGAAGCTTCAGGAAAAAGGAGCAAGAAATGTTCTCATATCAATGGCTGGAAACGGTGCGGTGTTGGTAACAGAAGATGGACAGGAATATAGAGCAGAAGCTCCTAGTGGAAAAGTAAAGAATTCAGTAGGAGCAGGCGATTCAATGGTTGCCGGTTTTATTTATGGATACTTAAATAGTAATAATTATAAAGATGCATTTATGTATGGAGTTTGCACAGGAAGCGCAAGTGCATTCTCAGAGGAATTGGCTACTAAAGCTGAGGTAGAGGCTTTAATAGATAGAAGTAAAAAATTATTTTAGGAGGATAATGTATGAGGATTACAGATCTTCTGTCGGTAACGAGCATTGAGTTAAATGCAACTCCGGCAGGAAAAGAAGAAGCTCTTAATCAAGTAGTAGAACTTATGGTAAAGAGCGGAAAAATTTCAGATGCCGATGTGTATCGAAAGGGTGTTTTTGCAAGAGAGGAAGAAGGAACAACCGGAATAGGAATGGGGATTGCTATTCCACATTGTAAGTCAGATGCAGTAAAGAAAGCGGGACTTGCAGCAATGGTTGTAAAAGATGGGGTGGATTTTGAATCATTGGATGGAACGCCTGCAAAAATTATTTTTCTTATTGCAGCACCAAATACTGAAGACAACGTGCATCTTCAGGTGCTCAGTAAATTGTCTGTTATGTTAATGGATGAGAGTTTTACAAATAGTCTTATCAATGCAAAATCAGTAAAGGAGTTTCTGAGTATTATTGATATGGCTGAGGCTTCGAAAGATGAAAAGGAAAGTGGAAAGGAAATGTCAAAAGGGGTAAAAATAGTTGCAGTTACTGCATGTCCGACAGGAATTGCACATACTTATATGGCAGCAGAATCTTTGGAGAGAAAAGCAGAAGAATTAGGGTATGACATTACAGTTGAGACAAGAGGTTCAGGTGGTGCAAAAAATGTACTTACAGCCGCTGAAATAGAAGAAGCAACTGCTGTAATTATTGCATGTGATACAAAAGTTCCAACTGACAGATTTGATGGAAAGAAAGTTATTGAATGTAAAGTAGCTGATGGAATCAATAAAGCAGAAGAACTTTTGAAAAAAGCAGCAGCAGGAGATGCACCTGTATTTAAAGCATCAAATAGCAAAGAAGCT
>JBGVKW010000113.1:0-11776 GCA_045123895.1 Agathobacter sp.
AAATAAAGGAGTCTTTATCTTTGATAAATCATTATTGACAAGCATATAACATTCACCCTCTGACACTTTTTTACTGTACTGTCTCTTTACTGAAAGAGAGACATCAAAGAATTTCTGTTCATCCACATCATCAAATATAAATAATACTTTATCATCTCTAAAACACTTTACAACATCGCATGAAGTAAATCCTATTGGTGCATTCTCAAGAGCAGGGATAAGTATACATACCTTCATCTTCTTTAATGTCTTTACTATATTTCTAAACACTTCAATCGATTGAGGATTACGGCTTATTGCCATATATGCCTCCTGTGAGTTGATTACAAAAATAAGCATTGGCTCTTTATCCAGATATGCTTCATTGCCCTCTAATACCTGCTGGTATCTATGCTGTAATCTCTCATAAATGGCACCTACCATGGCAAGAGCATCATTTGGATTAAATGAATACTGAACTGTTGCCGGGTCATTCTGATAGCTTTCGTATTTCTTGTCTAAACCATCAGCTATATACATTTCATATGGAAAAGCTTCCTTATTTCTTTCAAGTGTTCCCAGCATATATCTGACAAAATTGCTCTTTCCAAACTTCGATTTTCCATATAATCCAATCATAGGATGTTCAGTAAGCGCCAGGCGAATTGGCTGTGTACTTGCAAAATCAAAGCCTGAAACAATATTGTAATTAACTCCGTTATTTTTCACATTTGAATTAATATATTTTTCAGTTACAAGGTCTGGAATATATGGAATCCTCTCTGCAGCGGCGAGATTTTCATATTTTTCATTCGACTCCTCGATAAACATCTTCATTGCAGTTGTACGGTCAATCTCTCTTTCCCCATCAAATGCAAGGTATGTCTGACATTCATAAAATTCCTTATCAAGCTTGATGATTGCTCTTCCAGGTAACTCTGCCGGTTCAATCTTACATCTGTCAAACAGCGATGAACTCTCACTTTTTGTATTACAGGTAAATGCCACTCGTGTTCCAAAATATGTAAGGAAGCGAAGTCCCATTCCGCCTGATGTATTGTTTGTCGCTATTACTGAAATACCAACAGAAACTCCATCTCGACATATACTTCCAAGTATCTCCTCATAATTTTGATACATCTCCTTAAACGCTGTTACATTATCAAGAACCACAATTATCTGTGGCAGATCTTTGTATCCAGCTTCCTTATATGCCGCAAATGAGCTAAGCCCCAAATTTGATAAAATGTCTTTTCGCTGTGAAATCTTTTTCTGTAAAAGTTTGAAAAGATTTGCTACCTTCTCATCCTCGTATGCAGTTACCACACCACCTACATGTGCAAGACTTTCGAAATTCTTTAAAACCATTGTTGCAAAATCAAGGATGTAGAAATTCACCTCATCAGGGCCGTAAAGCTCCGCAATACCTTTTATCATCATCTGTATCATATTTGTCTTGCCCATCTGACTTGCTCCAAGAAGGAAAAGATTGCTCTGTGTCATATTTACAGATGTTACATTCTGACTCTGTGTATTTGGATCATCGTATATTCCAATTGGCACCTCGATTGCTTCCTCATTTTTCACAAAGCCCTCTAACGTATGATATATTTTTTCCTCGAGAGGTGGAAGACATATATCTGGTAATCTCCTCAGGTTCTCACTTTCAAAGTAATCTTTTACATGGTTTACAATTGCCTCAAGCTGAGTCTCGCTGTCCTCCTGCGATATTGTCTTCTGTTCATAAATTACCTGTCTTTGTCCTGAAAGCATAACCTTTGAAATCTTATATTTCTTCTGTGTTCCAAGTACATTAGCCTTCGCAGGTGCTCCACTGTATGCAGACTGGAACAACTGGAAAATCTCATTATTTCCAACCTGTAAATACGCGCGTCCCGGCTCTCTGATTTCTGCGGCAAGTGGTGACTTTAACACCTCATTACTGTCCTGTTTGTTCTGTACCTTAAGACAGAGCTTAAACTTTGAGTTACTCCAAATCTGGTCGTTAACTACTCCGGAAGGTTTCTGGGTTGCAAGAATAAGATGAACTCCCAAACTTCTTCCGATTCTGGCTGTACTAATCAACTCTTTCATGAAATCAGGCTGTTCACTCTTTAACTCTGCAAACTCATCTACTATTAAAATAAGATGTGGAAGTGGAACATCAGTAAGTCCCTGTTTAAATGCCTTGATATACTCATCAATATGATTTACCTGCATCTTTGCAAAAAGCTGCTGTCTTTTATTAAGCTCAGCTCTTATTGAGAGAAGCGAACGTTCAATTTCACGACCATCAATATTTGTAATCGCTCCATTTAAGTGCGGCAAATCCTTGAACTGGTTTGCCATTCCACCACCCTTAAAGTCGATGATGATAAAGCCCACTTCATACGGATGGAAAAGTGTAGCCATTGATAAAATATATGACTGAAGAATTTCACTCTTTCCTGAACCTGTGGTACCTGCCACAAGACCGTGTGGGCCGTGGAATTTTTCATGTAAATCAAGTGTAACCACTTCATCACCGCTTTTTACACCAAGTGGAGCCGCCATTGACTCATATATTTTTGAATTGTTCCATCTCGTTTTTAGATTAAGTTCCTGAACACTTCTGATTTTTAGCAATTCAAACAAAGATATATTTTTAGTAAGATTGCTCTCCAAACTAAATTCATCAACATATACACATGCCAGCTTTAATGCCACCTGTTCTGCAACAGATTTTGAAACATGCTGATATACAAATTTCTGTACCTGTTCTCCATCAGAAGCATCCATAACCAGGCCTTCATTATCTTTTTCGTTGAGGAAAATTCTTTTTTCGCAATGTTCATTAAGCATCTCGGGATATTCCTCAAAGAATATAAAGGTAAATCCCAGCTTTGTAGCTTTGCTTACATATTGCATGATTGGATGATTACTTATTAGTTTTGAACGATATACGAAAACAACCATATTAGGCAACTCTTTAATATCCTCATCTGACATTCCGTCTCTTGATGAAAGCATTTCATAAAGATATTCCAGTACTACCTTTGCGGAATTTTCATCGTACATAAAATTTCTGATTGCACAATTTCCCATATAGCTGTTTTGAAACCATCTTGCCCAATCAAAATGTGGTATATCGCACTCATCAATTATATAAAACATCTTTACATCCTGATAAAAATGTTCTGTTGCAATATTGATAATTAAATTCTTTGCAAGCTGATAAAGCTTTCCTCTTGTTCCCACAAATCCAACTGCATTTGCCGAATTAAGGTCAAGCATTACCGGCATATCTTCAATATATCTGTATTTATCATGGATGCTCTTTGGATACTCCATAAGATAGTCATCCGTATTCATAAAATCCTGTTCCTTGTATTCAACAGGACACTGAGTTTTCACAATTCCCTTTCCTAGATTAACAAACAGATAATCTTCGTGTTCCTTCTTTTTTTCAAATAATCTCGAATCAAAATTTGCAACTTTATCCACATCCTCAAGCACTGTGGAGTTCTGCATACAGGCAATGGCATGCTCCTTATTTCTAAGCTCTACAATTTTGCTTTCCTGCCCATCAAGGTACTGTCTGTAAATTTTTTCCCTTTCTTCCTTCTTCTTTTTATACTTCTTGTTTTCATGCGTATAAGAAAAAATCGAACCAATAATACCTACAAACATCATGCCCACGCTATAAAACATGAATGAGCTGCCCATTGCTCCACCGCTTTTTCCAGACATTACTCCTCTGAATAAAACGATTAGAACAACTGACATCAACGCTGGAATCATTGATTGTAAAAGGTTTCTCTCCGGTGGTTCACCAAGTGCCTGTGGTGCTAACACCTCGATTTTATCTGAAGGTATGACATACTGCTGTCTTGTATTTTTTATAAATTTGGGATAGGAAAAATGATTCTTCTGATATTCAACCTTCATATGTGGAATATTTGTAACAACACTTCCATCGCTACAGGTATAGATATTCCCGTTAAATACGAAGAACTGATATCCTCTCAATGCAAAAAAATCCTTATTTTTTACTTCAACACTTCTGCTTTGACATGGAACTGCATTTACCGTAATTCCAAATCTGCAATTTGAAAGTTCCATATGAAGACCACCCACAGTTCTTGATACATATATCACATCAGAAAAAAACATCTGGGTCACATATCTGGATATTGCAATTTTGTCCCCCAATGGTAAACTCATTTACCCTTGAAAAATCTATTTTCATATCATAATCAGAATTTTTCACTGGAAAAAATGGATAAAAATCCAAACGAAGAATTTCTCTGTCATTGTCCTTTTCATTAACAATTATCCTATCATCAACTGACAAATAGCAATCATCCACAATACTTTGTCTGCTATCTTTAAGAACAACTAAATCTGAACCTTTAATTTTCCACCCTTTTTCGTCCTTATATATACCTATTTGAAAATCTATTCCCATTAGAGCTTCATTAATCTGAACCTTACATTCTTTTCCTGTTCCAATTAAAAAACTATCTGTTTTATCTGTAAGCTCAATCTCCTGAAATACTCGCTCTCCACATATTACAAGTTTATAAAACATTTTCTCTACACCATTTCCCTAATCGTCTATTTTCTCAGATTAATACAAATCCTTGTTCCGTCGTGCAAACCATAAGAACTCAATGGTGCATTCCCCTTAAGAAGTGCAATTGGGTTCTCCGAACACAAAAAACACTGCTTTGCATCCTCAAGATTAATTCCCAAATGAAGGCCTTCATTCAGACCATAAAGTAGTTCATTTGCTGTTATATCAAGTGGTACCTCAATATCAAAGGATTCATTATCTTTTTCAAAAATCATTACAACCGCACTGCTCATACGCCCTCCTAAAATTGTGGATGATTAATTTCCTTCAATTACTACATCTACTAACTTATTATTTGCCTATCAACAACATTGTTAATATCATTGTATTATTAACATCTCAAATTGTCAATCCTATTTCTTTCTATAGTTTACTTTCACAGAACTCATTGATGGCATGAAGCAGCCTGTTCTTTTTTCCATTTTACTAAAAAAACTGACTCTCATTTGCTTGATTGCTTTAATGTGAGTCAGTTAAGAACATATTATTTTACTTTTCTGCCACAAATCTTTCTTCTGCCGACACTTTATCTTTTTTAAAGCTTAATATTAAAAGCACGACACCTATAACAATAATTCCACCAACGAAAACATAAAACATTGTAAATGTTATCTTGATAGTGTTGTCACTTGGAGATGTGGAAATGGCATATACCCATTTATATCTGTCATGTAACTCATTTTTAATTCTATACTTTTCACTTGATATAATCTATACTCAGATGATACCATTGTTCCACCAGCAGCTTCTCCTTCAACACAAATCCATCTGTAGTATATCTCTCATACACCTTTGGCTCTGACTTTAAAACCTCTTCAATTGAAACATCAGCAAATAATACTTCATTTCTTTTTTCATTTTAGAACTTCAATTTATTTCCATCTAAGATATTATCCTCATTTATTTCGCTGGTTCTTAGTAAATAACCTGACTTAGTCACACTAATGGTATGGCCACTATACTGTTCAAGAATTGAATTTACATCAGCATTATATACCACAACAAACATATCATGGTCACTAAACATTACCTCATCAAATCTATCCTCGAAATCTCTTTTTAACACTTCTACTTCATTTTCTGTTCCATAATCAATGAAATATCTAAATTCATCCACAAATCCACTACAATTAACAGAATTACTAATTAATTTGCTAAAATATCCTCTTTCATCCCATCTATACGAATAATTCTCTGAAAGGGGCAGCCAATATTTCCTATCATCTAATAATACCATATAACACTCCAAATTAAGCGCTATGTTTCTTTCCATTTCCAAAGATGTCACCTTAAGAATTTGCTCATTAGAAACATTTTTATCAACGAATAAACTTGCATCTCCCACATGCCTGAGTCCAAAATCTCCCTTGAATTCCTCATAAGAACATTCTTCAAAATACATTGTATTTAGGAAAACTACTCTAAACACATATTCATCCTTGGAAATATACTCCTGAATACATTCATCAAATTCCTTGCATAATTTCTCTGCATATTTTATTTCGGGATAATTACTGCATATCGGCTTATAAAAATCATCTGTATAAGCATATAGCTTCATTCCTGTATCTTCTTCTTTTGCAACAACTCGATAGAATTTATCATCCTTATCAAATTTATGAGTTTCATCACTATACTCTTCTGCAAAAGCCCCGTCTTCGTATATTGATTCAATTTCAACATCTATTCCATATGTATATTCCAATCGAACTTCAGCAATAAATTTCTGTAAAGACGCCTTAATATCTTCACGATTGCAAAAAATAATCAATGCTACAACTGCCAAAACAAAAATAACCCAAACTAAAATTTGTTTTTGTAGTTGATTCATTTTATTCATAATAATTAATCTCCATGTGCTATTTCTTTATTTTTTTCGAGTACTGGAAACTGTGTTCTCGACTTTTACTCTTCCTTTTCTAAGAGAAATACCATTTTTCCATCTATAAGTCCCATATCAAATGTTACCCTTGCAAGATATCCGTCCACAGTCCTAACATCACACCATGAATATGAATCTGTACTGATTATTTTAACTTTATCACTTTTTCTAATCATTATAGATTCATCTGTTGGAATTCCTGTTTGCTCATCTATTATTTTTGCCTCTACATCAAAAGCAGCCGTAGAATACGCATCATCATATACATATTTTTTCCCTTCAGAAACTTCTGTACTTTGTATTTCCGTTAATTGTCCTGCCACCTTCTCTGTGTTTTTTGTTGTACTAGTCTTATCTTCCTTTCCTGAACAACCTGTCAAAAGTAAAACAGAAGCAAGTGCCATTATTTTATATCTTCCCTTCATATCAGACATACACCTTTCTTTAATCAAGGATGCTATATGATGTAGCTCCTCGTTTTTAACGAAAAAGCTGCAATTCCAAACTTAATTGGATATTGCAGCCGAACTGTCATTACATCATTTGTGGTAGACTCTAGCTTTGCGACCCCATATTTCCATAGGTGTGCCGTAAACTTTTTATATATGATTCAAAATTGTAAGCCATGTGGATATTATTGTCAAATTATTCACTTTCATCTCAGTTGGGAAGACTCCCACTTCTATAAGTGGCGAGTAGAAACATATTTGTCTCAGTGGAGGGTACAATCCCGGGGCTGAGATAAAAGCCGACCGCGGATTGCAGGAATGCGCAGAAGAAGATGTTAGCAAAGCTGACGCGCATTCCGCAGCAAGAACGCTGAAGCGTTCTTGAATTCACAAATTCCTAGTGATACTTTTTAGAACTGGGAAAAAGCGTTAACTTTAGTCACTCCATCAATATGAATATAGACATCCATATAAATAACTCCATTCTCTTCATATTCATATTCAAAACAACTAATAATATTGTCCTGTTGCTTCTCCTTGAAATTATTTGACTGAAGATATTCCATAATCAGTTTATATGCATTAGGAATTCTTTCAAAAGGCTGAATAAAAGGCTCCTTAATTGTAATCATGGCATAGTCAGCTTCTGCATTTTCTGAATATTGTACACCTGGACAATCTGTTTCAAATCCTTCTGGCAAAATATAAGCAGCTACATAGCCATGCGTTCCAAACCTGTTTTGCTGTTCCTGGGATACAAAAGGGAAATCCCAACCTATTCGTTTTGCTTTCGGATGCGAAGCCTTTAGCCCGCTATCAATGGCCCATTGCTCTATATAATTATTTACATCAGTCTCAGGATTAGGAGAAATCATGACATAACTTGCCATTCTAAATGATGACACTCTTTTAATCTGTATCTTTGAATATATATCTCCCTGATCCGACAGATTTTCCTTCACAAGCGCATCTAGCTTGCATGAGAAAAAATCACTAATTTCAATGAGCTTTGCCAGTTCTGGAACCACTTCATCAGATTCCCATCTCGAGACTGTCTGCCTTGTAACTCCCATCTTTTCTGCAAACTGTTCCTGTGTATATTTTTTCTGTTTCCTCAAAAAACTGATATTTAATCCTAAACTCATTAATTCCATCTCCATTTAAAAATTATTATCTCCTGGCCATCAAGATATAATATATTTTGTCACAATATATGTAACATAACAACCAACCATCATGTACTTTTTTCCATCTCTGTGTAACATGTCATATTGCATATATATCGCTTGACACGTTTAATTCTATGGGTCAGAATATAAGTCCAGAACTTGATGCGTGGCTTACATTCTTTAGCTGTACCGACGCGGAGTATATTGTTAGTCTGGTGCAGAATTATCCTAAGTTTTTAGAATATTATAAGGATATAGCTGTGTTTAGGACCAAACCGAAGAAGTTGATATATATGTTCTCAGAAACATTTTGGAAATCCTCGATAGGAATACAGCAAACTATATGATTGATGAGTTGGCACAGGAAGTCAAAGCTACGAAGAATGAGGAAATTAACACTAAAGATGAAGAGATTGCCAGACTAAAGGCACAAATAAAGCTATCTACTCTATAATTTGATTACTGATAAATTGTTTTGTCTCTTTGTTAAGTGTAACTTTACATTTCATAAATCCAGCCTCACAATAAAGAGTGATTGTTCCATCCCCATTATCTATTCCACTTGTACAAGTAAATTCTCTATAATTTGTATCTCCCCCCTCAGAAAAGTACACCTCATATTTTTCAAGGTAAATCATAGGCAAGCTATTACCTCTATCTTCGAAATCCTGCAATACGTATCCAGTCTTTTCTGTAAGTAGTTTATCTATATTATCCGACGAAATAACATATTTGTCCAAGTCAAAAAGCTCTTTACCCTGGTTTAATACTTCCTGTACAAATTTCTCTTCTTCATCCTCTGTCAGTTTTTCAGATATTCCTGCTCCTAAATAAAATACCTCTCCTAAATCAGCATCTCTAACATCATCATACGACGACATAAGAAAACCATAGGTGTCCCAACCTTGAAAATACTTAGAATACTCCTCCAATTCTTCTGGTGTAAAATCATTTACTAGCGTAGTATCTGAGTTTTCTTCTGTATCATCTTCAGTATCATCTTCAGTAGCATCTTTTGTATCATCTTCATTCTCTGTTACCATTTTTGAAACACTTTCTGTGTCTTTGTTATCTGTGTTAGATATTTTTTTATTATTTTCACCTTTAGATCCACATGCAACCAAATAAGTTGATAATAAAAAAATCGCTAAAATTTTTGCTTTCATTTCGTCCTCCATTTTCCGCAACTTACTCTACATCAAGCGCTCTTATATTAGGAATGGAGTTTTCTAATATCCATTCAGTTATTATGTTATAGATATTAACTATAATGTTGTATTTTGTCAATATCTTTTATCTCACAAACTTACCATTGAAATTTTCTTATTCCATCACCTTACCATTTTTAATGATATATTTCACACAACACTGGGGCTTAAACAATTGGTGTCAGGTAACATAAAGACAAATTTATCAAAATTTTACAAAATATTCATTTGGTTTATTTTTTGGAGTACCAGGCACTGTGTTCTAAAACTTTGCACATTTTTAGATTGGCAATAATTTACTACTATTTCTTTTCATTTCTTTCCAGGCTAAGCATATAATATTGATAGGCCCAAAATCCAATTGCAGTTATAGAAATAAAGAAATATGCAATAAAATCTTTCAAGGATCTCAAATATAAAACAAACAGAACAAAACCTATACATTGCATCCATATCTTGAATCTTCTATCCTCAAGTTTTCCAATTTTAAATATACAAAAACGAATTATTATTACCGCTGGTGAAATGAGTAATGCCAAAATAAGTAATAAAATATTTTGCTTATTACAGACAAGTTCCTTCATTCTTTTTTTCTCTTCATTATTAATTTCTAAACATTGATACAACAACCTTAGGGATGCTTCGTCAGGTATGCTTTTTCCTAATTCCCACTTTGAAATAGTCTGTCTTGTAACAAAAACAGAATCTGCCAGCTGTTGTTGCGTCATACCTTTTTTTATTCTAGCATTTTTTATTATTTCCGAAATTTCCATATATTCTCCATTATTTACAATCCGTTTTTAGAAAATTACCAATAGCAATAAATGAAAGCATTATTGGAATAAAAGTAGAATTTAATTGATCTTTACAAATAAAATCATAAATGTAATAT
Source organism: Agathobacter sp. (assembly GCA_045123895.1). GTDB lineage: Bacteria > Bacillota > Clostridia > Lachnospirales > Lachnospiraceae > Roseburia. Next base: position 10,195 of record JBGVKW010000113.1, read on the forward strand.
ATACATATTAATGCAAATAAAACAGCAAGAATACCCTTAAATACTTTTGGATATTGCTTTGATAGTTTTATAGTAAACATTACTATTGGAACAATCACTATTCCCCCAAGTCCAAATAAAATTATCCCTAAAATATACTTCCTGTTACTTTTCACAAATTCTAACATAAATAGAACCTCCTTTATTGTTTTTACTCTCACATTGTAGGATGTCTATCTGTAAAAAGTCACGCAACAGGTGTATAATATAGCGCAACGCTCATAATTTAATAAAAAAAGTATGCCTCCCCCTCATAATACTTACCAAACAAATAACTAATGGATATTCAATTTATAAATCTACTGCTTAACATATCTCTGGTTCTTACTATTTGGCTTATCCGGCAATGTCATTCTGATTAAACCTAATTCTATTGCAGGATTCAAATAATTTTTACGAAGTGTCTCCTTTGACCGTAATCCAAGATGCTCCATGATTGCATTGGAAGTATATGGCACATCATACTCCATACATTCCAACAAGCGTTTTACATATTCTGAGATTTCTGCATTCTGATTAACCTGAGTTATTACCTCATCTAATATCTGATCGATCATATCAAGCATAAACTCAATGAAAACATCTGAATTTCCATTAACATGACATTTAGCGATAGCATCATAATAAGCATCTTGAAATCGTTCAATCTGACTCTCTAGAGGGATAAATTCAAATACATTTCTCCATCTATACAAAATAACTGTATGCCACAATCGTGCCATTCTTCCGTTTCCATCAGCAAAAGGATGGATAAATACAAACTCATAATGAAAAACGGCTGCCATTATCAGTGGATGCACAATACCTTCATATTCCTTTACCCATGACAACAAATCTTTCATTAATCCATTTATCATGTCAGGAGAAGGAGCAACAAAAATACATTTATCACCTGAAAACACTCCTTCATTGCCTTTCCTGAATTCACCAGATTCATTTACAGTTCTATATGTCATGATTCTATGAATCTTTTTTAAATCTGATATGCTGGAAGGATTGATATCTGCAATTCTCTCGTATGCAGCATATGCATTCTTTACTTCCTGGATTTCTTTCTGATCTCCTAAAACAAGATGACCATTAATGACCTCTCTGACTTCAGATAAAGATAGAGAATTAGCTTCAATTTTTAATGACGAGTGAATAGAACGAATTCTATTATTTTTTCTTAAATGGGGTTTTGATTCCAATTCTCTATGACTACTGATTTTTCCGACCTTTTCTGATATATTAGAAACCAGTTCAAGCATTTTATTTGAAATCGTATATGGTGGTATATAATTGTCCAATTCAATCACCTCATCTTGCTTATTATCTTGCTTACCATCTTACCAATTTTTAATAATAATATCAATTGTTAGCTCAAAAAATGACCACAGTGGGGCCTGACCCTATAAACTCATTATATTTCCCTAATATCAACAGGCACCATAAACTTGTTCTTAATACTAACCAAACACTTCTTATGTTTCAACTACAAATTTCAAAATAGAAAATAGACATTTTTATTTTATTTGATATAATAATGATATAATTATATCAA
>JBGVKW010000114.1:0-4081 GCA_045123895.1 Agathobacter sp.
TTGATATAATTATATCATTATTATATCAAATAAAATAAAAATGTCTATTTTCTATTTTGAAATTTGTAGTTGAAACATAAGAAGTGTTTGGTTAGTATTAAGAACAAGTTTATGGTGCCTGTTGATATTAGGGAAATATAAGAGACTTTGTTTATGTTACCTGACATCAATTGTCTCAGAAGCCAGGAGCAAAGAAGCCTTGGCTTCGACTATTTTATGGACATTATTTGCTACAATAACAAAATGTACAATTCAAGGTATAAAAAATCAAAAAAAGCAAATAATAGTACCCTGAATCGCAGATTAATGATATGATAATGGAGAAAGGAAGTGGAGAATTGTTTGCAAAGGTATATCCAAGAGAAAAATATTTATCAAAGATACGACCATTTTTCGATTCGGACATAATTAAGGTTATTACCGGAATTAGAAGATGTGGCAAGTCTTTTATATTAAAGGGAATAATCAATGAATTAATGTCAAATGGTGTAAATGAAACAGACATCATATATATTCCTCTGGATAAAAGGGGATTTAAGAATATTAAGACACCAGAGCAGTTGGAAGAAAAAATAGAATCAATGATAGGCAATGAAGAATTTAAATATTTGTTTATTGATGAGGTTCAGAATGTAAAAGGTTTTGAAAGTGTTGTACAGGCATATGCTGAAGACGGATTTTCAGTTTTTTTGACAGGTTCAAACTCTTATATGCTTAGCGATGAAATAACTACAAAACTCACTGGTAGATATCTTCCATTTGAAGCTTTTCCGCTGGATTTTTCTGAATATCTGGATATGAAAAGATTCTTTGGTAAAGAAATTCGTGATATGGAAATTGAATTTGACGAATATATCCTGAATGGTGGATTCCCTAAAGCATTGGAATTTGATGAGCTGAATGCCAGGCAGGTATATACACGAGGCATAATTAGTGAAATTTTTGAAAAAGATGTAAAGACAAGAAAAAGAATTTCCAATATTGCAGTTTATGAAAGAGTACAATCGTTCTTATTAAACAACTATTCGGCTCCATTTTCTATTGGAAAGCTTATGGAGACATTGAGTATAGAAGGATTTTCAACCAAGCCTTCTACGGTTAGAGGATATATAGAAGATCTTCAAAAAGCCAAAATTGTATATGAGTGTAATAGGTTTGATTTAAAGAGTAAAAAGGCTATTAAACGCGAACAGAAATATTATCTGTCAGATTTAGCAATTTACTTCTCGATGAATACAGACAATAGATTGAGTTATGGTCCATCTCTTGAGAATATAGTTTATCTATTCCTGGTTAGCAATGATTATCAAGTAAGTATCGGAAAAATAGGAAAATTTGAATGTGACTTTATTGTCAGGAATCATAACCAGAATTATGCCTATATACAAGTTGCCTATACTCTTCAGGGAGAAGATGCAAAGGCGACTGAGCGTATCAAAGAGAGAGAATATAGACCTTTTAGAGATATAAGGGATGGATACCCTAGATATATTATTTCTCTGGATAAATTCAGAGACCAACAGGAAGGAGTTCATCACATAAATGCGATAGATTTGTTTTTAGGAAAAGAAAAAATAGGGGATTAATTTTTGCATAGACCGGAACCAGTATGGATTTGATATAATTTATACCACAGGCATCATTGCAGTGTTTGTTAACTGTGGAATATTATTGGCAGAAGCATGGAGAGAGAGCAGATGAGATATTATATTTCTGATCTTAAATACGTTTTATGCTACCTGGCAACACATACGGGGTGCCTGGTACTCGAAACTAGAATATGCATAGTGTAGTATAAGAAAAAGTGTTACTTGAGAATTAATTGAATAAGGAGCATTTATTATGATTTATTTCGATTTAGATAATACGTTGATTGATTACAATTCTTCAGAGAGAAAAGCGATAGAGTTCATATTTAAAGAAAAATATGGACTGGTATTAAATAATAATCAAACAGATTATTGGAGTAAGATTTCTAGAAAGTATTTTGATTATTATTTATCAAAACAGATAACTTTCGAAGAGCAAGGAAAAAATCGATTTATTAAAATGTTAAGTTATTGTGGGTATGTGGAAAATGAAAAGATTGCAATGGAATTGTTTGAAGAGTATCAAAAACAATTAGAAAATAGTTGGATTTTATTTGATGATGTGGTTGATATGCTACATTCATTGGAAGGATATCGACTAGGTATCATAAGTAATGGGAAATCTATACAGCAAAGAGCAAAGTTGAGTTGTACGAACATTGAAAAATATTTTGAAATAATTCTTATTTCAGAAGAAACAGGATTTGCAAAACCTTCCGTTGATATTTTTTATGAGGCGGTCAAACAGTCAGGCGAGAAAATTGATTCAGTTATATATGTTGGTGATAATATAAAAACAGATATTTTGCCATGTGAAAAAATTGGAATGAAATGTGTACTTGTGGATAGAAATAGTATTTGTGAGAAAAATATATGTAAAATTAAGAATTTATATGAAATACATAATGTATTACTCAACGACATTGGGCAGTATAATACTGAACTTTCTATAAGAAGTTCTGCTCAATAAAAAACAAGAACTAAAAACATCTAAATATTACTATCTCAAACTTCCCATACTGAAAAGTGTGCTGAACCTTGAAAATTCAATATTTTAGCCAATAAAAAGTAAACGATGAAACGAAGGTACCTACAAAAGTAATAGCAAGACTGTTATAATGTCTTACTTTACAAAAACAGCATATTTTGTGGGTGTATCTTCTATGAGCTTTCGTATGAAAAGAATTTATGGTGCCTGCGTAGATAAAGGTAAACGCTCAAACGAAGGTACCTACCAAACCTAAATCAATATCGATATACTATGATCATAGTATATTTGTTAAAAAAGTTGAGCCTATGAGATACGGGGTGCCTGGTACTCGAAACAATCTTAGAGCAAAATCAAATGTAATTACAAAATTATGACACTCTGTTGTTTTATGCCAAAGGAGAGATGTGAAAATGAAAATAATCAGGGCTTTGAAGTTAGATAAGTATGATGACTATAAGAGATATGCACAACAAGAGGGATTTATTTATAAGGATGTCACTGGTGGAGTTGGTGGAAAGATGGGAATTACCTCGGCGCCAGTCTATTGTGTAACATTATATGCGGAGTTGGAAGACGTAGAAGAAGATACACAGTATCCATTAGAAGATATTTTGGATAAGTATTATGTAAATTGTACAGAAATAATGGAAGAAAAGGAAGAATCAGGTAAGCGTATTTTTATATTCGAAATAGAGGGTGAGGATATAGAAGCAATCAGGTCGATTGCGAACCTTGTCGGTAAGCGAGTATATAATTACAAAGATGGTGATTATATCAAGCTGGGAATTGAATGAATATAGAATTTGAAGCCCCAAAAAATGAATGAGTTGTGTTGCTATATTATTTAACCTAATTTTGACACCTTATTGGAGCGATGAAAGATATGTGAGGAAGATGAGATATGAGAGAAGAATTAGTTTATCCTGAAATAGAAACTGAGAATTTTGAGATAGTGAAAAATTTGATAGATTATATTGCAGAAAGTACAGATGTAGATTTTGAAGCTGAAATTAAAAAGCTAGAACATATTACAGGAAAAAGGCATGAACCAAATGAGTTTCTTGAATATTGGGGGTGGACTGACTTGGATAGTTTGGTCGAGAAAACCTTGATGCCTGAACCTCCATGTGTAAAGGATTTAACAGAAAAAGAGGTTACAGAAATCGTATTAATAATCAAAGAATGTCTGGTAACAGTTGAAGATAATAAGGCGGAGTATTACATTGAATTATTGCATAAATCATTACCATTACCTAATGTTATTGAATTTATTATGCAGGATATAAAGGCAGAGAAAATCGCACAAAATATGCTTTCAGTAGCAAGGAGTTCAGTAATTCAATTATAGGCTAACGGAGAAGAAGAACCTATGAACTATTAGCACATTGTACAGCCAAGTTACTACTTGGCTGTGTTTTAATTGGTGCGGGAACCTTAGCGATGGTATTGTAAAATTATAAGACTATAGTTCAAAATCTTTTTTAAATAATTTTGTATATTC
>JBGVKW010000115.1:0-10260 GCA_045123895.1 Agathobacter sp.
TTTTAATGTAAGAAACATTGATCTACATCGTAAGGTTAAGTTTCGTGAGCATTACAAGAAGCTAGAATTTAAAGTTGATAAAGGCTGCCGTATTGGAAGAAGCTATCAAGAATATCAAAAATTTAAAGACAAAACTGCATCTCGTTCTGCAATTGAGTATGATTTACCTAATCGCTGGCTTTTTTGAATTATTTTGGCAAGAAATATGATGAAAATCGCAAGAAGTTATCAAAATTATCCAAGAAAATAGTTGACAAAGTTCAAGAAAAGAAGTATATATAAGGTAAGCGAGTTTAATGGTTATTAAATAAATGGGAGGTAGCCAGTTGAGAATCAGCTATAAAAAATTGTGGATTTTGCTTGTTGAAAAAGAAATATCGCAAGCACAGTTTAGAAAAGACCTGAATATTGCAACAGGGACAATGACAAAAATGAGAAAAAATGAGGAAGTAGCATTGTCTATTCTTTTAAGAATATGTGAGTACTTAGATTGCAATATTGGGGATATATGTGATGCTGTGCGAATGGAATAATATTGGGCAAATATAATTACAAGTAGTCAGAAGATAAGAAATGTGAAGAAGGAGGAGCTTATAATGGCATTTTGTACAAATTGTGGATGCCAACTTGCGGAGAATGCAAAGTTTTGTTTTGAGTGTGGTACAGCAGTGAAAGGGATTAATCGCTCAACAAGTTCCGGTACAGAAAATGCAGATGTCGAAATCGGGATTTTTGTTAATCTTGATAATAATAGCAATCAGGGATTTACAGAAAATAAAGTATATTTAGAACATGTGCATAAGACGGTGTCAGTAAATGTTCCAAATGGAATTTTGGTTGGTCAGAAAATTAGACTTCGAGGAGAAGGGAATACTACGCAATCTGGAAAAAAGGGAGATGCGTTTCTTCGAATAGACCGAATAGAGTATAAACAAGTTAATGAAGAGCAGACGACCCGTAAAATGGGATATGAGGGAGTTATACGAAAATGTCCTAATTGTGGAGATATTATAGACGCTTATGAAACTGTTTGTGAGGCTTGCGGATTTGAGATTCGAGGAAGAAAAACAACAAGTGTTGTTCATGAATTGGCTGTGAAACTTGAATATACAGATGATGTACAAAAGAAAGATGAACTAATACGAACTTTTTATATTCCAAATACCAAAGAAGATATTCACGAGTTCTTTATATTAGCTCTTTCCAATATTAAAATAGGTGGAATTAATACTGATGCGTGGATGGTTAAATTGGAACAAGCATACCAAAAAGCTGAATTATCTTTTGGGGGAACAAGCGAGCTCGAAAGAATAAAAGAGCTATATCGTCAAGCACAATCAATGCATCAGGCTCACAAAAGAGCTAGCTCCATGAAATGGTTTATAAATCTTTTTAAATCGGGTTATGCCTGGGCGGTATTATTTGTTATTATTGGAGGTTTATTGTGTTTTATTGGAGGAGACATCGAATCAGGTACAGGTTTAGGTGGAATGTTTTGCATAGTTGCTGCAATGTGGATTGGTCTTATGACAATGATAAATAATGACAGTAAAAAGAAAAAATAATTATGTACGGAGGATTAACTATGGGCTTATTTGACAAGAAAAACAGAACTGGTGGTTTTATGGATGAAATACGATGTGACGAACCTTCGTATTTGATTTGGAAATGGCATCCAGCAGGAGTTCATTTAGGTGAAGGAAATCGAGAAAACGCTATTCGTTGGGGGTCATCTTTAAGAGTAAAGGATGGAGAGGTTGCGGTGTTTGTTTATCGTCAAAAGGACGGTACAATGCAAGACTTTATTGTTGGTCCTTTTGATCAGACGATTAAAACAGCAAACTTTCCAGTTTTGGCAAGCATTGTCGGTTTAGCATATGAAGGTGGTACACCATTCCAAGCAGAGGTTTATTTTATAAACTTATCACAGATTATCCAAGTTAAATTTGGAGTACCATTTTTTGATGTTTATGACCCTAGATTTGATGATTACGGAGTACCGGTAGCAGTACGAGGAACTATCAGTTTTAAAATATCAGATTATAGAGAGTTTATTAAATTACATAGGCTTACAAGTTTTAATCTTTCGGATTTTCAATTGCAGATAAGAGATGCGGTTGTACGATATGTAAAAGATTGTGTTGCAAATGCACCTGCGGTTAATAATATTCCGTTGGTTCAGATTGAGACGAAGATAGCACAAATAAATGATGTAATAGAATTAGATATTGGAGATAGATTTCGTGATTCGTTTGGTGTTGATGTCTCTGGAATTGATATTTCATCAATTGAACTTGATAAATCAAGTGAAGGATATAGACAGTTAATGAGTGTAACCAAGGATGTTACAGCTGCAACAATTCATGCTGAAACAGCTGCTAAGGTTAAAGATATTGCTGATAAGCAGAGAATAGAAGTAGAACATTACGAGGAATCCTTACGTATTCAAAGAGAAGAAGGTCAGTATGCACAGCATAAACAGACACAATCGTCTAACTTTGCGGCGTTTAAGGTTGAAAAGCAAGCAGAAGTTGGCATTGCAGGTGCAGAGGCACTTGGTCAAATGGGTGCAAATGGTGCTGGAGATATAAACTTGTCTGGCGGAGGCGGAGAAGGGATTAATATGGCTGCAATGATGGCAAGTATGGCAGTTGGAGGTGCAGTAGGACAAAATATTGCAGGCTCGATGAATAATATGATGTCAGGCATTAATCAGCCGGCACAAGGAGGCACTACACCTCCGCCAATTCCACAAGTGATGTATAATGTAGCGCTTAATGGACAAGCGACTGGACCATTTGATTTGGCTACATTAAAGCAAATGGCAATAGATGGTCAATTCAATGGAAATAGTTTGGTATGGAAAGCAGGAATGCCTGCTTGGGTTGCGGCCGAAACAGTTGAGGAATTAAAGGATACATTAGCTAATGTGATGCCACCAATTCCACAATAGATTTACATAGGAATGGAGGATTATATAGTGAAAATAACTGTGGAGTGTGAATGTGGTAATAACACTATAATGAAAATGATAAATGGAAAAGCATTTGTTGTACGTGATAATTTGGAGAGAAATGAATTTTATTGTAATGAAAATGAAATTAAGGGTGGAAGCACAAAAGAAATCCTTTTGCAATGTAACAAATGTAAAAAGTGGGTAATTCTTGATATGGATTAAAAACACGGCCTCATCGTTATTCGTTGGATGAGGCTAAGGTCATTTGATAAACGAGATAAAATGGCAACATATAGTAAACAAGGTGGTATTTGCCCAATTTGTGGGCAACACTTTGAATATGAGGAAATTTAGGAAGACCATATTAAGCATTGGAGCAAAGGCGGTCATACAACTCTGGACAAGTGTTAAATGTTATGCAAAGATTGCAATAACAAAAAGACGGACAAAGTATTAATCAATTAGGTTATTATGAAATCTATTTTTGAGGAAATTAGGAAGGTGGTAAAATGATTAAAAATGGTAGACCATTTACCAATGAAAATGGCAGCGTTGATGAAGCGTTAATTACAGGACATTCGAAAGAAGAAATTGATGTAGTGTGTGAATGGATTAGGTCAAAACTCATACGCATAAAGACACCAAATTATGATAAATCTAGTTATGGATTGAAGCACATTTTAGAAAAGGATACAGGACTATATTTAACAAATAATGAGTTTAAAGATGCTATGTTAATGTGTGGATATGAGCCTGTCAATCCTAATGAACTTAATTGGAATTATTGCATTAGTAAGAAATCACCAGCATTTACAGATAAGTAAACTGTATGTTGGATGAATGTAGTGAGGGAAATATTGCCAAAACGGAGAATATGAAGGTGATAACATGGTAGAAAAAGAATATTTTGGTGAAGATAAAAATATAGAATTCAAAAGAGAAATACCGGGGAATCATGAGAAGTTTCTTAAGGATATTATTGCGTTTTCCAATACATCCGGTGGCAAAGTTATTGTTGGAATTGAAGATGAAACCAATATTGTTTATGGTATTGGGGAACAAAATCCATTTAAGTTGTCAGACAGTATTTCTAATATGATTTCTGATGCATGTACACCTCAGATAGATCCGGATATTACAATGAGAACCTTAGAAGGGAAAACTGTTCTTGAGGTAGAGGTTGTTCCGGGTAAATTCAGACCATACTATATTGCAAGTAAAGGCAAAGAAACAACCGCATATATTAGAATAAATGGGACAAGTAGACCGGCAGATGCAAGAAAGTTAAAGGAATTAGAGCTTGAAGGGCAGAATCTGTCCTATGATAAGATGCTCTGTATAGGGAAAGAATATGATGAAAAGAAAGCGTTGCATCTGTGTAAGGAAATGAAGCGTATTGCACTGGAAGCTTGTAAATCTGAGGATGAAAAAGCAGAAGTAAAGGATATGACGCTTGAAAAGCTGGAAGATTTTGGAGTGCTTAGTAAGTCTGGAAAAAAGTTTGGCGTTACAAATGCATTTGAACTTATGACGGATAATAAGAATAGAAATGCGAAGGTTCAGTGCGCTTTGTTCAAAGGTACTACAAGAGATATATTTATAGACCAAAAAGAATTCACAGGACCGATATACGAACAGGTGGATGATGCGTACCATTTTATATTAAGACATATAAACTTAGGTGCAGAAATTAACGGCGTATACAGAAGTGAGGAATATGAATTGCCTACAAAAGCTATCAGAGAGATGGTGGCAAATGCAGTAGTTCATAGAAGTTATCTTGATGAAGCTTGTGTACAGGTCTGCATTTTTGATGATAGGATTGAAGTATTGTCACCGGGAATGTTATATGGAGGTCTTGATATAGCGACAGCAAAAATGGGCAAATCAAGATGTAGGAATGAAGCCGTTGCAGAGGCATTTCATTATATGCATATTATTGAATCATGGGGAACAGGAATTCCAAGGCTATATAATAGGTGTGCTGAATATGGTTTGCCAGAGCCTTTATTTGAAGAGTTTGGCGATGGAATTAAGGTTACGATGTTCAGAAAAGTAAGCAACACTCAAGAAAAAGTAAGCAATGCTACGAAAAACATGTGCAACACCCTTAAAGAAGTAAGCAATGCGGCAGAAAAAGTAATCAATAATGCTCAGAAAGTAAGCAACACTTTTGAAAAATATATGCCATTATTCAGAGAAGCGGAAATAACAGATAAGTTTATCAAGAATATTGAACAGGTATTTTGCGCATGTGGTACAGGCGTTCCATTTGGACAGGCAAATGTTCAAGAATGGTTAAGTTGCTCGAAATCAAAAGCAACAAATGTTATGAATGCGATGAAGGCTGCAAAAGTAATTAAGAAAGTAACTGGTTATGGATCAGGTAGATATGAGTTTATAGAGTTGTAAATATGCAGTGAATTGTAATAACGGAAGAGGTGGACGGAATGTTTGAAAAACCGACAAAAAAACTAATTATTGTAACGGATGAAAAGAATAAACCATATGCCAACTACCTTATGGCGCTTATCAGTGCAAAAGATGATAAAGAGGGAGAAGTTGTTGGTGTTGCAGATGGAAGTGTTGAGGCGGTCGTATGGAGTGAGAAAGCTTTTGCAGATAATGAGCCAACGCTTTCATCAAATGCACATGTTTTATTTATTGGAGATACAAAACTTAGTAAATCACAGAGAGGTGGGCTTGCTGTAAAATACGATGATTTCGGCTTGAAATATGGTTGGCTTGGAAAAAGAGCAGTTATGTATGTTGATAGAGTTATCAGTAATGTTGTGGAATATAATCGTTTTTTTGAATTTGCCGTAAATTATCAGGAAAACTTTACCAAAGCTATTGAACGCAAGACGGTGGCAAATATTGTTGCTGGTGAAGAAATTGAAATGGATGAAAAAGACTATAAGGTGCTTCATAATGGTGGAAATAGAAAGGCTAGAACAGCCTTGGCAGCAATTGTTTCTCCTGTGGTAGCGGCAGTAGCTGTACCGGTAGCAGCGTCTAAAGGTGTAGCAAATTTGAAGGAAAGGAAAAATGTTTTGCAACAGCAATGGAGTTGCCTTACGATGCTATTTTATCTGGAAGGTTTAAACGAGTTTCTGGAGGGATAGCATATGGAGGGATTCACAGAAGGATATAAATTTTTTGAAAGTATGGCTGGATATACGGCAGGAGAACTGATAGGGGATCAATACATTCAAAATATTAATCAAGAAATAGATGTGCTGGTCAAGAATTTAAATTCATTTCAAGGGTTTGCCACACAGTCAGCTCAACTAAAAGGAGATATAGCAGAATTTTGGCATGCTGGCACCTTTAATATTGACGCAGTTATAAAAGGCTCAGGACACAGAGCAACTGTAGACAGAAGTCATGATTTTGCATCAGTTGATATCTCTACAAATTTTGGTAGAGATTATGGTTCAAAATATTATAGAACGGCACAGGAAAGTGCAAAGGCACAGTCTAAAATATATCAAGAGTGCTATAAGGAGTACCAAGGGAAAGGTGGAACCGGAACATATGAGGAATTTCTGCAAGAAAGAGGTAAAGCATATGTTGATCCAAATTCACCGATTTATGCTGAACAGTTCAGATTGATTAGTTCAGATCAGCTTGAAGAGGCCAAGGAGTGGCTTACAAGGAAAATTAACGAAGAAGCGACAAAGAGACCGGAGCTTGTTGAACGGTATCAAAATACATTGGATATGCTTTCTAAAAAGATTGAGGATGGAAAAGGTGTTTCCTCTATTGAACTATCCAAATCAGAGGCGACTGAGATCGCTGAAATTGCAAAAGAAGGTGGAATATCTGCAGAAGGGCTTGGGCTTACAACGGAAGAATTGGTCAAATTTGAATACATAATGAGCCAAGCACTGAAGGCTGGATTAACTGCGGCGACAATTATCATGATTCTCAAAGTTGCTCCGGAAATATACAAATCTATTGAGTACCTTATTGAAATTGGAGAAGTAGATGCGGATGCTTTCAAAAGAATAGGTTTTGCAGCAGTTTCTGGAGCCGGAGAGGGGTTTATTCGTGGTACAATTGCAGCAGCTTTGACAACTGCATGCAAAAGCGGACTTATGAGCGAAGCCCTAAAGAAGGTTGACCCAACAATAATAGGTACTGTAACGGCTATTGCTGTTAATACGATGAAAAATGCGTTCTGGGTTGCTAATAAAAAGATGTCAAGTGGAGAATTTGTAGGTGAGCTTGTACGAGATATGATTGTTTCATCGTGTTCGCTTGCAGGTTGTGCTGTTAGTCAGATGATTATTGAGATTCCTGTGTTTGGATATTTGCTCGGAAGTTTTGCTGGTTCTATGATTGGCTTGTTTGCATATAGCTGTGGTTATCATGCGATTCTTTCTTTCTGTGTAGAATCAGGATTTACATTCTTCGGAATGGTAGATCAGGATTATAAGTTACCGGAGGATGTGCTTAAAGAAATTGGCATAGATGTATTTGAGTACGAGAAGATGGAATATCAAAAGATCGAAATGACGAATTTTGAACCGGCAAGGTTTGAAGCAGAAAGACTTAGTGTACCTAATATTGAGATTACATTTCTTAGGAGAGGTGTCATTGGTGTGTCTCAGGTTGGATATGTGGAATAAAGAATATGAGAAGGTGATATAGTTGGCAGAAGATGAAAAACAAAATGAGTCGTCAATAAATATCCTGGCACGCCGTTTGGGAGAATTAAGTGCTGGTATGAACGAAATAATAAATGGAATAACCAAAACAGTGCAAACATATGCTAGCAAGCTGGTGGAAATAGCAAGCAGTGAATTTATGAAAGACTTTTCGAGTGTTTTACAGGAAATAGGTAAAGACATTCTGGAAGCAAGTAATAATCCCAATAGTGTATTTAATTATAGTAAATATGAAAATAGACTTAATGATTTTCATTGGGCATGGCCTTATGAAATAGATGCAGAAACTCTTTTGGCTATCCTTCAAACTGTAGATTGTGAAAAAGAATTTGACGATGCAATGTTAAAGCTTTTTACAGATGAAAAGATTACTAAAATAATAATTGAAGCAAAGAAAAAGGTTGCAAAACATCATAAGATATTGCTCAGTCAAGTTGAGAATGGAATTAGTAATAGAAATTATGCTCTTGTAAATAATGCCTTAATGTCCATTATTGATAATAGCCTATCTGTTTATTTAGAAGATAAAGGATGTGTTACTCGAAAGAATATTTTTAAACCAATTTTGAAACATTATGAGAATTATGGTCTTGACCAAATTGGTGCGTTCATATTTGATCTGTGTATGTTATCAAACAACATAAATTTTATTTTTGATAATGTGGATTTTACACAAAAAATTGATTTAAAAACAAATAAGGTAGCACGTAGACATGCAGCATTGCATGGATTTAGTTATTCAAATAAAAAGATTGATACAATAATGTTGTTAAATACATTGGTTGCATTGATGAAAATAAGACCTTATCTGCAGTATTTCGAGAATGGGATTAAATATAACAGAAAGAAAAAGGATTTCTGTTTTACTGATAAAATGAACAGGAAAATTATGAAAGAGAGGGCTGCAGATATAATTGATATGATGATGGAGATTGAAGGTTCTGTAACACATAATTCAATTCTAAAATGCTTTGAAGAAGCGGATATTTTTGAAAGTTTTACAGGAGATAGAGGTAAATATATATCGAAAATTTTGCAAAGTATGAAGCAAAAAGGAATAATTAGGCGTGAACATAAAGAGAATGGGTGGTATTGGGTAAGAAATGAAGACGTTACTGATTCGCCATCATAAATAGGTTATTCGTATTGATGTCATAAAAATATAATGGTATTAGAGTATAGAAATTACTCTTGTGTATTTTTATCATCGGAGTCATAATATCAACAGAGGGTTTGATACCCGAATGATACCTGAAATTTTGAAAACTGAAAATAATAAAAAGAAATAGACGAGAAGACGCTGTTTCTGAAAGAAAAAATCGACTCAACCACAGGAAATAACTTAACCTGTAGGGAGTTTGAATAATTTCAAGAGGCTTACAAAGTGTATATATCGACTTTTAATTGCAAGCATTATGTCTAGTGCTTGCAATTATTTATTATATTTGAAATTAGTTGCCAAAGTGATACACGATTATCAGTTTGCAGCTGCAAGGTAGAAACTGCAGACAAGAAACAGGACAGAGTCCTATTGTATAAGGACAAGATTAAAGAGGAGGCAGATATGAGAGTATTATTAACATCAGCAGGTTTGGAAACAGAAGAAATCAAAGAATATTTTGTGAAGATGTTAGGAAAAGATGTGTCAACAGTAAAAGCGTTATTTATTCCTACAGCAGCTATAAATGCGGGGGCAATAGAGATGTTGCCCAAATGCATGAATGATTTGTTAAAGTGTGGTATTCAAAATAATAATATTAAAGTTTTTGATATGCATACAGGAATGGATATAGCTGAACTGCAAAAATATGATGTGGTATATTTGTGTGGTGGCGATGCTGCTTATTTGCTTGAAAGAGTAAATGCTACTGGGTTTAATGAGAACTTAATGGAGTATATTAAGGGAAATGGAATGGTAATTGGTGTGAGTGCCGGAAGCCTTCTGTTCTCGAATAATTTAGTGGAAAATTTAGGATTGATAGATACTAGATTGGAGGTGCATTGTCCGGATGGAGAAGCAAGGGGTAAGGTAGAATATCCGCTAAAGGATAATATGAGATTAACCAATACCTGTGCTCTTGTTATACGAGAATTTCCAGATGGGCTAGAGATAATTGGGGAATAACAAAAAATATAGGAAAAGGTTAAATGGTATGACAGAAACTATAATTAGAATGCTTGAAGAAAATGGAGATGAACAACAGGCAGAAAAAATGTCTGCATATATGCAGAATAAATTTGAGTTTGTCGGAATTAAGAAACCAAAACTAAAAGAGTTGATACCATAGATGCTTTGGTGGGGAATCTGGTATTACAGGATAGCGGACTTGTAGAAACAATGCTTGAATGGGCAGTATCTGATAATATCTGGTTAAGAAGAGTTGCAATAGATTATCAGCAGGAATATAAGGATGTTACGAATGTAGATATTCTTGAAAGAATAATTGTAGCTAATCTTGGCAGTGATGAGTTTTTTATCTCTAGTTGGAGAAGACTCCCACTTCTTTAAGTGGTGAGTAGAAATGATATTTGTCTCAGTGGGAGTCTCAATCTCCAACTGAGATAAAAGCCGCCGGCGGATTGCAGGAATGCGCTGAGGAAGATGTCAGCAAAGCTGACGCGCATTCCGCA
>JBGVKW010000116.1:0-2647 GCA_045123895.1 Agathobacter sp.
CAAACAAGTCGACAAATCAAAAGTTGCAGTGCAAAAAGCACTGGACGAAACACAGTTATTGTTTGATTCTTTAATGCAAAAATATTTTGGTTAGAAAACTTGGAAGGGGGAAAGTAATTGGAGAAAGATGAAATTCAAGTATTTGATAATCAACCAATCAGAACTGCTTGGGATGAAGAAAATGAGGAATGGTATTTTTCTATTGTAGATGTAGTGTGTGTATTAACTGATCAACCGGACAGAAGACATGGAGGAAAATATTGGAGTGTTTTAAAAACGCGAATGAAGAAAGAGGGAAATCAGTTGACTACAAATTGTAGTCAACTGAAACTTAAGTCAGATGATGGAAAGTATTATAAAACAGATGTTGCAAATACAGAGCAACTACTACGAATAATTCAATCAATCCCATCAAAAAAGGCTGAACCGTTTAAAATGTGGTTGGCGCAGGTAGGACGAGAACGAATAGAAGAAATAATAGATCCGGAATTAACGATTGATCGCGCTTTAGAAACATATGCAAAAAAGGGATATCCTGCGGATTGGATTAATCAAAGACTACATACTATTCGAGCAAGAAAAGAATTGACAGATGCATGGCAATCACATGGTGTTGAGCAGGGGAAGGAATATGCGATTTTGACAGATGAAGTGACGAAAGCATGGTCTGGAATGAATACGCGCCAGTATAAGAATTTGAAGGGATTAAAAAAAGAAAATTTGCGTGATAACATGAGCACGTTGGAACTTGCCTTAAATATGTTAGCGGAGGCAACAACAACGGAACTCACAAAAGCACAAAACCCAAACGGATTGGAAGAAAATCGAGTGGTTGCAAAGACTGGTGGACATATTGCAGGTGAAGCAAGAAAAAGAATAGAAAAGGAAACTGGAAATCCTGTAATAACAAGTCAGAATGCAGGTAGTTTGAAATCTGTAGTGACAGGAATGATTGAGGGTGTTATTAAGTCTGAGGAAGAAAATAAATAATATGTTGCTGGATGCAGGTGAAGGATGTTGGTATTTACGAAAGGAGATACCAACATGGAAGAAAAAATTGTAACAGTGTTGAATGAAATGTCAGAGTATTTATCTATTGCTCAAATGAAGAAGCTACAGGAAGTAATTCTAAAAATATTTGCAGAAAATGAAGCGGTGAAAAACGATATTAAAAATGAAGATTTTTTGAAAATGTTTTTGGATGCAAAACGAATAGAGGGATGCTCAGAGCGAACAATAAAGTATTATCAGACAACTATAAAGCATTTGTTATCACAGACAACGGTGGAGGTTCGCAAACTTACTACAGAAGAAATGCGTGAGTATTTGTCAAATTATCAAAAAAGAAATAACTGTTCAAATGTAACAATTGATAATGTTCGGAGAAATATTTCAAGTTTCTTTTCATGGTTAGAGGAGGAAGATTATATTTTAAAAAGTCCCATGAAAAGAATCCATAAAATAAAAACAAAAGTTGTTGTTAAAAATATTATTTCGGATGAAGGAATAGAAAAACTTCGAGATAATTGCAAGGAAAAAAGAGATTTGGCTATTATTGATCTATTGTACTCGACGGGAATTAGGGTTGGAGAATTAGTTAATTTGAATATTGATGATATTGATCTTGAAGGCAGAGAATGTATTGTTTATGGAAAGGGAGACAAAGAGCGTAGAGTCTATTTTGATGCAAAAACAAAAGTTCATTTAAAGAGTTATATAGAGAGCAGAGTAGATAAAAATGAAGCTTTGTTTGTTACGTTAGATGCACCATATAATAGATTGAAAATCAGTGGGGTTGAAATACGTCTACGTAACATTGGGAGAAGTTTAAATATTGAAAGAATACATCCGCATAAGTTCAGGAGAACTATGGCAACAAGGGCTATAGATAAGGGAATGCCTATAGAACAAGTTCAAAGGCTTCTGGGGCATTCGCAGATTGATACAACCATGCAATATGCTATGGTAAATCAGAATAATGTAAAAACATCCCATCAAAAATATATTGCATAGAGTTAAATTCGGATTTGTAGGGATGATGTAGATGAGAGTAAAACTTGAGGATGTTTGTGAGCGAGGCTCATCAAACTTAAAACAATCAGATGTTGTAGAAATGACGGGAGATTATCCGATTTACGGAGCATCTGGATACATTGGCAATGTGGATTTCTATCACCAAGAGAATCCTTATGTTGCAGTGGTTAAAGATGGTGCAGGAATTGGAAGAACATCTTTGCATCCAGCTAAGTCATCTGTTATAGGTACTATGCAGTATTTGTTACCAAAGGAAAATGTACTTCCTGAGTATCTGTATTATGTGGTTAGTTATATGCATTTAGAAAAATATTTTACTGGTGCAACAATTCCACATATTTATTTCAAAGATTATAAGGGTGAAGAGTTTAATCTTGATCCATTAGACAAGCAAAAAGAAATAGTGGCTGCACTAGGAAAATGCGAGACTGTAATTGAATCAAGAAAGCAAGAATTACAGCTATTAGACAATCTCATCAAAGCCCGATTTGTCGAGTTGTTTGGTGACCCAGATACTAATTCCAAAGGGTGGGAGGAATGTACATTATCTGAGAAGCTAAATGTATTAGGTGGCTATGCGTTTAAAAGTGACCAGTTTGATGAATATGGTGGT
>JBGVKW010000117.1:0-5019 GCA_045123895.1 Agathobacter sp.
TACATTCTAAAAGAGCATAAATGTTATGAGTCTATATATAAAAGATTTTTCTCAAAAATTTCTTATGTGGATGATTTGCAGCTGGTTTCTCCAGAGGCAAATAAGTTTACTGTTTTTTTCCCGGAGCACGATGCAAAAGAATATTTAAATACTGTATATTCAAATGAATTTGGAAGGCAATACCACGTGACAATAGGTGGAGATGAGTGGATTGATATCATGAATGAAGGAATCAATAAGGGAAGTGCTATAAAGGTTTTGGCTGAGTATTATGGGCTTTCTTTGGATCAGACAATGGCTTTTGGTGATACCTATAATGATATTGAGATGCTTCGTATTGCCAACTTCAGTTATGTAATGAAAAACGCTTCAGAGGAAATGAAACAGTATGGCAAGTACCAAGCAGATTCAAATCAAAACTACGGCGTATTAAAAGTATTGGATAAACTGTTAATTGAATAACCATCAGGCTTTGATAACAAACTCTCACTATGTACAAAGAAACTAAAACAAGTTATAATAGTACTGAAAAATAGAGGGAGAGGGAACATGAAGAGAATAGCATTATTTACAGATGGTTGGAAACGTCTTGTTACATATGCATGGAATGTTGGAATAAAACAGGAAATTGATAAATATAAAGAGCCGGTTTCGATTATACAATACAATAGTTTTGGAAATTGGTCAGCTGAAAATGATTTTACACAGGCAGAATACAATATTTTCAATCTTCCGGATTTATCTGAATTTGATGGAGTCATGCTTGATGCGACAAATATTTCAGATGAGAAATGCATTGAGGAACTTGTAAAGAAAATAATTGATTCCAAGCTCCCGGCTGTGAGTCTTGGAAGAAGAATAGATGGTCTGTATTACATAGGAATTGACAACAAATCTTCTATGAAGAAAGTGTTGAATCATTTGTATGATATACATAAATGCAAATCATATATATATGCAGGTGGTTTCGAAGACAATATTGATAATATTGAAAGAGAGACTGCATATCGTGAATTTCTCAAGGAACACAATCTGACAGTAGAGGACAACCCTGTATGGTCAAGAGATTATACGTTTGAGTCTGGTGTGAAGTATTTTGAAAAAATGCAAAAGGAATGTGAGAAATTTCCAGACGCAGTGGTATGTGCAAGCGATAATATTGCAATGGGACTTATTTATAAGGCTCAGGAATGGGGATACAACATTCCGGAGGATTTTCTGGTTACGGGTTATGACAATGTGGAAAGGGCAAAATTTTTCTCCCCACATCTTACTACAGTGGAGCAGAAAAGAGAGGACATTAGTGCTTGCGGAATACGTACGCTATATAACCTCTGGGATGGTAAAAAGTTGCCTAATGAGATTCTTGTAGACCAGAAGATTGAGTTGTCACAAAGTTGTGGATGTTTGTCAGGAGATAATGCAGATTATGGAAAATTTGTGGATGAACTTATGGCAAAAGATGAGCATCGAGGAGAGCTGGAAGATGAATTGGCTATGTTTCAGGTTAAAATCTCATCAGTAAAGAGCTTTGAGGAAATCTTTAATGCTACAGAGGAGTATCTGACTTCAAGAATGTGTGATGGCTTTGTAGTTGCACTCGACAAGAAAGTATTGGCAATAGAACCACTAGATGATGTTCCGAAAAAGGGATACAGTGAAACTGATATCATGGTTTCGGTAGGTGTGTTTGACAATGAGAGGGTAGAATTTCAGGGAAGAAAGGATTTCATGGAATACCTGTTTAAAATTGAGAAATCAACAGAGTATATGATTTCTCCACTTCATTTTCATGATATACCAATTGGATTTTTACTTATCGAAAACGGAGTATTTTTAGAGGATAATCCATATTATTGTAATTTTCTTATGTTTTTGACACAGGCAATACATAGGGTTTATCAGTCATTTATTTTAGAAAGGGATAACAAGTAGCTAGAGAGGCTTAGCATGCACGACCTGTTGACTGGAGCATTTAATCGTATGGCATTTATGAAGATGGCCCAAATATACATAGAGAAGTGCCACAAGAACAATAAGCATTGCGTAATCTGTTTTGTAGATGCAGATAAGTTCAAAGAAATTAATGACACCTATGGTCATGATAAGGGAGACCAGGTATTAATTTATCTGGTAAAGACTTTAGAAAAACAGGCACCTGAAGGAAATACAGTGTTTAGATTTGGTGGAGATGAGTTTGTTGTGTTATTCTCTGCGGAAGATGAGTCTGATCTTGAGAATTTCAAAAAGAGAATTTCGGACGAATTGGGACAGCACCAAATTTCTGTAAGTATAGGAGCTGTTTGGGCAAAAAATGGTGATGAGATGGATATAGAATCTTATCTTAAAGAAGCTGATGCTAAGATGTATGAGATTAAAAAGAGAAAGCATGAGCGATAACAGCCAGGGAGTTATTGAACAAATAATTATAGAGAGGAAGCTTAAGTTGAAGGATATTAATATTGAAGAACTAACACAAAGAGCTGTCGAGATGGGGAAGAAGGCAGCCAATGTGGACTTGGATTTCTCAAAAGAATCACTAAAGAATGTAGACGTTATTATTGAACAGACTAAGGGGCTTTATGATAAGCATGTGGTTGATGAGGATGTTGTTTGGAATGTATCCGTTTTTATGGGGTTGTACTGTGGCGAAGTATTTTTAAAGGATGCATTACAGGAAAAGGATTTTTCATGGGAAAAAAATTCAGATAATATTCCGGTTTTAAAGAATAAGGATGGACTTAGCGTTATTGATCCAATATCAAAAATATATAAGTCAATTCGTCAATTAGAACAGGGAGAGGGGAATTTTGGGATTGAGAGTTATTATGACACATTTTTGCTAATGACCAATCATAACTCTGTATAATCTTGAGAAGAGTAGGATTTTAAATGGAAAACCACATTTTTGAATATGGTTTTGCAAGGGGGAACGATATCGATGAAAATAGGAAAAATATGTAAAACACATAGTCAGAGGAAAGCTTTCCTGATTACAGTTATTATTCATGGACTCACTATGATGATTCCACTGGTGTTAACTGGAGGAATAGCATGTGCTCTTGTTAATTTTCCAATTCCTATATATCAGGATTGGATTCAAAACACATTTTTACAGATAGTACTGCAGAATATATACGATGCTACTTTTGGCATGTTTTCAGTTGCAATGGTTATTGCTTTATCATCAAGCTATTGCATGGAAAGAAATATGGCAGCAGACAAAACCACTACCTATGTGCTTGTGGCATTATGTGCGTTTGCAACACAGGCATTTGAACCAGGTGGTGGTTTCCACCAGGAGATGCTTGGTGCAAAAGGGTGTTTTTTTGCAATAGTAACAGCCCTTCTTTCATCATATTTATTACAGAAATTCCATAGTTCTCCAATTTTGCAGCTCAAAAAATATACATTTGGAATGCCTAGAATAAGTGCAATTTCTATTAGTATGTTTTTATCAGCATTGCTGGTAATTTTAATATTTGCGATAACATCACAATTGATTTTAATGCTTGCAGGTTGTGGAAGTATGTACGAACTGGTTTCGAATGCAGTTTGTGGTCTGTTCGATGGAATTGAAAATGAATTTCTAAAGGGATTATTATACACGGTTCTTCTTCATGTGATGTGGGCATTTGGTCTTCATGGAAGCCATATACTTGAGCCTGTGGCGACTTCATCGCTTAAGCTTTCTACATCTACAGAGATATTTAGCAAAAGCTTTTTCGATACTTTTGTTGTGATGGGTGGTTGTGGTGCGACAATTTGTGTACTTATTGCATTGCTATTGTTTTTTAGAAAAAGCAGGTTAAGGGAAATTGCAAAGCTTTCAAGCTTTACTGTTATTTTTAATCTAAATGAAATACTTACTTTTGGAATTCCTATTATATTGAATCCAATTCTAATGATTCCATTTGTACTGGTACCAATATTATTTTACTTTTCGGCATTTGCTGCAACTGCAGTCGGGCTAATACCACCGGTGACAAATGAAGTGGTATGGTCAACGCCGATAATTTTTAATGCATATATCGGAACCGGTTCAATTAGTGCTTCGATTTTTCAGATTATTATGATTGCAATAGGAACTGCTATTTATGTTCCATTTTTAAGGATTTCAATAAGAAAGCAGGAAGAACGTGCAAAGGCACAGCTTAAGGATGTTGTAAAGTTCCTACAGGATGATGAAGAACAGGATCAAGCAACAGATTTGCTTTCTCAGTCAAATCGCCTGGGCCAGATAAGCAGAGTCTTGTTACATGATTTAAAGAGCGCAATTGAAAGAGATGAGCTTTATATGCTTTTCCAGCCTCAGGTGGATATAAACGGTGTCTGTATAGGCGGAGAAGCGTTGTTAAGATGGGAGCATCCACTCTATGGCTTTATTTTTCCACCATTGATAATTTACCTTGCAAAACAGGGTGGCTTACTTGAGAAACTTGAAAAAATGATACTTGATAAGACAATTTCAGCCATAGCAGAGACAAAGAAGGAGTGCGGAGAGGATTTGAAGATATCAGTAAATCTGACTGCAAAATCCTTGCTTTGGGATATTGAAGACTACATAGAGGAAAAGTTAAAAGAATATGATGTAAAACCATCCCAGCTTTGGATTGAAATAACAGAGCAGGATGTACTTTCAAAGACTACAACAGTCATAAATAAAATTGAGGAAATGAAGAAGAGGGGACATGTGATGATGATTGACGATTTTGGAATGGGACATACCTCAATCCTTTATCTTCAGTCAAGTCAGTTTGGCGTTGTAAAACTCGATGGATCATTAGTTCGTGATATTACCGAGAATACAACAAATCAGGAAATTGTGTCATCCATTGTCTCACTTGCAGACAAGCTTGGTGTAAAAACAATTGCTGAGTTTGTGGAGGACGAGGACCAAAGGGATATGCTTCATGACTTAGGATGTAACTGGTATCAGGGATACCTGTACGACCGTCCAATTCAGTTGGAAAAATTTATATCATTCATGAAAGAGCATCCCAAAAAATAATAAAGTAA
>JBGVKW010000118.1:0-2474 GCA_045123895.1 Agathobacter sp.
AAACTGAAATTTTACTTTTCCTTATATTCATCTGGTATTGCTATTTGAAATGTTTCACACAACAGCATCACATCATGCACATCATTTTTATCGTGTTCATATCCCAAATGAAGCATTACCTGACTCAATGGTTCAATACAAGAAACAGTTATATCTCCAACTTTTCCAATACCGGAAAAAGTTTTTGATGGAAATATATCTCCCTCATAAACAATTCCGTCATCTGTAAATTCAAAACAATGTAAATCAATGATTCTTTGTTTATCATCTTTCCAGACAGTATGACCATCCGTTGTATAATCAGTATTTACTTCCTCAAATCCATGCTGCTTAATCACATAAATATAATCATGATAATGTTTCAGTTCAACAAACAAATCAATATCATTGTGTATTCTTGATTCTCTTTTAAGAAGTGCATCAACACCCCATCCGCCATCTAAATATACTTTAATTTCGTTTTGCAAAGCATATTTTATAATTTCACATGCATCTTCTGTACGTACCATAATCTATCCTCCAAATTCAAATCTTTGTATGCTTTCCAACTCACTAAAAGCCTGAAATTTGTCAGTCTTTCATCCTTTTTGTTATCAATCACCAATTAGCTGTAATCCATTAGGATTTAGCTGATATATTTTATCGCACACCTCTTCAATATACTTTCTATCGTGAGAAATGCTAATGACAGCCCCCGGAAATTCTCGGAGCATTTTTCTTATTACCGGACCGGACAATGGTGAAAAATTTCTTGTCGGTTCATCCAGAATAAGAACATTTGCACCACTTAAGCTCATCCTCAAGAGAAGCACTTTCGCCTTTTGTCCGCCTGATAACTCCCGAATCGGATGCTCCATTTCATCTGGTGTGTATTTAAGTGAACCAAGGTATGTTCTAATTCTTGTACGCTCTTCTTTATCTCCTGTTTTATCAAGGTAATCAACCGGTGTAACATCCAAATCCAGCAGGTCTTCATAAGTTTGAGGCATATATTCTGCTTTAATGTCATTCCGATTTAGGAGTTCTTCCGCTATCTTTTTTAGAAGAGTCGTTTTTCCTGCCCCGTTGGCTCCTATCATACAGATTTTTTCTGAACCTTTTATTTTTAAATGAATTCCTTCTGCTAAAATTCTTTTGCCATCCGGAGTCACAAGCTTTGAAAGTTCATATTCTATGACCGTTTTTCCTGCGGGAATGTGTGAGTTTTCATCCCCTAATTTGACAAAGATTGCTTCTTCCTGTTCCGGCATCTGAGTCATATTTTCATCTTCTTTTTCAAATCTTCGTTCCATTGCCTTAACCGTATGCATTTTGTCCTTTAAGTTTTTGGCAACAGACGGTGCTTGTCTGGTACAACTTCTTAATGCACCTTGTACACTCTGCATAACTCTTTGATATTTTTCATCGCGAATCTTTTTCTCCCTACGGTCACTCAGTGCCCGCTGTTTTTGGATTTCAAATTTATGAAGCCGTTCTTCCACATAGCGTCTATAGGGAAGCTTTGCCACGGTATATCTCGCCTTTGTTTTTCGTATAATCTGCTCGATATGTATCACCATGTTGGCAGTACGCTCTATCAGCGTTTCATCGTGTGAAATAAAAAGCACAATGTGCTTCCAGTCATTTATGATTTTTTCCAGTAATGTAAGCGTCGCAATGTCGATGTCATTGGAAGGTTCGTCCAACAACAGCACAGAAACATCGCGAATGAAAAGCCTCATAAGTTGTGTCTTGACTTTTTCGCCTCCTGAAAGACTACCCATTGTCTGGTTACTGTAGAAAAAATCATTTTTCATTCCAAATTTTCCCGCAATAACAGACAATTCTTTAGGCGTTTTCTCCCAGAATATTTCCTCTTCAGAAAAATATTCGTATATTGTTTTTTCCTTATCTTCATCGAGCATCTCCTGCGGAAGATAACCAAGACGTTCGTGTCCCATTATCCTTTCCCCATCTGCTTCTATATAGTTTTCTACAAGCGACGGATTGTATATCCACTTCATTAATGTCGATTTCCCATTTCCCTCTTCTCCAATAATAACTGCCTTATCTCCATCATTTAGCACAAGGTTGAAATCATTAAGAATTATTCTCAGGTCTTTTTTATGTGTTAAATTTAATTTTTTTATCTGCAACATTAAAGTTTCTCCTTTTCGAAGTCTGAGCCAATTATTATTTTGAACACACAAAAACGAGTCTTTTTTGCATACGCAAAAATAGACTCGCTAAATAGACCCTTATTTCTTTTCCAAAAGGAAAACAAAGGAAATGCCTCTTGCGATAATCCAACTTAAGCGTACACAAAACAAACCTATTCTCTACAGGCTCAATAACTATATGTGTCTTACTTAAATCAAATTATCTATTAATCATTTCCTCACCTTACACAAAATGTGCCTTTCTTTCTTCTAATGGCAATACTATCATACTGTATTTTTTGTGTCAATACATTTCACCTTATGGAAGTGCAAATT
>JBGVKW010000119.1:0-4332 GCA_045123895.1 Agathobacter sp.
TGGATATATACAACTTCTTTTAGGTCAGAAAAATATATAAGGAATCTGCTTGGTCATTATGGAATAAAAGTTGGTCAGATAATAAATGGCAGTAGACATATGAAAGAAGTACAAGCTGGGAAGGAGTATCCAATGCCTTCAAAGTATCCTGCAAAATATAGAATTGATTTGCACATAGATGATGATCACAGTGTAATGCAAAATGGAAAAGTATATGGATTTAATGTTTTTCTTGTTGGGCCACCTGATGATGAGTGGGCAGATAAAATAATGCAGGAAGCAATGAGTATTCAATGTAAGAAATATCAGTAGAGTTCTCGAATTGCCAGTTGAACTTTTATATTGTAAAATTATACCGAATAACAGGAGATAAAAAGGAGATTTAATATATGTTGAAATTCATATCATGGAATATAGATTCTTTGAATGCAGCACTTACTTCTACATCTGCAAGAGCAAGCTTATCTAGAGATGTTCTGGCTACAATCAAAGAAGAAAATGCAGATGTTATTGCGATTCAGGAGACTAAACTTTCAGCAAATGGGTTGACCGCAAAACATAAAGAAGTTTTAGATGAATATTTTGCTGGGTATAAGGTTGAATATGTAAGTTCAGAACCGCCAGCTAGAAAAGGATATGCAGGAACCATGGTCTTGTACCGCAATAGTATGGAAGCCAAGATGACTGCTCCTAAAATTGGTGCGCCAGATACAATGGATGCAGAGGGACGTTTGCTTACATTGGAATTTGATGATTTTTATTTTGTAAATGTGTATACACCTAATGCAGGAGATGGATTAAAAAGATTAGATGACAGACAGACCTGGGATGCTTTATATGCAGATTATCTGGCGCAGTTAGATGAGAAGAAGCCAGTAATTGCATGTGGTGATTTTAATGTGGCCCATGAGGAAATTGACCTTGCTAATCCTGCATCAAATCATATGTCTGCAGGTTTTACAGACGAGGAGAGAGCTGGTTTTACCAATCTTTTGAGCAAAGGCTTTGTAGATACATTTAGATATCTTCATGGTAATGTTGAGAATGTATATTCTTGGTGGGCACAGAGAATTAAGACAAGTAAAATTAATAATTCCGGCTGGAGAATAGACTATTTCCTTGTCAGTGACAGGATTAAGGATCAGGTTAAGAAGTCTGAAATGTTAGATTCAGGCCCAAGACAGGACCATACACCACTTATTTTGGAGGTAAACATTTAATGAATACAATTTGTGTAGAACCACTTAAAAAAGTTGATAAGATTGAATTTGGAATGGAACGCGATGCTGTCAGAAAATTGTATGGAGAATATGAGGAGTTTAAAAAATCTGAGTATAGCGAAAATACGACAGATGATTTTGGAAACTTTCATGTTTACTATGATGAAAATAATAAATGTGAAGCAGTGGAAATTTTTGATGATGTAGAAGTAACAGTAAACGGTGAGATAATATTTCCAGTAAAAATTGAAGAAGCTGAGAAAATAGAGAGTAGCTTCGTTCGCGATGAAGAAGGATTAATTAGTATAGAAAAATCAATAGGAATTTATGCACCCGATGAAAATATGGAGAGTGTTTTGTTTGGGAAAAAAGGGTATTATGAAAATTAAAAATATAAAATATCCAACAGATTTATGTAAAATTGATAAATACAAAGATAATATTGATGTATTTGTAGATACGGAAGATGGGCAACATTTTGTTGTGACAGTTTGTACACCTAAGTTCTATGAAGAGTATATGGATAAAGAAGGGGTAGACTTTATAGCTGCAGGTTCTCCAGATATTATTGTAAGGGAACTAACAGACGAAAATATTAGGAAGGCTTTGGAAGATTTTTGTAGAGATGATGGATACTGGATAAAATCATTTTATTTACTTGGTGAAATTTCTGAAGGTTTATTGGATAAGGAAATGGTTAGAGTTCGTGAGATAAATTGAGAAGGGATAGGATGCTATGAAGAGAGAATATTATGAAGATATAGATTATAAGCCAGTTTTGTTTTATGTGATATTTGGAGTATCTGGAGATGAACTTCAGATATCACAGGAAAAACATCATGTTGATGAATTTCCAGCAGGACTAAATATGCAGTTTTTGAGTAGAGATGAAAATTCTGAATACATAGATGGTTTCTTTGCTGGTAGTCTGGGTGGTATTCTGAGAGAAAGTAATTCTGAACTTTTTGAAGAATGTAAGAAAGCGGATAAGTGTGCAATCATCAGCGGCGAAGTGGAAGATGATTCAACATTTGATTATTTTAGAAATGTAATTGGATTTGTTCAGGCACTTGTGGAACAGGGAGCCGGTGGAGTTCTTGACTTGCTGACTTTTTCGTTATTTGAGCCAACGAAATGGACTGAGAGATTTTTTGAAAAGGAAATTAATGCACAAGATCATGTAGTAATTCTGAGTTCAAAAGAAGATGATAGGTATTGGTTACATACAAGAGGCATGGCCAAATTTGGCAGACCCGATATCAGTATCAAGGATATAGAACAAGATGATTTACACGATTATAAACAATTAATTGACCAGATGATTTATTACGGTGGACAGGGAGCCTTCTTTGATGGAAATGTTAAGCTACATACATATGACCGAAAAACATTTGTGGTTAAGGCAGAATTTGTAAATGATTTTGATAATGATGACTTTAATAACGCATATTATGATATAGCTGTATTGGATGAAATAAAAGAAGAAAGTATATAGGCAAATATAGATAGATAAATGTTTAAAGAGAAAATACGCAAGGAAAAATGTGAAGATGACCGATAAAATTATAGAAAAAATAAAAATTCTGATAAATGAAAACATCTCTAAATATCTACCTGACATATCCAAAGAAAACCTTGAAGAAGATGGAACAATATATTACATGAATGGAAAAAATGGCACAGAGTTTGACTGGTATGTTAATGAAAAAATATCAGATTTTTTTGTTTTTTATAATGATTCTGAAAATCTTGGTGCGGTAAAAATGACTGTTTATTGTGATGGATATACAATAATATACATATATGACGAGAACGGTCATCACTTAAAGCAAGAGGTTGAAACTGACATTCATATATCCGAAGAAGAATTATTTCATTTTGCAGTGCTATTGAAGAACACAATGGACGAGAATTTGATATGGGATAAATCAATCGACCAGATTGATTCTGATTATCAAATAACAGCTGAACAAATTCACGAATTTAAGGAAAATGAAAAACATTATCAAGGAATGATTGAGCGAAAGAAAATGTTAGGAATGGGTTGTTATGTGTCCAAAAGACTTCTTGAGGAAGGCTGGAAGGTTGGATATATGGCTAGAGATGAAGCTGAAAATGAGATGGATAGTGGTTGGAGTTTTATGGTAGGTAATGAAGAGAAAGAATATTTAGATGATTATCGAAATATTGCTA
Source organism: Agathobacter sp. (assembly GCA_045123895.1). Lineage (GTDB taxonomy): Bacteria > Bacillota > Clostridia > Lachnospirales > Lachnospiraceae > Roseburia. Next base: position 3,414 of record JBGVKW010000119.1, read on the forward strand.
TATTGCATGTGGCGGATATATGCCAGATTGATTACAATGTATTAGAGCATATTTGTAAACCTGTTGGCACTGAATTGATAAGAGTGTCTTCTGATGAGTTTGAGGAGGACAATCATGATAAACCAGTTTTTCTAGAAAAGAGAGGATAGACAGGTAAACGCCAAGGCGTTATTGAATTGACGTGAAAAGGAGGGCATAAAATGTCTATTATAAGAGATTTACAAATGGATGAGTATGGATTTTTTGCAAATGGAAAATTTGATTCATATTCATTATTTCAAGGTGAAATGAATATTTCTATATATGCCAAAGATGGTGCAAGCGAAGAAGATGCAATAAGATGTATAAATCATTATAATGGACTTCTAGAGAAGCCAAATATATGTAATCAAATACAGGAATGTTTAGAAAAGTTCTTTTTGTATATGTACGATGAATGGTGTAATTTTGATGATATCTATGGAGATATTGTAACTTCACTGGAACCAGTTATGGAGGGATATAAGGAAGGCAAGAATTTAATTACATACTTGTCGAAACCTACATTGTATGTGTTTCCTCAATTGGAAAATGAGATTGGATATGGAATTGAATGTGAATGTCCGTGGGAGCCAGAGCACCAGTGTTCAATAATGATTCGAAACGATAAAGTTGTATATGTTGGTCCTTCTGAAGGAGAAGACCCATGGGGGGATGAAGAAGATTATTATTGTGTATGGAATGACATAGACGAGAACTAGATTTCTATTATCTTGTTTATAAGTAAATCAACAAATCAGAAGTTTGTAGTGTTAGATAAGGTCGAGTTGACTCTATTTGAATTAGTTGCGATGAGAGTCACCCTTTTGGGAGGTAAAAGTGACTCGATATGAGATAATCCTTGTATGAGTCAACATTATATGCTATCAAGTTGACTCTA
>JBGVKW010000120.1:0-4637 GCA_045123895.1 Agathobacter sp.
TTTGACAGACCAAGCTCTTTGAGTGGTTCAAAGTATTGCTCTTTTCTATCGACAACTGTTATTTCATTTTGCTTTGTCTTTGACAATTCAATAACCAAGTTTGTACCGATAAATCCAGCACCACCCAGCAAAAGTATTTTCATCCTCTTTTTCCCCTATTCTAAGAATAGCTTCTCATATTCTTCAACTATCTTTTTCCAACTATAGCTTTCGCTTATGCGTTTCTTGGCATTTTCTCCGAAAGCGTTTCTGTCGTCTTCTGTCATCTGGTCTGCTTTATCAATCAGGTTTGCAAGATTTTTATCTTCTTTGTTCCAATACAAGGCTGCATCCTCTGCTACTTCTTTATTGAAGCCTACATCAAGAAGGAGATTTAGCTTTGTGCTTCCCAATGCCTCTAACAGACTTGGATTAGTTCCTCCTACTTCGTGTCCGTGAAAATAGCCGTATGCATTTTCTCGTATTTTCTTTAACAATTCCTGATCATAGACAGTTCCCACAAATTTGATTCTTTTGTCTTTTCTAAAACCTGTTCTATCTTCTAGTTTTTTCAAGAAGCTGTCGTTTACATTTGTGATTAGTGCAAAATCCTTTTGGGTTTTAGATTTCATAAATTCACGAATCATTGTCTCAAAGTTGTTCTCAGGTACGAACCTTCCTACTACAAGATAATATTCCTGGTCTCGTAATTCCTTTTCCTGTAACCACTTTCTGTACTTTTCATCATCGCCTGAAAGAGTTGAACCTGTGGTATCTGCTCCATAGGCGATAAATGTTGTGTTTGGCTTGTATTTCCTATACTCTGTCTGAATGTACTTTTCTATATTCTTGCTGTCACATACAAGTAAATCAGCATTTTTTACCATTAGCTGTTCTGACTTTTTCCAGTATTGTTTTATAGGTTTGCACCATTTTGCCCTGAGCCACTCGTGTCCATCCGGATTTACATACAGATTTCCACCTAGTGCTTTTATTTTCCTCTTGTAGTGTCTTATAAATGGTCCTATTCTGCACGCAAGAATGTAAAAATCTGCGCCTTTTATATTGTGCTTTCTGCAATATCTGATACTTCTTTTTAATGCAGTAATGTCATAATATACAGCCCTTGCAGGTCCGATTTTTGGTGTTTTTACACAGAAACATCTTGCTCTGTTGTGGGTATATTCCCTGTTTTCATTCGATAAACATGCTACGTGATACTTTATATTTTTATCTACCTGGTTTTGAGTGAGTTTATCAACAAAAGTTTCAAATCCACCGTAATTTGCCGGGATTCCCTTTGACCCTATTATAAATACGTGTTGTTTTTGATTACTCATAATTCTCCTTAAATAGCAGCGTATCCAATTATGTCGACATTTAATTCTCTGCACTGCTCTATTTTCTCAGCAACGTCAGCATATTTACTCACCTTAACCGATTCAATCAATACGACTAATTTACTCTCATCAAGAGCACCTACGGCTTTGGCATCGGATGCAATGTTTCCTACTAATTTTGTCTTATAGCCCATGCTCTCAAGTAAGTTCATACATGATTTTGCATATTCCTTCTGTGAATCTAATTCTGCTGAAAAAATAATTTCTCTGGATGTTTCATTAGTACATGCTTTTATCTTGGCAACTGTGTATTCCTCGTCTGCTTTATTCTTTTTTGTGAGAGAACGAAGACCATGAATTGCTTTGATATCTTCTGTTGTCTTTACTTTTCCATTTATCAGATATAGTAAAAATACAACAAGGATTCCTATTATTGCTCCAAGGATTGCTCCGAGGGCTATCATTTTTTTATTTATTGTCACCGGAGTTTGTTCTGCCTGTTTATTTTCCGATTTGACCGCCTCTTTTTCAGCCTCCTGTTCCTGCTGTGATTTTGTATTGTTTGCGTTTTCTACCACAGTCATTGCATTAGCTGTTAGCTTATCATATATTTCTTTTTTTCTGGTCCTTGTAGTTAAAATGTCATTCCATATTGTATTCTGTCGGTTTAGCACATCATAATCTACCATTTTACTTTTTGCTTCTGATACTAACTGAATGCTAAATCCTTTCTGATTTGCATATTCTGCTAAAGTCTGCTGTAACAGAGCAGATATATTATCTGCCTGCTTTTCATCTGCTCCATAGATGATAACTGTAAATGCATCAGAGTAAGATGTGGAAGAGCCTGTCTGATATTTTAACAGTTCCTGTAAATACTTCTCTTCTATACTGCTATCTTTTGCATACATCTGTGATACCATTTCACCACGTGTGAAATAGAAATAAAGTCTGTCTTTGATTGACCTTAATTCTAATTCATCACTATAGTTATCTATAGTAAATGAAAGAACAACTGAATCAAGATCATCAAATTTTAAATTCATAGAAATGGAATTTTCAAAATAGTCTGTCTTTGTTTTCAATATGGAATCATAGTAAAAATAATCATCAATACTCTGCTGCTCTGCCTCTGATAACTGTAGCTGATCAGCTGCTATTTCGACAGTCTTGTTTTCCATGTTACTTGCTTTTTTGTCTTTGCTGTACTGATATCCTGTTAATATAATAGAAAACGCTACAGCGAATATTATTACAAGCCATATCTTTCTTATGATTTCCTTAAACAAATCTCTTATATCAACAAAGATAACATTCTTTTTCTTCATTTATTTAGATCCTTTCCCTGCGAGAACCACCATTACTGTCTTAAACAGAATCTTTATATCGAGTCCCATCGACCAGTTTTCAATATACTGTGTATCGAGTCTTACTACCTCTTCAAAATCTGTGATATCACTTCGTCCGCTTACCTGCCACATTCCTGTAAGTCCAGGCTTCATCGACAAGCGAATCTTGTGATGTAAATCATATTTTTCAAATTCATTTACTGTTGGTGGTCTTGTTCCTATAAGACTCATATCACCTTTTAATATGTTCCAGAACTGTGGCAACTCGTCTATACTTGTTTTTCTGATGAAGTTTCCGATTCCTTTTCCCGGACCCTTTTCACTTCCGATTATTCTAGGGTCGTTTTCCATCTTAAACATAAGACCATTCATCTCGTTTTGGTCCATCAGTTCTTTCTTTCTCTCTTCCGCATCCATATACATTGAACGGAATTTGTAAATATAAAATGTTCTTCCGTTTTTTCCTACTCTTGGCTGTTTGAAAAATACAGGTCCAGGAGATGCGTGTTTTATGGCTGGTGCCACGAATAGGTATGCGATTCCTGTAAATAATAATCCCACAAGTGCACCGCAAATATCCATAGCTCTCTTTAATGTAAGCTGCCATCCGCTGGCAACCTTGATACTTGTTGTAAGGGCGCTTGCCTCTCCGATTTTTCCAATCATCTGGTTTGGCATATCATCTGGAAGATATCCCATTCCTATATGAACAGTTATTCCCATCATAAGAAATGTATCTATCATATTTTTCAGTTTTTCTTTTTCTTCAAAAACATCAATGAAGACTTCATCTACTACATCCTGTCTGATGTACTCCATGAGTTGTTCTTTTCCGTAAAACACCTCACACTTTTCGTCTGTAGAAAATTCTTTTTCATCTCCCATCAGGCAGATTGCACTTATCTTAAAATCCTGATATTCCTTTTTCTTTAAGGCATTTATTACAAAATTTGCATGCTTTGCAGTGGAAATCAAAAGCATCTTTGACTGATTTTTTTCCTGCATAAGGCTTCTTCTTACTACTTTTTTCCAAAAGCATCTGGAGAAATAACTTATTACTATTGCTATTGCTCCACCTACTAAGAACACGGTTCTAGAATATTCATTTGCTTCCTTTATGATATATTCATACAGGACAAGAATCGACTCAACCGCTACAATGTGCATAACTGTAGCTTTTAACTCCTGCCATTTATTTCGCTGGAGTATATCCTTGTAGCTCTTCATAAATACCATTACTATTATGTCAAAAACAACGAGCCAAAAGCTTGTCTTAATATACATATCGTTTTCGCTTGATATTATATCCCTATGTCTGAAGAAGAACGACAATATCTGTCCTAATTCCAATGCGATTATATCGATTAATTCAAAGTCTAAATGAGTTAACCAATCAGAATTCTTTTTTCTATACATCACAACCTCCTATTGATACTTTTGCAAATGGTAACAGCACCAATGCGTTTTCAGCTATGTTAATAAGGTGTGGCTCTGTTATGCTGTGAAGCGCCACAAATATCAGTACAAATGTCATCCAATAGTCATTCTTCTTTATACCTTTCCAAATTCCCATTGAATATATTCCCATCATTATAATAAATGGTATCAGACCATATGTGATAAACAACTGAATATATGAGCTGTCTATATAATTGTAGCCATATACAACTCCATCGTTTAATATTCCAAGTCCAACCCATTCTACTTCCTGTCCAAACAGGGTGACTCCAAACTGTTTTATGCCATCATGACCAAGGTGCAGTCTGTTTGACATTATCTGGTCAAGTTTGACCCATATTTCAACTTCAGGGTCATACAGTATCGCTGTAAGAAATGCTATTACTGCACATATGCACGGAACCAGTATGAGAAGCCACTTAAGCTTTTCCCAGAACTTCCAAAGGCCCTTAAATATACTGTGTAGCATGAAAAACACTATGGCCAGTGCACCTAGACAAAACGTCATTCT
>JBGVKW010000121.1:0-13834 GCA_045123895.1 Agathobacter sp.
TCGAACAAATTGTGTCACAATTCTAAAATCGTGAGAAAATCCGATCAAAATTTCGATACATTTCTAAATTGAAAATTCCAGCTGGAAAATGATACCCAGGGGGGATTCAAAAAGACGTGCAATAGAATTTTGCGCAAAAAAAATAAACCGATTTGTGGTCGATTTATCTTAAAGTAAGCTTGTGCAAGATCACCTTTCCTGCGTTATTTTTTCGTTTGAGTACTTTTTTGAGTACCTTTTGAGAATCATGTCTCTTTAAAGCCTTATTTTATCAGTGTTTCATAAAGCTGATGACGGGAATTGAACCCGTGACCCCTTCCTTACCAAGGAAGTGCTCTACCTCTGAGCCACATCAGCAACTAATAAAGTTATATCAACTTGTTAAGTTTACTATATACTTTATTAGTTTGTCAACAATTTATATGCTATTGCTACCAGCTTTTTCCGCCATATCTGCTGTATCCACTAGCTCTATTGTCATTGCCATATCTTTCCTGCATACCCTGTTTTTGTATGTCGTTTAGCTTATCTTCTAACGATTCTCCGCTAGAACCTCCACCTGACTGGCCCGGATCTTGACCCTGACCTGGATTCTGGCCCTGGTTTGGATCTTGGCCCTGGTTTGGATCCTGACCCTGGTTTGGATCCTGGCCCTGATTTGGATCCTGGCCCTGGTTTGGATCCTGACCCTGGTTTGGATCCTGGCCCTGGTTTGGATCCTGGCCCTGGTTTGGATCCTGACCCTGGTTTGGATCCTGGCCCTGGTTTGGATCCTGACCCTGATTTGGATCCTGGCCCTGACCTTGACCTTGACCTTGACCTTGACCCTGATTCTGCTGCTGTTGTTTTTGCATTTCTTTTATCTGGTCTTCCATTTTCTCAATGTCTTTTTTCAGCTGAATCGCCTCATCATTGTGACCACCATCATCATCTAAATGTGCGCAACCGTCCTCACACAATACTTTTTTTGCCTCTCCTAATCTTTCAAGGACAATATCTGCATTCTCAGGTAAATCAGTAAAATCAATCTTTTTTAATAAAGACAATGTCATATTTATTCTAATTTTACATCTTTCTGATTTTGTTGGCATCCATTTTAACGCCTTTTCATATTCCCTGTAAGCTACATCATATTTTTCATTTCTATAACTTTCATTTCCCGCATTGTAGCTTGAAATCATTTGCCATCTCAAATAAAATACGCCAAAAAATATAAAAGCTACAATCACAAAAGGAATTGCTATTTTTTTCATTTCTTATTCCTCTCAAATAAATACCATTCAAGTAATAACATAAGCAGAAGTGGAATAGCAAAATAGTAATATATATCACTTGAGCCTTCTTTTTCCTCGACACTTACGTAATCCATTATTTCATTTGCATCGTTAACAATATCTTTTAACTGCGTTTTTCCATCCTGATAAACATACTCAATTCCCAAATCAGATGCGATAGCTTTTAGGTTTTCTTCATCGTAAACAGAAATCGCATCCTCTCCTGTTGAATTGTCAACAACATTTTCAAATTTGCCGGTATATATATCTTGAACAGACATTGTTCCACCTTTTTTTGTTCCATAGCCAACAACGACTCCCAAATCAATATACTCACTCAATTCAGCATATGATTCTAATTTTTCATCACTTGTTATCTCTCCATCACTCAGAAAAAACACAACCGTCTTCCTATCGCCATCAGCCTCTTTGGAACGTTTCAACTGTTTAAGAAAATCATCTTTAGGTGTATTAAGTGAACTTCCCTGCGCATACCACGGATCCATAGCTGGCATAGTTTCCATAGCAGCGTTTACCATATCTATATCCGTTGTAAAAGGAACAATAATCTGTGACATATTATTGAAAGAAACTACTGAATATCTTGCACCAACAATTTCATTTGTTATGTACTCACAGTCCTTTATTACGCCATCTTTTCTGGTCTGTCCATCAACATAATCATTTGCATACATGCTAAGTGTATTATCTACAACGATAATAATATCCAGATTCGACTCAGTTGTCTTAACAGAACCATCCGGTATCATTGGTCTTAATCCAATTGCAAATATTAAACCAGCAATAATAAACTGACGAACTCTCCCCCATTTTTCCTTTATTCTAATCACGAAAATAATCACGCAGATGATGGCTAAAAGCCAAATTGGAATAATTGGATTAATTATCATCTCTGCACCCACTTTCTGCTTAATGTCATAAGCATTACTGAAATTAAAAGAAGAATAAATGGTCCAAATACTTTTATATCCATATAACTGTCCTTAACATCCATTTCAGTAGACTCTATTTCTTTGATGTCATTAAGAACTCTTTCTACAGCCTTATCATCTGTAGCCTCGTAATATTTTCCACCCGTTCTTTCTACAGCTTTCTTAAATTCTTCATAATCTTCATCTGTAGCACCTTCAGAATAAACTGGTGCAATTCCATATACTATGATTTTTCTGTCTTTTGCAACCTTTGCTGCTGACAAAATATCAATTAACTCCTGACCTTCTACAACATTATCTGTCGTTAAAATCATAATCTGGGTTCTCTTGCCATCTGAATTATCAGGAAAATTGTATACTCCTGACACAAATCCATCTCCGATAAGAGAACTTCCCCTTTCGTCAGAACCAACTAAAGTTCCAGCCTCAATAAACTCCATCTTATCAAAACCGTCCAAGTCTATATCATATGTTCTGTAATATTTCTGTCGAGCACTTAATCCTTCACTAAGCGATTCAAATGTATCATCAATATATTCATAATCATCTGTAAGAGGAACCAGTAAAACACTTGATGTATTAAAAATTGTGATACCAAACTTTTCACCATCAAGGTTCCATGTATTTCCCATAAACTGCTTTACAAGGTTATTATTTAGTGTATCTACAGAAACTGAAATATCCATACAAAGCATAATATCCTTTGTATATCTCGCCTCTTTTTTCACCTTATACTCAAAAGGAGATGCAAGCATTATTACAGCTGCCAGAATACACAAGGCACATGTTAATCTTGTAATAAAAAACATAACCTTGTACATTCTTTTAATTTTTTTATAATAAGGCAAACTCTTCATGTATTTTGTGTTTGCTATTTTACGTTTTCCCTCTACATATTTCTCTTTTGCCTTTTTTTTATAAAAGAAGCTAACAAGAAAAAGCGTAGCAATTATTATTATCCCAGCAATTAATATTAACGGATATTTAAATTCCATGTTCCTATTACCTCTTTAGTTCTATAGATAGTCGCCAAAGCATCCGGCTTATTTTCCTGAACCTCCTGTTCTTCTGCAAATTCAGGGTGATAACATTCATTAATCAAAGCTGCCAATTGAGGCATTCTAAGTCTTTTTATCTCGCCAAGAGAAAAATTGGTAACCTCAACACCAGTTACTTCGTATACAAATTTTCTAATTATCTCACTTACCTTATAGAATGTCTCTCTATCTTCTATTTTCTTATTTCTGTATGCCATCTCAAGCTGATTAAGCTGATTCATATAATCATAAATAATCTGCTGATAACTTCTAACAACTTTAGGTTTTTCAACAGGAACATTCTGCACCTGTTTTTTCTGTCTCTTTTTGATAAAAAAGAATACAATTCCCGTAATTAATAGCAAAATCGCAAGTGTAAGCCATATCCATGGCATGGACATTGACGATTGTAATTTAACTTCTGTTTGCATTTTTATGCCTTCCTAACAAATTAACTATTTTTTCTGTTATCTCATCACGACTTGAAATCTGAGTTGAAACCACATGACTTTTCAAAAATTTGTTCTGACAAATACTCTCAATCTGCGCCACTCTGTTTTGTTCATGTTCAAGCAATTTTTTATTGTTATAAAAAATTGATGGAATATCTTCTTCTTCCTCTAAATCATAAACAGCATCACCAGAAATAGTCGCATCAGTTATTCTGATACACATTACATCATGTCTTGCTGTAAGACGTTTTAATGTATTTTGTGATATTTCATCCATTCCCGCCAAATCTGTAATGATAAACACAATACTTCTTGTCTTTAACCTTTTTCCAAGAAATGTAAGTACGTTATCCATGTCTGAAACATCATCGGTATCTACATCATGGTCATAGTGTGCTAACATAGCCTCAAGTTCATAAGCATTTGAACGTTGACGAAATAATTCTATTCCACCATTGTGTCTGTATGAAAGTCCTACATAGTCACCGTTTTTATTGGCAATGCAGGCTATTGTTCCAGCTGTATAAAGAGCTACCGTCTTCTTTGTTTCACCTGTTGCCGTATCTGCAAGCATTTTTATTCCAGCATCCATAACAATAAAGATATTATGCTTTTTCTCTGCTATATACTGTCTGACAAGGGTTGTCTGGCATCGTTCTGATGATTTCCAGTCTATATCTTTTACATTATCTCCAGGAACGTATTCTCTTAAATTATCAAAGTTCATAGTACGGCCTCTGAAAATTGAAAGATATGAACCATCAATAATATTCGAACTTTTTCTTTGGGAAAAAATCGAAATATTCTTTTTTACCTCACTCAAATAACCTGTTTTCATGGTGTCTTAATCGCTCCCATAATTGCGTCAATAATTGTTTCTACATTTACCCCATCTGCATCAGCTGCATAATTTAATTTAATTCTGTGTCTAAGTACAGTATACTTTAATGCTTTGATATCATCTGGAGTCACAAAATTTCTATTAGAGATAAGTGCCATAGCTTTTGCAGCATCCATAAATGCAATGGCAGCTCGTGTACTTGCACCCATTTCTACATACTGTGCAAGATTTGGATTAATAAACTTCGCTGCATTTCTTGTCGCATAAATTATGTCTACAATATATGACTTTATTGATGCATCCATATATACTCGTTTTGATAAATCCTGTAAGTACTCAATTGACTTAATTGTATCCACAGGCGAATTGTCCATAAAAATATTCTTTTCAATTCTCTCTAAAATTTCAAACTCCTCTGCCGGTGTTGGATAATTTAACACTTCCTTTAACAGGAAACGGTCAAGCTGAGCCTCTGCAAGCGGATATGTTCCTTCCTGATCTATTGGGTTTTGTGTTGCAATTACAACAAAAACCTTTGGCATTTTATATGTTTCTCCACCAATACTAACCTGTCTTTCCTGCATAGTCTCAAGCATGGCTGACTGTGTCTTGGCGCTCGATCTGTTTATCTCATCTAAAAGAACAAAGTTCGAACAAACCGGTCCAAGCTTTGTCTCAAATTCTTTTGTTGTATTGTTAAAAATCTGAGTACCAATAATATCACTTGGAAGCATATCAGGTGTACACTGAATTCTTGAAAATTCAGCATCTACTGCCTCTGTAATTACTTTTGACGCTGTTGTTTTTGCAAGTCCGGGAACAGACTCAAGAATAATATGACCATTTGCAATAATGGAAATAAGAAGTGACATTCCCATTCCAGTCTGTCCTACCACCCTTTCCTGATAATATTTCCAAAGATTTCCAATTATCTGGGAAGATTTCTGTAACTCCTCATTTGTAATCTGTTTGTTTGTGTTTTCCATCACTATTCTCCTCGTAAAAAAAATTATTTTTCATTTTTAAATCTAAATATTCTTGAAGGTCTGTGACCAGCATTTGCAGTCATCTTTCCTGTGTCTTCAATCTTCTTTTCAATAGTTCTTCTGAATGCAGGCGAAAGAAGTTTTTCTCCAAGAATAATTTCATAAACCTCCTGAAGTTCTGAGATTGTAAATTCTTCCGGCATCATATGAAATACAATATTGCTCTGATTTACCTTTGCTCTCAATCTTCCTAGCGCTTCGTTGATAATAAGCCTATGGTCAAATGCCATATTCAAATCATCTATTTCATTTATATCTACCCACTCTGCATCTTTAATTTTTGCCTTCTGAGTATCCAGAAGTGAAATATATGCACAACTAATTATTCTCATTCGTGGATCTCTATCAACATCACCAAAAGTATATAGCTGCTCACTATAAACATCTTTTAATCCTGTTTTTTTGAACAATGTTCTGTTTAACGAATCTGTTAATGTTTCATTTTCCAGAACAAAACCTCCTGGAAGAGCATAACAATCCTTGAATGGGTATTCTTCTCTCTTAACAAGTAAAATCTTAAGTGACTGTTTATCAAGTTTTCTATAGTTTTCATTAGCCAATTTTGATACTCCAAAAATAACAGCATCTACTGTTACCGAAATCGGAGTAAATTGCTTTGGATCGTACGACTCTAAAAATTCCTTTTCTTCTTGATTAACTGGTACATATGCACTCATTATATTGTCCTCCTATAACGCGTTTATTATCATCATGATGTTTACATAATATCACTCTGTTACTAACTTGTCAATGCAAGAAATAAAAAAGAACCAAAATAATTTGGTTCTTTTTAAAAGTATTATATTTCGATAATATATTTCTCATATGCATTAATTACAACAGTATCTCCAACCTGGTCAACTCTTGCAAATTTCCTTCCATAACACATATGAACGTGACCATGTACAAAATATTTCGGCTTGTATTTTTCAATCAATGTATTAAAAGCCTCAAATCCTCTGTGGCACTCATCCTCATCATCATTAACACCCCTGGCAGGAGAATGAGTAACCAGAATATCAAATCCTTTTTGGGAACGAAGCTTCCACTTTAGTTTTTTAATTCTTTTTTCCATTTCCTTTTCTGTATACTGATTGACGCCATTTTTGTATCTGTTACAACCACCAAGTCCTAAGATTCTTACCCCTTCAAACGTGTATATTGAATCTTCAATGCATATACAGCCTTCTGGCGGATTCTCTTTATAACTATCATCATGATTTCCTCTCACATATAGTACCGGAACCCCTACCATTGTTGTCAAAAAAGACAAATAACTTGCTTTTAAATCACCGCATGAAATAATCAGATCAATCCCCGCAAAGTCATCTTTCTTAAAATAGTCCCAATATGCTTTGGATTCTTCATCAGCTAAAAATAGTATCTTCATTGCTATTTTCTTTCCTCTACCCCTTTTAGTTCAACAACAGTTTTCGCTTTATCAACAAGTGAGTCCATATCTGGAATCTTACCTACTACATTTTCGCAAAGCCAATCCATATTCATAATATCTGTTGGTGACATTTCCTGTCTGTCCTTATTTCTCTGGTTACCGTTTTGATCAAAAATGTCTCCAAAGAAAGGCACAACCTCACCTTTACAGATATCACTTTTTATATGATCAATAAGCCTGCTTACTCCAGTAGGTACATGTTTTGAACAAATCATATCGATTACACCTGCAGACATTCCCCACCAGTAATTAAGAGCCTTTGCTTCTGATTCGCCTTCACTTTTATATGACCCGGTCAAAATGCTCTGGAGTAATTTTTCATAGAACACACCCCAGTTCCATATAGGCATTGCAAGATTTAATGTCTCATCTTTATCTACCCTGTACAATCCAAAATGACGTGAAGCATCACTTGGAGTAATAATATCCTGATCTGAGACAAAATGAATATCATTATCCTGCAAGAATTTTTCTCTATTATAATCTTTCTTTGTTGACCACTCCAGATAAACCTTACATCTAGGATTCACACATGATACGCCCATTGCAAATGCATTGATATTTGCAATCATACCATAAATTGGATAATCCGCAATATAAGCCACCTTATCATTTTCTGTCATTGCCCCCGCTATCATACCTGAAAGGAATTTCGCCTCATACATTCTTCCATAATACGTTCTGATATATGGATGAGGTGCATTGAGTGAACAGTTAAGAAAATTCACATCACTGTTTGCAATCGCAACCTTTAAACTGCTCTTCATCATCTGTGGTCCAATTCCAAAGACAATATCTATTCCATCTTTGATCAGTTTATTTAAAATTGATTCTATATTGTCATTCGATACATTTGAAACACATACAGTATCAAGTTGCTTTGAAAATGTATCCTGAAGATAATTTCTTCCAAGTTCATGCGAATACAACCATGCAGAAGTTTCCGGATCTCTTGGATATAAAAATGCCACCTTGAGTTTTTTCTGACTCTGTGGCAAGAGATAGCTAAGCAGAGTCTTCTTCTGTGGCTGAACAGTCTTGGCAGGATCTAATACTAAGTCTACACTGTCGCCATTGCCAGCTGCAACAAATTCATTCCAGACGCGAAGAACATTTGTATTGTAATCAGACTCAGACATAGAGAGCATCTCTTCAAAGCTGAAAACCTCCATAAATGTAACAAGAGCATCTCCTACTTTAATAGGCAGACTATCTCCACCTCTGAATTTAAAAGCTTTTGAAAAATCATATAGAACTTTTCCAAAACTCTCCTTTATCTCATCATCCCATCTGTCTTGTCGGCCAACCATCTTAAGCAGCTTGTCAGCATTGCCAAGTTTTGAAAATTCCAATGTAAATAATCCTGTTATTTCATTAAATTTCATATATTCATAATATAACTTTACATTGTAATCATCTGACATCTTCGGAATTTTACGTGTTACATATGCTGGAATAGAAACCGCATTATAATATTTTAGTACACTTACTCTCTTGTTCCCCTCAAGTACATAGTATCTGTTCATATACTCATATACTTTGATTGGATCTCGGATTCCTTCGTTTTCCTGCGCTTCCGCCAAATATGACCATTTTAATGCAAACTCAGATTCCTCTTCAAGAATTGGCATAAAATTTGCAGCAAATGAATACGTTCTTCCAAATGTACTTGTTCCCACTACAAATTCTAAAGGTATCTGAACTAACCCCATATTCTGTTCAGTTTTAACATCAGCCTGAGTAATTATTTCATCCAAAACTGGAAGATATGGAAATTCTCCCCTTGATACTCTGGCTCTGTACTCTTTTTTACCTAATTTATAGGCTTCAACATATTCTTTTTCTCCCATATTTTGTCTCCTTGCTATATTTATTTTAACATATTTTAAAAAAATTTAAATATTCCCTTTGCTATTTTTCATTTGTCTGCTATAATTACTTTAGGAAATAGGTACCACTATGTTGGGGAGGACAAATAATGACAAATATTACTAAGGAGCAAGCTGATGTAATTGGCGAAGTTGCAAATATTTGCACTGGCAATGCAGCAACAACTCTTAGCATGATTTTGAATCACTCTACAAATATTACTACACCTAGAGTTGAGGTTCTTGCTGAAGAGGCTTCTCTTACAAGTGATGACCATGTTCTTATAAAGGTTCCATACACAAAGGGCCTCGACGGAACAAATCTTCTTGTATTGAGAGATAAAGATGCACTGATTATCGCCAATTTAATGATGGGCGGTGATGGTTCTAATATTTCAGAAATGTCGTTTGATGACATTTCTATTTCAGCAATTTCAGAAGCCATGAACCAAATGTGTGGCACTATTGCTACTTCAATGGCTTCATTGCTTGATACCCCTACGGATATCGGTTTTCCACTAATAAACTCAAAGGATCAAAAAACTTTTGAAATTCCTGATGAGCTTTGTAATGGAACAGATATCGTAAAAGTTACTTTTAGGCTAACTGTTGGTGACTTAATTGACAGTGAACTTTTACAGTTATATCCTATTAGTATTGTTAAACAGATTTTAAAACAGGAGGTTTAAAATATGGCTAGAATATTAGTTGTCGATGATGCAGCTTTCATGAGAATGATGCTAAAAGACATTCTTACAAAGGGTGGTTTTGAAATAGCAGGCGAAGCGGCAGACGGTGTCGAGGCAGTGGCAAAATACAATGAATTAAAGCCAGATCTTGTAACATTGGATATTACAATGCCAAACAAAGATGGAATTCAGGCACTTAAAGAGATTAAAGCTGCCGATCCAAATGCTACATGTGTTATGTGTTCTGCTATGGGACAGCAGTCAATGGTTATTGATGCTATCCAGTCTGGTGCAAAAGACTTTATCGTCAAACCATTTCAAGCAGATCGCGTACTTGAGTCAATTAGAAAAGTACTTGGATAACGATTTTTGTTTAAAAATAAAAACGCTTAGAGAATACATTTTTCATATTTCTCTAAGCGTATTTTTTTGTTTTTCTATAATTCACCAAGTATCTCTATTGCGTTTTCACCTAAAATTGTCTTTGCGTGCTCCTCAAAAAAAGCCCTTTTTTCAGCTCCTACAATAATATCATTGGCATACTCATCAGTTAATACAGACAACCTCATTACATCCTTTTCCTCTGCACCCGACAAATCCAAAAACAAATAATATTCATTCTCAAATTTAAACAACTTTGATGGAGGAATATTGTCCACTCTGACAGTTTTTGAAAATCTTTGCACCCTTTCAAAATTTTCAAATTCCAGCATTACATATACAATAACCTCATTTTTATCAGTTTTATTTTCTTTTGCCTGTTTTTTTATCTCTTCTATCTTATCCTGCGGAATCGAATTGATAAGTCCATTTATAATATCTTTCAAATGTTCCATCATCCCATCCGCAGCAGGATGTTCAGAAAAGGTAAGCGTAAGTGTATGATTTGGCTGAAAATCAGCCCTGACAGTTTTTATTCCAAAATCAAATTTCATTTCAAATTCCTGCTCCGCTAAATCGAAAATTTGATTCATAAATTCCTGTGTTCTCTCACCATTACTCATTATTTCTTCAAGAGTAAATCCTAATTCACCTATTTCTTCTTCTGAGATAACACATTTGATGGTATGTTTTCCAACTCTTTCAAATTTCATACATATCACCTACTTTCTCTTTGTCTTTTGACGTATTCTCTGAAGCGCATTATCAATAGCCTTAGGAGACCTATCCATCATTTTAGAAATCTTAATATAATTATTTCCTTCAAGATATAAAGATAAAACCCTTCTTTCCATATTACTCAATTTTTCCCACAATTGTGACTTAAACTCTTCAAACTTCTCCTGTTCAATCACCATTTTCTCCGGACTACATGAATTCGATGCGAAAAAATCTAACAAATTATCTCCATCTGATTCTTCCGTCGAAAGAGACACATACGAGTTAAGCGGCTGATGCTTTTTCCTGTTTGAAGCCTCTAATGCGGTGAACAACTGTCTGCTTATGCAAAGTTGTGCAAAATTGTAAAATGAAGAATCTTTTCCTTCATCAAAATCCCGAACAGCCTTAAACAGTCCAATCATCCCTTCCTGAATCAAATCATCTGTATCCCCACCAATTAAAAAGAGGGTATTTGTTTTCTTTCGCACTAACGGTTTATATTTTTCCAGAAGAAAATCCATTATCTGAGTTTCTCCAGCTCTCAATCTTGTAATAAGCTGTTCATCTGAATACGAACTATAATTCTGCAATTTCTACCCCTTGTTCAAGCGTTGTCTTACAATTTCGTATGTCAATACTCCAGTGGCTACAGATGCATTTAGCGAGTCTATATCACCTTTCATTGGAATTGAGGCGACCATATCACAGTTTTCCTTTACGAGTTTACTTACTCCTTCACCCTCATTTCCAATAACAAGTCCAATTGACCCTGTCAAATTAAGATCATACATCGGTGTTCCACCCATATCGGCACAGACAAACCACATTCCCTGATCCTTTAATTCTTTTATTGTATTGGAAATATTTGTAACCTTTGCTACAGGTGTATAATTTATCGCTCCTGCGGAAGTTTTCGCAACAGTAGGTGTAAGTCCTACCGCTCTTCTCTTTGGAATAATAATTCCATGAGCACCTGCAAGATTAGCTGTACGGATAATAGCTCCTAAATTATGAGGATCTTCAATTCCATCAAGAATAATTACAAATGGTGCTTCTCCCTTTGCCCTTGCATTTTCCAAAATGTCATCCACACTGGCATACTCATAAGCGGCTGATACAGCAATAACACCCTGATGCTTTCCGGTCTCAGACATTTGTTCAAGACGTTCTTTTGCTACATAAGTAATAATTGTGTCATGCTTTCTGGCTTCTCTTGTAATAGATTTAACAGGTCCATCCTGGCATCCGTCCAGCACAAAAAGCTTATCAATTGTTTTTCCAGAACGAAAAGCCTCAAGTACAGCATTTCTTCCTTCTATATAGTTCTCATGAAAATTTTGATTATTCTCCATAAAGGCTCCTTTATATTTCTATATTAAGTATCTCAATTCCCTTTTTTATCAGTTCGACCACTCTGTCAAATCTATCCTGCAGATATAAATATCCCATTAATGCCTCTAATCCCGTAGCTTTCCTATAATCTGACATAGTAGCATTTTTTGCCATTGTAGGAGATTTTGCATTTCTCCCTCTTCTGTAAACATCATTTTCTTCTGGAGTAAGATGCTCTAATAGAGCCTCTATCATAAGTGCCTGGGTATGAGCTTTGACAATATTACTTGTATGATTATGTAATTTATTAGCCTGTGTATTTCCTTTTCCAACCACAACCGTGCGAATTACAATGTCAAAAATCCCATCACCAATATATGCCAATGCAAGTGGTGAATATGTCCTAATGTCCACATCCTTTAATTCAAACTGATTTTTAATATATGAATTTATATCCATTATACAAGCTCCCACTTTACGCCTTCTCGAGTATCTTTAATTGCTATACCTTTTTCAAGGAGTTCATCTCTAATAGCATCCGCCTTTGCAAAATCCTTTGCTTTTTTGGCTTCTGCTCTTTCCGCTATTTTTTCCTGAATAAAGCTTTCCAGATCTGCATCAACAGAGGATGTCGATTCTAAAAGAGCTTTACCTGAATCAAGCAATCCAAGATCTAATACTCTCTCAAAATCATCTATCAACGCAAGTTTCGTCTTATCAGATATATCGGCTTTTAACATATCATATACAACAGTTATTGCCATAGATGTATTCAAATCATTAGAAATAGCACTCTCAAATTTATCCTTAAATTCTGCAAATGCTTTATCATCAACCAGACCCTCATCCTTTAATTCAGCAACCTTTTTTGCAAGTTTATTGTAAGCTACGACCGCATTGTCAAGTGCTTCAAATGAGAACTCAAGTGGTTTACGATAGTGAGACTGCAGACAGAAAAATCTGTAAGCTAATGGATTATAACCCTTTTCTTCCAGAACAGATACTGTAAGTACTGCTCCTTTTGATTTGCTCATCTTGCCGGCACGGTCATTAAGATGATTTACATGGAACCAGTAATTGCACCATTTATGTCCCAGATAACTCTCTGACTGAGCAATCTCATTAGTATGATGTGGAAAAATGTTATCAACTCCACCACAGTGAATATCCATATATTCTCCAAGATGTTTCATACTGATGCATGAGCACTCTATATGCCAGCCTGGATATCCGATGCCCCATGGACTATCCCATTTAAGAGCCTGGTCTTCAAATTTTGACTGAGTAAACCAAAGTACAAAATCATTTTTGTTTTTCTTATTAGCATCTTCCTCTACATCATCACGAACTCCAATCTGAAGCTGTTCCTTTTCTACTCCTGAAGAAAATACAAAATAATCATCAAGCTTAGATGTATCAAAATATACGTTACCGCCAGCAACGTATGCATATCCCTTTTCGAGAAGAACCTCTACCATATGGATGAACTCATCAATACAATTTGTTGCTGGTTCAACAACATCCGGCATTCTGTTATGCACAGCTGTAAAATCTCTGAAAAATGCATCTGTATACTGCTTTGCAATCTCCATTACTGTCTTATGCTCGCGTTTTGCACCCTTAAGCATCTTATCCTCACCTGTATCACCATCGCTTGAAAGGTGTCCCACATCTGTAATGTTCATTACACGTTTTACATCATATCCCACATATCTAAGAGCCTTTTCCAAAACATCTTCCATGATATATGAACGAATATTTCCAATATGTGCAAAATGATATACTGTT